>VGMY01000003.1 GCA_016866255.1 Bacteroidota bacterium | reverse complement strand
CGGGAGTATCTTCGGAGGGCTATGAGATGGTAATTTACAACCGATGGGGAGAAGTGATGTTTGAGACCCACAATATGCAAGTAGGCTGGGACGGTTCCTACGGATTGGAAGGATTGGATTGTCCTACCGGAACGTACACGTATAAGATTACTTTTGTATTGGTCAATGTTAGCCAAGAACAAATTATTCTGACAGGGCACGTCAATTTACTAAGGTAAAAGCAACGTTCAATGTGGATTTAACGTTCAGATAATGTAAATTTGTCATTCCTTTTAAGTAATGAAAAAAATATTATTCCTAGTTGTTCTTTCTGGGTTATTCAATCGAGGACTTTCCCAAACGCAAATTAGTGTTGGAAATCAGCTAAACACGTTTACGAGTATGATAAGGGGGTACCATTTTACAGCCCCAACGAATTTTACTATTTGCGGGTTGGAGGTTCCAACTACAGCATCTAACGGTTTACAAACCGTGCGCGTTGTTCGCTTCAATGCTGCCGCACCTCCTGCGTTTCCGGGAACCACAAATAACTTTATACAGCTGTTTTCAGTAACGAATCAACCCAACGGGATAATTCCTTGTAATATACCAGTGACTACAGGGCAAATCATTGGGGTTTATGGTGTTAGGGGCAATTGCGTTAATACCTACGGGCAACCAAATTTTGTAACAAGTATTCTTGGTTTCCCGACTACATTGTCGCGTAGCGGTATGCAAAGCTGCCCTACAGGCGGTCAACCCATGGCAAATATTTGGTCTGAGACTTTTTACAACATTGGACGAATTTGGATGTATATAAACTGCTGTGCAGCACCTACTGCTGTCGCGACTAATAGTGGACCAATTTGTTCTGGGGCCACCTTGAACTTATCCGCAAATCCAACTCCTGCTGTTCCATTAGCCGGTGTTTATACCTACAGCTGGACGGGGCCAAATGGATTTACTTCCAACCAACAAAATCCAACGATTCCGAACGCAACGGTTGCCGCTTCAGGAACTTATACGATCACCATAAATTCAAACTGTGGATCCGTCAGTGCCACCACCCAAGTCACGGTTAATCAAACACCAACAACGACAATAACCAATAATACCGGGACTACCATCATCGATTGTAACGCGCCGACAATTAACGTTACAGCCAATGGCGGAACAAGTTACTCTTGGGATAACGGCTTAGGAACCAATGCAAATGCGAGCATTACTACTGCGGGCACCTTTACGGTTACTGCAACCAACGCACAAGGGTGCACGAATACCGCTTCAATCACAACGACGGTAGCTCCAGTGCCGAGCATCACCATAAATGACGCAACAATTTGTACAGGTCAAACAGCCAATTTAACCGCGGTTACCGCTCCAGCGGGAGGAACAATTGCATGGAATAATGGACAAACGGTCAGTTCAATTTCGGTAAATCCAATGCAGTCAACAACCTACTCAGCAACCTACACTTGGAATGGTTGCTCTTCTGCTGATACGGCATTGGTCACCGTCAATCCCACACCAACGATATCGGTAAACAGCGACACTATTTGTAACGGGGACACAATCCAATTAATTGCCACTCCGGATTTACCAGGAGGAACTTATTTATGGTCCAACAACCAAACAACACAAACCATAAATGTAAACCCAGGATTACCTGGAACAACCTATTCAGTAACTTATACTTTAACCGGATGCTCCGCGCAAGCGTCAGGAACGGTTACCGTGAATCCTGTACCGGTACTATCCATCGCACCATTGGTAATGTGTTATGGAGAGACAGGGACAATTACTGCGGTTCCAAACCTACCGGGCGGAACGTTTCTGTGGTCTCCTGGCAATCAAACCACGAATTCTATCACGGTGGCACCGTTGGTAACAACGACATATCAGGCTCAATATACGCTAAACAACTGTTTAAGCAATTTGGCCAATGGGTTGGTTACTATAAAACCGCTTCCAGTAATGGATTTTAGCCTTGATACCACATGGGGATGTATTCCATTGAATGTCACAATTTCCATAGATGCCCCAAATCCCAATACGGCTTATCAATGGACCTCAACCAACGGCTTTACGGGAACCGGCTCCTTGGTTCAAAATTTGTATGTCGCGGGAGGTTGTTACTCTATATTCGCGGTTGGAACCTTGAATGGATGTGTTGATAGCGCGTCAATGTTAGGGGCCGTTTGTACGGAGGGATTTCCAACAGCGGAATTTTCCTCAAATGTCGCTGTTTTTACAGAATCTTCACAATCGGTCGAATTTACGAACTCAAGTGTTGGCGGAGTTAATTACTATTGGAATTTTGGCGACGGAGAAAATTCTACAGAATTTTCGCCAACGCACATGTTTGTTGGAACACAATCCGGTGCTGAAGTTACGTTGACGGTTTCCACAGCATTCGGTTGTTCGGATAGCGTCAAATTGACCATCGGCGCTCAGGTAGGAGGACTTTATTACATACCTAATGCCTTTACTCCGGATGGAGACCCTTTTAACCCACATTTTAAACCCCTCTTTCCTGTAGGTTTTGATCCATATAATTTTAATATGTTGATATATAATCGTTGGGGAGAGGTTGTTTTTGAAACCAATAATTTAGAGGTGGGATGGGATGGATCCTATGGCACGATGGGCCTTGACGCTCCGCCGGGGACTTATACCTATTTCATTAATATAAAAATGCCAGATATTGATAAGGTAGCGCGTTTTGTCGGGCATTTTACCCTGATAAGATAGCCGTTATTGCGGTTTTTGCCCATAAAATGTTGCTGTAAGTTCCAAAAGAAAAGGCCAGATGCGCTACGCTTTCCCCTATCTTTAAGTCAGGAGATGGTACAACCAAATATTTAATCCGTTGTTTATTACAATAAAGGTTCGTTTGTTTGCGTTAGCTTATTTGGTAGTTAAGTGGGTTTTCGATGATGATCATCGGAGAATTTAATATCATGTTTTTTTATTATAAAAAGTAATATTATGAGAATTCTGGTTGCAGAGGATGATGAAAGTCTGGGAATACTCTTGACGGAATTTCTTCAATCAAAAGGGTATACCGTAAAATTGGCATCGACCGGAACCGAGGCTATGGAATTATTTCGCCGCGAACCAACCCGATTTCAATTTATTATTTTAGATATTATGATGCCGGAAAAAGACGGGTTTGCAGTAGCTAAAGAGGTGCGGTTGATTGATAAAAAAACACCGATTTTATTTTTATCGGCAAAAAGCCTGGAACAAGACCGATTGAAAGGCTTTGAACTTGGCGCCGACGATTATCTTACAAAACCCTTTGCAACGGAAGAACTACTCGCCCGTATAAATGCTATTCTTCGACGAACCCATCCCACTGAACCTACTGCACAAATAAGCATAGGCAAGTTCAGGTTTATTGAATCACAGAGCATAATTCTTGGGGCAAAAAACACCAAGAAATTAACTACCAAAGAAAACGCCCTTTTGGCGTTATTGGCAAGAAATGTAAACGAGGTTGTAGACCGTCAAGGCGCGCTCAGAGCGATATGGGGAAATGACAGCTATTTTAATGGCAGAAGTATGGATGTATATATTGCTAAACTTCGGAAACTTTTAAAAGAGGATTCGTCGGTTCAAATATTAAATGTTCACGGTATAGGTTTTAAGTTGATGGTGAAATAGGCTAATTTAGAGCCATGCAAAAGCATTTTATTTCTGGCATATTTATTTCTTTAGCTTTAAACTTTTTAATTAAACCTTTTTCCGTTTTAGTCATCGACGCCGGCATACAGCGCTCATTGGGAAACGAAGTCTATGGAAAGTATTTTGCCTTATTATCGTTAACATTAATTGCTAATATTCTACTTGATTTAGGCATTAATAATTATACTGTTCGAAATATTGCACAAGATGAAAAGAGGATATCCTACCATTTGAATAATATTATTTATTTAAGAGGAATATTATTTTTAGTTTACGCCGGGTTTGTGCTCTTTTTGGCCTTTATTTTCGACTTGATTAAAACCAATGAGACCGTATTATTTCTTTTAATTTTCAATCAATTTTTGGTCCAAAGCATCGCATTAATTCGGAGTGTATTTTCAGGCCAGCATAGATTTTTTTTAGATTCTTTTTTGTCTGTCCTCGATAGAGCGCTTTTAATTCTTTTCATCGGCTTGGCATTTATTCAGTTCCCATATTGGATTTCCATTGAATTGTTTGTTATCGTCCAAACGGCATGTTATTTAATAACCTTATTGGTTGGGCTATTTCATTTACGGGGATTGGTAGAATGGTCTGCACTGGCTTTAAACTGGAAATACATTCGGGAAATAGTCACGCATAGTGCGCCTTATGCAACATTGGTCTTATTTATGCTAATTTACAATCGCGCCGATACATTATTAATTCGACTGCTCGCTCCAGATGGAGCTTACGAGGCCGGAGTTTTTGCCCAAGGTTTTAGGTTGTATGACGCATTATACATGGTGGGAATTATTTTTGCATCGGTACTTTTTCCTATGTTTAGCCGAATGTTGCACCAGAGGGATCAACAAATCAATGAATTGATTTCTGTGTCTTTCAGATGGTTAGTCGGAGGCGCATTGGCGCTCGTTTTTGTCGCTGTTGAGAATGCAGAATTAATTTTATCATCGCTGTACCAAGATCATGTAACCCAGCATTCCAGTTTTATCTTTATCGGGTTGATGCTCGCGTTTCTTGCGATGAGTTTTAATTTTATTTTTGGCACGCTGCTTACTGCCAATGGCAGTTTAAAGATTCTTAATAGCATTTCTATTTTAGCCGCTGTATTTTCGGTTTCTTTAAATGCTTGTATGATTCCATGGTACGGGTCAAAAGGGGCGGTTGTTGTAGCCATTATAACACAAGCAACGGTTTCCTCCTTATTGATTTATTATTCCATCATTAAGGTGCAGTTGAGAATAACTCCGGCTTATTGGTTACCATTGATTTTTTTTATTGGCTTTTTAAGTTGCATTCATTTTTTACTGAGCGGGTTTTCGAATTACTCCGTTCTTTTCCTTTCAGTTTCTTCAGTAATATTCGGCATTTTTTGGTTTTCTGTTGTGGAGGTGAAAAACATTTATTTATTTTCTCTAAACAAAACGGACACTCAATAATTCTCGTTCTTTTTCGTTAAGTCGGTTCTATTCACGTATCTTCGTACCCGATTTGTTATTTATGCGAGAAAACCCTAACACCTTACCGAGTAGTACGAATAACCTCATGCATTTTTTGTGGATTAACAGAAAATCGATTTTAGTATTCAGTTCTGCAGCTATGGTTATTTCTGCTGTTGTTGCTTTTTTACTTCCCCCTTTGTATTTAAGTACGGCAATTGTTTTTCCCGCGGCAACGGGAAGTGTTTCTTTTTCTGAACAGCGAAACGCCAAGGCCGGGACCATGGATTTTGGGGAAGAAGAGCAAGCGGAGCAGTTGGTTCAAATTCTTCAAAGTTCCCAGATTAGGGATAAAATTATTCAAGAATTTAACCTTTTTCAACATTATCGCATCGATGCAAACGCTACAAACAAAAACTATAGAATCAATGAAGCTTACAACAATCATATTTCGTTCAGTCGAACGCGTTATGGTTCTATACGCGTTGATGTATTGGATGAAAATCCCAAAAAGGCGGCAAAAATAGCTAATAAGATTATTGATTTAATTGATACTGTTAAAAATGATATGATTTTCGAAAGAACGCGCCCCGCGTTTAAAGTCAATGAACGTAAGTTGATTCAAATGAAAAAAGATCGGGATGTTATTTTAAAGAAACTGGATAGCCTCGCGGATTTAGGGGTTATTGCATTGGACGTTCGTTCTAATTTGTTTCAAGCCTATGTTGATGCGAAAAACCCAAAGGATCGAGAGGAATTAAAGAAAAAAATCGACATCAACATGAAGTATGGCGCGATGTACGATGGTTTGGAGTATATGAGAAACGAAAAAATCGTTAAAATTGAAGATTTCAATGTATCGTACGAACAAGCTGAGTCAGATGCAAATACGAAATTCAACCATAAGTTTGTTGTTGAAAGAGCAGTAGAAGCGGATAAAAAGGACCAACCGAAGCGATTGATCATCATTTTAGTTACGACCATTTCGTCGCTCATTTTTGCCGTGTTTGCCCTATTATTTTGGGAAAAATATAAGGAGTTAAAAAGCATGTGATGCGCATTAACGCCGTAGTTATCACAGCTTTTGGTGCCCTACTAGGATTTCTTTTGGCTTATGTTTTTCAATACGGATGGTACTTCTCACTACTTATACCTGCGGCGGTTGTATTACTTTACCTTGCGATTTACCAAACGCAATTCGTCTTTATTTCCCTGGCCTTCTTCACGCCGTTGTCTGTTAATATTGAGGAATATACCGAAGGTTTTGGTCTCTTTTTACCTACTGAACCTATTCTCTTCGGACTCATGCTTTTACTTGTTGCAAATAAGATTAAATCGGACGGTTTAGGTTGGAACGAATATAAACATCCCCTTTTTGTTATGTTATTTTTTTACTTGAGTTGGTTGGTTATTTCGTCCATTCCAAGCACCAATCCATTAGTTTCCTCTAAAGCCTTGTTGTCGAAGTTGTGGTTTGTTGTTCCGTGCCTATTCTTTGCTCATTTGTTTTTAACCGATTGGCGCGCTATCCGACGATTTTTTTGGTTTTTTACCTGTGGTATGGCCTTAGTGGTTGTTTACACGATTGTCAACCATGCCGGTTACCATTTTGGTGAAAAAGAAAGCCACTGGGTAATGTCTCCGTTTTACAAGGACCATACAATTTACGGTGCTGCTGTTGCGCTTGTAACCCCTTTTCCGGTAATGCTATTTTTTTTTAAACGACAGTCAGCCTTGAGCTCGATGGTCTTGTTAACGTTATTTATAATCATTTTATTGGGGCTGTATTTCTCGTACACACGTGCTGCTTGGTTAAGCGTTTTAGGCGCAGCAGGGGTGTTTGCGTTAGTATATTTCCGCATTGATTTTCGTTGGATTTTGCTCGGGCTTCTGGCCGTTGCTGTTGTTTACATTAAATTCGGCGATCAGATTCAACTGGAGTTAGCACGAAATAAAGCAGAACATACTACCGAATCTTTTGATGACCGTTTAAAGAGCGCTACTAATGTGACTACGGATGCTTCAAATTTGGAGCGTATTAATCGATGGACATGTGCTATTGAAATGTTTAAGGAACGCCCGGTTTTTGGTTTTGGTTTAGGAACCTATGCGTTTGAATACGCTCGATTTCAGGCGCCGGAAAATTTAACCATCATTTCAACCAATTTTGGAGATATGGGCAATGCCCATAGTGAATATTTAAGCGCATTATCCGAGACGGGATTGATGGGTTTGATCTTGTTTCTTGGCTTTGTTGGTACTGGATTTTATTATTTAATTCAGTTGGTGCATCGCTCGCGAACGGTTAATCGCGAAGTTTTTGTCGTGGCTTGTGGGATATTGTTTTCCTTGTCTACTTATTTCATTCACGCATTTTTGAATAATTTTTTAGACACGGATAAAGCGGCAATTCCTGTTTTCACCATGTTTGCCTTAATCGTCATCCTTCACAACTTTTTATCTCTTCAGCCAGAGAGAAGGATTTAACGGGGTTATGGCCATCCCGTTTACGCTATGAATCTCGAAATGCAGTACGGAGATATTTTCTTCCGTTAATAATGTCCCAAGGTTTTGTTTGGTGCTGACGAGTTGACCGGTGCTCACAGCAACGGAACTGAGATTGCTATAAACAGAGCGATAATTTCCGTGCTTGATAATAACAACCTTACCCGCTCCTGCAATGCTTAAAATGGAGCTAACCACACCTTCAAAAATACAGCGAACGCTCGATCCTGCGCTGCACGATAAGTCAATGCCGTTGTTATTTTCATAGACATCTTTTAACGTAGGATGTGCGTTCTTACCAAATCTACTCGTGATAGAGCCTCCAATAACCGGGGAAGGCATCAACCCTTTGTTCGCCTCGAAATTTTTTCCCGCAACAGCTCCTTCTGAAGAGAGGGTTTCTGGTTTATAATTGGAAGCCACCTCAACGGTTTTCTCGGTGTTTTCGCTAGGTTTCGGGGTGGGGGTAGTTGTTTTTGTAGTTGCCTTGGTTTTTGCTTCCTCTTTTGCTTTTTTACGCGCTTCCTCTTTTCTTGTTTCCTCTAAAATGGCCTGTTGTATTTTTGATTCAATGTTTCTGCGTTTTTTTTCGGCTTCATTTAGTTGGGCCAGCAGTGTTTTTTCGTTGAGTTTAAGTTTGTTGTATGTTTTTTCTTTTTGGGCTTTGTCCGTTTCAATTTTGGTCTTTTCATCTCTTTTTTCATTCAAGGCAAGTGTTTTGAAATTTTTTTCTTGCTCAATGGAAAGGATTTCTTTTTCGATGAGGTGTTGATTTTGTTTAATCAATTCGGCTTGTCTTCGGTTTAAGCGCGCAACTTTTTTCAAATAACTATTTCGATGCATTGCCTCCTGGTAGGATTTTGCGGACAACAAAAACATCAATTTTCCCAAATTATTTCTTTTTTTGTAGGCATATTTTAGCATCAGTTTGTACTGATTTCGGAGCTTAATCAAGCGTTTTTTAAGCCGGGTGATTTCATTTTTTTTAGTTATCATTTTAATTTCTGCCATCCTTATCTGGCTGTCAAAAACCCTTACTAACGCCTCTCTACTTTTAATTTGGTTATCAAGTAAGACCATTTCGTGCAGCGAGTTTTTACTATTGCTCTGCACTTTTTTAAGTAAGCTTTTGGTTTGAGAAATTTTCTTTTCCAGCGTTCGCTGTTCTTTCTTTAAATTATCCGGGGTGTTTTGAGCCTCAATACTAAATCCAAGGAGCAAGCACGAAATCAAAAATTTATGGGCAATTTTCATAGTCTTCAGGAATTTCAACGAGAATTTGATGTGGAAGGTTTAATTCATATTTATCGATAACCAATTTAAGGAGCGATTCCTTTCCTCTGTCTGTAATAGTTATCAATATCGAAGAGGGGACATCAATAGCGCCCTCATTCCATGCCAGATAAGAGACGGTCATGTTTCGGCCATCTGCGAGCACCATGTGTTGTTGAACGATTTTAGACATGCTCATCACATAGGTATAGAAAACGGTAAGTGCGCTGTCTTGTTGCACAAAGATAAGTGTGTCTAATTGCTGATTTGGACTTTCCTTTAGCGAGGAAGCCGAATAGGAAACCGGCATTCCAAGAAACAATTCTTGAAGGTTTGATAGGGATAACTCGACACCCAGAAGTTCTTTAAGCGATTCTAACGGCAGCCTGTTGTAACACCTATCTTGCTTGTTTAAATACAAAATGCTGTCTTTTGTAATGAAACTGTTGATGAAAGGAATCGAGGCAAAGGATATAAGGGCATTAGCAGCGCTATCTTTGGTACATTTTAAACTGAGTTTCACGCTGAGTTTTCGATCTCCGTCAGAATAAGAAACAGCATATTTTCCGTATAGCCACTGCCAGGGCTGATCAAAAAGGCTATCTAACACTCGCGAGGAAGGGGTAATTGTTTGAGACGCAATGATTTCATGATTGGAAGTGTATGCGTTGGTCAGAGTTGTTTTTTTTGCACAAGCGGGAGAGAACAACACACCAACAAGCAGAGATAATAGGGGGGCTATTTGCATATTTATGGTAATTTTTTTCTCAATCGCAATGAATGATTTCCGTTGGTTACAGCTTCTTTCCACAATTTTACAGCCATGTTGTTGTTCCCTTTTTCGAAAAACAAATCTCCTCGAAATTCCAGGCACCATCGTAAGGGATAGCCACTAATCTCTGCTTTATTAATCCATTCTTGAGCTAACTCAAGGTTTTTTTGTGTTAAATAATGTTTGGCTTTTAGCGCTATAAAATAGGATTGATTCGGGTTATGATCGTTGCAATCTTGGATGAGCGAATCTACGAAGGACTCAAAATTTTTGTTGCCCATAAGGCACTCCGCCATCTCAGCTTTTAAAACGCAGTTTTGGGGAAAGTCTTTAAATACCTCATAAAACCTTGATTTTACTAGATTAGTTGGCCCTTGAGACAACGACAAAAGGGAAATGTACGCGTCAAATTGCAACTCCAGTTCTGGATTGTCAATAACATAGGCTTTCCCTAATTGGAAGGCGGTTTCTGCTTCTTTGATTTGATTGAGGTTGTAGTTCGCAATTCCAAGCATTAAATAGGGAAGAGGTTGTAGAGGAAACAACCCTATACAACGGGTACTGTTTGCGCATAAACTATCCCAAATCGCCTCTCGATACGCAATCATTAACGCGGCTGACCAAACAGGATAAGCGTTGGGTGAGATCGTAAGCGCTTGGAGGTAATAAGTTAGCGCTGAAAAGGGCTCATCGCACTCCATCATTAAATCTCCATTGAGTGTGTAGGTCACAAAATCTTTTGGGTTTTGTTTTAAAAGCGAAAGGGTAATGTACCGGTTCTCTTCAATGCAACCGGTGGATTTAATATTTTCTAAAACAATTTCTGCTTTTTTTTCAACGGATAGGCCTTTTAAAAGAACGGATTCATTAATAAGACGGCGCCCCTCTGTTATTTGCCCTTGTTTTTTGAGATAATCACCGTATAAATAACGGGCATAACCGTTTTCGGGGTCGGAAAAACAAAGTTGTTTGAGCAAGGACATGGCCTTTTCTTCTTTATTTGTTTCAATATATAAGTCAATTAGCGGCGCCAACAAACGAGGTTCTGCTGAAAATTCTTGCAAACCCCGTTCCAATTCCTTGTAGGCTTTATCGGGTTGACCCTCTATTAAAAAGGCGCGGTATTTTCTTAGGTATAGCTCTATGGATGTTCCGAGATTTTTTTCTTGCAACGTCAAAATGCGCAAGGCCGCTTTGCTGTCTTCGGCTTTCAAGTAGTTTTCAAAGCCGGTATAATAATGTTCGGACTGGTAGGGATTTTTTTGTATCAGCATTTCACTCATTTGCGCTGCTTTCTTGTAATTACCCGTCGAGCTATACATGTATCCGATTTCTTGGGTAATGAAATCGTTTTCAGGATCCGCATTTCCTGCTTGGAGGAGGTAATTCGAAGCCTCCGACATGTTTTCTTGATCAAAATATATTTTAGAAATCAGGTAGAGACCAGCATCGTGGTTTGGATTATACCTTAACAAGTCATTGCTTGAAGCTAATGCGGTGGTATAGTCTCGTTTACAGTAAGCGCGTAAGGCTTCATGATATTTTTGAATTTCGAGAAATTGATTTGAGGAAGCAGAAGAGGTAATGGACTCAGGAGGTTTACAGCCCAATATCGTCAAGCAAAGCAGAGGTAGGCAAATTTTACCCATTGAAATCGGAAAAGTCTCCAAGGCTCACGTTTTTCGCATGCCCGTTTATTGTTACTTGAGAGCCAATCATTGAGCCATCCAGTACAACATTGTTGATTCGGCACTCGCGTTGAACAATGCTATTACTTATCCGGCAGTTCTCCACGCGCGTTCCGCTACCAATGCTGACATGGGGTCCAATGACCGAATTGAAAAGATGGGCGTTTTCACCCACATAACACGGGGGTATTATAAGGCTATTGATTTGGGTTGCCGAGGTAGCAATCAAAGGCTTTTTGTCCATCAGGTCGAAGTTGAGCACGCTTGCGTTTGTATCAACAGTGACGCTTTTATTTCCGCAATCTAACCAATCGGTTACCTCTCCTGGTTTTAAAAGAACGCCCTGCTCTGTAAGCCTTCGAAAGGCATCAGGTAATTGGTATTCACCGCTTTTAATCACATCGTGGTCAATGAGATACTTTAATTCTCGATAAAGTTCTTCCCCTTTACGAATGTAATAAACACCAATCATGGCTAAATCTGAAACGAATTGTGTAGGTTTTTCAATGTAATTTACAATTACCCCTTCGGCGTTAAGTTGAACAACGCCAAAATTTTCCGGGTTCGTGATTTTTTTTACCCACAGGATACCATCGTCCTTGGGATCAATGGTGAAGTTCGCCCTAAACAAGGTATCTGCAAAAGCAACCACGACAGGTCCGTTTAATAATTCAGCGGCACAATGTACGGCATGGCCTGTTCCTAAAGGTTCAAGTTGATGATAAATTTTTCCTTTAGCTCCGAATTTTTCCGCCGTCGCACAAAGTGCTAACTCTATTTCTGCTCCGAAATCGCCCGTTACGAAGCCAATACAATTTATGTTTTTACCACATATTTTCACAATGTCTTCTACCAACCGATGAACAATAGGGATGCCTCCAACAGGAATAAGCGGTTTGGGCACGGTTAAGGTATGTGGCCTTAATCGGCTTCCTCTTCCTGCCATGGGGATGATAATATTCATGCTTTTTATTTTATGCCGGTGCTTCCAAATCCTCCCTGACCTCTTTCGGTTGTTTGTAGGGCACTAACTTCCTTCCAGGTAACTCGAACTACCGGGCAAAACACCAATTGAGCAATGCGTTCTCCGGGACGTATTACTGCTTTTTCCAACGAATGGTTAATGAGAATTACGCCTACTTCACCCCGATAATCTGCATCGACGGTTCCGGGTGTATTAACGACGGTTAAGCCTTTGTTTAGAGCTAGTCCACTCCTCGGCCGGATTTGGCATTCAATTCCCTGAGGTATTTCTAAATAAAGACCGGTTGGCAACAATTTGCGTTCACCGGGACCCAATTCAATATCTTTGTCTATGTGGGCACGCACATCCATTCCCGAGGCCCCTTCTGTTTCGTAGTCGGGTAAGATAAAACCGTTTTTATTAACAATTTTTACAATCATAAAGTCAACACTGCCTAAAATTAACGAATCCCTTTTTGGAATAAGTAGGATTTAAGAACTTTAATTAACAATTAGACGTTTATGAATGCGTCAAACCCACTACCTTTACATCAACAAAAACTCACACAACCGACACTTAATTCCCTCATTTGACAATTGAAGCTTACTTTTGTAGCAATAAAATAGCATGTTAGAACTATCACGGCTCCGAAGCCAAAAAGAGGAAATCATTCAAGCCCTTACCAAAAGGAATTTGGCGGCCCGAGAAATTATTGAACGGATTTTAAACTTAGATACCGAATGGCGAAGTCTGAAACAGCGGCTGGATGGCGTGTTAGAAGAGTCGAACACCCTGGCTAAAACAATAGGGGGATTATTTAAGGAGGGAAAACACGGAGAGGGGAGTCTGTTAAAAGCTAAAACGGTTTCCTTAAAAGAACAAGAGGCGCAACTCAAGCTTGCCGCAGAGGAGAAAGAAAAGGAAATGCATCAATTGCTATTGATCTTGCCTAATACCCCTTGTGCAGAGGTAAAACAAGGCAAGGATTTGAACGATAATGAGGTGGTTTTTCAAAAAAAATCAACGACATCTTTCCCCTTTTCTCCCAAACCTCATTGGGATTTATCGAAAGAAAAAGGAATTATCGATTTTGAATTAGGGGTAAAAGTATCCGGAGCAGGATTTCCTTTTTATCGGGGAAAGGGGGCTAAATTGCAAAGGGCGCTGGTATCATTCTTTCTTGATGAGGCAAATGAAGCAGGTTACGAGGAATATCAAGCACCCTTATTGGTTAATGAGGCAAGTGGTTTTGGTACGGGCCAACTTCCCGATAAAGAGGGTCAAATGTACCATGCAGTTTTGGATAATTTATTTCTAATTCCCACAGCGGAAGTTCCTATCACCAACATCTTTAGAGATGAACTTATTCCAACGAGTGAGTTTTCTTTCAAGTTGTGCGGCTACACTCCTTGTTTTCGAAGAGAAGCAGGTTCCTACGGAAAAGACGTTCGAGGCTTAAATCGATTGCATCAATTTGACAAAGTGGAAATCGTCCGTGTTGAGCACCCGGATAACACTTCCAAAGCCTTGGATGAGATGGTCGCGCATGTCCAGCAATTATTGGAAAAATTAGATCTTCCGTATCGGATATTGCGTTTGTGCGGTGGAGACATGGGCTTTGCTTCGGCAATGACGTATGATTTTGAAGTACACTCTTCTGCCCAAAATAAATGGTTGGAAGTGAGTTCGGTTTCTCGTTTTGATACTTTTCAATCAAATCGATTGAGGCTAAGATTCAAAGATGCCGATAAAAAAACGCGTCTTTGCCACACTTTGAATGGCTCTGCGTTAGCATTACCAAGGATTTTAGCAGCCCTCCTTGAGAACAATCAACATCAAGACGGAAGCATTTCAATTCCAGAGGTTTTACATAAATATACAGGTTTTGAGAAGATTTAAGCAACAGCACATCATTGGTTCATTGTTAGCGTTAATTTTATGTTCTTGTTCCGATTTGCGCCAAAAAGAACAGTTAAAGGCTATAACTAACCTAAGTTTAACGTTGGACAGCATACAGCGCGTTGCGATCGGGAATTTTCCAGACACCTTAAATCAAGTGCGCTTTGAAATGATGCGCGTGGAGACTTCTTTGAAAAATAAACTGTTGTTAGATACCATATATCACGACTATGCGTTCGATATGGACACGTATAAAAAGGCCAGAAAAAGCATTGGAAAGGCCAATGAATATTTCGTTGAACTGAAGCGTTCCCTGGAGAAGCAAAGAAATCAGCTAAAAGCGTTGAAAAAGGATGTTGAAAACGGTTGGGGGAGAAGGGATCAATACGGCAATTATATTCGAATGGAACGCAAAAATCTTCGGACTCTTGCAAGCAGATCTGCGAATCTGCAAAAAAAAATCGTTACTATTTACGAAACGTACCGTTTATTACATCCTAAACTGGTTAAGTTTCTGGAAAGGGTAGAAAGCAAAAAGGGTGAAATCTAAACGCAATTTTCTCGTTTTTTTCTGTTTTTTTTTGATTGGAGTACACGCTCAAACAGAAACGGACATACAACTTGCCCAATATTATTATGCTAACGGCGAATTTTCGAAAGCCTTAATCTACTATGAGCCCCTTTACAACAGTTCTCCGAATAAGGTGTATTTCAGCAGATATTTAGATTGCCTTATAAACACGGGAGATAAAAAAGGAGCCGAAAAACTTTTCAAAAAGCAGGTTTCGGCCAATGCTTCGGATGTGATTCTGAAAATTCAATTTTATTTTTTCTACCAAGGAATAGCAGAAGAGGATAAGGCCAAAAAGGTTAAAAACGAAATCCTTAAATTGGATTTTTATGATTCAAAAGAAGTGCAAGACATCATCGATAATTTATTGGCCATCGATGAATTTGATTGGGCAAAAGATATCGTTGATAAAGCAAAAAAGACGATTAAATTCTACCCTTTTGAACTCTGGCTAGCTCAAATATGCACGGCTCAGGGAGATAAGCTAAAGGCTTTGGAATTTTATTTGCAAGTGCTTTCCAAGAACAGTTCTATGAAAGAACAAATTCAATTGGAAATCGCAGCTAATTTTGATTTTTCCAAAGATTCAGAAGAATTAAAACAGGTCAAGAATCGATTCCTACTTGCCGGACAGAAAGACCCTTCTAATACGGTGTATGCAGAAATGCTGATTTGGTTTTTTCTTCAAAGTAAAAACTTTAGCGCAGCCTATCAACAATGTGCTGCTTATGAAAAAAGAATTCAAGGGGATGGTCAGAGCTTGATTGATTTTGCAACGACTTGCCTCGAAAACAATGAGTTTGATTTGGCTGTAAAGGCACTTAACGAGGTTATCAATCAAAATTTAACCTTGAAAATTGAGGCCCAACAATGGCGATTATCGGCTTACTTCAAACAGGTTACTTCGCTTCGAAAATTTACCCAAGATGAGATCAATGCAATCATTGCAGATTACGAGCAATTCTTATCGCAAAATGACATCTTACGTTACGGATCCGATAGAATTGTTTTAGAGTATGCTGAAATTCTTGGGTTTTACGCAAATCAAGCGTCGAAAGCCAAAGAGTACTTGGAAAAAAAAGTTGTTGAAAACGGTATCACGGATATGCAGCGGGCTAAGATCAGGTTGAAATTGGCGGATGTTTGCGTAATTATGGATAGCATTTGGGATGCGTCGTTAATGTACATGCAGATAAACGACGCCTTTAAGTTTGAGCCCATTGGTAACGAGGCAAAATTCAAAAATGCCCGAATATTTTATTTTGATGGCGAATTTGAATATGCCCAATCTCAATTGGATGTACTAAAACAGGCAACCTCTCGATTCATAAGCAATGATGCCATTCAGCTTTCGTTACTTATTTTAGAAAATTACGGCCTGGACAGCAACTATGATGCCATGAGCGCTTACGCTAAAAGTGAATTGTTATTGCTGCAGCGAAGGTATCAAGAAGCCTTTCAATGGATGGATTCCATTTCGATAAAATTTCCACAATCTGTGCTAAACGATGACCTTCTTTTTTTGAAGGGAAAAGCTTTCATGCAGCAAGGGGCCTATGACCAGGCGATGGAGTTTTTTCAACGGTTAGTTTCCACCTATCCTACGGAGTTACTGGCAGACGACGCCTTATTTCAAATGGCGAAGTTACTCGAAGAACACTACAAGGACATCGAAGAGGCCAAAGCGGTTTTTCTTAAGATAATTGATAAATATCCAGGAAGTGTTTACACGGAAGAAACGCGACTTAGACTTCGAAGACTTCGAGGAGATATTCTTCCGGATTAGGTTTACATTTCCCTAGTAAATGCCGCGATTCCGGTGATATCCATGCCGGTAATCAGCAAGTGGATATCGTGCGTTCCCTCATAGGTAACAACGGACTCTAAGTTGGCCATGTGCCGCATCATGGAGTATTCGCTTGTAATTCCCATCCCCCCGTGAATTTGCCGTGCTTCTCGCGCAATGTTAAGAGCGATTTCAACATTGTTTCTTTTGGCCATTGAAATTTGAGCCGTGCTCGCTTTTCCTTCGTTTCTTAGCTGCCCTAAACGGTATGTCAACAGTTGAGCCTTGGTTATTTCGGTTAACATTTCCGCTAATTTTTTCTGAATCAATTGAAAAGCACCAATAGGATGGCTGAATTGAGTTCGTTCCTTGCTATACCTTACTGCCTGGTCGTAGCAATCCATTGCGGCTCCTAAGGCCCCCCAAGCGATGCCGAAACGCGCAGAATCTAAACAACTTAGAGGCGCCCCTAAACCGCTTCTTCCCGGAAGTATGTTTGATTTGGGCACCCGTACATTTTCAAAAACCAGTTCCCCTGTTGATGAAGCGCGAAGCGACAATTTACCGTGCATCTCAGGAGTTGAAAACCCCTCCATTCCTCGCTCAACGATTAATCCGTGGATTCTTCCGCCTTCATCCTTTGCCCAAACTACAGCGATATCAGCGAACGGGGCATTGGAAATCCACATTTTTGCACCGTTTAAAATTACATGGTCACCATCCTCTTTAAAATTCGAGGTCATTCCACCGGGATTGGAGCCATAATCCGGTTCAGTGAGCCCAAAACAACCCATCATCTCGCCACGGGCTAATTGGGGAAGGTATTTGATTCGTTGTTCTTCAGAACCATACCGCCATATGGGATACATTACAAGAGAACTTTGTACCGATGCGGTTGATCGCAATCCGGAGTCACATCTTTCCAATTCTTGCATAATCAGTCCATAGGAAATTTGATCAAGGCCGGCTCCCCCGTATTCAAGGGGGATGTAGGGGCCGAAAGCTCCGATTTCACCGAGGCCCTTAAGCAGATGCATAGGAAACGTTGCTTTTTCATAATGGTCGTCAATAATTGGCGAAACCTCTTTTTTTACCCATTGTCTTGCAGCATCGCGTATGAGCCTGTGTTCATCAGTATATAAATCATCGAGCAAGTAATAATCAGGATGTTGGTATAAATCTGTTTTCATGGTTACTGCTTATGGGTACAAAGATACATATATTGATTCGGGAAATGGTGCTAAAATGCATTACTTTTGCAGGGGATGTTGTTAAATGATCGCATTGCATTTCTTGAAAATTGGTATTTTCTCGTTTGGGTTTTACAGGTTTTTCTGGTTGGGGTGGTTCATTACAGGATAGGCGGTTCCTGGGCTGCCTTATTGTTAAGTTTCGGGCGAAATGCTGGATTAAGGGTAGGGCAGGCATTTGATAAAGTTTCAGTTCTTTCTCTTTTTATCAATTTGGGATTAGGAATAGCCCTTTTTCTGACCAATTATTTAGTGGCAACCTTTTACCTGAAAACGGCGTTTTGGATAGCCCTCTGTATTTCAATAGTTGTGCTGCTACTGTGGCATTTGGATTATTTTTTTCTTTGGTTTTTTCTGCACAAAGTCACCATAAAAACACTTCAAGATGGCAATGTTGGGTTATATTTTTTTAGCGTATTGACAGTTGGTATTAATTTCCTTCAAATTTTCCTCGATCCATCCATGACGATCTTGTGGATTCTCGTCGGTCTTTTTATCGTTATTTTTTGCTTACGGTTTTGGACAATCGGCTTCGGCTTTCGAAATACTGGGTTTTTGTGGTATTATTTTATTTTGTACTTTTGCACCGTTTATGTGGTTCCAAGTGCTTTACTCTCAAAGTATTATAACCCACAATGGTTTGAGTTACTAACACCTTAATCTCAGGTTTTGGCCATTAAATCAATCCTCATTTCACAACCCAAACCCGATGGAGACAAGTCCCCCTACTACGATTTAAGGGACAAGTACAGCATAAAGGTGGATTTTAGGTCTTTTATTAAGGTGGAAGGGGTTGACGGGAAAGAGTTTCGATCCCAAAAAGTAAATTTAACCGAGCATACGGCGATAATTTTAACTTCAAAAATTGCAGCAGATCATTTTTTTCGCATTGCTGAAGACGCTCGTTTCGAAGTCCCTGAGTCGATGAAGTATTTTTGCATTTCTGAGGCAGTGGCTAAGTATTTACAAAAGTTCATTCCATATCGTAAACGTAAAATCTTCTTTGGTCAACAAACCATTGACCAATTGGCCGAGGTCATGAAGAAGCACAAAAACGAGAAATATCTGCTTCCCTGCACCGATATTTTACGCGATTCAATTCCTGAAACGTTGACCCAACACAAGGTTAATTTCACCAAGGTGATTTTGTACAGAACAGTAGCCGCCGATTTAACGGATTTAGAAAATGTGTATTACGACATGTTAGTTTTCTTCAGTCCTGGGGGGATAGAATCTTTATTTAAAAATTTCCCTGATTTTAAGCAAAACAATACGTTCATTGCTGCATATGGGGAAAGCACAGCGCGCGCCGTTTTAAAAAACAACTTGCGATTGGATGTTGCTGCACCTCATCCTAAAGCACCCTCCATGGTTGGTGCTATTGAGCTCTTTATCAAGGAAACGCTTAAGAAGTAAGTTGTTCCTTCATTTTCTTCATTCCTTCAACTGCAGTTTCGGCTATGCACGTAAAGCTATTCGGCACGGTAAGATGATGCGCATTTGGGTCAATCAAGTAGGCTTCACAACCGTGCCTTAAATGATGGATGAGGCCTGCTGCCGGGTAAACCATCAAGGATGTCCCAACCACAATGAATAGTTCAGCCCTTTGAATTTCTTCGAGTGCTTTCGCGTAAAGAGGCACATCTTCCCCAAACCATACCACATGAGGCCGGAGCCTGTATCCCTCGGGGCATTGATCCTGTTGGGTGAGTTCACAGCCCTCAATAGGATAATAAACGGCTTCTTGATTTGGGCCACTGGATTTAGCCTGGCGGATGTTGCCGTGCAAATGCATGACCCTTGAGCTTCCTGCCCGCTCATGCAGGTCATCGATGTTTTGGGTAATGACCAGCACTTCGAACAGATTTTCCAGTGAGGCAATGATGTAATGGGCTTCGTTTGGAGAACATTCCATAATGTGTTTTCTGCGCTCATTGTAGAAACGGCTAACCAATTCCGGGTCAGCCCTCCAGGCTTCAGGCGTGGCAACTTCTTCAATACGGTAATTTTTCCAAAGCCCATCTCCCCCTCGAAACGTTTTAACACCGCTTTCGGCACTCATGCCTGCTCCAGAAAAAACCACCAGGTTTTTTTTCATAATTCGAATAGAAATCTTAAATTTACTGAAACTTAAAATTTTAAAGATGAAAAAATTGTTATTCTCTTTTGCTCTCTTAACGGGCGCGGCGTCTTACGCTCAAACTCCAGTAGGAACCGTGGTGAGCAACTTCACGTTGACCGATATCAACGGAACCTCCCATTCGTTATTCGATTACCTTGACCAAGGTAAAATGGTGGTTATTGACATTTCTGCAACTTGGTGCGGCCCTTGTTGGACTTACCACGGAACGGGCGCGTTGAATAATTTTTACAACCAATACGGGCCCTCTGGAACCAACCAAGCGATGGTGTTCTTTGTAGAAGGAGATCCGCAAACAACCGTAGCTCAGTTGAATGGCCAAGGTGGCAATACCCAGGGTGATTGGGTAACAGGTCAAAATATGCCGATTATAAACTTAGCAAATCAAGCGTCTTTTGAGAATTCAGGAATGAGCATCGATTATTTTCCTGAAATGTACGTGATTTGCCCGAATCGTCAAATTTTAAAATCAGGAGTTGCCGGCGGGATTGGAACCTTAAACAATTTGATAAGTTACCTACAACAATGTCCCCCTCCTGCTTCAAACCCAGCAGACGTTGCAGCGATTTCTTACGAAGGAAGTTTGACCCATTGTGAGGGCTCCTACACGCCTTCCGTTCAAATTCAAAACAATGGAACATCTCCGTTAACGGCTGCTACTGTTACCATTACTCAAGGTGGAAATACGGTTTCTACTGGAACGTATTCAGGGAGCTTAGGTACTTACGGTGTAGCAACAGTGAACTGTTCTCCCATTGCTAACTTTAACGGAGGAGCTTTAGCTGTTGCCGTTACAACTGCAGGAGATGCTTCTGCGGCAAATAACAGTGTTACTGCTACCGTTGCCTTGGCCACTTTAGCCGCTAACCAGTATGTAACCGTTAAAATCACCACAGACCGGTACGCTTCGGAAACTTCATGGACCATTAAAAACTCTGCTGGAACTACCGTAGCATCTGGCGGTGGAAACTGGCAGGATTTAGGAGCCAATGGAGTAACAGTACGTCCTCCAGTTCAAGTTCAACTAAGCGCTAACCAATGCTATGACTTTGAAATTCTTGATTCATACGGAGACGGAATATGCTGTGATTACGGAGCAGGATCTTATTCAGTGGAAGATGCACTTGGGGCGGTTCTTTGCAGCGGAGGTGAATTTGGTGATGCTGAAGAAAAGCCATTCAAAACAGGTGCTTTAGGGGTTAAAGAAGAATTCATCGCTGCGATGAATGTTTATCCAAACCCTGCGAACGAAGCAATCAATGTTTCTTTCGAAGCAGAAAATGCAGATTACAGCATTGAAGTATTGGATATTCAAGGACGCGTTATCGCTGTTCAATCCATGAACAACGCCAACGGAACGCAAGTGGTTTCTTTTGATACTGAGAACATGGCAAAAGGAAGTTATATCGTTCGTATTTCAAGCGAAGGTCTTTCAACAACTAAAAATGTAGTTGTACGTTAATCTTTCTAATAGAAAAGAAAAAGGGGGTTTCGGCCCCCTTTTTTTATGGAATTAATATAAGAAGTTATTGTAGGGATAACGGATCTTAAAAA
Source organism: Bacteroidota bacterium (assembly GCA_016866255.1). Taxonomy (GTDB): domain Bacteria; phylum Bacteroidota; class Bacteroidia; order Flavobacteriales_D; family Crocinitomicaceae; genus UBA952. The sequence continues at coordinate 150,744 of VGMY01000003.1, read as the reverse complement.
TTTCTTTAACCTCTTGATAAATAGTTTCCCTGAACTCTTCAATGTTCAATTTTTGGACGGCAGAAATAAAGATGCAGGGCCTTCCGCCTAGTTTTGCCATCCAAGTACGTTTTAACTCGTCAAGAGACACCTCTTCGGTTAGAGCATCCATTTTGTTGAACACAACCACGGTAGGTTTTTCAACCTTGTCAATTTCTTGAAGCGTGGTGTTCACGGTATTAAAATGCTCTTCGAAATTCGGGTGGGATAAATCCAACACATGAACTAAGAGGTCGGCCTCCCGAACCTCATCTAAGGTTGATTTAAACGATTCTAATAAGGGCTGTGGAAGTTTTCGAATAAAGCCTACGGTGTCGGTGAGCAGGAAGGGTAAATTTTCAATAACGACTTTTCGAACCGTAGTGTCGAGCGTGGCAAATAGCTTGTTTTCCGCAAACACCTCAGATTTTGAAATAAGGTTCATGATTGTGCTTTTTCCAACGTTCGTATATCCCACCAATGCAACCCGGACTAATTGTCCACGGTTTCCCCTTTGGGTGGTCATTTGCTGGTCAATTTCCTTCAATCGCACTTTCATTAAGGCGATTCGTTGCTGAATAATCCTCCGGTCTGTTTCGATCTGCGATTCTCCAGGGCCTCGCATACCAATACCTCCTTTTTGCCGCTCAAGGTGGGTCCACATTCGCGTTAACCTGGGAAGCATATATTGAAGTTGAGCCAATTCAACCTGGGTTTTTGCTTGAAAGGTGCGGGCACGTTTTGCAAAGATGTCGAGAATTAAGATGCTTCGATCGATTATTTTCAGATTTAATTCGCGCTCAATATTCCTTAATTGGGAAGGACTGAGTTCGTCATCAAAAATGACGGCATCGATTTCGTTTAAATTTGCATAGGCCTTGATTTCGGCTAATTTCCCTTCGCCAACATACGTTCTTGGATTGGGAAAGGGCAATTTTTGGGTAAAAGATCCTACCGCAGATGCCCCGGCAGTTTCCGCTAAAAAAGCTAATTCGTTTAAATATTCATGGGTTAAGCGCGCATCAACGTTTCCTTGCAGTACTGCAACAAGAATGCATCTTTCTTCGATTTCATCAATGGTAGCGTGGGCCATTTAATTGCGCAATGATATTACATAAGCAACAAGTGAGTCGTACGAGGTTTGTTGCCTGATGATTCCTTTAAATGCTGGCATGCCGTGTTTACCGTTTCGAATGATTGCTTCTATGGCGATTTTGTCGAGTGTCGTAGCCTGTAGATTTTTTGCCCCAGCTACACCAAGATTTCCCCGCTCTCCGTGACAGCTTGCACAATTTAACAAGTACAACTCTTGCCCCGTTCTAACCCCCTCTTTACGGACCAAAGAGGCCTCCGAATTCTCCGAGCAACTCGAGAATAGCCACAGCATTAAAACCAAGCACCACCTAAATTTGCTCTGAACGGCCATGGAATGCTTGCTAAAATGATGATTAAACCAATGAGGTAAAAGATTTTGATCGGCTTGAATTTTTCTGCTGCGGTGTTAGCTCTTTTGGATTTGCTATACCCTATGGTTATCAAAACAACGGCAATAAACATCCCGAGAAGGTGCTCCATGCCGTAAAAACGGTACAAGGAATCTTTCATCCAGCCATCAAAAAATTGAACTTTCGGGGATTTAACATAAAGAATAAAGCCCAGAATTAGTTGTGTATGAACGCTTACCATGGAAAACAAGTTGACGAGTTTCTCGCGCTTGTTGAAGTCTTTGGCCATAAAGGCATTATAAATGGCCCAAATAATTAAAGCTATAACCACCCATCTCAGGCCTGAGTGTGCAGATTTAAGTGCTTCGTACATATCGTCTATTTTAATCGTTTAATTTTAGTACTGCGAGGAAAGCCTCTTGGGGAACCTCCACACGGCCCACTTGGCGCATGCGCTTCTTGCCCGCTTTTTGTTTTTCCAGCAATTTTCTTTTACGCGTGATGTCTCCACCGTAGCACTTTGCTGTTACGTCTTTACGGAGCGCTTTAATGGTTTCGCGCGCGATGATTTTTGCTCCTACTGCCGCCTGAATAGGAATTTCAAATTGTTGCCTCGGGATCAGTTCTCGCAATTTTATACAGATTTTCTTACCCAAATCAAAGGCGTTGCCTCGATGCACCAAAGCGGAAAGGGCATCCACTTGTTCTCCGTTGAGCAATAAATCCATTTTGACTAAGTCGGATTCTCGGTAGCCTACGGGGTGGTAATCAAAAGAAGCATAACCCTTAGATACCGTTTTTAAGCGATCATAGAAATCAAAAACAATTTCAGCCAAAGGCATTTCAAACGTAATTTCAACGCGGTCTTGCGTCAGGTATACTTGATTTTTTAATTCTCCTCTTTTTTCAATACAAAGGGTCATAATCGAACCTACGAATTCAGATTTCGTAATGACCTGGGCTTTGATGTAAGGTTCTTCGATTCGATCAACTCCTGCCAGATCCGGCAATTCGGAGGGGTTATTAACCATCAAGCAGGTCAGCGAATCTCTTTTCATGTAGGTGTGATACGAAACATTCGGTACGGTGGTAATGACAGTCATGTTAAATTCTCGTTCCAACCGTTCTTGAATGATTTCCATGTGCAACATACCTAAGAACCCGCAACGGAAACCAAAACCTAATGCAGCAGAAGATTCTGGTTCAAACACCAAAGAAGAGTCGTTTAGTTTAAGTTTTTCCATGGAAAAACGAAGTTCTTCGTAATCTTCCGTGTCTACAGGATAGATGCCGGCAAATACCATGGGCTTGACGTCCTCAAATCCTTTGACGGCACTTTCACAAGGTTTTTCCGCTGAGGTAATGGTATCTCCTACTTTCACTTCGTTGGCCGCCTTGATTCCAGAAATAATGTACCCAACATCCCCCGCCTTAACTTCTTGTTTGGGAACCAAGTCCATTTTAAGGATACCTACCTCGTCGGCATTGTAGTCTTTACCTGTATTAAAAAAGCGGACTTTTTGCCCCTTTTTCATAATGCCGTTGTGTACGCGGAAATAAGCAATGATTCCTCGAAAAGAATTGAAAACTGAATCAAATATCATTGCCTGGAGAGGAGCGCTTTCATCACCTTTCGGCGCAGGAATTCGGGTGATCACGGCCTCTAAAATCTGATCTACCCCTAAGCCCGTTTTTCCTGATGCAGGAATTATATCGGTGGGCTTACAACCAATTAAATCAATGATTTGATCGGCTACTTCCTCAGGCATCGCGCTGGGCAAATCCATTTTGTTCAATATGGGGATAATTTCAAGGTCGTGTTCTAGGGCTAGGTAGAGATTTGAAATGGTTTGAGCTTCGATTCCTTGGGAAGCGTCAACAATAAGCAATGCGCCTTCGCAGGCGGCAATTGAACGGGAAACTTCGTAAGAAAAATCAACGTGCCCGGGAGTATCAATTAAGTTCAGTACATAGTCCTGTTCTTGAAATTGGTAAGCCATTTGTATGGCGTGACTTTTTATTGTAATGCCGCGTTCGCGTTCAATGTCCATATCGTCCAGCGCCTGGTCTTGCATGTCTCGTTCCGAAATGGTGTTGGTCGCTTGAAGTAAGCGATCGGCGAGGGTGCTTTTACCGTGGTCGATGTGAGCAATAATGCAAAAATTGCGGATGTTTTTCATGATGGTGCAAAATTACAACAAGTAATAGTACTGAAGAAAATGAAAGGCCTATTTAATTACATTAACGTGTCCTGAAATTTGTTGTTCTTGCGATCGGTTTTTTCGGTAAATAAGCTTCCACGTATAGGTGCCATCAGGAACCAGCACGCCCTTGTAGGTGCCGTCCCAAGCAAAATTTAATTGATCCGAAAAAAACAGGCGTTCTCCCCATCGGTTGAATATTTCAATGTTGATCCATTCAACACCCACGAAACTGCCGGAGAAATATTCGTTGAACCGATTGCCGTCTGGAATGAAGGTATTGGGGATGTATATGTAAAATTCCTCTTCAATATAAATGGGTTTGGTAATGCTGTCGATGCATCCATTAAGGTCAGTCGCGATTAAGGTAATATAATATTCGCCAAAAGGGCTAAAGGTATGGGTCGGATGTATTTCATAGGAGCTCCCTCCGTCGCCAAAATACCAGGTATAACCGTATCCGTTAAGCGTCGTATTTAGAAACGATACGGGTAAGTTCTCGGTTGGGTTATTGGTAAGTATGGTAAAATCCGCCTTGGGTTTAACTATCTGTACTTGAGTAAAACCACTAACCGTGAATGTTTGGCATTCATCCGAAACCAGTACTTGATAGCTGTTGGTGCTGCTGGGATATACCCAAATCCCAGGAGTTGTCGCTCCGTTAGAAGGCCATAAATAGTAGTAATTTCCAAAGCCGCCGCTCGCTGTAACACTTATGAAGGCACTATCGCCTTGACAAATGTATTGGGTTGGAGTCATTTGCAGGGTTAATGGTAAACTGGTGATAAAATAATTGACGGTGTCACTAGCGGTGTTTCCACAACCGTCGGTTAGTGTTACGACATATTGGCTCGTGGTGCTTGGACTAACGGTTAAGGAATCGACCGAGGAAAGTAAAACCCCATTGTTTCGCCATTGGAATGAGTAGTTGCCGTCTCCACCGGAAATTTGTGCATAAAAGGTATGGGGAATAAAAGGACAAATTTCGGTAATATCGTTTGAAACAGTAAGGGTAAGAGGAGGAAAAACAGGAATGGTAATCCAGCAAGAGTCGGTAACAGTTTGTCCCGAACAATTATCGGAGACTTGCACAAAAAGTTGTTCGGTGTTTTGAGCGGTAAATGAAATGGATGGGGTTGTTGCCCCTGTACTCCAAAGGTAGGTATAAGGGGTGATGCCTCCGCTGACTTGGGCATTGACGGTAAGAGGCAAATTGGGGCAAAGCAAGGTGGTGTCGTTAAGATTAACCGAAAGGGGAGGCACGTCTTGAATGAAAAGATTGAGGGGAATCGGGGTAATGTTCCCGCAAGGATCGGAAACGTTAAAGGCAATATTTATGGTTTCCAATCCTTCCGCAAAAGCGTCAGATAAGGCATTTATTTGAAAGGTGTAAACGGATTGCCCGGGAGCGAAGGTAACGGAATTCGGCACGCCGCTATAATCCAATCCGATGGTTGCTGAACCGGTTAAAACCAAGGGGATGGTTAAAGCACTGTTCAAGTTGTTTTGCCTGGTAACATTCACGGTGGCCGTAACACACCCTTCGGCCATCCAATCGGGATTTTGAAATACTTGTTGAGATAGCGTGTGGGTAACAACAACCGGCGTTAATGTGCTCAAACTATTGGCCTCCAAGAATATACCTGAGTCCCAGGCGCCATCCCCCACGTCGGCAATTGCAAGAATTAAGTGATACGTCTCGCCACATTGAACTTGAGATATTGCCTCAAGAACATCGGTAAACCCGTCGTATTGAATATAATTGGGAGAGGAGTTGTATGGAGGGGAATTGCCATCGCCGTTGGTGTTATAGAAAGATTGGTTAGTAATTGAGTTGACGTTATTGATCGAGACAACACCTCCTCCATTGGGAAGTTGAGCAATATTTTGAAGTCCAGCGATTCCTGGCCCCGAAATAAAAAAACCGAAAACGTCGTTATAGGTAGAGTTGTTGGGTGGGGCAAATTCTGGGTATTCTTCCGATCCAAAGACGTATTTAAATTTTACCGTGTCCGCGTAGGGAATAAAATCGAATTCTAAAATTGCACCGTTAAAAGTGGGAGTTCCTCCGATGATCCCTGATAAAATTCCTGAGCCTGGCATATTATTGTCCACTCCGGCAGAAGGGGAATTATTAGGTCCTTGCGGGCCAGTGCCGTTTGGCAACACGGTGCCGGTAGTCATGATAATTCCTTGGTTAATGCCCAGGGTGGTTCCAGTGGCGGTAAATGAGCCTATGGCAGTGGGGCTGCCGTTGAAAAAAATATTGCTTACAGTAACTCCCGGGCCAATCAACACGTTTTGCACCAAGTTTTGCGGGCTCTGACCCACGTTTGTGATCAGTTGCGCACAGTTAGGAAAACATATGGCGAGTAAAAAAAACAAAAAAAGGGAGAATAACGGTCTCATTCAAGGTAATAACGAAATTAAACGCAAATCGTTGTTAAAAGTTAAGGGTTTTTATAAAAATCCATACTTACGAGAGGCCTTGTAGGGAACAAAGACGATAATAGTGTCCTTTAATGGCTATTAATTCCTGGTGTGAACCCGTCTCGACGATTTGCCCCTTGCTTAAAACGAGAATTCGATTTGCTTTCTTAATGGTGCTTAGACGATGTGCCACAATTAAGCTGGTTTTACCTTCCATCAGTCGCTCGAGCGCATGTTGAACCAACAGTTCTGATTGGGTGTCGAGTGCTGACGTTGCCTCATCTAGCAATAAAATTTGTGGGTTTTTATAAATAGCTCTTGCAATACTAATGCGCTGTTTTTGACCCCCGGAAAGTTTGTTGCCTCGGTCTCCTATATTGTATTCGAATTCGCCCTCAAGTTGCATAATGAAATCGAAGGCATTTGCGCTTTTTGCGGCTTCCTGAGCGCGTTGAAGATTTGGATTAGGATCTCCAAACGCAATGTTTTCGAGGACAGAACCGTTGAACAAAAGGGAATCCTGAGTAACAATTCCAATTAGGGCCCTTAAACTGTCAACCGAAAAGGCTTTGAGGTTGTTGCCATCAATGCAGATTTCTCCCGACACGGGGTCATAAAATCGAGGGATTAAATCCAACAAGGTCGATTTACCGCTTCCCGATTCTCCTACAATAGCGATATTTTCTCCTCTTTGTACGGAAAAAGAAACGTTGTTAAGAACGGGATCACCTGAATAATTAAAAGAAACGTTTTTAAAGATTAATTCTTGGTTTAATGCCGTAATATTTTGGGGGTTTGGGGGATCTAAAATCTGTTCGTCTTCCATCAATACCTGGTTGATGCGATCGAGCGATACTTTTGATTTGGCCATATTCGCCAAGGCATTCGATGTGGATTGAATGGGGCGAAGAAGTTGAGAGAAAACAATGATAAACGTAAGAAAGAGTTCGCCGCTCAGGCCTGAGGCGCTTTTGTTTAATATCAAAAGACCGCCAACCCAAACCAATAACACCATGACAAGAGAACCCAATGTTTCATTGATTAGGGGAGATAAGTCTTTTTTTCTAAAGGTTTTTGTGATGAGTTTTTGATGGGTTTGATTGACGGTTTTAAACCGGTTTTCAATAAATTTAATCGCTCGAAATGCTTTAATGATTCGAATTCCATGTAATGCCTCGTCAATCGATGAAAACAATAACCCTGTTTGTTCCTGACCTTGTTTTGCCGTTCGTTTAAGGCTTTTATTGATCTTGGAAATTACCAATGCTGAAACGGGTAGTAAAAATAAAGAGAAGAGCGTTAGTTCAGGACTCAGCACGATCAAGGTAAGAAGGTTGATGAATATCGCAATCGGCTCTCGAAAGATTAATTCAAGCAAACTTACTACGGCTATTTCAATTTCTCCAACATCGCTATTCATTCTTGCCATGAGGTCTCCCCTGCGCTCGTTAGAATGGAAAGCTAAGGGTAAGTAGAGTATTTTTTGAAACAAGTTATTTCGCAAATCCCTAACCACAACCATCCTTAGGTGAGATTGATGCCAAACCGCACCATAACGAAACAAATTTTTAAGAAAAAACGCGGCAAAAACAGAAATGCACACCCCTAACAAAGCCATTTTGGGATCTGCTTTCACGAGGGTACTCATCCAATAATTATAGGCGTCCTTGCCATAATTTCCGAATTCAAAAAGATGGCTGGGAAAAGTCGGTTTTTTCAACGTTTGAGAAGAAATAGGAGTCCTAAAAATAAGTTGTAATACCGGAATGAAGAGCACCAAGGACAATAGATTAAAGACTACGAAAAAAAGGTTATAGGCCACTACCTTTAAGGCTGTAGAACGGTATGCAAAGGTGAGCCGATATATTTCTTTTAAATCTTTCAATTCCCCTACAAAGATACATTTTGTAATTCTTAAGCCGAAGAAGGAATTAAGATTCGTACCTTTGACGCTATGGGCACGGTGAGACAACAAAAGATTGAAGCCGCGATTCGGCAGGAACTGTCCATGGTTCTTTTGATGAAATCATCGGAAATTGCGCAAGGAGCTATGGTGACGATAACCGTGGTTAGGATAACATCGGATCTTTCGTTAGCGCGTTGTTATTTGAGCGTTTTTGGAAGCGCGGAGCCCTCCAAAGTATTGGAATCTGTCAACAGCAATTCGGGCATCATAAGGAAAGAGGTTGGTAAACGTCTGAAAAACATGCGAAAGATACCGGATTTAAGGTTTTTCATCGACGACTCAATGGATTATGCTGACAACATCAATAGCCTGTTGAAAAAGTGAATTTTCGAACCTTGCTGTTTATTGCCCAACGCCTTCTATTGTCTCGAAAGAAAATGGCAGCAGTCACTATTATTTCTTGGATTGCTATCGGCGGAATGGTGATTTCCACTGCGGCAATGATCATTCTTCTTTCGGCCTTTAACGGAATCGAACAAATGATAGAAAATTTGTATTCCTCTTTTGACCAAGAGGTTGTTGTTCGATCTGTCAGCGGCAGGAAAATAGAACTCTCAAAGGCCCAGAAATACCAAAAATATGGAGATGAATTAAGCGGAGTCAGTAACTCGAGCCTTTTTATTCAGGAAAGGGTAATCCTTCGAAATAAGAAAAAATGGAGCAATGCCGAATTATGGGCTACAGAGCCTTCTTTTTACGAAATGTCCGATTTATCCTCCGAAAAACATATCATCAATGGCTCTTTAAGCTCAAAAGATGCTGGATTGATAGGGGTGGGTCTTGCAAATCGCCTCATGCTGCAATCGATGAATCAAGAACAACAAACGGTGGTACTCTATTACCCAAAACAGAACAAAAAAGTCCGTTTTGGTTCGCCTCCATTTCATCAGCGTATGATTTCCCTTAGCGGAGCAATAGAATATAATAAAGAGGTGAATGATAATGTGCTCTTGGTTCCGCTTGATTGGGCTGGGGCTTATAATCCCAATCGCGTTTCGGGAGTGTTGTTTTCAACCAACGCTTCCAACAGAAACTCCATTAAGGAGTCCTTGTTAAAAAAATTTCCAGGTGAGCTGGAGGTACTTACCAATTTGGAAAAAAACGCCCTAATATTCAAGACAAGCAGATCAGAAAAAGTGATTGTGTTAATTATTTTGCTCTTCGTTTTTGTATTGTCACTGTTCAATTTAGCGGCCTCTATAACCATGACCTATCTTGAAAAAAAAGCAGGATCTACAACTCTATTGAGTTTAGGAATGAGCCGCGTTAATTTGCGAAATCTCTATTTTATACTAGGTTCAATGATTGCTTTTTTAGGGGTGTTTTTTGGTGTTTTTATTGGGGCGGTTTTGGTGTACATTCACGAACACATTGGCATCATTCGCCTTCCTGAATCAAATGAGTTTTTTCCCTCCAGCTTTTCTTGGCTTCAAACTACAAAAGTTATATTAACCTTACTGTTCTTGGGTTTTGGAGTGGCTTACATCACATCTACATACCTCATCAAACCTTCCCGAAAAGAAAGAGAAATTGTGAGTTTAGAGGAATAATTTTAGTAACTTCGCGCCAAATTTAATACGATTGTTTATGGTACTCGGTAGAATTTCACAGGTAATTGGTCCGGTAGTGGACGTGGCTTTTGAGAGCGGTGTCCCATTACCTAATATTTACGATGCGCTTGAGGTTAGAAAATCGGATGGCACGCGTGTGGTGTTAGAAGTGCAGGCTCACGTAGGTGAAAATGCCGTTCGGGCCGTTTCCATGGATTCTACGGACGGGTTCACGCGAGGATTGGAAGTTACTTCCACGGGAACAGCGATTAAAATGCCGATTGGAGATCAAATCCGCGGAAGGCTGTTTAATGTTTCAGGCGAAACAATCGATGGAATCAAAGCCGTTGACACTTCTAAAGGCTTGCCGATTCACCGAGAAGCCCCAAAATTCGAAGATTTATCTACCGCGTCAGAAATTTTATTCACAGGGATTAAAGTTATTGACTTAATTGAACCTTATGCCAAAGGAGGAAAAATCGGTCTTTTTGGAGGGGCAGGGGTTGGAAAAACCGTACTTATTCAGGAATTGATTAATAACATTGCCAAGGGGCATGGTGGATTGTCGGTATTTGCTGGGGTAGGAGAAAGGACTCGAGAGGGCAACGACCTTTTACGGGAAATGCTCGAAGCGGGCATTATCAAATACGGAGAAGAATTCATGCATTCGATGGAGGCAGGGGGTTGGGATTTGAGCAAAGTGGACCTCGAAGAAATGAAGGATTCCAAGGCGACTTTCGTTTTTGGCCAGATGAATGAGCCTCCGGGTGCCCGGGCAAGAGTTGCGCTTTCGGGTTTAACCATCGCCGAATATTACCGCGATGGTGAAGGGGGCGGACAAGGAAAAGACATCTTATTTTTCGTCGATAACATTTTCCGTTTTACTCAGGCTGGTTCTGAAGTATCTGCTTTGTTGGGAAGGATGCCTTCTGCGGTAGGGTACCAACCCACCTTGGCGACAGAGATGGGGGCCATGCAAGAACGAATTACTTCCACCAAAAATGGCTCAATCACTTCCGTTCAGGCTGTATACGTACCGGCAGATGACCTTACTGACCCTGCCCCGGCAAATACCTTTGCTCACCTGGATGCAACTACCGTATTATCCCGAAAGATTGCAGAACTTGGAATTTATCCTGCGGTAGACCCCTTAGATTCTACGTCTCGAATATTGACTCCCGAAATTGTTGGGGAGGCACATTACAACTGCGCTCAAAGAGTTAAGATTACGCTTCAGCGTTACAAAGAGTTGCAGGATATCATAGCCATATTAGGCATGGATGAATTATCGGAAGAGGATAAACTTGTGGTGCACAGAGCCCGCCGCGTTCAGCGATTTCTTTCGCAACCCTTTCACGTTGCGGAACAATTTACAGGGATACCGGGTGTTTTTGTCGACATCAATGAAACCATTGCCGCTTTTAATGATATTTTGGACGGCAAGTACGATCAATACCCAGAGGCGGCGTTTAATTTAAAAGGAGGTATTCAAGAAGTGGTGGTGGCTGGGGAAAAAATGTTAACGGAAGCGTAAATGAAACTCGATATTTTATCTCCAGAAGAAGCGATATTCTCCGGTGAAGTAGATGCTGTTTCGCTACCCGGCATCTCGGGAAGATTTCAGCTGTTGAATCATCACGCGGCCATTATTTCCGCCTTAGGAAAAGGAGAAATTGTCTACATAACCAAAGACGGCAAAGCGGAATTGAAATGCAAAATTAACGGAGGCGTTGTGGAAATGCTCAACAATAAGGTCGTCGTTTTGATTGATTAGCCTGTTAATCGTTGTTAAGATTCTTGGGCAATTTGAGCAAGCGCATTACTTTGCGTATCTTCGTTCACTAAATGAGTACAGAGACCCATTTTCAGGAGACTAAAAACATTCCTCGCCATGTAGCCGTCATCATGGATGGTAACGGCCGATGGGCCCAAGCTCAGGGCGAAGACCGGCTATTTGGACACTCCAACGGGGTGGATTCAGTGCGCGAAACGTTGAAATGTGCCCGGGAGTTCGGCATAAAGTTTTTGACTCTTTATGCCTTTTCCACGGAAAATTGGGCCCGACCTAAAACCGAGATTGATGGCCTAATGCAATTATTAGTCGCTTCGATTCATAATGAAATTGATGAGTTGCAGGCAAATGGGGTTCGGCTAAAAACCATTGGCGACGTTGAACGTTTACCCAAGGATTGCATTGAAAGCCTCAAAGAGGCTATCGAAACAACCAAAAACAACCAAGAAATCACCTTGGTACTGGCGTTAAATTACTCTTCAAGAGATGAAATTATTCGCGCGTGCAATCGGTTGGCGGAAAAGGTAAAAACCGGCTTATTAACCCCTGGCGATATCCAACAAAAGGATCTTGAGAATGTGCTTGATACGGCAAATATTCCAGATCCAGAATTATTGATTCGAACCAGCGGTGAGTATCGCGTTAGCAATTTCCTGCTCTGGCAACTGGCCTATGCGGAAATGCATTTCACCCAGGTTTTTTGGCCCGAATTTAGAAGGGAACATTTTATAGAGGCGATTTTAGATTTTCAATCTCGCGAAAGGCGATTTGGAAAAACATCAGACCAAATTAGTTAACCTACAGCAACGATGAAGATCCAGTTGTTGGTGGTTTTTATGTTATTGGTGCTGCATGAGGCACAGGGCCAGGGAATCAACCCGCTTTCTCAAACACCGAAACAGTATGAGATTGGGCCTGTCCGCGTAATAGGAGCCGATAATTTTGATCATCAGGCGATTAAGGCAGTTGCCGGATTGCGTCAAGGTCAAATGATAACCCTTCCCGGTGATCAAGTAACGAGAGCAATTCGAAATTTATGGAAGGAAGAACTGTTTTCAGATATCGCAATTGATTTAGAAAAGGAAATTGAGGGGGTCGTTTATTTGAGCATCCGCTTAACCCCTCGCCCCAAATTATCCCGATTTAAATTTAAAGGCGTACCTAAAAGAGAGGCGGATAAGTTAAAAGAAGAAATTGATTTGTTTTCAGGGCAGACCATTACGGAGAACATGATCTATCAAACGGATGCAAAAATCCGCGGATATTTTCGTGAAAAGGGCTATTATTCGGTTAAGGTTCAAATCCAGCGCGTAAAAGACAGCATAATGAACAATTCGGAAGTGTTTCTAATTGATATCGACCGTGGGGATAAGGTCGGGATTAAGGCGATTGCTATTGAAGGCGTCAGCAGCGTCCCTAAATGGAAGCTCTACTTTGCCATGAAGGACACCAAGCGCAAATCAATATTGAGGATATTCAAACGCTCAAAGTATACCCAGTCCACCTACGAAAAAGATAAAAAAGCGCTGCTGGAAAAATTTTATGCTGTTGGATTGAGAGATGCTCGCATTGTTCAAGACACGGTTTATTTTAAAGACCCCAAGAATTTAATAATCCAACTAACGATCGATGAAGGAGGTAAATATTATTTTGGCGATTTTGTTTGGTTCGGAAATAGCAAATACCGCTCCTCTTTACTTGACTCCATTCTTGGAATCAAAAAGGGAGACATTTACAACAAGGCCTTACTCGATAAGCGGTTAAATGGAGGAGAGGATGGACGAGATATTGCTTCCTTGTATATGAATAAAGGGTATTTATTTTTTCAAATTTTTCCGGTAGAGACCGGGGTTTCAGGAAATTTCATTAATTATCAGTTTCGCATTTATGAGGGTAAAGAGGCTCGCTATGGGGAAATTACCTTAAAGGGAAATACCAAAACCAACGATCAAGTAGTTTATCGAGAAATAAGAACAAAACCCGGAGATTTATTCAACAAAGAAGACATCATGCGCACACAGCGCGAACTTTCTCAACTCGGATTTTTTAACGACCAAACCATGAAGGTGACCCCCTTACCTAATCCCGAGAAAGGCACAGTTGATATTGAGTATATCGTGGAAGAAAAATCTTCGGATCAAATTGAACTATCGGGAGGTTATGGGGGGGCAGGGCCTGGAGGAGCGGGCAGGATAATTGGAACGTTAGGGCTAACATTTAATAATTTTTCTACCCGTAATATGTTCAAAAGAGCCGCTTGGACTCCCCTTCCGGGTGGAGATGGACAACGACTTTCCATACGGGCACAGTCGAATGGACGCTTCTATCAAGGATACACCTTTTCCTTCACCGAACCTTGGTTAGGTGGGAAAAAACCCAATGCGCTTTCTTTTTGGATTAACAATACTTCATTGTCCTCCAACGGTTTATTCCGCGCGAATCCTGCTTACAACGGGATTTCCATTTCAGGGGTGGGGTTTGGATTACAACGAAGAAAGAAGTGGCCCGATGATTATTTTACCGCCTATTATGAATTGAGTTACCAGTATTATGATGTGGTAAATGATTTTCGTTTTCCCCTCTTTCCGAAAGGGTACTCCAATGATATTGCCCTGAAGTACGTACTTCAGAGGTCATCGGTAAGCGCTCCAATTTATCCTCAAAGCGGCTCGAATTTTTCGTTTACTGCCAAGTCAACTTTGCCGTATTCTTATTTTCAAAAGGACGTCGATTATTCACAAACGAGCATTGCTGAGCGGTACCATTTTCTCGAATATTTTAAGTTTAAGTTCACAGGAGAATGGTACACCCCTTTAAGCCCGAATAGAAAATTGGTGTTAATGACTCGGTTTGGATTTGGATATATCGGGGCCTTCAATGCGGCGCGAGGCATTACCCCGTTTGATCGTTTTACCATGGGGGGCAGCGGTTTAACAGGAGTGAATCAATTAGGGGGGCGTGAAATCATTGCGCTGCGCGGTTACGAAGACCAGGCCATTTCTTCTGGGGCTGCAGATCCAATCATCGCCAAGTACACCTTAGAACTTAGGTATCCCATCTCGTTGAATCCTCAAGCAACATTTTATGTTACCAGTTTTTTAGAGGCTGGAAACACCTATCCCACCGTTAAAAACTTTAATCCCTTTAATGTAAAAAGGGCTGCAGGAGTTGGTATTCGAGTGTATTTGCCGATGTTTGGAATGTTGGGGTTAGATTACGGTCTTGGTTTTGATAGGCTTGATTCCTGGGCGTCGGGATATAATGGTCCTTCAGATGCATCCATACAAAATAAAGGGTTTTATCCAAAATTAAGTTTCACGATTGGCATGAACCTTGGTGAATTGTAGAAATTAAGAATTATATTGTAAATTCGCTCCCTTAAAATTGATCATGATCCGGAGTATAAGTTTGTTTATTTTTTTGGGGCTTATTAAATGGGGAATTGCTCAATCGTTTGCTTTCATTGATTCTGAGTATATTCTATCGAACATTCCCGAATACGCAGAATCGAAAGAAAAGCTCGATAAACTCGCAGAATCATGGACCAGGGAAATTGAAGAGCGACTTGGGGTGTTAAAAATCCAAAAAGAGAATTTCAACAAAGAAGAAATTCTTTTGCCATCCGAAGAAAAAACGAAAAGAAAGTCGGAAATTGAAAAACTGGAAAAGGAGACCATAGATATTCAGACACAGCGTTTTGGAATGAACGGAGATTATTTTCTTAAACGGCAAGAATTAATCAAACCGATACAGGACCGCATATATACGGCCATGAAAAAAGTCGCAAAAGCAGAAGGGCATACTTTTGTTTTTGATAAAGCCAATCAAAGCACCTTAATTTACGGAGATAAAGATGCTGATATTAGCAACCTTGTCTTAGAGGAAATGGGGATTACGAAAGAATAATAAATACAAAAACACAATACTATGAATCGACTAATTTTTGCCCTTGTTTTAGCATTTTCGAGCGTTGCAATTACTGCTCAAATGAAAATAGCTCACGTGAATTCCCAGCGTTTACTGGACTCTCTCCCGTCTTACCTAAAAGCGGAGGTAGAGTTAAAGAAATTTCAAGACGAGGGGGTAACCGAACTCGGGGCGCTTGAAAAGCAAATCAGTGACGCATACGTTAAATTGGAAGGAATAAAGAATGATTTAACTCCAACAATGCTCAAAATCGAACAAGAAAAGATCATGGGCATGGAGCAACGTTATCAACAGACCCAATCCTTGTTACAACAACAGTTGCAAACTCTGGCAAACGAATACAATCAGCCTATTCTCGATCGATTGCAAAAGGCCATAGAGATTGTTGCCGATCGTAAAAAAGTCAATTATGTCTTGGACACCTCCAAATTACTTTACTCCAAAGCCGGCATTGATATCACGATGGAGGTCAAAGTAGAATTGTTACGCCTTGACGCAGAAGCAATGAAAAAACCTTAAAAAAGGCCTCGGTCCTTTTTTGATCTACCACATGATGCAGAAAGGAAAAATAGGTGTTTTTGATTCTGGTTTTGGAGGGCTCACGGTGCTCCGAGCCATCATCGGGGAGTTACCCAATTATCCTTTTATTTATTTTGGAGATAATGCCAGAGCACCTTATGGAAATAAATCCTTCGACTTAATTTATGATTATACCCTGGAGGGGGTCAAATTTCTATTTAACCAGGGTTGTGAATTGGTTATTTTAGCTTGTAATACAGCGTCTGCTAAAGCGCTGAGAACCATTCAACAAAAGGATTTGCCGAGAATTGCTCCAACTAAACGTGTTTTGGGAGTAATTCGACCAAGTACTGAGGAAATTGCTTCGTTCACCCGGTCGGGTTATGTGGGGATTTTGGGAACGGAAGGGACCGTGAATTCGGGGTCTTACTTAATGGAGTTATCCAAAATTAGTCCGAATTTAACAGTTTTTCAGCAAGCCTGCCCCTTATGGGTTCCTTTAATCGAGGAGCGTCAATATGAAACGATGGCAGGAAAGATGATTATCGCTTCGGACCTTGAGCAACTTTTTTCCAAAAACAAAGAAATTGATACGGTGCTTTTGGCTTGTACCCACTACCCGATTATTAAATCCATGATAGAGCAAACGGTAGGATATCGCGCAAAAATCATTGAACAAGGACCGTTGGTTGCGGCTAAGTTAAAAGAGTATTTAAGGCGTCACCCAGAAATTGAAAACAGCCTAGGTTTGAGCGGAGAAATAGCTTTTTTCACAACAGAAAGAGAGGATTATTTCAATGAGCACGCCTCAGAAATTTATGGGACAATGATAAAAGCCCAACAAATTCAGTTATCTTAACGCTCGATCTAACAAGAAAATGGAAATCACCAATGAACTGCAGGAGCGCTTGAACCTGTTGACGGCAAAATACGAAGCGATTGGTCAGGATTTAATTTCGTATTTGGACGGCTTGTTATATTCTGAGGTAACCACCTATTGGGATTACATTCAATTAGATACCTTGTTAAGCCTTCAAAAACCCAAAACCAATTTTCCCGATGAGATCGTTTTTATTGGATACCATCAAATAACTGAATTGTATTTTAAATTAGCCTTGCAGGAACTGATGTGTTTAGGCAAAGAGAAAACCCCAAATAAAGCGATTTTTTTAATGAGGGTTCAACGGGTAAACCGTTATTTTGAGGCGCTAATCCGAAGTTTTAGCATAATGGTCGAGGGCATGGATCAAAAAGAGTTTTTGCGCTTTCGCATGGCCTTATTACCGGCAAGTGGTTTTCAATCAGTTCAGTATCGTCAGATTGAACTTTACAGTACTGATTTAATCAACTTGGTCACTCTTGAGAAAAGGCAGGTTTTTTCCGGTGAAGAGCCCCCTGAAAATTTATTTCCGTTTATCTATTGGAAATATGGAGCAACAGAGCAATTATCGGGAAAAAAAACACTCACGCTGACGCAATTCGAAAACCGTTACGATGAAGAGTTATTGGATTTGGCCCGGCATTGCCGCTCAATGAATCTGTGGCAAGGTTATCTAAAACTTTCGTTAGAAGAACAGGCGGATGCCGAAGTCATTGACGCATTAAAGACCAACGATTTAAACGTAAATGTATTTTGGCCTTTGGCACATTTTAAGTCGGCCGTAAGGTATTTAGCTAAAAGCGATGGAGATATTTCCGCAACGGGAGGGACCAACTGGCAAAAGTATTTGCCTCCCAAGTTTCAGAAACGTATATTTTACCCTAAATTGTGGTCCCAAGAGGAAAAGGACACGTGGGGTAAGGGATGGGTCGAACATCAAATTCGAGAGATTCTTAAAGGGGTTTAATGTAGGCGGCCCGAAAATCGATGGTGCCAATCGGTGAAATCATAACCCCTCGCGCCCTCAGGTTTTGTATAATGATATAGTCCTCATAAAGGATGGGTAAAACCCAATTTTCCTCGTTGAGTATTGCGTCACAATTGGCGTAGTGGTTATTTTGCTTAACAACATCCTTCTCTTGAAGAGCCTGCGTATAATTGAAGTCGTAAATGGAGGAATTGATCTTGGGCAGCAACGCATTTTGATTGATGGTATTTGGATTTTTACTGAAGAACAATCCAAAATAGGCATCTTCGTCGGGATAATCCGGATTGAGCCCAAGCTTCCACATGTCCGCTTTATTATTCTTAACAGCCTTGATTCGACCGGCTTGGTCAACTAAATGTAGTCGGACATCGATGTTTAAATGCTCTTTAAGTTCATCAATGATGTAAGAGCAATATTTATTTATTTGTTCAATATCGTTTCCGGCAGCAAAAAAATGAAGTATTGGAATATGGTGGTCACCTCCATAACCCGCCTCGTTGATGAGTCTTCTGGCGCGCTGAATGTCGAAGAGTCTTTTGGGGACACCGGCATTATCATAATAAAAGGATGGCGGTGCTACCCCTTGATTTGCCCCAATACCGTCCCCATTTAGCAGCTGGTCAGCGATATATTCTCGGTTAATTACCAAATCAATGGCCTTTCGCACCCGAGGATCGTTAAACAAAGCGTTTTGCTGGTTAAGAACAATTAAAGAGACTCGGCTTCCCGGGACCACATGTACTTTGTGCGCAAAAGGTTTGTATTCTTTAATTTCATTCAAAGGGGAAAAAATGCTGTTGATTTTCTCCGTTGGCACTTCAAATAAAAAGTCAATTTTTTGTTTTTTGAATGCTGTTATCTCGTTTTGAGACTGGGAGTAAACGCCATAGTGAATGACGTCGAGGTAAGGAAGCCGATTTCCAAAGCGATCATATTTCCAATAGGAGGCGTTGTAGGCAAGGATTATTTGCGTCGGCGTAGATTTTCTGAGTAAGAACGGACCCGTTCCAATGGGATGGAAAAGGATTTTGTCTTTGTAATATTCATAGGCTTTTTTCGAAAAAATGGCATATTTCGAGCTGCTCAGCAGTTTTGGAAAATTGTAGTTGGGTTGATTTAGAACAATTTCAATGCAGTAAGGGGAGATTATTTTTATTCCAGATATGGAAGTGGATTTTCCGTAAAAATAATCTTCCGAACCCTTTATCTTACCGATTAGTCCGTTGCTGGATTGATTCAAAGACGAAGAGGAACAGGCTAATTCCAAGGTTGTTTTGACGTCTTCCGCCGACATTTCGTTGGATTTTCCCTCAAAACAAGGATCTGAGAAAAAAGCGACGCCTTTTCGCAGGTAAAGGGTAATGGATTTGTTGTTGTTACTCCATTCGAAGCGCTCTGCCAATCGGGGAGTTATATTATTACTGGAATCTTGTACATCGAAGAGAGGTTCAAAGATATTGCATAAAATTCTGTGGGAATATATGTCATCGTTGTAAAGAGGAAAAAAAGTTTTCACCTCGTTAGGCAGGGATAATTTTAAACTATCTCCGTAAGGTATATTGCCCCCCAATGACGTTCTTGTGGGTTGGCTGGAACAAGAATAAAAAAGAAAAATTCCCGAAATGTATGCGGCTTTAAGGAAGGTCATTACTCGGAAGAAATCTTGACTACTTTTTCGATGACCTTCGTTGCTTGTTGACTTAAATAAAGGTAGTAAACGCCATCACTCAGATCTTTCATGGGCAGGCAGCTTGCGTTACCTCCTTGTGCAATGAGCCCACCTTGCGCATCGAAAAGAACCCATGAATCAACTACTGTTGAAAAATACAGGTGGTCAACAGTTGGATTTGGATGAACCGATAAAGGAAAAGTTAATGCATCTGCAGTGCCCATTACTCCGATAAAAATACTATCTGAGATATTGCAGTAATTCGAATCCGTTATTGAAACAATATACCAGCCCTGCGTTAGATAAGTCGCCATATCATTCGTTTGTTGGTTAGGGTCGTTCCATAGATACGAATAGGGAGGGGTTCCCCCGAACACATTGGCGGTTGCTGTGCCATCCAGGGAATTTAAGGCACTTTCGGGCGTAGAGCTGAGGGTTATGGATAGGGCAGTCGCGGAATTAACCGTCTGAACATAGATTTGAGAGACACAATTGTTGGAATCGATAATGCTGATGGGATAGGTACCCGCTCCTAATGAGTCCATAGGGTTCGTGACTGTTAGGCCGTTTGATTGGTAGGTATAGGTTCCAACTCCTCCAGTTGCCAAGATTTGGATAGAACCATTGGTTGCATCGAAACAGGTTTCGTGGGTTGTAGAAAAGGTTGCTGTAATGCTATCGGGTTGGGTTACTATAAATTGTAAGGTGTCGAAACAGGGCCTAGAATCGCTGGCATACAGGGTATAGGTTCCCGCAGATAATGAAGGTAAAACGGGAGTTGCATTTCCATTACTCCAAGTACAAGTTAAACCAGAAGCGCCACCAGGGGTTACTTGAATCGAACCGTCGTTGAGACCATTGCAACTAACATCCGTAATTTGACTGCCTCCAACAACAGGCGATGCATAAGGAATGAAGACAGAGTCTACCACGATGCATCCATCCGGATGGGTAATGGTTATGGTTGCCCAACCTTCTCCAAGGGTGTAGTTGGGTTTTGTGGTAATTCCATTTTCCCAAAGAAAAACGCAGGTACTGAACATGCACGGACATCCAGAGCTGTTTACCACCGCTTGTCCGTTTGTATCTCCCGGACAAGTTGGAGCAACAATTCCCCCGAAGGTAACGATATATGGGTCAACCAAGGTAGTTGTAAAAATTTCATAACAATTCGCGTTATCGGTTACCTGCAGCGCATAGGTTCCTGCTGGAACATTGCTTAATTGGGATGCGGTGCTGCCGTTCGACCAAACGTAAGTATAAGGAGGAGTTCCGAGATTAACGGTTGGAATGATGGATCCGGTGGGGGTGCCATTGCACGTGGGTTGATTGACACTAACGCTCGTAATTAGACTTCCTGGCCCACAATTCGTACTGGTGTTAAAATATTCCCCGGTATTTATGGTTCCTAAATAGCTGCCCCAGGCAATTCCCGCATTTGGAAAAACGCTGGATAATTCCAATTTTCGTGCATACACACCTTTCCATCCTATGGGATTTAGACTGTCTTTTTTTACCAAGTAAATAAGATCCATGGTAGCATCTTGATCCAAGTTGGTAAAAAGCGGTGTTGAACCCAAATTCACCCCCGCATGGGTCGGCCCAAGGGTTTGTATGGTGTTGGATACAAAGTCAAAGGATTTAAGTCGGTGTTTCCAGTGTCCGTTTTCAAAATAATTAACGGAAAGTACAGCTTCATCTCTTCCGTCGTTGTTGAGATCCACCGCATTGCCCGAAGCGAATTGAAGATTTCCAATGCTGTCTTTTAGCACCACATTCCCAGAAGCACCATCGAGCAAAACTTGGTAGTAATCGCTATATCCTGAACTCGTACCTTTTGCTAGGCCTAAAAAAACATCCGGCTTACTGTTACCGGTGAAATTGCCTATCACAGGTTGTGCGCTGGATTCGGTATTGGGAAGGTCATAGCTCCATTGGACACTCAGGTCGCCCCCCTTTATTTTGTAAAGGGCTCCGCTGTAGGACTGTACGAAAATATAAGCCTCACCAATAGCGTCTTTGTGAAAGGAGGGTGGTGCAATGAACCCAAAATCGGGATCTGTTACAATGGGAATCGAAGGAGCAAGGGTATTGCCGAGAAGAGCTATTAACGGGCAAGCCCAAAAACTTCCCCCCAGGGTTTCTCCGCCCGTACCGTAAAGCACGTATTTAGTGCCGGAGCCATTGAGGTCAACAACCACGGCCGAACAGTACGTTTCTGCACTGTCAGGAACTACCGCTTTGGCAATTAACGCTCCGTTCATGCTATTTACTACCATAAGGTGTCCGGGAGGCCTTGTGGTATCCCAAACCGGGGCATCGTGATCTCCTCCGTTAGCTACAAGCAGGTCCATCATACCATCGCCGCTTACATCGTCAATCCATTGCGGGTTGTAAAAATTATATAAACCGCTGTCCCCGGGGTTTACATTGTAGGGAAAATAATCCCAGATGAGGTTGCCATTTTGCCCATTGATAGCTAACAGTTGGGCTTGCCTACCTGCAATAAATACATCTTTGATTCCGTCATTGGTAATGTCCATAAACAAAGCGCTTCCAAAAACCTCGTTGCGTGCTGGACGTTTCCACAAAAGGGTTCCGTTATGGCCATTAACGGCCATAATTCCGTTGTTGCTATAAACACCGTCGGTACCTCCTCCAAATACAATATCCTTAATGCCGTCATTGTTTAAATCGCATGCTCTCGGGGAGGATAGGGTTGGAATTGAATCGATAAAAAATTGCCAGTTTTGAGCGTTAATTATTCCGCAAATCGACAAGAAAAAACATAGTAATTTTGTTTTCATTAAATGGAATATTGAAATGCAATTACAAAGGTAAATAATATCGAATAATTACAAAAGCCCAAGCCTTGGCAGGTGCTGATTTAAGTGTTATCTTTGTTGTAAGATTGGCTCCGTGGCGCAACTGTCCCTGTTGGGTATTTCAGTTGCTCACTCGCCAAAAATGGCTCCGTGGCGCAACTGTCCCTGTTGGGTATTTCAGTTGCTCACTCGCCAAAAATGGCTCCGTGGCGCAACTGTCCCTGTTGGGTATTTCAGTTGCTCACTCGCCAAAAATGGCTCCGTGGCGCAACTGTATAGCGCATCAGATTTCGGCTCTGAGGGTTGCAGGTTAGAATCCTGCCGGGGTCACAAGCGAAAACCCAGCACGAAAGTGCTGGGTGTTTTGTTTTGAACGCGGTCAAAAGGTCTTTTGACAAGCGACTAAAAACAAAAAACATAAACTACCCAGCAGTTTTGGGTTTTAGCTTGGTATGAACCAATCCAACGGAACACGCGGAGCGTAATCCTGCCGGGGTCACAAGCGAAAACCCTAATGGTCCATCAGGGTTTTGTGTTTTGTATTGTGTCGACAATTCGTGGGCGTTAACCAATAACAACAAAAAACTCAAGATTAATTAGGTAGCGCAGAACCTTGTAAATCAAGATTCTTTTTTGTCGTCAAGAATTCTTTTTGGACGAAAACGTTCGAAAATATCGAGGGTGATCCAAAAAGGCACGATGAATCCCAAAAGGAAAAGCAGCAACCAAAATGCCATTCCAAAAATTAAAAGAAACAAAACTATTCCGTAATTATCAAGCATAGTTTAACTTTGTATGGAACAAAATTAAGGATAATTCACCATCAAAAACAAATTCAATGGAATTTAGAGTGGAAAAAGACACCATGGGGGAAGTTAAGGTTCCTGCAACAGCCTATTGGGGTGCTCAAACTGAGCGGTCACGCAACAATTTTAAAATTGGTATTGAAGGATCTATGCCTAAGGAGATCATGTATGCTTTTGCTTATTTGAAAAAAGCGGCGGCTCATGCAAATCACCAGTTGGGGGTGCTGCCTTTGGAAAAGCGCGATTTGATTTCGGCAGTCTGCGATGAAATATTAACAGGCATGCACGATCGAGAATTTCCTTTGGTAATCTGGCAAACAGGGTCAGGCAC
This sequence comes from Bacteroidota bacterium, assembly GCA_016866255.1. Taxonomy (GTDB): domain Bacteria; phylum Bacteroidota; class Bacteroidia; order Flavobacteriales_D; family Crocinitomicaceae; genus UBA952. The sequence continues at coordinate 127,397 of VGMY01000003.1, read as the reverse complement.
TCAGTCCAACATGAATTGCAATGAGGTTATTGCTAATCGCGGACATGTGTTGAGCGGAGGAAATCTCTTGGACGAGCAGAAAACACTGAGCCCCAACGATGATGTGAATAAATCCCAATCTTCCAACGATACGTTCCCCACCGCTATGCACATTGCGGCTTACAAACAAACGGTGGAAATTACCTTGCCGGGTTTATCCCGATTGAGCGAAGTCCTCAACCGAAAAGCAACGGAGTTTAACGACATTGTGAAAACAGGAAGAACCCATTTTATGGACGCGACACCGCTGACGCTTGGGCAAGAATTTAGCGGTTATGTGGCACAAATAAATCATTCCATTCGATGTATCAATAATGCTTTGGAAGCCGTTTCAGAACTGGCTCTTGGAGGAACTGCGGTAGGTACCGGTTTGAACACACCTAAGGGCTATGATGTGTTGGTTGCGAAAAAAATCGCTGAATTTACAGGGTTGCCTTTCGTAACGGCAAAAAATAAATTTGAGGCCTTAGCGGCCCATGATGCCATGGTTGAATTGTCTGGAGCATTAAAAAGATCAGCCGTTGCTTTGATGAAAATTGCTAACGACATTCGAATGCTGTCCTCTGGTCCGCGGTGTGGAATTGGAGAAATCATCATACCGGATAATGAGCCGGGATCTTCCATTATGCCGGGTAAGGTCAACCCCACACAACCAGAGGCGATGACAATGGTTTGTGCCCAGATAATGGGCAACGACGTAACCGTTTCAATCGGGGGTTCTAACGGCCATTTTGAATTAAACGTTTTTAAGCCGGTAATTGCTGCGAATGTTTTAGAGTCGGCAAGGTTGTTGGGTGACGCGTGCGTTTCTTTTGCTGAAAAATGTGCCGTGGGCATCGAACCTAATTTACCTGAAATCAAAAAGCACTTGAATAATTCCCTGATGTTGGTAACCGCACTAAATCCTAAAATCGGGTATTATAAAGCGGCTGAAATTGCTAAATATGCCCACAAAAACGGAACCACTTTGAAAGAAGCGGCAATCCATTTGGGGCACGTTACATCCGAAGAATACGACCGTTACGTTGACCCATCAAAAATGATTGGTTCTTTGGATTGAAAACCTTTTTAGAAAATGTATTTTTGCGCAATCAAAATAAGAGAAAATGGCTAAAATCATGGTAAAAAACCCTGTTGTAGAGCTCGACGGGGACGAAATGACCCGAATCATTTGGAAATTCATTAAGGAGAAACTCATTCTTTCCTACTTGGACATCGAGATAAAGTATTTCGATTTAGGCATTGAAAAACGCGATGAAACCAATGATCAAATCACGGTTGATGCCGCAGAAGCCATAAAAAAATATAAGGTGGGCATAAAGTGTGCAACGATCACTCCCGACGAGGCCCGGGTTAAAGAATTTAATTTAAAGTCCATGTGGAAATCCCCGAACGGCACCATACGTAATATTCTTGACGGCACCGTGTTTAGAGAGCCAATTGTAATGCAGAATGTGCCTCGATTAGTAAGCAATTGGACGGCTCCAATTATTGTTGGACGTCACGCCTTTGGCGATCAATACCGCGCTACGGACGCTGTATTTAAAGGCAAAGGTAAACTTACCATGACCTTTACTCCGGAAGATGGCGGCGAGGTACAGCAGTTTGAGGTGTATAATTTTAAAGGCGATGGAGTTGGTTTAGCCATGTATAATACCGATGAATCAATCCGAGGTTTTGCGCGCAGTTGCTTCAATATGGCTTTGAGTAAAAAATGGCCTTTATACCTTTCAACAAAGAATACGATTTTGAAAAAATACGACGGTCGTTTCAAAGATATTTTCGAGGAAATATACCTAGCAGAATTTAAGTCATCTTTTGAAGTTGCCGGCATCGTTTATGAACACCGATTAATTGACGATATGGTGGCCTCAGCGTTAAAATGGCATGGTAATTTTGTTTGGGCATGTAAAAATTACGACGGAGATGTTCAGTCGGATTCTGTTGCACAAGGATTTGGGTCATTGGGATTAATGACCTCTGTTTTAGTAACGCCAGACGGAAACATTATGGAGGCTGAAGCCGCACACGGTACCGTAACGCGTCACTTCAGAGATCACCAAGCGGGAAAGAAAACGTCCACCAACCCAATTGCTTCCATTTTTGCATGGACCCGGGGGCTAGCTTTCCGAGGAAAATTAGACAACAATCAAGCGCTCATCGATTTTTGCGAAACCTTAGAGAGGGTTTGTATTCAAACGGTTGAATCGGGGATCATGACCAAGGATTTAGCGGTATGCGTCCATGGGAACAAAGTCAATCACGGTGAACACTATGTGCATACGGAAGAGTTTTTAGATGCTTTAGATCGCGGATTGAAAGCAAAAATGAGCTAAATTTAATCCCACAACAGTGGGATGTATCATGACCAAAATTTTCGCAACATTTATTCTGTTATTTGGTCCATGGGCGCATGGGCAGGCGGAGTCATCATGCTTATGCGATCATTGGGCAAATGTTTCTTGGGATTTTATGCCATTGAAGACAGCGAAAATTCCGCTTATCACATGAGCAGCATGGTGTTTCGACGGGCGCGTGGTAAATTAGAGTTTAATTTATTGGGGGAATCTTTAACCCCCATAAAATCAATCCGAATTGTTAGAGCATCAGGCCACCCCGTTTTGGAATTAAATGTCTACATACCCGAGTTTAATCAGCATGTGGTGTTCCATAAAATAACATGATGAAAAGGCTTTTCTATTTTGTTTTATGGCTAGCTGTACTATCCTCGTGCAAAGCCATCGAACCGGTAGTTCCTGAGAACTTTGTTGAGCCTTATCCTGCGCTAAACAATGAAGTGTCTTATATAACGATTCCTGTAGAAATGGATCTTAGCCATTATTTAAAAGCAGCTGAAAAGGAAATTCCTCAATCATATTCAGGTAAAAATGAACAGTGTGAAGGCATGAGTACTTCCTATTTCATTAAACGGGATGAAATAAAATTTTCTGGCAGTGGAGACAAAGTTGGATATGAGCTGGCAGGACAGCTTAAATTGAAAATCAATTATTGTCCGAAATGTCAAACGCTTACAGATGAAAAAGGGGTGTGCATTATTCCAAGGTTATTTGTCAGTTGTGGAGATAATGAACCCATGCGTAAATTTAATCTTAAATACAGCACTGCTGTGAAGGTAAATTCAGATTACGCATTCAAAACGACCACGAATTTACAGAAATTCGAATTACTCGATCCCTGTGAACTGACGATAGCCAACATTGATGTCACTAAGGATGTTGAGAAAGAGATCACGAAACAACTAAAGGTTCTAGAGCTAGAAATAGATAAGCAGTTTAGTGCGATTGATATAAAATCCATGGCAAAGGAATCTTGGAAACTGCTGCAAGAATCTACTGAAATTCCGGGCTATGGGTATTTAAGCCTTGCTCCTTCCTCTTTAGCCATGAGCGAGTTGAAATTTAGCGGAAAGAAAGCAAGGTTTAATTTTAACCTTGGTGTTTCGCCATCGTTTACCACAGAAAAACCGCAATTAATTCCAACGGAACTGCCGGTTTTGGGCACCTCCGCCAAATCCTCCGGGCTGAATTTTGGCTTAGATGTTATTTTATCGTACGATTCATTGACCAGTTTTCTGCGTTCCTCTTTTGTCGGTAAAACGTTCGAGGTCAAGCGTAAGAAAATTAGCATTGATGATGTACAAATATCGGGTTCGAGAGATAGCAGAATTATCTTGAAAACTAAAATTTCGGGATCAAAGAAGGGAATTATTTATTTGTTGGCCCAGCCCGTGCTGAACGACTCCTTAAAGCTTTTAGAACTTAAAAACGTTGATTTTGAGGTTGAAACAAGGAGTTTATTGCTTAAGTCAGCGAAGTGGTTTTTCAATTCAAAGATTACTGAACTAATTCAAAAAGAGGGAAGTTTTAATTACGCTTCAATGGTGGAAGATATGAAAGCAGAAGTTAATAACTCGCTTAATCAAGAGATCAGTAAAGGAGTTAGGATGAGTGGAGCTATTCATGCAGTAGATTTACGACAATTGTTTTACACGGCCAACAACTTGCTGTTACGCGCCCATCTTAGTGGAAATTTGAAACTAATTTTAGAATAATTCGTTCTAAAAAACAAAGTCCTGGATGATTAGATTGATTATAATCGCGTTTGTTATTTGGGTTGGGAATGGTGGCGTTTATGCACAATCGGACTACACCAATTGCGCAGGCAACATTGATATAACCGCTAATGTTTCTTACGAATTGTCATTCAAGGGAAGCCGGGGTAAAAATCAAAGTTCAATAGAACACTATTGCAAATTACCCATCGATTACAACAATTTCATTTACCTTCATTATTCTCCTCCAAACGACGGCCAAATATCTCTTGATTTTTTCAATATACAAGATTCTTTACATGCGTTCATTTTTGAAGTACTCTCCTCACAAGATTGCAAGGCCATTGCCCAGAAAAAGGCAAAAATGCTGGCTGTTGAGTTCAGGAGTTCTCAGGATTCAACGCTACAAGAACATCCAGTTTACGCAAACAGAAATTATTACATCGTTCTGTACCGAGATCCATCGAAAAGTGCGGTGTTGTCGTTAAAAGTAAATTACCGGCCGCTGGATAAAACAGGTAAAAATATTCGCGACTCGCTTCTTCTAAACTTAATCAGCAACTACGATACACCTATTTATGAAGTACACCTGCGAAACGTCATCACTCGGGAACCGGTGGTCGCGAAAATTGCCATTTATGCCTCCAGTAATTTAGACGGCACCTATCAGGCCTCAGATCTCTTGCTGAACAATCAAAAGAAATTACGCGCCAACCTTCAAATTGTCGCTGAAGGATATTACCCTTTAGAATTGAACGCCCACACCGTAATGGCAGGCAGTCAGGCTGATACTTTTTTCTTGATCCCCATATCGCAGGGTTCAATAACCAAGTTGGACGATATTTTTTTTATAGGAGGGTTGGCAATTATTTTGGATGAATCCTTGCCCAGGTTAAAAAAATTACGCGATTTCTTGGTGCTTAATGAAAGCGTTTCCATCGAAATACAGGGCCATGTTAATGATGAGGGAGCAAATTCGCTGAGTTCAAAAAGACTTTCAAAAAAACGCGCAAAAAAAATCATGGAGTATTTAATTGACAGCGGTGTGGAACCTTTCAGGCTTTCGGCAGTGGGTTTGGGGAATACAAGGCCAATTTATCCAAATCCCGAAACCGACGAACAAAAGGAAGCGAATCGTAGGGTGGAAATTAAAATAAAATAGTTAGGCGTAGTAAGGAGCAATCATCAGATAGACAATCACACCGGTCACCGCAACATATAGCCAAACCGGGAAAGCAAATCTTACTAATTGCTTATGGCGATCAAAGTTGCCGCTCCAAGCCTCCAGGTAAGCCAACAGAACCATTGGAATTACAGCCATGCTCAAGAGAATGTGCGAAACAAGAAGCAGGTAGTAAACGATGCGCAGGGTTCCCGCATTAATTCGCTCTTGGTCTGACAAAACTCCATCGTTGTTGATATCCCCAAAATAAGTGGGATCCGAGGTTAAATGATAGGCAACATAACAACCGAGAAACAGGATAGACAGTAAGAGAGAGAATCGAATAAGTTTGCGATGAAGCACGATTCGCTGATTGCGTACCGAGAGGAGCGCACCAATCAAACAGATTGCCGTAAGGGCATTAAATCCGGCATAAATTGGCGGTAAAAAATCCAAGTTTCCTGGAATGCGTATCCTAAAAAGAACACCTACAACCACAGGAATTAAAATGGATACGACGACAATGATTTTTTTATAAAAAGGCTTTTTTTCGGGTGGTAAGATGTTCATCGTAAAGGATTTTGAGTTCTTTAACCATTCTAGCGTATTCTTGTTCATTTATGGATAGATCAAAATTGATCACGGCATATACTCCACGTACAAATCCCTCGCGATCCACCAAAGTGAATGCGCCTGAATGCGCATAGCCCCCTGCAGATAAGGAGTCCTTTCCTGCAAAAACCATGAAATGATGGATTCCTAGGCGATGGGTTTCTTCTTCATTTCCCGTTAAAAAGTCCCACCTTGTTTTTGGCAGTTTATGGGAATCACGGTATCTTTTTAAGCGAGATGGAGTGTCGTTTTTTGGGTCAATGGAGAAAGATAAAAATTGCATTTCTCGACGGATATCAGGATCAATTTCTCTTCCCAAACGCAGCATTTGATGGTTCATGAGCGGACAAATGGTGGGGCACGAGCTAAAGAAAAATTCCACAAGCCATAGTTGATCCTTGTAAGTCGTGTTATTGACCTTTACCGAATCTTGATTCAGGTAGCTAAAGGCGGGTATACGATGGTAGGTGGTGTCGTTTCCGCTTGGTGAATACACCACATCGTAATGGCCAAGGTAGGGCAGTCGAAGCTTTGCTTCATGGCATCCCCAAAAAACAGAGCAAAGGAGGCTAACGAATAGCGCGTTCCTTATCATATTGCTTTAATAGGAGGGCTAAACTTTCTTTCATTCTTCTCACTAAGCCTTCTCGGTTACCCTTGAGAACCATTCTTAACTGATTATTTTTATCCACTAGGAGCATGAGTTCTTGAAAAGCTTGTCCCCCATAATAGGCATTGCCCTTTTGCAACAAATTTTGACCATTACGCGACAAATTGAACAGGGGTTTTGCATCCCCGCTGGCTAGAATCCAAAGATTTGGGTCATACCCTTCCACTTGTGCTTTCAACGTTTCTTGCAAATCGCGGATCTTTGAAACAGGATTCCCGTATCCATCAGTTACATACGATATGATCCGTACTTTCTTCAATTGCTTATGACTGTTTTTTCGGATGTGCTGATATAGGATTTGATTTACGTGCCAAAAAGACACAGCACACGAGTAGGGGCAAGTTTTTTGAATGGGAATGAGCATTATCACCTCGTTTTCAAATTCCTTGGATGTTCTAACTCGTCCCGTTACATCCATGAATTGATACTTGGGAAGTTTCCCTAATACGTCTAAATTTTTGAAGTTATGGTCACAACCCCTGGTTGCTATGAAAATCAGCAACAGGGCTGGGCCAAAAACTAAGAGAAAACCTAAAATATTCCGCCGCTTCCCCGTTAAAGCCATAATTGGTTAAGAGAAATAGGATAAAACGCCTTTGATGGCTACCGCCTCCCAAAGCGCAATGAAAATTAAGTATAAAACAAAAATAAAATAGGGCACTAGTACGACATAACGTAACCAGGGCCTTTCATCGCCTAGGTGCATGAATACAATCACAATGTACCCGGCTTTTAACAGCGTTAAAACCACGAAAGACCATTTTACCAATGGCCAAATTGCTGCATCTTGCTTAATTACCGCCCCAAGGAAAACTTCCAATACGGTAACAACCGTTAGCAGAATAGTTACCTTATAGATTTTCTTACGAATTTTTGAGCCTTCGTTCTCATCGTGCAAGCCCACGTTACCCTTTTTGGGCAAGCTGTATTCAATCAAATCGTCTCGTTCCATGTACTTATATTAAATAAAAGAAGGTAAATACGAAAACCCAAACAAGGTCAACAAAGTGCCAGTACAGTCCTGTTTTTTCAACCATTTCATAGTGCCCGCGTTTGTGATAGGTCCCGGCAACTACTCCTAGACAAATGATAATGTTAATTACCACACCTGAAAAAACGTGAAATCCGTGAAATCCAGTAATAAAAAAGAAAAACTGGGCATATTGCTGAGGGCCATATTCATTTTGTTTTAGGTTTGCACCGTAAATCACGCGGTTTGCTTCTCCCGAATAGAGGGCTCCGTAGTAAAGATTTTTTGCTGATTCGCCTGTAATTATTCGCCTTTCTTTGCTCGCCTTTTGCTTATTTCCGCTTTTCTTGATGATCAAGGTTAAGTCGTGGTCATCTGCTTTTTTCACCATGGCTTTTGATCCGTCGTGCAGGGTTATGATGCCGTTGGTAATGTGCCCGGCAGCGGCCGCATGCTGGAAAGTGTGCATCAGATCTTCTTTGATAACAGCGCCTTGTTTGTAGTGACCACCGGATTCGGTTACGGTGAAGCTTTCTATTTCTCCGAAATGACCTTTTACAATTGCTAGAGATCCATCGGACAACTCTACTTTACCGAATTCTGAGCCATGGATAAAATGGTACCACTCCCAAGCCTGAGAACCTACAAAGAAAAACCCCCCGATAATGGTTGCAATCATCCATTTTACGACGCCTCGTTTATCCATTCTGTGTCCAGCCTCTACAGCTAACACCATGGTTACCGAGGAGACGATAAGGATGAAAGTCATCAAGGCTACGTAAAGAAGGGGATATCCGTGACCCAGGAAAGGCAGGGAATTGAACGTTTCCTCGCCAATTGGCCAGGCCTCAAGGCAGTCATGACGAGTGAATCCGTAAGCCACCAGCAAGCCCCCAAAGGTTAACGCATCGGAGACCAAAAAAAACCACATCATCATTTTACCATAACTCACTTGGAAGGGAGACTCTTTCCCACCCCACAAATATTTTTGGTCTAATTGAACCGAATGATCGCCCATTTGTCGCTATTTTTTTTGTGCAAGTTTAATGAATAAAATTGAAAAACAGGAACAAATACAACCATAAAACGCCTAAAAAATGCCAGAACATACCCGCCATCCTCAAGGAAAGTGTATTTTCTTTTGTGTAGCGATTTGAGAGCGCATTTTTGAGGGTGAACATCAGATATATTAATGCGCCAATGATGTGCAAAAGGTGAGCAAAAGTGATTACGTACAAAAAGGCGCTTGAATTATCAGAAGTTTCTTTCGCTCGAAGTTGTGCGGTTTCACTTAATCTTTGGCCTTTTGACCAAAATCCACCGTCTTTGTAATCCAACTTATTTCCTTTTAAGTAAACGTCGAAATCTTTACCAATCGTGCCTTTGATCATGAAATGGCCTCGTCCAAGGGTCACATTAAGAGCTACTTTGCACAAGCGAATTTCATCCACGTGCGTCAAAGGAGTTGAATCATTTTTGTAAAGCATTTCATTTTTAATGATTAGGGGCAGGTTGTTGTAGTAGAGGGTGTATTGATCGCTTGGGTAGGCCTTGATCGGCTTTTGCTGTTGAGCAAAAATAACCTGCTCGGGAATTGCATAATTCTTCATAAACCGTTGAAAGTCCTTGAACTCACGGTCCGTTAATTTTTTGTTATTCCAGTAAAAATCATTGCCGTCAACCGTGATAGGTTGTTGGTCCTTGTAAACCAACAGGGTGTCGCCGTATCGACCGTCATTAACCAGAATTTCAGGGTAAGACCAATACATGGAAGGGTTGTAAACACCGGCATTGATGAGTTGGCGATATCCTTTGAATTGAAATACCACAAAAAGAACTCCCAACATAAAGGTAAGCACCATCAAGATTTTCATCGCCCCAATTGCGCCTTTCTTTACTTGTTGAATTGCCAAAATAAACGTAATTGAACTCAATAAAATGACCGCCGTACTTAAGTAAAATCCGCTTGGCATCGGATATTTAAGCCAAAATCCGCCCCCCATGCTTACGTAGTAGGCAGAAGTTAGGCCGGCAAAAAACATGACAATGGCAAAAATCCCCACAAAAACTAAATTTTTTTTCATTTTTTCCTTAACCTCCGGGGATACCTGATTTGAATAATCCATGATTTTGAAAATTTAATTAAATAACTTTAGTAAGTACATAGGTAAATTGGATGACAGGTAAATAAACAAACGAAGCGAACATAAGTTTTTTCGCCGAGGCATCATCGCAAACATCGTACAATCGAAATGCCACGAAATAAAACCAAACGCCTAAGGCTCCAACAATGAAAAGGGAGTAGTTGTTGGTTAAATTTAACAGCCACGGAATAAGACTTATCGGAATTAGAAAGGCGGAGTAAAGGCAAATAATCAAGGCGGTTTGCTTTGATTTTCCGCTTCGAGAGGGGAGTAAAAAATAACCCGCGCGTTGGTAATCTTCGTGCATTGCCCATGCGATTGCCCAAAAATGCGGAAACTGCCACATGAATTGTATGAAGAAAAGCAATCCCGGAATAAAACCAAATTTGCCCGTATGCGCTATGGCGCCTAACATTGGAGGAATTGCGCCAGGAAAGGCACCCACCAATACAGACCAGGGTGTTCGACCCTTCAGAATTGTATACAAGAAAGAATAGGATAAAAATGCCGAAAGGCCTAATATAAAACTGGGTAAATTCACCGATAAGAGCAGGATGGATCCGGCGATTAAAAAAACACAGCACAAAATTTTGGCGGTGGTTAAATGCATTTCTCCCTTCACCAAGGGTCGATTTTGGGTGCGTTTCATCAGCGCATCTTGTTGGCGCTCAAGGATTTGATTGACCCCATTCGATGCCGCGGTAACCAACAAGCCCCCAAGGCATAATTTAATGAGAACAACGCAGTCCTTTCCCCCGACGAACAGATACCCGGATAAGGCAGAAATAATCACCAAAAAGGATAAGCGAAGTTTGGTGAAAAGGAGCAACGGCTTGAGTAATTTCACAGTCAATGAATTCCTGGTGCAAAAATACGAATTTTACATTGCTTACAAGTTCTTAAACATTATTCGTTAAGTCTTGTTTTAATTTTTAAATCTCTAACTTTGTTACTCATGGATAGTAGTTTTCAAGCCGGCCCGAACCTGTCAAAAATTGTCGTACCGGAGGATTTAAGAAATAACTTTAACATAGAGGATCTGCCTCAGGTATCCAGTGAACTTCGTCAATATATTGTGGATGTTATTTCTGAAATTGGAAACAGCCATTTTGGTGCAAGTCTCGGTGTGGTGGAATTAACGGTAGCCTTGCACTACGTTTTTAATACCCCAGAAGATCAGTTGGTTTGGGATGTGGGACATCAAGCCTACGGACATAAAATCTTAACCGGCAGAAGGGAGCGTTTCCACACCAATAGGATCAAAGGGGGTGTTTCAGGGTTTCCGAAACGCTCAGAAAGCGAATTCGATACCTTCGGTGTTGGCCATTCCTCAACATCAATTTCTGCAGCTTTAGGTATGGCGGTCGCAAATCGGTATCAAGGCAAGAACAGCCTTCACCATATTGCGGTGATTGGTGATGGCGCAATGACCGCGGGGTTGGCTTTTGAGGGCTTGAACCACGGAGGATTTGAAAAAGACGCTAATCTTTTAGTAATACTTAATGACAATTGCATGTCGATTGATCCCAACGTGGGGGCCCTTAAAGAGTATTTAACGGATATAACGACATCGCACACTTACAACAAGGTAAAAGATGAGGTTTGGAATTGGTTGGGGGTTATTTCGAAATTTGGTCCCGATGCTCAAAAAATAGCTTCAAAGGTTTCCACGGCGTTAAAGGGATCTTTGCTAAAACAATCGAATTTGTTTGAAGCGTTGAATTTTAGATATTTCGGACCTGTGGATGGACACGATGTCGAAGGATTGGTCAAAGTTCTTCAGGATCTTCGCGACATTCCCGGCCCGAAAATTTTACATTGTTTGACCAAGAAGGGTGCGGGCTATAAGTTTTCAGAAGAAGGGAATCCAACAAAATGGCATGCCCCCGGGGTGTTTAACAAAGATACCGGGGAAATTGTTAAAGTGATGCCTTTAGGCCCAGAGGCGCCGAAATATCAAGATGTTTTTGGCCACACGATCGTAGAATTGGCAGAGAAAAATGCTAAGATTATGGGCATTACCCCAGCTATGCCAAGCGGATGTTCTCTCAACATTATGATGAAGGCAATGCCAGAAAGGGCTTTTGACGTGGGAATTGCTGAACAGCACGCAGTCACCTTTAGTGCTGGACTTGCGACTCAAGGAATGGTACCGTTCTGTAATATCTATTCGTCGTTCATGCAGCGCGCGTACGATCAGGTACTGCACGATGTTGCATTACAAAATTTAAATGTGGTCTTTTGCCTCGACCGCGGTGGTTTGGTAGGTGCCGATGGAGCAACACACCACGGGGCCTATGACTTGGCCTACATGCGCTGCATCCCCAACATGATTGTTTCGGCCCCCATGAACGAACAAGAACTTCGAAATTTGATGTACACGGCACAACTTGAAAATCAGGGCCCATTTACCATTCGCTACCCGCGAGGGAACGGGGTAATGCCCGATTGGAAAACGCCTTTCGAAGAAATTCCTGTAGGAAAAGGGCGAAAGGTTTCTTCCGGAGAAGGTTTGGCAATCTTAACGGTGGGGCACCCGGGTAACTTTGCACAAAAAGCGATTCAAGAGCTATCAAAACAGGGTATGGGGCCGGCCCATTACGATATGCGTTTTGTGAAGCCTTTAGATGAAATGCTATTGCATGAAATATTCTCTAAGTTCGATAAAGTCATCACGGTGGAGGACGGTTGCTTAATGGGGGGATTTGGTTCGGCTGTGCTAGAATTTATGGCCGACAGAGGTTACAAAGCCCAGGTGGTACGCCTCGGAATTCCCGACGAGTATATTCATCACGGAACGCAAGAGGAACTTTGGGCGGAGTGTGGCTTCGATGTTGCGGCTATCGTAACAGCTGCGGAAAGAATGCTTTTGGTGCAGAATACAAAAAGTATTTCCAGCCAGGTGAGTTAACCAAATTATGTTGTATTTTGGTCAAAATTTTGACCATGCGAAAAACAAATTTTGGCGCTTTTGGAGCCCTTGTCGTCATTTTCTTTTTTTGGGGGTTCGTAGCCTCAAGCAACGATATACTAATTCCCGTTTTTAAAAAAGCCCTTATTTTAAGTCAGGAAAAAGCACAATTAATTTCTGTTGCTTTTTACATTGCCTATACGGTTGGTTCTTTAATGTATTTTATCGTTTCTGCTTTGCTGAGAAAAGATTTACTTAAAATACTAGGTTATCGCAACGGTTTAGCAGTAGGGCTTATTATTTCTGCTCTTGGCACGCTTTTATTTATTCCTGCGGCAGATAACGCTTCCTTTTCGCTATTGCTGGCAGGTTTGTTTATCGTTGGAATAGGGTTTGCCCTTCAACAAATTGCCGCCAATCCTTTAGCCATTAACATGGGGGACCCAAAAACAGGAAATTTGAGGTTAAGTTTGGCTGGGGGCATTAATAATATCGGTACAACGATTGGTCCTGTTCTGGTTTCATTTGCCATATTTGGCGCTGCGGGGACAGGAAAAACGGGGCTTGAATTATCGGCTGTAAAGATTCCATATTTGGTATTGGGAGCCACGTTTGTATTAACGGCACTATTCTTTAAATTCTCCAAAGTTCCGGATCAAATTGAGTCGGATACCCATGAAGTTCAAACAGAAGTTTCCGTGTTTTCGGTAATTCGTAAACCACAAGTTCTTCTGGCCATGCTAGCCATTTTTGTGTACGTGGGCGTGGAGGTATCAACAGCCAGTAATTTACCGGAATTTATGAAGCAAAAACTTGGAACAAAGGAGAGCGAAATTGCTCCTTTTGTATCCCTTTTTTGGGCCAGTCTAATGATTGGTCGCTGGTCTTCCGCGGCAGGAGCCTTCGGTGTTTCTGATGAATTAAAACAAAAATTGAGTTTGCTTTTGCCCTTCATGGCCTTTGCCATTTTTATGTTGGTAAATTTCATTGCCGGTCACAACGTACAGGTGTTTTACCCCTATCTTTTTATTGTAGTAATTTTAATGCTTGCGGATGCATTTACTGGAGGGAATCCTGTTCGCCAGCTTTTAGTATATTCTTGTTTGGGTGCTATTTCATTGGTGGTGGGAATTTGCGCAAATGGTATGGTTAGCGTATTTGCCTTTATTGCTGTAGGGCTTTTTTGTTCAACCTTATGGCCCTGTATTTTTACGCTAGGAATTGCTGGTCTCAACGAAAAAACCAATATGGCATCGAGTTTAATGATCATGATGATCATGGGCGGAGGGTTTATTTCTCAATGGCAGGCATCCTTGGGAAACATTCGCGGAGTTGGCATCCAAGGATCCTATTGGCTGGGAGTGCTGTGCTTTGCGTACCTTGTGTTCTTTGCTCTTTCCGTTAGCCGAATGTTGAAGAAACAGGGTATTAGCGAGGTTGGTACTGCGGATGCCATTCATTAAAATAAGGAATGTATAAAATTGACTTTTCCGATTTTTTCACGTCCGCTTTTTCGGTGGACTGCTTGATTTTTGGTTTTACGGAAGGCAAAATCAAAACGCTTCTTATTAAAAGATCCATTGATCCTTACAAAGATTATTGGGCCATACCCGGAGACTTGGTTTATCCCGATGAAGACCTTCCTTTTGCGGCTGAACGCATCTTATGCGAATTAACAGGCTTGACGAATGTTCAAATGCACCAAGCTCACACGTTCGGTAGCCCATCTCGGCACCCACAAGGACGTGTAATTACCATTGCCTATTACGCCTTGGTGCGTATTGAGGAAGTATCCATTAAAGCCTCTTCATGGGCAGATGAAGTGCGTTGGGAACCCGTTTTGGAAGTCGGTGATTTGGCTTTTGATCACAATGAAATTCTCGAGGCGACCTTCGATCGTCTTAACAAACAACTTTCCATTGAGCCCATTTGTTTTGAGTTATTGGCCGAAAAATTTACCTTGAGCGAATTTCAACAATTGTTTGAATATTCCAAAGGCATTCCTTTTGATAAAGCCAACTTTCGAAAGAAAATTAAAGGAATTCCACTGGTGAAACACACCGAGAAACAAACCAATGTAAAACACCGTCCCGCCAATCTATTTTCTTTTAATGCTTCTGAAGAATTGGGTCGTCTTGATGAGAATGAATGGTTTTTTAAAATGTAAGTCCTTAGATATTGTAATAAATACAATAATATGGTTATATTTACCGCATTCAATTAGTTTAAAATTAGTTGAACGGTTAATTTTTACTTAGACCGCAGGGAGGAAACTCCCTGCAAAGTAACTTAAACGAATGCCATGAAATCATTTTTTTTACTATTTGGTGTATCGCTAACTTTTTTTTCCGTAGCCCAGAACAGGACTATTACAGGAAAAATAATAAATGACGCCAATGAACCATTAGGATTCGCCAAAGTTACCGTTAAATCACCCAAAGGGAATGCCCTTTCTTCGGTGGATGGCACCTTTAGCCTGTTATTAAAGGACACCATTTCGACGAGCATATCGATAACCGTTTACGGTTATCAATCGCAAGAATTGACAATCGGTCCAGGACCTCAAGAGTTGACAATTGTTATGAAGCCGACTGTTTCAGAAAAGAATGAAGTAACAGTAATCGGTTATGGAGAAGCCAAAAATAAAACACTAACCGGTGCTACGTCAAAAGTGGATGGAGAAGACATTGAAAAAATGAACATGTCGCGAATGGACCAAGCCCTACAAGGTCAGATGTCCGGGGTTAATATTTCGACGAATTCGGGATCGCCGGGAGGAAGTGCGAACATTCGCATCCGGGGTTTAGGTACTTTCGGGGACAACGACCCCTTGATTCTAGTAGACGGGATTGTTTATGATTCTCAGGGGTTGAATGCCTTGAATCCATCAGACATTAAATCAATTACCGTCTTAAAAGATGCTATGGCCGGTATTTATGGCGTCAGAGCCGCGAACGGAGTGGTGTTAATCGAAACGAAAAACGGGGCAATTAATCGAAAACCCACCATAGAATACAACGGTTATTTTGGATTACAACAGACCTCAAAGAAATTGGATTTATTGCGTGCCGATGAGTATGCGGTCATTAAAAACGAAATGTTTGCTATGGGCGGTCAGGCAATGCCTTTCAACAATGTAAATGTTGGAGAGGGTACGGATTGGCAAGATCAAGTATTTACACGCTCACCGGTACAAAGCCACAACGTTTCATTGAACGGGGGAACTTTGGCAACACGTTATTCCATTGGTTTAGGGTATTTCAACCAAGACGGAATTGTAGGTGGTGCTAAATCACACTTTGATAGGTACAATGCAAGGTTGAATTTTTCAACGGATTTATCGGATAAATTAAAGCTAAATTCGGTCTTGTTGTTTTCCTCCGAAGGACGAAACACCTTGCCTGAAAACGGCATTGGTTCTGTTTTATACAACGCAATTAACGCATTTCCAACGGAGTCGGTGATTTCTCCCATGGGGAATTACTCGTACATGGAAGAAGTAAGCGACATCATCAACCCCGTTGCCCAAATCATGAATACCTATAACTGGAATAAAGCACAGAAATTTGTCGGAAAGGAAGAGTTTGTTTTCAAACCCCTCTCTTTTTTAACCGTTACTAACCGATTTAATTACAATGTAGCATTGGTAGACTCGAAAGTGTTTTCCCCCTTGGTTTGGTACGGCGAAGGCAAATATGCCAACACCGCCCTGAATGCGCAACTGGAGTCTCCAACGGTTGAGTTAGCAACCGGCGTTGAAATAGATCGCGGCGCTGCAGTTTACGAAGAGCGAAACACATTCGCCGATTTATCCTACGAAGGATTTGTGAATTACGATCAAGTGTTTGCAAAAGATCATCAAGTAAAGGCTACAGCTGGTGTTACTATTTTCCAACGTGAGGGTAATTCGTTGAATGGAGTAGCTTATGGTATACCCAATAACGACGTTAATTATGCCGATATTTCAGCCAATTCTACGCAAGGTGGATTTTTAAACAATACTGGTTCTTGGGAGTTTACGGAGCGATTGGTTTCAGCTTTTTTGAGAGCGGAATATGCATTCAAAGAAAAATATGTGGTTTCGGCCGTTATTCGTCGTGACGGCTCGAGCAAATTTGGACCCAATAGCCGTTTTGGGACCTTCCCATCCTTCTCAGCTGGTTGGTTAATTTCAGAAGAGTCGTTTTTCAAGTTCAAGCCTATGGACTTATGCAAATTGCGGGTAAGCTACGGTATTTCGGGAAATGATCAGATCCCCAATTTTGCCTACCGAGCGCTTCTCAACGGTGAAGGGGTATATGTCTTCGATGACGTAATTACCCAAGGGGTAGCGATCGGTCGTCCAGCTAATCCGGATCTAAAATGGGAAACAACCCGTCAATTGAACATCGGTCTTGACCTATCATTTTGGAAAAAACTATCCTTTTCCACCAATTATTTTATTAAAAACACCTACGATTTATTGTTTCAACCCGACGTTTCTGCATTGATGGGATCCTATGGCCCCGGTGGATACCCGCCGGTGATTAATGCGGGTAATGTTTCGAACAAAGGCTGGGAAATCGAGTTAGGGTATCGGTCTGATAGGACCAAAAAGTTCTTGTACGAAGCTAATTGGAACTTTACGGCGGTGAACAATCAAGTAACCGAGGTCCCATCAGGAGTGGACTATCTTCCCGGAGCAGCCTTCAGTGTAGGCGGAGATGTAGCCACTCGCTTTCAAAAAGGATATGAAATTGGATATTTCTTTGGGTATCAAACGGCGGGTGTTTTCCAAACGCAGGATGAAATCGACAACGCTCAGGTGGTTCAAGAAGGTGCCAAGCCTGGGGACTTAATCTTTGTGGATCAGAACGGAGATGGGGTCATCAGCTTTACCGACGACAGCGATAAAACCAATTTAGGTTCAGCTATTCCTGACTTTATCATGGGTTTCAGTGTTTCCAGTAGCTACAAAGGGTTTGATCTTTCGGCTAATTTTTTCGCTTCTATTGGAAATGAAATCATCCGCAATTACGAGCGTCAACAACCCTATGCGAACCAGCTGAGTTATACCATTGACCGGTGGGTAGGGCCCGGAAGTTCCTTCGATGTTCCTCGCCAAACAACCGAACCAACGCGTAACAATGTTTTTTCCTCCTTTTACGTGGAAGACGGCTCTTTCCTTCGCTTGCGAAATCTGCAATTGGGATATTCGTTTTCGAAAGATTGGTTGAGGAAAATTAACATGGAACAACTCCGCGTCTACTTGGCGGCTAATAACCTCTTTACACTTACGAAATACATGGGATATGATCCTGATTTAGGCTCGTCCAGTGCTTTGTCGGCAGGTGTAGACTACGGAATGTACCCTCAAGCGAAAACTATGATGGTTGGATTACAATTTAAATTTTAACACATGAAAAAACATTTGTTGATTACAGGGGCACTCATTATTGGCCTTTTTTCGTGTAAAAAGTTTCTTACGGTTGACCCTCCTTATACCCAAGATGCGGAAAACTATTTTAAAACACCCGAAGATTATGAACGAGCCTTAATAGGGGCTTATGATTTATTGCAAACCTCTTTTATGTCCTTGTGGATTGGAGAAATCGCTTCGGATAATGCTATCGCGGGGGGAGAAAGTGCCAACGATTCTCAGGGCCTTCATCAGATCGATGCCATGTCGCACGGCGGAGTTAACAACGATTTGCGCAGTGTTTTTCGATGGAATTATGTGGGAATTTCAAGAGCCAACTATATTTTAGAGAACAAGGACAACATTAATTTTCTTGGTAAAGATCATATCCTTGCGGAGGCAAAATTCCTTCGGGCCTACTATTATTTTGAATTGGTTAAATTTTTTGGAGATGTTCCGTTGGTGATTGATAAACGTCTTGGAATCGAAGAAGTAAGAACCATCGACCGAGCCCCGAAAGCGGAGGTGTATGCCCAGATAGAAAAAGACCTGAAGGAAGCCTTTCCCGTACTTAACCCTGTCGCCTCGCAAAAAGGAAGAGCCACTCGAGGCGCTGCCCTTGCCTTATTAGGAAAAGCCTATGTTTACCAAAATAAATGGGCTGAAGCTGCCCAAACCTTTGATGAGGTCATCAACAGCGGGTTATACAGCCTTCACCCAACGTACGCAGAATTATTCGATGTGGCACATGAGAACAATGCTGAAACCGTTTTTGATGTACAATATACAGGCCTGGAAGGAGGGAGCTACGGTTGCTTGGTTTGTTTGGAAGGGAATGCCGCCCCTGGATTTCAAGGAATCCGACAATACAATGGGCCGGTTTATGGCGACGGAAACAGCTACAATTTGCCAACGCAAGACCTTTACGATTTTTTCCCAGCGGGCGATCCAAGAAGAGGCGTCACCGTTTTAGATATTGAGGCCTTTATTGCAGCCCAACCCAATCCCGGTGCAATAACCTACGCAATTGGGGCTGGTGGACACACCGGGTTTTACAATAATAAATACATTAAGAGGCAAGGGGAAATTGGGTTGCCCGACAACGATTTGACCAGCCCAGTGAATTATCGGGTAATTCGATATGCGGATGTACTCTTAATGGCCGCAGAGGCCAGTTATCACCTTGGTAATACGGGGCTTGCGCAAACCTATGTTAATCAAGTTCGATCGCGCGTATCCATTCCGGGAATGTCGGTCAATTCCTTGGAAAAAATTTACAATGAACGCCGCTTTGAATTATCAGGAGAAGGGCATCGGTTTTTTGATTTAGTCAGAACAGGCAAAGCCACATTGGAAATTCCCGGGTTCATCCCCGGAAAACATGAAGTCTTTCCTATTCCTCAAGTTGAAATAGATTTAGCCGGGGGTCGTTGGCCTCAAAATGCGGGTTATTAATACTTTTAGATTATGAATAAGTACATCCTTCTTTCGCTTTTATCAGTTTTCGCCTTTAGTGCATGTAAAAAGGTTCGTCCAACGCTTGGAGACCCACCGAAGGCACAAGATGCAACCTTTGTTGCGACGCCTTCCGATTCGAACGCCAATATTATTGAACTTTCAGCGAATAACCCAAATTTGGTTCACCGATGGGATTTTGGTAACGGAATGAAGGGGGAAGGCTCCAATGTAAGCGCCATATACCCTTATGCAGGCACCTACACGATAACCCTAACCGTTTTTAACAAAGGAGGAAGTCGTTCGTCTTCGCAGCAGGTGGTTATCGCTCAAACGGACCTTGGCTTGTTAGACAATCCGTTTTATAATAAATTGACCGGTGGAGCGAATGGACCAGGTTATAAAACATGGGTGATCGACTCAGTATTAAGCGGGCATTTCGGGGTTGGGCCCGATCCGGAAAGTCCTTTAGGGGCTACTCCCGAATGGTGGGCGGCAGGAGCCAATGAAAAGCCGGGTTGCGGTTTGTACGACGATAAATATGTTTTTCATTTGAATGCTTTTAAATTCGACATGATTACCAACGGGGATATCTATTTGCATAATTCTTTAGCTGCCAGTTTTCCAGGTTCTTTTCAGAATTTAGGAGATTTTACGGCACCATATGCGAATCAAATGGATAAATCGTGGAACCTCGTAGAAGGCCCTGAAACTACGATTACTCTGTCGAACGGGGCGTTTATTGGGTTCTACACGGGGGTCAACACCTATAGAATTCTTGAATTAACAGATACGACCATGTACCTTCAATACGGCCACCATGCTGGGGGATTAAACTGGTACCTTAAACTTAAAGTGGAATAACCATGAATGAAAAAATGCTCTTTTTAGGCTTTCCCTTGGTATTTTGTATGTCTTGCCAAAAAGACAATTACAATCCAAGAGAAGTGATTTTACCGACCAATTTGTCGGTTACCTTGGATATTAATTCGGCGACAGTTGATGTTACTGCACATGCAGACTCCGCGAACTTTTACATTTTCACGTTTTATGAAAACGGTGATTCCACCATGGTAGAATCCCCTAACGGTATGGCAACGCATACCTATTCCGCTTCAGGGGAATATTCTGTCAAAACTAGGGCCTACACGTCTGCAGAGCATTTTGTTTCCGAACTTGATGTTTTCGAAATCAATTTGGATTTAGGGGGTACCGGTGCTCCAACCGGAGGAACCACAAGCCCCCTGAGCTACAGCGGTTACACCCTTGTTTGGCAGGATGAATTCAACGGCAACGCATTATCTGCCGATTGGGTTTACGATATCGGAACAGGAAATTCCGGGTGGGGCAATAACGAACTTCAATATTACACGAATCAGAATGCAACAGTTTCTGGAGGGGTGCTTCAAATTACCGCTAAACAAGAGGCAATGGGGGGGCAAAATTATACCTCGAGTAGAATAAAAACGCAAGGTAAAAAATCTTGGAAATATGGACGCATCGACATTCGCGCAGCCTTGCCTAAGGGACAAGGTATTTGGCCCGCCCTTTGGATGCTGGGAGATAATTTTAGCTCTGTTGGATGGCCGTCTTGCGGAGAAATTGATATCATGGAAATGATCGGTGGAGCGGGGAATAATGACCGAACGGTTCATGGAACAGCCCACTGGAGTGATAACGGTGCCCACGCGCAATACGGAGATAGTTACACGCTGAATGCTGGAATATTTGCTGACGAGTTTCACGTTTTTTCAATTGTCTGGAATGCGAATGGAATTACTTGGTTGTTGGATAATGTGGTTTACAATACCTTGAATACGACTCCTGCTCAATTGGCAGAATTTCAAGAGAAGTTCTTCTTTATTTTCAATGTTGCCGTCGGCGGCAATTGGCCAGGCAGCCCAGATGCAACAACTCAGCTTCCGCAAACCATGTATGTTGACTACGTGCGTGTTTTCCAATAATAGGTCTTTCATAAAAAGATTAGGTGTTGTCGTATTTTGGGCAATAATTGCCGCATGTGGTGTTTCAAAAAATCATCAATCTTCTGAGTTAACTGGCTTAACTTTAGAAGAAAAAGTGGGCCAGACCTGTCAAATTACCTTGGATGTCGTTGCACAAACAGATGCTCAAGGTCGAACCTTAGTTCCTCTAAAGCTGGATACCAATAAATTAACTGAAGCCTTGGTTAAGTATAAGGTGGGGTCCATTCTCAATGTAAGCTGGCACACCTTGAGCAGGGAGCAATGGAGGGAAATCACAGAAACCATCCACGCTTATTATGCCTCTGGTCGGATTAAAATCCCGGTGATTTATGGAATTGATGCGATTCATGGGGTGAATTATACGCGTGGAGCAACACTTTTCCCGCAAGAAATTGGACTTGCGGCCACTTGGAACCCCAGCATCGCCGAAGAATTTGCTAGAATAACGGCCTACGAAACACGCGCATCTGGAATACCTTGGAATTTTTCTCCCGTTCTCGATTTGGGAAGAAACCCCTTGTGGTCAAGGAACTTTGAAACGTTAGGCGAGGACCCTTACTTGGCCTCAGTGATGGGCGCCGCTATCGTCAAAGGTTATCAAGGTAACAACTCCAATTCGATTGATTCGCTCCATGTTTTAGCCTGCATGAAACATTTTGTGGGCTACAGTGCTGCTTTGAGCGGTCGAGATAGAACCCCTGCTTGGATTCCAGATAAATACATGAAGGAGTTGTATTTGCCTTCTTTCAATGCTGCCGTTAAGGCCGGAGCCCAAACTGTCATGATTAACAGTGGATCCGTGAATGGAATTCCAGGGCATGTCAATACATCATTAATTCAGCACACCCTCAAGGATGAGTGGAAATTCCCTGGCTTTGCCGTTTCGGATTGGGAAGATTTTAACATGTTGCACACGGTACACCGCGTAGCGCCGGATTTAAAAACGGCCTATGAAGGGGCATTCAATGCAGGGGTTGATATGAGCATGGTTCCGCTTTCACCCGATTATAAAATCTATTGTGAATCGATGATTCAATCAGTGCAGGAAGGGAGGATTTCATTGGATCGTTTGAATGATGCGGTAAATCGTATAAACATTACCAAACAAGCGGTTGGTTTAATGAACAAAATCCAACCTTCGCTGGACACTTACTCGGCATTTGGTTCCCCTCAGCACAAAAGGGCTTCTAAACAAGCCGCGTTAGAATCTATTACCCTATTGAAAAATAACGGGGCCCTGCCCATAAATACAACAACTAAATTTTTAGTTGCTGGTCCCTGTGCTGATAATCTGAATGCGATAAACGGAGCATGGACTCATACTTGGCAAGGAATGGACACTTCTTTCAATACCAAGGGATGTAAAACCATCGTACAAGCTATGCTAGGAAAATATGGAGGACAATGTCTTATTTCAAAAGGGGTTGAACTATTTAAAGAGAAAGAGGTTGAACAATCAAGGTTTGTCGACCTTAACGATTATATCCAAAAATTGGAAGAGGTAGAAACCGTGATTTTGTGTTTGGGAGAACTTCCAGGGACAGAGAAGCCCGGCGATATTCGCAGTTTAAACTTGGATTCCAAACAGCTTGAGTTGGCGAAATTAGCCTACGCGAAGAAAAAAAATGTGATCGTCGTATTAGTTGAGGGACGACCGCGCATCATCCGCGATATTGTTGACTCTGCAGCAGCTATTGTACAATGTTATCTACCCGGAGATTATGGGGCGGAAGCCTTGGTTGAGCTCATCTCGGGAGAATCGAATTTTAGCGGTAAATTGCCTTATACGTATCCAAAATACGACGGGGTGATGGAGTTTTATGATCGTCCAAGAAGCGTTGATCGTTCCAATGTTGGCGATTTTAACGCCTTTGATCCCCAATGGCCTTTTGGATTTGGTTTGCATTATGGTGAAGTAAGCTATGAGCATTTAAAATGTAAGGAAGAGTTGAGTGAAAATGCGCCTTGGGAAATTTCCGTAGATGTGATCAATAAAGGCAATCGCCAAATAGAGGAGGTTGTGCAATTTTACGTTGGAGATGAATCCGCGAGCATGGTGCCGGCGGGCGAACAATTAAAACGTTTTGAAAAAGTTAAAATCTCAGCAGGGCAGAGCGTTAACGTGCGATTCGTGTTGAACAAGACCGACTTAATGTTGGTAAACCAAGAGGGAGAATGGGTGTTTGAGCCAGGAACCTTTACGTATACCCTTGGATCATTGAAGGGCAAGATGGTAATTAAATAAATTATTAAGCCCTTGATTCTTAAATAATTTCAATTATTTTAGACTTATTGTAAAAATTACTATATTTATACCAAACAATCTTTAAATTATTTTAATGTTATGAAAAAATTATTACTCTTTCTTTTGCTTCCAATGGCTTTCAACGCACAAGTTGTAGGTACATGGAAACTTGCAAATCAGGCCGGTGCTTTAGGTGTTGGTCCTGGTTTAGGAAACATTTCTTGGTGGTCGAATTCTGTTGGAGATTTAACGACCAGAGCTTGTCTTTTTGATGACTCTATTACGTTCAATGCCAACGGCACCATGATGCATTATATGGATGGGCAAACGTGGTTAGAAGCATGGCAAGGTGCTAATGGGGAAGCTTGTGGAACGCCTGTTGCTCCACACAACGGGTCTAATCCAGCTACATATGCGTATGATGGGACAAACAACACGTTGTCGGTTTACGGTTTTGGAGCGCACATGGGCTTGGCAAAAGTGATTAATGGTGCAGAAATCAATAGTCCATTGAATGCGGCGGACACCATTACGTATTTAACAACGTTAAGCAACGGTGGAAACACCTTGACCCTCGACATTAATTTTGGTCCTGGATACTGGAGATTCGTTTACAATAGAACTCAAGTAATCCCTGTATCCAATTATAACGTTACCTTCCGAGTTGATATGGCTCAGTACACAGGAGGAGGAAATATCGGAAACGGTGTTTTTGTTAACGGTTCTTTCAACAACTGGTGCGGTTCATGCAACCCAATGACCAATGTTTCAGGCTCCCTATGGGAAGTTACCTTGCCCCTGAATCCTGGAGGCATTGAATATAAATTCACCGTGGATGGTTGGAATGATCAGGAGAATTTCAACGGAACTGAGCCGTGCGTGGATCAAATAAATGATGGATTCAACAACCGTTACCATTTAGTGGCCAACGATGTTACCCTGCCTTCGGTTTGTTTTAATTCGTGCGATGTTTGTACAAACGATATAACATTCCGAGTGAACATGAACGACTATGTGGCAGGAGGAGGCTCAACGGCAGCAGGTGTCTTCTTAAACGGTACCTTTAACGGCTGGTGTGGTTCGTGCACCCCAATGGCGGATGTTGATATGGATGGAATTTGGGAAGTAACAGCTCCTTTAGCCGCGGGTAATATAGAATACAAATTCACCGTGGATGGATGGGCATTTTCTGAGCAATTTGCTGGAGGGGAACCGTGCACGGTAACCAACGGAGGATTCACCAATCGTGCGGGTACCGTATCAACGGATTCTACTCTGAACGTGGTGTGTTGGCAAAGTTGTACGGACTGTCCTGCCAACATCGACGAATTAAACGAAAACGGTATCGTTATCGCACCGAACCCCGCAACAACCGACTTGAACGTTTCTGCTAAATCAGCAATTCAAAGCGTTGCTATGTACGATGTAAATGGCCGTTTAGTACAGTCTGTTGTAGTTAATGGGGTTTCTACTTCACTGAATATATCAGGCATGAACCAAGGACTATATTTGGTAACTGTAACAACGAGTAAAGGGGTATTTACAAAACGAGTAATCGTAGAGTAATTAACCGATAGGTTTTCAGAATTTAAAAGGGGCTTCGGCCCCTTTTTTCATTTGCTTTCCTACCTTTGCAGCATGGACTTTGATACCGAATTACGCTTTCAAAAGTTGATCGATATTTTGAAACCAACCTTTGAAATGGATCTTGATCTCACCGCCTTGATTTATCTCGTGGGCTTAAACGAAGCGGGTTTTGGCTTTAGAAATTATTCTAAACAAGAAAAAATGGACCTCATGCATGTAGCCATTTGCACCTTGCTCTCTCCTGCAGGGTATTATGAGTTTTCGCACCGCGATGAACAGAATTGGCCGCATTTCGCCCTGCTACAGCCTCTGCCATCCCTCGAAGAAAAAGAGCAAAAGCACCTGCTCAAAGAGGCGATTATCGATTATTTTTTGGATAAGGAATACGTTACCGCAGAAATGCTGCTTACTTCGGTATAGGCCCAACGTATTGAATGATTGGATTGGTTCCGGTAAAGCAGGAACGAGGTATTGTAATTCTCAAGGTGTCTTGCAACCCTTTTTTAGGGAAATCCGAATTCATTTTTTTTTCAGTAATGCTCATATAATCTGCCGAGGACCGCCAGTCGTACCACTCAGCTGATGTGAAATAGCGATAGTTTGCTCCTTCTTTTGAATCATGCTGAAAGGTGAGCGGATATTTGGCCTTTAATTCTTCTAACGATAAGCTTTTATCTGAATCAATGATTAGAATCTCTTTCTTGAGATTTAATCTTCCTTTCCAAATACCGGATTTATCAGTGGTTATAGAATGTTGTTGATTTTCCTCAATAAGGGTGAAGGTGTGTTCGATAAAATTTTCTGTCCTTCCTTTGGCCTCTAGAGCGTCTGGAAGCTTACCTCCACAATAGGGCCAATGATTTTGCACATGGATAACGATCTTCTTATTACACGAAGTGAAGACCGTTGAAGAGGATATCAGGAGTAAAAAAGAAAAAACACGAAGAATCATGTCCGCTCAATTTAACAGGTTTTGGAGGATTTTATAAAAGTTCCCGTGCTTTAATCCTAGCCTCGGCATCTGTTGTAACGAAATCGTCTAAACTTGTGGTGCGAACCTTAGGAATGTTCTCCATGACAACTTCATTTATCCGGGCAATATTGAGAAAGGAAATTTTATCTTCCAAAAAGGCTTGAACCGTAACTTCATTGGCTGCATTGAGCGCACAAGGTACATTTCCACCTAATTCCAAGGCTCTGTAGGCAAGCCCCAAATTCTTAAAGGTTTTAGCATCGGCAGGTTCAAAAGTTAGCTGCGGATAATCCATAAAGTTAAAGCGCGGGTAATTCGTACTTAAACGTTGAGGATACGTAAGGGCATATTGGATGGGTAATTTCATGTCCGGCAATCCCATTTGCGCTTTCATGCTTCCGTCCTCAAACTGGACCAAAGAATGCACGATGCTTTGCGGATGAACGATAACATCAACTTGATGTGCCGTTAGATTAAATAACCATTTGGCCTCAATAACTTCTAAGCCTTTATTCATCATGGTGGCAGAATCGATGGTGATTTTAGCCCCCATAGTCCAATTTGGGTGCTTTAACGCTTGTGCTTTCGTAACGTTTTCTAATTGTTTCATCGTAAAACCTCGGAAAGGACCCCCTGAGGCAGTTAAATAAATCTTTTCAATGGGGTTCATCTGTTCACCCGGAAGGCACTGAAAAATGGCGGAGTGTTCGGAATCCACTGGGTAAATATTAATCCCGTGTTTTTGCGCCAATTCCGTAATTAATGCCCCTGCTACCACTAGGGTCTCTTTATTGGCCAAGGCAATGTGTTTTTTAGCTTCAATGGCTGCAATCGTGGGTTGTAGTCCCGCGTAGCCCACCAAGGCCGTAAGAACCACGTCCACCTCAGTAGACTGAACGACCTGGCATAAAGATTCTTTTCCGCAATAGACGTGAATGTCTTCCTTCCAAAGAGCCTCTTTTACTTTGGGGTATTGCGATTCGTCAACGATGACCACCATATTAGGTTTGAACTTGAAGGCTTGTTCAATCAACAAATCCACATTATTGCCTGCAGTAATCACTTGTAAATCGAATAATTCCGGGTAGGCCGCAATGACCTCAAGAGCTTGCGTTCCTATAGACCCTGTGGAACCCAAAATGGCTACGCCACGCTTTTTTATCATACGCTTTATTTTTTGGTACCATGTGCCTCGAAGGAATTGCCTCCTCCAAGGCCATAATACCCTCCAGTTAGTACAAAATGGTTCTTATCCAAAAATGACCCGTTAGCTTGATAATGCCAGTCGTAACTTTCATAATGAAGGGTCCCGTCGGTTTCCAAAAGGTAGGGAGTTGTTCCGCTCGGGCTAATAAATTCAACGTAATATCGTTCGTTGGATCGCTTAACTTTTAAGCTATAATGCGTAGTATCGAATTGTTGAACTTGTCCCATAACCCAAGCGGTGTTATACGAAACTACGTCATAGGTCCCTACATACTTGGAACGGTAATCCACGAGGGGTTTATGGCACGCAACCATCAACCCAAACAATGCGATAAAAAGAAAGGTGTTTTTCATAATCAATGAGCTTCTAACCAGTTATTAGCGATTTCCATTTCCACAACCATGGGTACAGCCAGATTCACGGCACTTTCCATAGCTTCTTTCACCAGGGCCTTCATGGTATCCTGTTCTGAAAGATGCACATCGAACAACAATTCATCGTGCACCTGTAAGATCATTTTTGACTTAAGTGAACGTGCTTTCATTGCCTTATCTACGGAGATCATGGCCATTTTGATGATGTCGGCAGCGGAGCCTTGAATTGGGGCATTGATGGCGTTCCTTTCCGCATAGCCACGCACCATGGCGTTGGCCGAGTTTATGTCAGGCAAATAGCGCCGGCGCTTCATGATGGTTTCAACGTATCCATGTTCTCGCGCAAATGCAATTACGTGGTCCATGTAGGATTTTATGGTACCAAATTGCTCGAAATAGGCATCAATGATGTCCTTTGCTTCGGTTCTGGAAATTCCTAAGTTTTGAGCCAAGCCAAAGGCAGATTGCCCATAAATGATCCCAAAATTAACTGCTTTCGCAGCGCTACGTTGTTCTCGGCTTACCTCCCCAATGGGAACCTTAAAAACTGTTGCGGCGGTGGCGTTGTGAATATCAAGGCCTTCCTTAAATGCGTTAATCATCGACGCGTCTTCACTCAAGGCCGCAATAATCCGCAACTCGATTTGGGAGTAATCGACCGACATGATACTATATTCTTTGTTTCTAGGAACAAAGGCTTTTCGAATTTCCCTCCCTTTCGCCGTGCGTATGGGAATATTCTGCAAGTTAGGGTTATTGGAACTCAAACGGCCAGTGGCTGTAACGGTTTGCATAAAACTGGTGTGGATTCTACCATCCTTTGGACTGCAAAGTTCCGGTAAGGGGTCTACATAAGTACTTTTCAATTTTCGCAATTGCCGATATTCCAAAAGTTTAGGAATAATGGGGTGGTCGTGCTCGTGTTTTTGCAATACTTCTTCGGAAGTTGCGTATTGGCCCGTTTTTGTTTTTTTTGCCTTGCTGCTAATCTTTAAATGATCGAAAAGGATTTCTCCCAATTGCTTGGGGGAGTCTATGTTGAACGGTACTCCGACATCAGCAAGAATTTCATCGTGCAGTTGAATCAGGGTTTCTTGGAGTTCTACAGAGTAGGATTTGAGAGCAGCAACGTCAATGTTAATGCCTTCTTCTTCCATATTCGACAAAACTTGGACTAGGGGCATTTCCATGGTGTAGAATAATTCCTTCAAATGGGGTTTTTCGATTTCCGGTCTCAAAACATTTCTTAATTGGAGGGTGATGTCGGCATCTTCACAGGCATATTGATAAATCTCCACAGGAGATAAGTCGCTCATATTTCCCTGACCCTTTCCTTTTTTTCCAATTAACGTTTCTATGGAAATAGGTTGATAACCGAGGTAAAATTGAGCCATGAAATCCATTCCCTGTTTCGCTTCTGGATTAATCAGGTATTGTGCTACCATGGTGTCAAATAAAGCACCTCTTACTTGTATGCCGTAACGGTGTAAAATTTGTAAATCAAATTTTGTGTTATGCCCTACCTTTTCAATCGATGAATTTTCAAAAAGCGGCGCGAAAACACTCAAATGGGATTGGGCTTGCTCCTGATTTAAAGGAACGGGCACATAGAATCCTTCTTTTGGATTAACTGAAAACGAAACGCCTACCAGTGAATCATGTAACGAGTCGGTTCCTGTTGTTTCGGTATCAAAACAAAGCGTAGCATATTCGGATAGGAATTCAAACAACTCTTTTCGTTCTTGTTCGCTGGAAATTAAATGGTAAGAGGGGGCTTCTGTTTCCAGTGTTTTGAGCTCAGAAGCTATAGCATGAGCAATCGGTTCAGGGGAATCCTCAAAGTTAAATAAGTTTAATTGGCTAACACTTTGCTGATTTTTAGCCCCCGTGACGTGTAAATCCTCACCGAGTATTTTTAACATTAAGTTTCGAAATTCCAATTCGGTAAAAATTTTACGAACAGCATCAGCGTTCGGCGCACAAATTTGCAAGGCTTCTTCATCAAAGGGAACGTCAAGATCAATCAGAATGGTGGCTAACATTTTTGAAACCAGACCCTGTTCCCTGTAGGCAACGACGTTTTCTTGCTGCTTGCCTTTTAACTCGTGTGCATGTTCCAGCAATCCTTCAACACTTCCGTATTTCTCAATGAGTATTTTGGCTGTTTTTTCCCCTATTCCAGGAATGCCCGGAATGTTATCCGACGCATCTCCCCACAATCCCAAAATGTCAATAACTTGGGACGGATTTTGCACTTCGAATTTTTCACACACTTCGCGAACCCCCAATATCTCTGGAGGATTTCCTCCTCGCCCCGGCTTGTAAATCAACGTGTTTTCGCTCACCAGTTGCGCATAATCTTTGTCGGAGGTCATCATGTAAGTGAGGTACCCCTTTTGCTCTGCGATTTTTGCCATAGAACCAATAACGTCATCCGCCTCATGACCCATAACCTCAATAATAGGGATATTAAACGCTTGAATAAGTTCTTTTATCGGCCCAATCATGCTGCGGATATCTTCCGGCATCTCTTCGCGTTGGGCTTTGTAGGCTTCAAATTCTGCTTGTCGATGCTCGCTTCCTCCCGGGGGATCAAAAACCACCGCTAAATGCGTAGGCTTCTCAGTTTTAATAACATCAATTAAGACATTCGAGAAACCGAAGGCTGCGCTGGTGTTTTGACCCTTTGAATTGATCCGTGGGTTCTTGGCAAAAGCAAAATATGCACGGTAAATGAGCGCATAAGCATCGAGCAGGAACAGCTTTTTAGGGGAATCTTGAGATAACAAAACTTAGGATTTACTTAATTCAACAAAGTGCTTGTAAAAGTAAGGAATCGTTTTTATTCCCATGCGATAATTGTACAATCCATAATGCTCATTGGGTGAGTGAATGGCATCGCTGTCCAAGCCAAATCCCATAAGGATCGTTTTCAACCCAAGTTCTTGTTCAAACATAGCAACAATAGGAATGCTACCCCCGCTTCGAACAGGAATTGCCGCTTTTCCGAACGTTGATTCATAGGCCATAGCTGCGGCCTTGTATCCCATCGAGTCCAAGGGGGTCACGGCAGGTTGCCCTCCGTGATGTGGCGTCACCTTGACTCGAACTCCAACAGGCGCGATTTTTTTAAAGTGCCGCTGAAAAAGTTGGGTAATTTCCTCCGGGTCTTGGTTAGGGACTAAGCGCATGGAAATTTTCGCAAAAGCCTGCGAAGCAATGACCGTTTTTGCTCCTTCTCCCGTATAACCACCCCAAATACCGTTCACGTCCAAGGTTGGACGGATGGAACCCCTTTCAGGAGTCGTGTACCCTGCCTCGCCAAAGGTTTCTTCGATGTCAAGCGCTTTTTTATAGGCTTTCTCCGAGAAGGGAGCCTTGGCCATGGCATCTCGATCGGCACGAGAAATTTCGAGCACGCTGTCATAAAAACCTTCCACCGTTATTTTTCCTTGTTCATCATGCAAGGACGCGATCATATCGCAAAGCGCGTTAATGGGGTTTTTAACACAGCCTCCGTACAAACCGGAATGTAAATCACGGTTAGGGCCCGTCACTTGTACTTCTACATAGCTCAATCCCCTTAATCCAGTGGTAACAGAAGGAACATCGTTGGCCAGCATTCCCGTATCTGAAACTAGAATGATATCTGCCGATAATTGGGTTTTATGTTCCTTAACGAAAAGGCCTAAATTTTCACTTCCGATTTCTTCCTCCCCTTCAATCATGAATTTGACGTTGCAGGGAAGTTCGTCACAGGCTAACATCGATTCTACCGCTTTAACGTGCATAAAAAACTGTCCTTTGTCGTCGCAAGCACCGCGCGCAAAAATGGCCCCTTCAGGATGAATTTCCGTGGGTTTAATTAGCGGCTCAAATGGAGGACTATGCCATAAATCCATGGGGTCGGCAGGCTGAACATCGTAGTGGCCGTAGACTAATACGGTAGGAAGTTTCGGGTCAATGATTTTTTGTCCAAAAACAATCGGATGTCCTTTTGTGGCAATAATTTCAACGTGATTCATGCCAATTTTCTCTAGATGTTTGGCTACTGCTTCTGCGCAATGAAGTACTTCTTTTTGATAGGCAGGGTCAGCGGAGACGGATGGGATTCGCAGCAGTTCTAATAATTCGTGGGTAAATCGCTCTAAGTGTTGCTGAAGGTAATCTTGTGTTTTGTACATGAGGCAACGGAAATTGGTTTTTCACCGAATTTAGCATAAATTTATCAAACCTCAAACCTGCTTCACGATGCAACTTTTGGTTTGGGTATTCAGTCCTAACCTAAATTTTCTTGCATGAAAAAATGCCTTATTTTATTTTTTGTCACTTTTCTCAATTTTTCAGTTCTAGCCCAGCCCATTAACGTTTCTCCAACTCAAACACCCCAACAATTGGTGAGCAATGTGTTGTTAGGCGCGGGTGTTGTGGCTTCCAACATTACAATTAACGGGGTTCCCGGTCTTGCTAATACCCCATTTGGAAACATTGCATATTTCACTAACGCTAACGTTGCTTTTCCTATGACCAGTGGAATGGTGTTAACTACCGGAGACGCAATGGGCGCGATGGGGCCGAATACAAGCGGTAGCGCAACCAATCCTGGAAACTCCCAACTAGTAAACACAGATCCTGAATTGAATGCCATTGCCAATGGTAATATTACCAATGGTGTTGTTTTGGAATTCGACTTTATTCCTGCTGGAGACACCCTCATTTTCAACTACATGTTTGGTTCAGATGAATACACCGAATTCTCTCCCTCAAACTTCAACGATGCTTTTGGTATATTTTTGTGGGGGCCAGGGATTTCAGGGCCTTATGCTTTGCCTGGATATCCTAACGGAGGTGATAATATAGCGGTTATTCCAGGAGGAATCCCCGTAACGATCAACAATGTGAATTGGGTAACCAATACGCAATACTATGTATTTAACGAGTTCCCTCAAGACACCTATGGAGACGCTGTTGAATACGACGGTACGACCGTAAAATTAACCGCCTCGGCCTCAGTGCAGTGCAATCAATCCTACCATATCAAATTTGCTATTGCCAATGTGTTTGATCAGGCTTATGATTCCGGGGTTTTCCTTGAAGCGGGATCATTTTCATCCGCGGCCGTAAGTGTAGCGGTGGCAACGGTATCTGGAGATACCGTCATTGTTGAGGGTTGTACTTATGCTGATTTTATTTTTACCCGTCCAGAGGCTCAATCCAACGATACACTCATCATTAGTTATGCCATTTCAGGTTCAGCCGTTCAAGGAGTGGATTATAACAATATGGTGAATCCGATTGTGTTTTTACCAGGCCAGGATACGGTTATCTTGAACTTAAATCCTACCCAAGACGGTTTAAACGAAGGATTTGAATCGGTTACCATTACCGTTTCTATTGTAAACCCCTGCGGAGATACGGTAACCTCCCAAGGGACCATCTATCTTGGAGACGGACCGATCATAAATATTTTGGAAAGTGACCCGCTCGTTCAGTGTTTCCCCGATAGCGTCTTACTCACGGCAAGTGCTTCAGGAGGCTACGCTCCGTACGATTTTAGTTGGACAACCCTTTCAGGTGCGCCCCTTTCTTCGAACGACTCTGTAACGATTTACGCCACTCAGAACGGGGTTGTACAGTATTTGGTGACCGCGGTAGACCAATGCAATTTTTCGCAAACCGATACGGCTACGGTAACGGTAAATCAAACCATATCAATAGATAGTATTGCCATGACGCCTGCCACCTGTATTCCAAGCGGAACGGTTTTTGCCTTTGTTTCCGGCACCACGGGCAATGTAACTTACACTTGGTCGAATGGGCAAAATGGCCAAACCTTGCAAAATTTGTCCGGAGGGTGGTATCAGCTAACGATTACGGATCAAGTTTGCAGTGCTTCGGATAGCATTCTTGTAACTACGATTAACGCTCCCGTTGCGGCCTTTACGGCCAACCCGGGAACGGGTTGTTCCCCCTTGAACGTTTCCTTTACCAACAACAGCAGCAATGCCAATAATTATTCGTGGGATTTTGGCAACGGTCAAACGGCAACTTTGCCCACATTAGCCCCTCAGAATGCGGTTTATACCACCGATATACCTACCGGTTACACCGTTGTATTGACCGCCTCGCAAGGCGCCAATTGCCAAGATACCCAATCGCTATTCATTTTGGTAAATGTTTGTGATTGTGCAGATGCCGAAGCGTTGAATTACAACCCAAATGCGAATGTTAACGTGGCCTCAATGTGCACGTATCCTTATCCAGAAGTAGAGGCACCCAATATTATTACACCTGACGGTAACGGCATCAATGATTTTTTCGAATTAGACTATGTGAATGTTATTTCGATTGAACTTTTTGTTTTCAACCGATGGGGTTCCATGCTATATTCGGGCAGCAGCAACGATGTGCTCGTTTCAGCCCCAAAATGGGATGGAACCGTCGGAAATAGAGAAGCGTGCGAAGGTATCTACACCTATACCTACAAAGCAACGGGCGTTTCAGGAGCAGAGGTACAAGGTCACGGATTTTTTCATTTGATACGCTAGTTCTTGATGCTGGAAACGGGAAAGTGGGGAGAAGAACAAGCGGCAAATTATTTAATTAACAAAGGCTATACCATACTTGCACGAAATTATCGCCATCAAAAGGCAGAAATTGACCTCATTGCGCAAACGGGAAATTGGGTGGTTGCGGTGGAGGTGAAAACGCGAACCGGCAAGCAGTTAGAGGAACCTTTTCGCGCTATTACCAAAACAAAACAACGGTTGTTAATTAAAGCCATTAATTTTTATGTGCGTTCTTGGCCAGTCCCGGTTGAGGTCCGGATGGATGCCATAAGCGTGGTGCAACATCAGAACGATGTAGTGATACAACATGTGCAAGATGCTTTTCCCGCTTTTTAAGCAAAGTTTATTAATGTACCTTTGTACAAACTGCTCGTGATGAACACACACAATCGAAGAGGTAAAACAGACCCTTCTAAAGGCGCTGAAAACAAATCAAAAGAGCCTAAACCCAGGGACAAGCGGAAATATATCGATTTCAAGGTTAAAGTTAAGAAAGGAGACCCCCTTCCCAGTTTTAATGAAGAGGCAATTCGTCTGAATAAGTATTTATCAAACGCAGGGTTATGTTCACGTCGCGAAGCGGATGTTTTAATGCAAACAGGGGTTATTACGGTAAACGGTAAAATTATCACGGAGCTCGGGTATAAAATTGCGCCAACGGATGTCATTCAATGCAACGGCGAAACGATCAATGCGGAGAAAAAAAGATACGTATTACTTAATAAACCCAAAGGATTTATTACCACCATGGACGATCCCCAAGGCCGAAAAACCGTTATGAGTTTAGTGCGTACGGCATGCAGAGAAAGGATTTATCCTGTCGGCAGATTGGATCGAGAGACCACAGGGCTGTTGTTATTCACGAACGACGGAGATTTAGCCAAAAAGCTAACGCATCCCAGATACCAAGCGCGGAAAATCTACCACGTCGAGCTGAATAAGCCCGTGAAATCGGAAGACTTAGAAAAATTGTTGCGCGGGGTTGATTTGGAGGATGGAAAATCTAGGGCTGATAAAGCTTCCTTCACTGAAGGAGGTAATTCGCGAGAAGTAGGCATTGAAATCCATTCGGGAAAGAACAGAATTGTTCGACGAATGTTTGAATCTTTGGGATATAGCGTGGTGAAATTGGACCGTGTTGTGTTCGCTGGGTTAACCAAAAAAGATTTACCAAGAGGGATGTTTCGGCATTTGTCCGAGGCGGAGGTTTCGTTTTTAAGAATGACGAAAAATGTATAGAAAAATAATGGTTTTGTCGTTATTGGCATTATTGGTCTCGGGCTGTGGCCAAAATATGAAGGAAAGCTCGCACCCCTATGCGCAATATTTTTATCCCGTATTGGAAACTCCTAAAATTTACGTTTATCGGGACGTGATTGGAGGCCTAGAGGAACAGTTTCATCGGGTATATTGCGTTCAGGATGCTGCCGGCAAACACCTAATTGTTGAACGTTATGCTTCTGACGGAAGAATTCTTGAAGCGCTTAATTTTAATGTAGATTCCTTAGATGTTCAGGATCATATGGTTGTTAATCGAGACCAGAAAAAGACCAAGGCAACGCTGTATAAAACAACGTATTTTCCGTGGGAGAAAAACAGCCGAACTTGGTTTGCTTCAAAATTTGAAGGGGTGATGGATTCCACTCTTATCCTACGGGAAATGAAGCGGTCTATTTTGAAAAGCAGTGTTCGCCTCGAGGTTTTGGGCGAGGATACACCGTGTATGTTGATGGTTGACAGCAATCGCTTCACCTTAATTAACCCTTTTTTGAAAAGTGAGAAGAGTTTAACAGAGAACTCAAATTCCTATTACGCAGAAGGCATAGGGTTGGTAGAGTGGAAAGGAACCAACAACAAAGTTCACTTTAAATTAGAACAGATCATGTCTCAGGAAACTTGGCTTAACGTAATGGGTAGATGAGAAGAATCATCGTGGCGTTTCTCTTGTTCAGCAGCACCCTGTTTTCGCAGTCTTATAGGATTTCTTCAACAGCTAAAAATGTAATTTCCGCTCACGCAGGGCATTCTTTTAACCGGTTTTTACCTTCACGTTTTACGCTGCAAGGAAACGAATTTGACCTTACGTTGAACCACGCACAGTTTGATCCTATTAAGGAGAAATGGACATTTTCAAGGTATCTAACAAGCCCTTTTAAACTTGGTCTTGGATGGAATATTCGGAAAAATTTTCAAATAATGCTTGAGGTGGATAATTTTAAGTACCTACTTGCCAAGCAAGTCCTCCAGGTATCAGGAACCGTAGCTCCCTTTTATGATCAACTTGGAGGTTTATCCGGCAACTATCTAAATACCCCTGTTGACATGGACACTGTAGGTTTTGGAATCAATATGCAGAACATTCGCCTTATTTCGTTGAATTTTCAACGATTACGGCCCTTAGTTCACTATAAAAACCATTCCTTTGCTGCAGTGGCTAGTTACGGAATAGGTTTGGGATTTCTTCAATCGAGCTATTCCGTCAATTTCGGTTCTGCTATTCAAGAAGACATAGCCAGTCTTTCAGGAATGGCAGGGGGATTGAATTTGGGCATGAGGCTCGAGTTTTTTGGCGTATTTTATCTGATGTCCTCCCTAACCGGAGGGTTGATGGTTCACAAAAACCTTCGGTTGAGTTTAACGGAGTCTAACCAAAAAGCCCAACAAAACCTTTGGTTCGGCCAAGCTTCAATAAGTGTTGGGACTATTTTTTTTCCAGGAAAAAAGAAAAATTGCGATTGTCCGCATTTTTAATTTTTCAAATTTCTTCCTGCTCGAAAATCTATTTTGTAATAGAAAATGGGCAAAAACCCGAGCTGTGTTTTTTCAGCTGTAGGTTGATAATTAGGATCATTGATCACGTTTGGGTCTAAGGATGGAGCGTAAGCTAAACTGAGGAGGTTTTTGGTGCTTAAAACGTTCACAAGATCTAAGCCGAATTCATGGGAAACGACCCTGGCATTCTTTCTCCATGAAATTTTAAAATCCAGGCGAAAATAATCTCGGAATTGGAGTTCGTTGAATATGGAGTCGCGGTAAATTAACTCCTTTTCGTCGATGGTTTTTGTTACGTCTACCAGCCCATAACGTTTTCCCCCGGCCGCAGTCACTTTTGTTCCAAGCCCGATAATATTTTTTTTGCCAAGTTTAAATTCTTTTCCGGCTAATAAGTTCGTTACGTAAAGCCCGTTATATGAAGTGTTTCTTTTTACTCCGTCGCTTCCAGTATATTTGGAATCGTAAATAGTTCCTGAGAAGAGAAAGAAGAAATCTTTATCAAAGTACTTTTGAACCGTTAACTCCAGTCCATAGTTGACACCGGTTCCCGTATTTTGAAGCGAGTCTGCAAAAATCCGAGCGAATCCACTTCCCATATTGATCATTGAAAACGCGCTTGGAACGATAGTAACAGGGATGTTGTACAGGTACTGATAATAGGCTTCAGTTCGCACACTGAATCCTTTACTGAAAAATTTTTCGTAACCCATGCCGCTATGGATGCTTTTTGTAAAGTCCATGTTCTTGTTGTGGTATACTCCGGATTGTTTACGTTCATCGACATAAGTGTAAACAGGCTGAGCTTGACTGTGCATTCCTGCGCCAGCAAAAACGGATTGATTGCCACTCATTTTGTGCTTCCAACCAAGCCTCAATTCGGCAGGGCTAAAACTATTTCCGAAAGAAAAATATTGGCTATGCAGACCAGCAGTAAAGTCTGTTTGATCCGAAATGCGCCATTTCCATTGGATAAAAGGCTGCAATAAAAAGGCAACTCCTTGGAAGTTCCAACGGGTAAAATATTGATCCGGAACGTCTAAATCAGCGAGTGCCGAATCAATCATGTTAATCATCAGGACATCGGCATTGTACCCAAATTTTAGCAAATGTTGTTTGTTGAATTTTCGATTCAAGGCGGTATAACTCGACAATTTTCGAATGTTAAATCGATAAGCCATCATTGGGTAAAGGGTATCAATTTGAATGCTGGTATCTCCTCCAACGGTATTTAAACTCCTTTGAAGATAAACATGGTTTGAGTTTTGAACTTCTTGTGAAAGCGCTAAAGTGCTGCTGATGAAGGTTTTTTCGTTAATGGATTTTTTATAATTTAACCCGGCTACCCCCATCGAGGTGCCAAAATATTGGTCTCGGTCTCCATCTCCGTATAAATCGGTCGTATATTCTGTGTTCTTTGAAATCTCAATGGCAATTTTACTTTTTCCGCCCATTCCCCAAAGGGAGAGATTCCCTCCTTTTCGTAATTTAAAATTGAACTTAAAGGCAACATCTCCGTAGGTTGGTATAGCATCCGTTCCTAATTGTAATCCTAATACTTCGAATAACGAAAGCGTTGAATACCTGCCCATCATTAAGAAACTGGCTGTACCTTTCTTATTGAGAGGGCCTTCCGCTAAAAATTCAGTTCCAAATAATCCGAATTGACCTGTAAACTCATGCCTTTGGTCATTCCCGTTTCTAAGTTTCAGGTCAAAGACACCCGAAACACTGTTGCCGTATTCCGCAGGAAAGGCACTCATCATGAAGTCTGAATTTCCCAGAATTTTGTTGTTTAATACGGATACAGGCCCACCTGAACTCCCGGCGATTGCAAAGTGATTGGGGTTTGGGATATCAATGCCTTCAACTCTCCAAATAACCCCTAACGGACTATTTCCTCGAATCACAATATCGTTTCTTGAGTCGTCGGCACCTTGCACCCCTGCAAAGTTAGAGGCCATTCGAGCCGGGTCCATACGAGATCCTGGATATCGATTTGTTTCTTCCACGGAGAACTGTTGGGCTGAAAGAACGGCCAATTCGTTGATGATTTCCCCCTTTTTACGGCCGGTTACTACCACTTCTTCTTTGTTTGTGACCATTTCTTGCAGCAGAATGCTAAGAATTAATTCTTTTCCTGAACTCACCTCGATGGTTTGCGTTTTCGCTTCGTATTGAATATATTTTGTGATGAGATTGTATTTACCGACGGGAACTGATGCTATGCTGAAAGCTCCTTCAGCATCAGTTACGGCACGGTAGTTAGTCCCGTTTTCGTTCTTTAAATCGATTTCTACTTTTGCTCCGGATAGTGGAAAGTTGGTTTCGGAATCCATGACTTTGCCTCGAACATTTTGTGTTTGACCAAAAGTAATTAAGGCGGTAAATAAAAATAGAAAGGTAATTATTGGTTTCATAACTTTTTTAGGTTGGTCGTAAAAACAATTGCAAGTAAAGATAATAAAAGTTAAATACCTGTTAATTTGTAATTGGAGGCACATTAAATCGTAATATTGATGAAGATAATTCAAAATGTTCCCATGAAAGTTGCCGTACTCTCCTTATTTTTTGTCATGTTTAGCTTCCTTTCCTGTGCGCAAGAGTCAAGTCCTGCATTGACGTGGTACACGGATGTTGCTCTTGCCGCAGAGGCTGCAGTAGCAGAAGAAAAACCCATGTTGTTGTTTTTTACCGGAAGCGATTGGTGCGGTTGGTGCCATAGGTTGCAGCGCGAAGTATTTAACACGACCACCTTTTCTACTTGGGCTGCGAGCAATGTAATATTGGTCGAGCTCGATTTTCCGAGAAACAAAGTTCAGCCTCAGAACATAAAAGATCAAAATCAAATGTACCAGCAACAATTTCAAGTACGCGGGTATCCAACCATTTGGTTTGTTAACGTGGCTAAGGAAGGCGAAAAATACAACATGTCGACCTTAAAATCTTCTGGATACATGGCCGGCGGGCCGGATGTCTGGATCGCCAATGCGAAATCCATCATCGAAGGGGGTAAGTGATTTAATTAAAGCACATGGAGCAAACTTCCATGTTCGAGTACTTTTCCGCTTGTTGATTGGGTGCACAGCACACCTGTTTTAACTGTTTTCGTTGGAAAAATAAACGCCGCGATCTCACCTAAGCTCTCCGGAGTAATTTTGGGGGAATAGGTGGTCAAAAGGAGCGCGCCATCTTCTGTTAATAAGTTGGCGGCATGTTGCAGCAAAATATCCAATTGATGTTCCAATTGCCATTTTTTTCCTTTGGTTCCGATGCCCCAAGCAGGGGGGTCCATTTGAAGAATGTTGTAGCGGTGTTTGCGTTTCATTTCTCGCTGCATGAACAAGAGGGCGTCTTCGTAGACCAACTTTCCTCTTGAAAAATTATTGTTGCGAAAATTCTCACAGGCCCAAGTAAGCGCTGATTTAGATGAATCAACATGGATTACTTGAGCGCCCATGAAACCAGCAATCAAACTAGAGGCCCCTGTGTAAGCGAATAAATTTAAAAATTTCGTTTCGGGGGTTGTCAGATGTTTGATTTTTTCCCAGTTAATGGTCTGTTCTGGAAATATACCGGTGTGTTTGGTGTTTTTTAAACGGATTTTGAAGCGCACATTTTGATACAAAACATCCCATTTTTCCGGAATGCCTGAAAGATTTTTCCAGTGTCCGTAGGTTCCTTTTTCTTCTTTAAATTGAAAATGGGCTGTTTTCTGCCATTCGCTTTTCGTTTTTTCGGCTCTGAAATAAGCGTTGATGTCCGGTCGAATGGTAACAATCGTTCCCCAGCGTTCCAGCTTCTCTCCTCCCCCTGCATCGATGAGCTCATAATCTTCCCAGGAAGGCGCAAATATTCTTGGATTCAAGGTTAACGCATTTTAGGAAGTTTTTTTCTTCCGCCCATCATTTGGGCCATGCGCATTTGGTTTTTCGATGGAGCAGCCGTCATTTGTTGCTGCATCATTTTTATTTGATCTTTCAGCATTCCGCTTTTGTCAAATTTTTTGGCATCTGCCAAAAGATTGGTTGCGTCGGTTCTCCGTCCTGTTTGTAGGCAAATACCAGCTAATTGCATGCGCGCGACCGCATTGTCCTCATTGGTCCTCAACCCCAAAGAAAGGGCTTTTCGTAACTGTTGTTCACTTTGCGCCAGTCCCATTTCTTGAGCATTCATGAGCGCTTGAAGGTAAATGACGTAGGCGTGTTGTTTTCGAGGCAAAAATTGGGGTGCACTAATTCTGTTAATGTATTTCTTCGCTTTGTCTTGGTTGCCCAAACGCATTTGATTTAAGGCCAGAATCATGTTTTCGTTTCTGAAAAAAGTAAATCCAACCCCTAAAAATGGAAAAATCATAAATATCCCCCAACCCCATGAACCGCTGGAGAAAAGAAATACCGTGAACGTGAGTAGGCCTAGTGCCAGGAGAACTCGAACAATAAAGGCAACCATAATTTAATCGTTAAGCGTAGCAATACATTTTAATTCAATGCAAATGGGAGAGGGAAGGGCATTTATTTCCACCGTTGTTCTGCAGGGTTGATTCGACTGGAAATATTCCGCATAAAGCCGATTATATGCCTGAAAATCCCGTTTCATATTTGTTAGAAAAACCGTTACGTCCACCAATTGCTCCCAGCTCGAACCCGAGGCCTCTAAAATGAGCTTGACGTTTTCAAAGACACTTCGGCATTGTGCCTCAAAATCAAACGACACATAATTTCCATGCTTATCCAGCGCTAGCCCCGGCACCTGCGAGTCGGTGCTGTCGGAACCCGCAACTCGAGGTCCAACACCGGAAAGAAACAACAAGTTACCCACGCGTCTTGCGTGTGGGTAGAGTCCTAGAGGTTTTGGTGCGTTGGAAGCGTTGATTTTCATTTACAACTACAAATATAACGATTAACCTTGCCAAGAAACTATCTTTTACCTTGAAAAAACCTTTTGAGCAGATCGCTACAAGTTTCTGCTTCAACCCCCGAAATTAGTTGCGTAGTTGGGTGAAATAAGTTCGGGGCATATTTGCTTGCGCCCCTGTGTTCATCGGATGCTCCAAAAACAATTTTACCAATTTGACTCCAGTATAGTGCGCCAGCGCACATAGGGCACGGTTCGAGCGTAACATAGAGGCTGCATCCTTTTAAGTATTTCGCTCCCAAATAGTTGGACGCTGCCGTCAGAGCTTGTATTTCTGCATGAGCGGTCACATCCGAAAGTTTTTCGGTAAGGTTATGCCCTCTCCCGATTACCTGATTTCCCGCGATAATAACTGCACCAACGGGGACTTCCCCGGCATCAAAGGCCTTTTGCGCTTCAAGGAGGGCTTGCCTCATGAAATATTGATCATTGAAAGGATTCATGCTGAGCGTTCGCTGCGCAAAGAAAATAAAATTATTTTTAACCCATGAGAGTTCTGTTGTTTGTGGGGATCTTATTTACGTTCCACCTAAATGCACAAGTCGCCAGGTTCGATAACCTTAGAAAAATTCAAACGGGCCCTTATTTTGGTCTTCAGCAGGGAAGGAATGTC
Source organism: Bacteroidota bacterium (assembly GCA_016866255.1). Taxonomy (GTDB): domain Bacteria; phylum Bacteroidota; class Bacteroidia; order Flavobacteriales_D; family Crocinitomicaceae; genus UBA952. The sequence continues at coordinate 84,722 of VGMY01000003.1, read as the reverse complement.
GTAATTGAATTGGGCATGGAACGAATCAGTAAAGAAATAAAATGGAAAAGCCCTAATGCTTTCGGGTTAAATGCTGGGGTTAATTTTGATTATCGTGCAAGGGTCTTGGGCGGCGAAATCGGTTCTTGGTTTCGGCCTGGTAGAATGAGTTTTACCCTTGGGGGAGCGATTGCGGTGCGGTCCGATTTTAACGATGTTATGATAGGTCTTGCACCCATGCTCGGGTATAAAATTTGGATGTTTCATGCTTTCGTAGGGTATTATTTTTATCCAACCCCGTTGCCGAATGCTCAAACTAACCAATTATTCGTCTCATTACGGATTATGTTAACGCAGCAGTCAAAGTGGAAAAACAAGTAGCACAAGGATTTTTTTTAAAAAAATTAGGACCGTCGCACAGGGCATTTGAACTGGAAGAATTTACCTTGTCCGAATTACTTCCGCGCGAAGTTTGCCTAAAAGTTGAAGCATTTGGATTAAATTTTGCCGATGTAATGGCGCGAAATGGAAGATACCGGGATGCACCAAAAATTCCGTTTATTCCAGGATACGACGTCGTCGGCGAAGTGGTGCAATCTGGCTCGAAGGAAAACGATTCTTGGATAGGCAAGCGGGTTGTCGCTTTTTGTCGTTTTGGCGGGTACGCGACATTGGTAAATACGCAGGTCGATGGCTTACTGGAAATCGGCAATATCCCTGCAGGTACAGCCCTTGCGTTGTGCACTCAAGGGGTAACGGCTTCTTACATGTCTGGGCTTATTCACCCGACGAGAAAAAACGGATTGGTGCTTGTTCATGCGGCAGCCGGAGGAGTAGGGAGCCTGCTTTTACAATTGCTTCACGCAAGAGGTTTTGAAACCATTGCTAAGGTGGGGACTTATGAAAAAGCCCAACGTATTCAAGCTTTGGTTCCGACCGAAGTGTTGGTGGTTGAAAACTCCGATTATCGAAAAGAATTAGCGCGGATTTTACAAAATCGCACCCTTGCTGCATCTTTCAATGCTACAGGCGGAAAAAGCATTCGCTTTGAGTTGCCGCACATTGGTCCTGGCGGAAGTTTAGTGCTTTTCGGAGGAGCGGCCCTGTTGGAAAACCGCAACAAGTGGATGTCTATGATCCGTTTTGTGATAAATAGCGGATTTACCTCCCCAGTCCCTCTGATGGTTAATTCTCAGGGGATTATAGGGGTAAATATGCTACGCCTAGCAGACGATCAACCCGAACTTCTTGCAGAGCACCTGCGGCAGTGTTTTATGCACTATGAACAGGGCAGGTTAATTCCGCTACCGGCGATTCAATATGCGAGTTCACAACTTGCGGAGGCGCATGCGCTGTTAGAGGGCGGAAAAAGCGTTGGAAAGGTGATGGTTTATTGGGCGGAAGATTGACCCCTAAAGGACTTTATTAAACGCAGGAGCTGTTTTCGAAAGAGGAAAATGAGAATGAGGTATGGAAAAAGCATCAGGTATAAGATCCCAAAATTCATGTTTGAGCTAAATGCGCTCTCGTCGAGGCCTGAATTTTGCTCAGCTAATAATTTGCATTGACTACACCCTTGGCTGTATGCATCAACAGCGAGAGCAAGGAGTACCAGGAAGAAGGCTGTACGCTTGGGCATTTAATTTTTTACAAAATTAAGGGTTTTTGTACTTTTATCCCATGCTTAACAAAGGATTTTTTATTTTGCTTCTTGGAATCTTCTGTTGTTGTACCAATCAAGGAGGTTCTCCGAAGCAAAATTTATCGTTGGATGAAGCTCTGAGAAGGTATCCGGACAGTATTGCGCTGCTTCAGAAAAGAGCCAATCGCTCCTTAGATTCGATGAATTACGATTTGTTATTGCAAGATGCTGCAAGAGCCTTTCGTCTCGACAGTTCCAATAATGAATCCAGGCTGCTTTATGCACTGGGGCTTATCAACAAAAGAGAGGTTGGAGTGGCGGACTTTACAAGGGCTCAATACCATTTTTTTAAGGTGCTCAACAAGGACTCCACCAACTTAAAGGCAATGGTGGGCATAGCGGGCGTTTGCGCAAACCTCGGAGGCAACGACGCGGCATTCAAGTGGTTAAATAAGGCGTTGCGAATCGACCCAAAGTACCGGGACGCCTATGTGCTTAAAGGATCTATGTATTTACGGGCGGGCAACTACAAATTCGCAAAATCATCCTATGAAACGGCAATACAACAAGATAATCGATTTTTTTTAGGGTATATGATACTTGGGGGTATATACCAACACGAACAAAATTCCCTGTGCATAGAGTATTTTACAACAGCCAATCAACTGGAACCCAACAACGTGGAGGCCTGTTATTCTTTGGCTTATGCCTACGAAAATTTTAACAATGTAAAAGAAGCCAAACGCTTTTACCGAAGAATGGCAAAATTAGATACGGCCTCGTGCGTTGCGTATTTTCATCTTGCCTCAATTCAGCACTTTGTTGACGAAAATTTGGATAGCGCTATGTATTGGTACGGGGCTGCCTTAGACCTTAATCCCGAACACCTTGAAAGCCTGCATAATTTAGGACTGTTGTACGAAGATAAAAACGATAGGACCAACGCGCTTTCAACTTATGCAAAAATCCTTAAAATTAACCCGGATTATACACTAACCAAGGACCGCGTTAAAGCTCTCCGAAAGTAACCGATGGATCAGCGCGTACAACGATTTGTTGCTGAATTATGTTTTCCGGTTGTGGGTGTTCTTTTTTGGAATTGGAGCACGGCTTTTTTAATGTGGTTTATTGCCGTGGATGCAATATCCGGGATTTTGGTTGGACTCCTGCACCCTGTTCGTAAAAGTTCTTGGACCCTTGTGGGAATTCAAATCATGGAATGTGCGTTGATTCTTTTATTCATCCTTTCTTTAAGTAACTCGTTGATGGACAGTTTTTGGGCGTTTTTTTTCTACAAAGACATGGGAATTGCGCAAGGTTACCTGTTGATCCCGCTCGTGTTTTTAGGGGAGTGGTTAAGGGTTGCAATGAGTAAAAAAACTGGGGTTTATTGGTTTTATAAGCGAAGTCATTTTTTAGCGAGAATCGGAATATTTACCGTTTTATTAGTTTTTAGGACATTGGGTTTGGAAGATGTATACCTTTCTTTGAGTTTTATTTTCCTCTATTCATGGGTAATTCTGTGGATTCGTCAGGATGTTATTTTGATTTAAGTTATTTTTGCCTTCTATGAGCGACATCAACAAAAGATTATTAAAAACCCGGGTAATAAATGCTCAAGGAGGCGGAACAGATCGGATTAATAAGCACCACGCGCAGGGAAAATTAACGGCACATGAACGAATCGTTTTGCTTCTTGATGAAAACACCTTTCAAGAAATCGGGGCTTTTGTTGAACATCGATCGAATTCTTTCGGTTTGGGCCAACAGCGCATTCCCGGAGACGGTGTTGTAACGGGTTATGGTAAAATTCACGGCAGGCAGGTTTATGTTTATGCGCAGGATTTTACTGTTCTAGGCGGTTCTTTAAGCGAGACCCACGCTGCGAAAATTTGCCGAATTATGGACTTAGCGTTAAAAAATGGAGCGCCCATTATCGGCTTGAACGATTCAGGTGGAGCGAGAATTCAAGAGGGCGTAGTTTCCTTATCGGGGTATTCTGAAATCTTTTTTCGAAATACGCGCGCTAGTGGAGTCGTTCCGCAACTTTCACTTATTATGGGGCCTTGTGCAGGCGGTGCTGTATATTCCCCTGCGCTGACCGATTTTGTATTTATGGTGGGGGATACTTCATACATGTTTGTGACAGGACCAAATGTTGTAAAAACGGTTACGCACGAAGAGGTTACTTCGGAAGATTTAGGAGGGGCAAAGACCCATGCTGAGCGCAGCGGTGTCAACCATTTTGTGGCAGAAAATGATGTTGAGTGCTTAAAGAAAGTACGCTCTTTACTTACCTATCTGCCGCAAAACGCTTACGAAGAAGCGCCTAGACCGACCGTGTATGAGTTTTCGCAAGAGAAAATACTTCGAATTGAGGCGATCCTTCCCGCCAACAACACGTTACCCTACGATTGCAGAAAGGTCGTCGATTGTCTAGTGGACGACGATTCATTTTTTGAAGTACAAGAGGATTATGCCAAGAATATTGTGGTGGGATTTGCGCGGATAGAGGGAAGGACGATTGGGGTAGTTGCTAATCAGCCCTCCGAACTTGCCGGTGTTTTGGATATTAATGCCTCAAGGAAAGCAGCGCGTTTTGTCCGTTTTTGCGACTCCTTTAACATCCCTCTTTTAATATTGGAGGATGTTCCGGGGTTTTTACCAGGAATAGACCAAGAGTGGAATGGGATTATCACGCACGGCGCAAAGCTCCTGTATGCTTTTGCCGAAGCTACGGTTCCTAGAATTACCGTTATTACACGCAAGGCATACGGAGGAGCGTATTGCGTTATGAATTCCAAATCGCTAGGGGCGGATTTGAGTTTTGCTTGGCCAACTGCCGAGATTGCGGTAATGGGGGCTAAAGGCGCTGCGGAAATCATATTTAAAAAGGATATTTTGGATGCTGCCGATCCTGAAATGACATGGAAAGAAAAAGAGTTAGAATACGCGGAAACGTTTACTAATCCTTATCGGGCGGCTGAAAGAGGAATAGTTGATGATGTAATTTTACCCCAAGAAACGCGCTTAAAGCTTGTCAACGGTTTTGCCATGTTGGAGAAAAAAGCCGAAAACCTACCGATGAAAAAACACGGAAATATTCCCCTATAATCAATTAAAATGGAAGAATTAATCGCAACTTTTACAAATCAATTGGAAGAAGCATTTGATATAGCTTCAAGGTATCATTTCAAGAAACCAGATCGTCCAATAACCAATATGGTGATTTGCGGTCTTGGAGGTTCGGGCATTGGTGCCAAAATTGTAAGTAATTGGATTCAACAAGAATTGAAGGTGCCCATCACGTTGGTAAACGAATACACCTTGCCGGCATTTGTTGGTCCCAACTCCCTTGTTGTGGGGTCTTCTTATTCAGGAAATACCGAAGAAACAACCCTGGCCATGAGCGATGCACAACAAAGGGGAGCCTTCATTTTTGGTATAACGAGTGGGGGGCACTTAGCGACTTTTTGTCGTCAAAACGGCCATGATTGTGTGATCGTCCCGGGGGGAAATCCCCCTCGAAGCGCACTCGCGTATTCGCTCGTACAACTGACCAATTATTTAACCGCTTTAGGGTTAATTTCCAATCGGGTTTTGATGGATATACAAAAAAGCATTGCGCTCATAAATTTAAACCAAGAAGCCATTAAAAATCGTGCTGCTGCGTTAGCGGATTATTTATTTGGAAAAATTGGGGTGTTTTACGGTGAAACCCAATACGAGGGCGTGATTGTAAGGGCGAGACAACAATTTAATGAGAATGCTAAATATTTAGGTTGGAGCCATGTTATTCCCGAAATGAACCACAACGAACTTGTCGGATGGGGTGGAGGCGATGAACGTTTTGCACCGGTTTTCTTTTTGGCAGATGACCTTCATCCTAGAAACAGGAAGCGATTTGAAATCAGCATGACAGCGGTAGAGCATAAATCAAAATCGCTCTTTAAACTACAGGCAAAAGGCGATTCTTTAGTCGAGCGTTCCTTGTACCTCATTCATCTAGTAGATTGGGCTTCTTTATACCTATGTCAGAAAAACGCAGCAGACATTATGGATATTGAAATCATTGATTTTTTGAAGGCAGAATTGGGTAAAATGCAATGAGCTCAGCCAAAGTTCGGCTTCATGACTTAGGCCTCATCGATTACAAACAAGGGTGGGACTTCCAAGAGCAGTTATTCAACCGGCTTCTTCTCGAAAAGCGCGGTGGCAGTACCACCGCTTTAAACCACCTTATCCTGTGTGAGCATCCTCACGTTTATACCCTTGGCAAAAGTGGCGATCCTTCCAATTTGCTCGCCGACAATGCTCGGTTGACGGGCATAGATGCGCAGTTTTACCAAATCAATCGCGGGGGAGATATTACCTATCATGGTCCCGGTCAATTGGTGGTCTATCCAATTTTTGATTTGGAACAATTTTTTACCGACATTCACAGGTATATGAGGTATTTGGAGGAGGCGGTCATAAAAACTGTAAAAAGTTTTGGAATAACTGCAACGCGAATTGAAGGATTAACAGGAGTATGGTTGCCTGGCAATCCTTCCCGTAAAATTGCAGCATTTGGCGTAAAATGTTCGAGGTGGGTTACGATGCACGGCATCGGTTTTAATGTGAATACCGATTTATCCTATTTTAACCAAATCGTGCCGTGTGGAATAACGGATAAAGCAGTAACGTCTATGGCTTATGAATTAGGACATGAAGTATCGATGGTACAAGTCAAGGAGTCTATGGTTGCTAACCTTAGGTCGCTGTTTGAGTTTGAGCTAACGTAAATAAAATGCATGAAAGCCAGCGATTTAATACCGAAGATTGAAGGGGTGTATTTGGCCCTGTTGTTAGAAAACAATTGCCCGGAGTATGCCGTATATCTTATCAACGAAAGGACGGATATAATGGAGGGTATAATTGTTACAAGTGTGGGTTTTGGAGAAGATATAAGCGCGGAAAAGCCTATGAAAACAGCGATGCTCAGGCACTCTCTTGAAATATTACTTCCAGGGGAATTTGCCCGAATAGAGATGATTGTTCCCGAAGTATTTGGTTTGTATAACGAATATTGGGTGAGTTTTTGGATTGATGACGTGTTGTATGACAAAAAGTTTCTTTTTTTACCCAATTCCGTGAAGGTTTCAGCCATGAAAGAGTTACCAAAATTCAATAAAAAAGGCATTTTATTGACCTAGTTGTAGAAGGTAAGACGAATAAAAAAGGCGACTTACGCCGCCTTTAGTGCTTGTGCCTTGCGGCTTATTGTTTATCGTAAATCGCCATGCACGTACCTGAACCACCAATGAGGGGAATGGTGTTTTCATAGGTGTACGTAATTTGAATCTGCATACCACTAGGATTCATAGTTCCCGTTCCTGAGAAATTAACATCCCCTAGTTGTGAACTTATCGTTTGTTGAGGGATGGAAATGGCTGCTCCGTTGATGGTGCCTGAAGCACTTCCACCAATTAGGTTAAAAAACGGATCAATGGTTACCTCGTTGGCTCCTCCACCAGCGGCAATGGTAGGAGAATTCGAAAGCGGAAATTGTGTACCGCTGCACGTGGATGATACAGACCATGTGGGCCCTGTCCAATTCTCGGCACCAATGACTACTTTGACCGTTCTTTGCGCAGTGGTAGTTCCATTGGCATTGGTTGCGGAATACGTTACAGAATAAGTTCCGACAAGAGAAGTATCCACTTGGCTACTTACAGTAACGGTCACGGCAGAACCATCTTTGTTAGTGGCTGTAGCACCGGCGTCGGTGTAAGATGAGCCCACATTGATGGTTACGGTGGCTTGGCCATTTAACTTAATGATGGGTTTGTATAAACAGGAACCATCATCTTTTTTAGCCTTAGAATTGTAATTGACGGCACCATTGTCCGTACAGCCTTTCTTTTTACATGCTGAGAAGACCAAAACACCAAAAACAATGGATAAAAGAAGGAAATAATTTTTCATATAAACTGATTTTAAACAAATATAGTCAAAATATTTTTACCCTTGTTCGATTGTGGTATTTTTAAAATCGGTCAAAGTTGCTCTTATGCGTTGTTCTAATTCTTCGCTCAATTCTGGGTTGTCCGATAATAACGATTTAATAGAATCCCTTCCTTGACCAAGTCGTGTTTCGCCGTAAGAAAACCAAGAACCGCTTTTCTTAAGAATGTTGAGTTCTACCCCAAGGTCAATGATCTCCCCAATTTTGGAAATTCCTTCGCCATATAAAATATCAAACTCAGCCTTTCGGAAAGGCGGCGCCACTTTATTTTTTACAACCTTTACCTTTACTCGGTTTCCGATAATGTCTTCGCCATCTTTTAATTGAGTAGCTCTTCGAATGTCCAACCTAAGAGAAGCATAAAACTTTAAAGCGTTTCCCCCGGTGGTGGTTTCAGGATTTCCAAACATAACGCCTATTTTATCGCGTAATTGATTGATGAAAATACAGCAACACCCTGCTCTATTTATCGAGGAGGTTAACTTTCGTAAGGCCTTTGACATAAGTCGCGCTTGTAAACCCATTTGAGAATCCCCCATTTCTCCTTCAATTTCTGCTTTTGGAGTGAGTGCTGCAACGGAGTCAATAACAATTAAGTCAATCGCTCCGGAGCGAATTAAATTGTCGGCAATCTCTAAGGCCTGCTCACCGTTGTCGGGTTGCGAAATGAGCAGATTGGCAACGTCTACTCCCAGTTTTTCGGCGTAAAATTGATCGAAGGCATGTTCCGCATCGATGAATGCGGCAATACCCCCTTGTTTTTGAATCTCTGCGATTGCATGGATGGCAAGGGTCGTTTTCCCGGACGATTCGGGCCCGTATATTTCCACAATTCTTCCTTTCGGGTAGCCATTGACCCCAAGGGCTAAATCTAAGGTCAGCGAACCGCTTGGAATCACGTCCACTTTTTCAACTGGACTGTCTCCAAGTTTCATAACAGCACCTTTACCAAAAGTTTTATCAAGCTTCTCCATGGTGAGTTGAAGTGCTTTTAATTTTTCATGTTGAACATCTTTTATTGACATAGTTTTTTTTTTACAAAGATTTGGGCCTTTAAACGTAATCGTTTTACGTTTATTGAAAATTATCGAAAATTTTTACAATTTCCTCCGCATGATTTTTTGTATCCGGTTTTTCAATAATGTGAATTAGGGTTCCCAATTCATCAAATAAAAACGATTTACGGTGTATGCCATCGTACGTTTTACCCATGAATTTTTTGGAACCCCAAACTCCGAATGCTTGTATAACTGACTTCTCGGGGTCGGATAATAAAGGAAATGCCAATTGATATTTTTGCGCAAACTTTTTATGGGAATTTGTTGAATCTGCGCTTACGCCGATAACTGCAATTCCGGATTTTAGCAAGGTTTTTTCGCCGTTTTGAATGCTACACGCTTGGGCTGTACACCCTGGAGTGTCGTCTTTTGGATAAAAGTAAATGGCAAGTTTTTTACCTATGAAATCAGCCAATTTAACTTCTTGATCACGTTGGTCTTTTAACGCTAAAGGCGGGAGTTTTTCACCTAATTGTATCATAATGCGATGGTTAATTATTAAACAAATATAATGATTAAATTTACAACGCTCGGTTTTACATAAAAATCAGTAGCCCGGGTCCTCCGTGTCAATCATTGGGGATAACCCATTGTACAGTTTTTCTAGGTTAGCCTTTTTATTTTTTAAGGATTGCATTTTGTTTTTATCTTCTTTGTTGCCGAGTTGTTGAAGTTCTTCGTCGATTCCTTCTTGTTCAGATTGTAGGATTTCCATGAATTTTCCCAAGATTAAGTCAAAATACCAGCCTGTGTACTGATTACCGTTTTCTTTACTATACGTCATGATTTCAACGGCATTCGACATAAATTCGCTTCCGTTACGAATCACCAAGTAGGCATATGACAATAATGCACGCAGTCGATGGTAATTTTTCATTTCCCCGCTAAGAATAAGTTGTTCAATAAACGGAAGGTCTTGAGCGTTTCCAAACTCGCCCATGATTTCTGCTGCACCCGCTTTAATTTCAGCTTCTTTGGAAGAACGCAACTCCCGCGCGATGTTTAATGCTTGAACAGAATCTATCTCTTTTAACACGTTCATGGCTGCTCCCAATACCGCTACCGAGCTATCACGGGATAAAACACCTCGAACCGTTTCTAAAGCATCGGATTTTTCGATTTTCGAAAGCAAAGTCGCGGCTGCTTTACGAACCATGGATTTTTTGTCTTTTTCCAGAATGGTTAAAAGCGAACGCTTCAGGGTTTTTTTGTCATTTATTTCACCTGTGTTATTTAAGTAATCCAAAGCAGATGCGCGAATCCCCCAAAAGGAAGCATTAGCCGCCTCAAGAAGGATGTTCAGTTTTTCAGGATGCAATGATTTTGCAATTCGTGTAAGCGCTGTTGCTTTTGAACGATATCGACTAGCGTTATGATATTGATGAATTAACTGTTCAATGGGTTTATCTTCATAAACCTTCGCAAGGAGCATCTGATCGTCGTCCAAATGAACATTTTCTAACTTACCAACAAATGGAAAACTAATCTCTTCAGATGCATCTTCAAGGGTAATTGGGTAAACGTGTTTGCCGTCGGCATCCCACAGGGCAAGATCTACAGGAATTTTAAAGTTCCCAAAGTTTTGAGCTTGATTTACTTTTATCGTTACCGTATTGTTTTCTTGGTCGATCACTTGCTCGGTAAATAAAACAGGGTGCCCTTTTGACAAAAACCACTGGTTAAAAAACCAGTTTAAATCCTCCCCAGAAACGTCCTCCATGGCCAACCTAAGGTCATGAATTTCTGCAGACTTGTAAGCATTTACCGTCAAATAACGGTTCAGTCCGGCAAAAAAGGCCTCGTCCCCTAAATAATTCCTCAACATATGGAGAATTCTTCCGCCCTTGTTGTAGGAATGGTTGTCAAACATGTCTTCTTTGTCATTGTATTCAAATCGAATTAAGTTCTTATACTCTTGTCCTACGTAATAACCATCAGCTTCTTCTTCGGCATTGTAATCGGCTTCATCTACGCCGTATTCGTACTCATCCCACAGATATTGCGAATAGTTGGCAAAGGATTCGTTCAAAGGTAAATTCGACCAAGATTCACACGTTACCAGGTCTCCAAACCAATGATGAAATAATTCATGAGCAATCGTGGATTCATCGTTTCCGTCAATGAGCTCTTTTTTTGTTTTATATACAAAATCCCCAAATATGACGGCACCAGAGTTTTCCATGGCACCCGAAACATATTCCCTAACGACGATTTGAGAATATTTGTCCCAGGGATATTCAACCCCAAGTTTTTCCGAGAAAAATTTGATCATTTTCGGGGTCTTACCAAATATGGCCCTTGCATCATTTTCATATTCTGGCTCCACATAATAGTTTACTTCCATTTTCTTGCCATCCTTACGGGTATAAAAATCTTTTACCACCTTGAATTCTCCGACCGCTAACATGAATAAATATGGAGCATGCGGTAAATCTTGTTTCCAATAATCGGTGCGCGTACCATCTGGATTTTTTTTCGAACTGATCATACGACCGTTTGACAATGTCGTGTATTTATCTTCAACGGTCAGTAATACTTCTTGGGTAGATTTTGAATTGGGTGCGTCGAGCGTAGGAAACCAAACGGAATTTGCTTCTGTTTCTCCTTGGGTCCAAATTTGCGGCATTACATCTTCTTTTTCTCCAGTCGGATTAATAAAGTAAAGTCCCTTGTCTGAGGTTATGGCTTGGCTACCGCTGGTTTCTCGTTCTTCAGGCTTTGCTGTATATTTTATTACAACCGTAAAAGGCTCATTTTTTGAATAGGTTTTTCCTAGGCGTAAAGTAAGTTTATTCTGATCAGGATAATCAAAGGAAAGTTCCTTATTGTTTAAAGTCACCTTCAATATTTCCATTCCTTTTGCATCCAAAACAGCGCTATCCGTTGCGTGAAAATGGGGTTTTAGGGTAATGGAGGCTAATCCATTCATTTGGGATTTCTCCCAATTAAAGCTTGCCTCAATTTTGGTGTGGATTAAATCTAAATACTTTTTTCGGGAAGGATTATAGGGCGGTTCTTCATAGGTTTCGTAATCATCCATAGCCAAACCCGGAAAGTCGATTGCGATATCGGTAGAGTCGTAACCATAGACCTCCTCATCATCGGAATCCACACCCACTGCTAATTCAAATTCGTTTTCATTCAGGCTTGCTGATTCAGATTGAGAAACGCCACAACTAGTAAGAAGAGAAAGCAAGCATAGAACTATCAAAAAGCTTTTCATAGGCACATTTTTTCACAAAACTGCTTAAATATTTTGGACTAAGATGTAGTTTTGCCTCGATTTTCAGAATTATTTTCACATTTTCCTAAATTCCTTTTCCAATGAGCCAAATGAAGTCCTATTCTTTCCAAGGTAAACGAGCTGTAATACGGGTTGATTTTAATGTTCCGTTGCATAAGGAAACCCTGGAAGTTCAAGACGATAAACGCATCAAAGCGGCCCTGCCCACGATTAATTGGGTGTTAAACCACGGGGGAAGCGTCGTGTTGTTATCGCATTTTGGCCGTCCCAAAAACGGCCCTGAAGACCGTTTCTCCCTGCGCCATGTTTTGGTGAGGCTTCAAGAACTCCTCGGAGTTTCTGTTGCGTTTTCACTTACGCTGGAAGAGGGGTTTTTAAAATCAAAGGAGTTAAATGCAGGCGACATTATGCTGATGGAAAATGTGCGTTTCTTTAAAGGCGAAACCGAAAATAACTCCACTTTGTCGGCAGAATTCGCAAAATTGGGCGATTGCTTCATCAACGATGCTTTTGGTTCAGCGCACCGAGCTCATTCCAGCACGACGGGCATAGCGTCATTTTTTCCAAACGACCGTATGATGGGGTTTTTAATGGAAGAGGAATTAAACAATGCTCAGCGGGTGTTATCCAACCCATCAAGTCCCTTCACGGCAATTATTGGCGGAGCAAAAGTTTCGGACAAGATGCTAATTATTGAAAACCTCGTGAGTATTGCATCGGACATTATCATTGGAGGAGGCATGGCGTATACTTTTGCCCAAGCAATGGGCGGTCAAATTGGTAATTCATTGGTGGAGGAAGATCGATTGGATAATGTTAAAACTATACTATCGCAGGCTAATCAAAAAGGGGTTAGATTGCACTTACCCGTGGATAGCGTAATTGCGGATAGCTTTTCGGCTGATGCCTCAACTCAAATAACTTCAAGCCATCATATACCCAAGGGTTGGATGGGCTTAGATATAGGTCCCAATTCAATCGATGACTTCAAAAAAGTCATTTTGTCCAGTAAAACGGTACTATGGAATGGACCAATGGGCGTTTTCGAGTGGGAGCCTTTTTCCCGGGGAACACGCGACATTGCTTTAGCTGTTGCTGAAGCCACTTCTTTGGGTGCCTATTCACTGATAGGTGGAGGCGACAGCGCCTCTGCCATCGCGCAATTTGCTTTGGTGGACAAAGTGAGTTATGTCAGTACCGGAGGAGGGGCACTTCTTGAGCTTTTTGAAGGCAAGGAGCTTCCTGGGATAAAAGCGCTTGATTAATGATTTATAAAGAAATCGACCAATCGGGCGGAGTATCCCATTTCGTTGTCATACCATCCCGCCAATCGGATTAGTTTTCCTGAGACCACCGTCAATTGAGGGTCGAACAAACAGCTGTACGTAGATCCAATCACATCGCATGAAACGATTGGGTCATGGGTAATGCCAAGAATTCCTTTCATCTCGCCTTCCGATGCTCTTTTCATCGCGTCATTGATTTCTTGAACGCTGAGTTCTCTCTCAGTAATGAGGGTTAATTCGGTCATAGAACCATTGAGAACCGGCACTCTAACACTAGAGCCGGACAATCTTCCCGTAAGGTGAGGAAAAATTTTAACTAAGGCTGTAGCAGCACCTGTGCTTGTTGGAATGATGGAGTTCGTCGCTGCTCTTGCACGTCTTAAATCTTTGTGAGGAGCATCCTGAAGCCGTTGATCGGAGGTGTAGCTGTGAATGGTGGATAGATGCCCCATTTGAATTTCAGCTAACGACTCTATTACTTTGATCATCGGTGCAGCGTTGTTCGTAGTACAAGAAGCGTTGGAGATAACAGGACCCAAATCGCGAAAATTTTGCTCGCTGACCCCAAGCACGATGGCAGGAACATCCGCCTCGCTTGGGGCAGATATCAATACTCTTTTAGCTCCCGCAGCTAGATGCAATCCTGCTGAATCTTTCGAAAGGAACTTTCCTGAGGATTCGATAACATCATCAACCCCATAGGCTGCCCATGGGATTTCTTTTGGATTTGCATGCTGCGTAAAAACAATTTTTGTTCCATTCGAAAACACCAGTTGATTTTCGGCGATTTTGAAAGCCAAGGGCAGCGTTCCTTGACTTGAATCGTACTTTAACAAATGCGCTAATTCTTGAATGCTGGCTAAATCGTTAACAACGGCAATGTTTAGCTCCGGTTTTTCGAGCGCTAATCGCGTGAAACACCTGCCAATTCTGCCAAAACCATTAATACCAATTGTCGCCATACCTTTTTGCACAAAAGTACAATTCGTTTTTAATTACAGGTATTTTTAGTGAATAACAAACACAAAACCGTGTTTTTCGACCTTAACTCCACCGTCAAATGTGGCATTGATACGGTAGAAATAGTTGCCCTCTTCCACCAATTTTCCATCGGATGTTTTCCCATCCCAGGAGCCTGCAGGATTTGAAAAGGTGTAGATGACGTTGCCCCAACGGTTCAAGATGATGCACTCAAATTCGGCAATTCCTCCGGGGTCGCTAATGGCAAAGAGGTTGTTACCATTCATGGAACTTGTGGAAATGATGTTTGGTACACCAAAATCGCATTGTTTTATTGCGATAGTCGATGTATCGGTTGAGCTATGACAAATATTTGATGCGGTAACTTGGTATTGCCCCGAATCGGAAACCACAATGAAATTATCGGTCGACCCGGTACTCCATTGAAGCTGTATCCCAGAATTATAACCGGACTGGAGCGTTCCTGAATTGATGGATGCAGCAATTAAATCAAGGGTTGTGCCGCTGCAAATGGCGCTGTCTAAAATATCTACGTAAACATAGGGAGGGAACTCTATTTGTGAGTTAATGATCGTACCACAAGCGTTATCGGTGTAGATTACTGTGTAGATTCCGGGCGTCGAGGTAGATATAATTGGGTTTTCCAGTGCTGGATTGGAGAATTGAATTGCCGTATCAGATGCCGTCCAGATACCACCCGCATACGATTGGGTGTTGGATACTTGCAAGAACAAATTGCAACTAATCGTATCGGTGAAGATAACGGGAACCGGAAGCACTTCCAGGGCTACTGTGGTGTCGTAATTGCATCCAAAATCATCGGTTATGTTGTAGGTGTAATAGCTAGTACCCGGCGTATTTGGCTGCACGACCAATAAGGTATCGTTTTGGCCGGAAATAATGGTTGGATTGTCGGACCAATATTCCGAATCAACAGTATTTTGATATCCTTCTTGTTCCGGGTATAAGTTTTGGTTGAAATAGATACCCCATTGAAAAATATACCCATCATCTATTCCTTGGTTGTCTTGAACTGTTATCGTCCAATTCCCATTAACAGGACAACCAATGAAATTATTAAAATCTCCATCCGGCAAATAGACTCCATTGGGATTCATGGATGGGAACCCATAATCATTAATAATAGTGTTGCCCGCAAAATTTTCGCTGCAAATGGTGCCCAAGGTTGCTTGGGTTGGAGAGAAACAGTACGACCAAACAGGAGAACCAGGAGCCCCGCCGTCTAAATTCGTATCATTGCCCAAAAAGGTACCAATGCCATTTCCGCAACCGCCGGGAACAAGTTCGTTCCACCCAAAAGGAGTTTGATTGTAGGCATTTATGATGGATACGGTCGTACCGTTGGGACACGTTAAGGCGATTTCCAAATCTCCGATGTAGGAGTGTTCAATATCGATGCATAATTGGTCAAAATCTCCTGCTCCCGTTATAACGGTACTGCTGTCGAATCCAGTAATTCCAATATTCGTTGCGTATTGAACGCCGCTACCGTCCGGTAAGAAGGTAAGACCTGCGAAAATCCCCCCGATTTCAAAGGTTCCGTACGGTATATCTACCCCAACCGTATCTTGCGGAGTTACTCCCCCCAAAAGGAAGGTGTTTTGTCCCAAACATACGGTGTCTTCTAACGGCCCTGTTCCAGCAAAACTTGGCAACTGTGAAACACGAACTTTTGAAGTGATTCGTTTAATTTGAGGAAAAATATCGGTAATTCTCAAGTCGATGAAATATCCCGCTCTTGCCGGAGGCGTAAACCAAACCGAGTCGTTGTTGAATTGACCTACGCCACCAATGGTCCATTGATAAGAACAGTTGTTCACATTTTGAGAATAACCGGTATTGGTAACCTCTAAGGCATAGGGGAATGTTGGATCTGCAACAAAGAGGATGCTGTCACCGAAACAAATATCAACGTATCCTGTGTCAGCAGGATTCAAGGCGTCAGGCCCTGCTCCGTTGATGTAGGCATGCATGTGAGGCGCAAAAGGTTGTTGCGGGTTTCCGCAGGCGACGTTGGCATCCCAACCGGTTCCTTCCGCACTTCCGTTGGTTTTAAATCGCAAAGTAAGGCAACCGCTGGGATTGTTTTGAAAAGAGGCTTGAACAAAAAAACCGTTGGGGTTCGTTCCAGAATTGTAAGCGCCTAGTAACGGGGAAGCTGTGCTGGGACCATCATAAACATAGAGCGTGTCGGAGGGGTCAATATTGAAGGTGAAACCAATGTTGGTTGCGAAAGCAATGGATACTTTGGACCCTTGCGCAAGATCAGGGCAAAAAGTAATCACCTCATTCATGTTGGGAGAATAGTTGGTTGGGCCGTCGCTAAAATTGGTTCCCCCCATTGGGGGAATTATGGCAGAGCAGTTTAACGGATTTGCCTGAGGATAATCTGGCCCGGTCACTAAAATTTGGGAAAATCCAAGGTTTAGCGATAAGAAAGTAATGGTAAGGAGGCAGTAAACTCGTTTCATGCGGGGTTATTTTTTATCACGATTTGCAAAGGCTAACTGAAGTTGGTATAAGGATTTAATGGCCAACAGCTCTCCGGAATTTTCAGTACGAAAATACTGCGTATACGGCAAAATTTGAACATTCAAGTCTGTAAAATGCTGCGTTTTTGATACCAGCGGATACGGTTCCAACTCCTTATTCCCATTGTTGTGCACGATAGAAATGGCATGGTCGTAAGCATAAATAAGTAAGTCTAAACTTCCGTGACGCTCCTTAAAGGCGCTCAATTCAGCCTTTGAATAAACTTTTTCTAGCGCACGCAGGGGTTTCTGACCTAAGGAGGGTAAAAACCAAAAAAGAACTAAGGATAAAAGTAAAGCAAACTTCATGATGGTATATTTTGATACTTCGAATGTTACTTGGACTTATCTTTTGGGATAATAGTTGCAATTCGTAGGATATTTTATGAATGCAAAACAATTAAAATTTAGATTTGTAAAAAGATTTTCATGTTCAGCTTAGCTCAAACGGCTTCTCAAGTCAGAAGAGATATATTAAGAATGGTGCATGCAGTAAGTTCCGGGCATCCAGGAGGGTCTTTGGGTTGTGCTGATTTTTTCGTTTACATGTATTTCGAGCGCCTGGTGTATGATGCGAAGGGTTTTTCAATGGATGGAATAGGCGAAGATGTGTTTTATTTATCGAACGGTCATATTTCACCTGTCTGGTACAGCGTACTGGCCAGGAGAGGGTTTTTTGAAATATCAGAACTGGCTACGTTTAGAAAAATATCCAGTCGCCTTCAAGGGCACCCCTCTGTTGACAAGAAACTTCCGGGAATACGCGTTGCGTCAGGCTCCTTAGGTCAAGGACTTTCTGTAGCAATTGGAACGGCTTTAACCAAAAAAATGAACCGTGATTCTCACTGGGTTTATTGTTTAATGGGCGATGGGGAAATTCAAGAAGGCCAGGTGTGGGAAGCGGCCATGTATTCAGGTAACCGAGGTTTGGATAATTTGATTGCCGTTATTGATTTTAACAACCGTCAAATCGATGGGGATGTCAGTCAAATTATGGGGGTTATGCCATTGGACGAAAAATGGAAAGCCTTCGGTTGGGAAGTCTATACGATGGACGGGCACGATTTTAGCAGTATGCGTTCTGTCATGAACCAAATTGACCAAAATCGAGGCAATCGCAAACCCAAGATGATTATCATGAAAACAGAAATGGGGCAGGGCGTGGATTTTATGATGGGGACGCACAAATGGCATGGCTCTGCGCCAAACAGCGAGCAATTGGAACTTGCACTCAGCCAATTGGCAGAAACGCACGGAGATTTCTAAATCCATGAAATATCCACTCTTTTTAACGATATTCTTTGCCTGTGCAATGAATTATTATTGTCAGGTAAAGGTAAAATCCCGAATTCTTTTCATTTTGGACGCCTCCAACAGCATGAACTCAGAATGGGGAAAACAAACCAGAATTCAAGCCGCGAAAGAGGTATTGGTTCAAGAATTAGAAGCGTTAAGAGGAACTGAAAACACCGAGGTTGCCTTGCGAATCTACGGCCATCAAACGCCGTTTAATAACTTGGTACAGGACTGTAACGATACCCGTTTAGAAGTGCCTTTTGGCTCAAATAATTTAGATGCTATTTTGGCAAAAATTAAAAACTTAGAGGCCAAGGGAGCAACCCCGATTGCGCGGAGCTTAGAGGCCTCGGCCGAGGATTTTCCCGATACCGTCGCCAAGAATTACATTATTTTAATTACTGATGGCCTTGAATCGTGCGATAATGACCCCTGCGCAATTGCTAAAAAACTGAAAGAGAAAGGGGTGAAAGTAACTCCATTTGTCATTGGTTTGGGCATGGACATGTCTTATTTGGCGAATTTCAATTGCATTGGAACCTACTCTGATGCTGAAGATAAAGACTCCTTTCGCAAAGTTTTTAATACGATATTAAATTCGGTCCTTGTCAAAACTACCGTTCAAATTAATTTGAACGATAATTATGCAAAGCCAAGTGAAACCAACGTTACCATGCTGTTGTATGAGGCCGGGACAAGCCGACTTAAATACACGTTTGTTCACACGTTGAACCGTCTTGGAAATCCAGATACCCTATACATGGACCCAGATTTTACCTACGATCTTATCGTCAATACGTTACCGATAACCATCAAGAAAGGAATTCAGATTAAACGTCACCTGCATAATACCATAGAAGTACCAGCTCCGCAAGGTTCCATCAAATTAACCTCTGCCAGAAGCAATTTTAATCCGCAATTGATCATGAGGGTTTCGGATAAAAACGGAAAGACATTGAACCATCAATTGTACGATCAACCAACGAAATACCTAGTGGGAAAATACGATGTTGAGGTTTATACGGTTCCGCGAATTTATCGAAGCGTTGAAGTGGGTCAATCCGCTGTTGTTGCTGTGGAAATCCAAGCTCCCGGCCAACTGGATTATTCATTTGCCAAGCCAATGGTAGCTCAATTATTTGAACAAACCAAAGAGGGATTTTGGACGGGCATATATACGTTTCCCGATGCCGCTGTAAAGAGCAAAATTCTGATCCAGCCGGGAACTTACAAAATGGTGTACCGGCCTAAAGAAATGAAGTCGAGTGGATATACCAACGAGAAAATGCTCACCATTACCTCGAATAAAACTACAGCGATATCATTAAATTAAAAAAAAATATGGAGTTGGTGAATTTTGGAAATAAAGATACCCGGTCAGGATTCGGAGAAGGGTTAAGAAGGTTGGGGGAATTAAACCCGAGAGTTGTTGCCTTATGCGCCGATTTGACCGGTTCGCTTAAAATGGATGCTTTCGAAAAGGCCTATCCGGAAAGGTTTTTTCAGGTAGGAATTGCCGAGGCGAACATGATGGGAATTGCCGCAGGCATGACGGTTGGAGGTATGATTCCTTTTACGGGGACATTTGCCAACTTTTCGACATCGAGGGTCTACGATCAAATACGGCAGAGCATCGCCTATTCCCAGAAGAATGTTAAAATATGTGCATCTCATGCCGGTTTAACCTTAGGAGAAGATGGCGCAACCCATCAAGTATTGGAAGATATTGGCATGATGAGAATGCTGCCTAACATGGCTGTTGTTGTTCCCGCAGATTATCAACAAACGCTTCAGGCCACTCTGGCCATTGCCAACCACGTTGGGCCAGTTTATTTACGCTTTGGTCGGCCTTCTGTGCCAACATTTATTGAGGAAGATGCTTCATTTGTCCTTGGAAGAGCTGATGTACTCACCCAGGGAACGGATGTTACCCTCATTGCTTGCGGACACATGGTTTGGAAATCATTAGAAGCACTCAAGGCCTTGCGGGAAATAGGTATTTCTGCAGAATTAATTAATATGCACACGATTAAGCCGCTCGACGAAGCCGCTATTTTAAAATCAGTCACTAAAACGGGTTGTGTGGTAACAGCCGAGGAACATATGCGCAATGGAGGGTTAGGTGACGCGGTTGCGCAGGTGTTGAGCCGTCAAAATCCTGCCCCCCAGGAGTACGTTGCCGTAAACGATACTTTCGGTGAATCAGGAACCCCTATGGAACTCATGACCAAGTACGGCATTGATACACCTGATATCGTTGCGGCAGTTAAACGTGTAATTGTGCGCAAGCCTTTAAGGATGTAAGCAATTGGGCAAACGTTCATCGCAGCACAGGTATTTGAAATAGTTAAGAATTGCCTCAGGATAAACTATATTTGCTTCAGTTATTGAGACGTGCAACAGATTCATCCCTATAAGGTTCTTCTAGTTTTAGTTTTAGTATTATTGCTATTGTGCATTCCGAGTGCTCTAATTCCCGAGCGTGGTGTAAAATGGTTGGGGATTCAGTGGCGTTTTCTTCCAATGGAAAGGGTTTGGACGGCCAAAAAGCAAGTGAAAAAAAATATTGAGAAAATTGTAGCTGCCGCCGATACCACCGACATTAATGCTGGCCTCAAACACGACGGGAAAAGCAATGGGAAAATAGGCCTTCCAGAAGGGGGAAACTTGGCTGGTGCGAGCGCCAATCCCTTCCTTTTGAGCAACAAGGCCGAAGCAAACCTTGCTCATTTTTTTAAATCACTTGAAAATTCAGCAAAGGGCCAAAAAATGAGCATATTTCACTATGGGGATTCTCAAATAGAAGGCGACCGTATGACGGCCTACATTCGTCAGCGTATCCAACAGCAATTTGGTGGAACTGGTCCAGGATTGATTCCTGCATACAACGTATACACCACGCATAGTTTCATTCAAAAGGTATCGGCAAACTTTAAGCGCTACACCGCTTTTTGGCCTCCAAAAATGAGTTCACGTCAATATGGTGCGATGCTTTCCTCCGCTAGGTTTACATCTGGTACAGCAGAGAGGCTAACGCCGGAGGAGGCATGGATAGAAATCGCGCCGTCAGCTGCAGCCTTTAGCCGAGCGCGTACCTTTAGTCAAGTTAAATGTTTTTATAACAGTTGTTACAAACCATGCGGCGTAAAAGTGTATGAAAATGACCAATTAATTCACGAAGATTCCTTGATTGACGATGGTGGGGCACATGTTTTAGCGCTCAGTTTTGGGCAAACACCCCGAAAGTTGCGCTATGTTTTTTCTTCCACTCAAAGTCCTGTTTTTTGCGGGTTCAGTTTAGAAGGGGATGTAGGGGTGCAGGTCAATAACGTTGCCATGCGCGGTTCTTCGGGCCACGACCTGAGTTCTTCAGATGCCCATGTATTTGCTCAAATGCATCAAGAGGTCAATACAAAGCTGTTCATCTTGCAATTTGGAGGCAATTCGGTTCATTCATTTAAAGACAGTAGTAGCGTTCGCTATTACGTAGGTTCTCTAAAAAGTAGGATCAACTATATTCAGAAATTGGTTCCGAATGCTGCCGTCATTTTGATAGGTCCAAGCGATATGTCTCGGTTAAATGACGGCGTTTTTGAGACCTATCCCTTGCTGCCTTACACCGTTGATCGAATGCAAAAAATGTGTGCAGAAAACGGTGTTGCATTTTGGAATTTGTATGCAGCAATGGGAGGCATGAATGCTATGCCGGCTTGGGTTACACAAGGACTTGCCGGCAAGGATTACGTACATTTTACCCCCAGGGGCGCTAGCATCGCTTCGCAATATTTTTACGAAGCTTTTGGCGCAGCCTACACCGACTGGCTTAGTAAAAAAGGAGGTCAAAAATGAAAATCTTTTGCCTTGTCTTTTTTTTTCCTTTGTGGATATTTGGTCAAAGCAACACCTTGCGTTCAGGCGATACATGGAGTCAGGTAGAGCAAGAGATAGCAGCACAACATCCGTTTATCGACTTCGATTGTAATCAATTTCAGTTTTTTGGAGCGCAAAACCAGAACTGGACGCGTTTAAAAAAGGCCCTGGACCAAATGATCGAAACCCGAAAAGGTAAACTTAATTTTTACCACATTGGCGGCTCGCATTTGCAAGCGGATATTTATACCCATGATTTCCGCACCTTTTTACAGACGAATTGGCCAGGGTTGAGCGGCAATCGCGGCTTGGTTTTTCCGTTCAATCTGGCTCATACGAACAATCCTTCCAATTACCTTTTCACGTCACCCAATACTTGGAAAGGATTCTTGAGTGTTAACCAACGTCCTGAAGGCCTTGATTATGGCCTGAGTGGAGCCGCGATTACGTGCTTTGATTCATTGGTCTTGATAAATTTCAAGCATTTGCGAACCGCTTCACAACCTCCTTTTGATTGCATGAGAATTTATCATAATACTGGTTTTTTTCCCTTTGAACTCAATTTTGGAGATCAAGAGTTACTGGTAACAAAGGTTGCTCATTTTCCGGACCAAGGGTATTCAGAAATTCAGTTTTCAGATCATCTCGACTCATTGGATTTACTGTTTACAAGGCATACCCCCACCCCATTTACCATGGAATTGTACGGCTTTGAGTTTATAAACAGTATGCCCGGAATCGCTTACAGCACAATTGGTGTCAATGGGGCGAGTTTACCAACGTATTTGGCAAATTCTAATTTCAGCCGAGATCTTAAATTGAGCCCGCCCGATCTGTTCATATTTTCAGTAGGGACCAATGATGCACATTGTACTTACGATGCGTTTGACCCCCTTCAATACAAAGCCAATTTGGAAAAAATGATCAAATTAGTGTTGGAATGCAATCCGAATTGCGCCATTTTGCTGACGGTTCCCAACGATGACTATTACAAGGGTAAATACCCCAATAAAAATACGGAAAGACAACGAGAAGGAATTTATCAGTTGGCGGCCAAATACCAGGGCGCAGTTTGGGATTTTTACGGCGTCATGGGTGGGCTCGGATCATCTAGAACCTGGAAAAATGCAGACCTCATGCAAGGAGATCTTGTCCATTTTACGAGCTTGGGTTATCACCTAAAAGGCACCTTACTCATTGAGGCGTTTAAAAAAACCCTGTTCGATTAACAACCGTTATTTATATGCACCGCATTAACGAACTTTTTTCCTGGCAAACTCAAGACAGTTTGGTGTTCAATCGCCTCGATTTTTGGTTGTTTTTTCTGGCGGTGATGATGGTCTTTGTTGTTATTCACCAACGTTTTGTATTACGGAGTATTTTCCTGACCGGGGTTAGTTTGTTTTTCTATTTCAAGACATCGGGCAACTTTGTCTTGCTGTTAGCGGCAATGCTCGCGATCAATTATTTGTTAGGGCTAGGGGTTCAGCACAAAGAGGGAACTAAATTTAATAGGATGTGGCTGATTGTTGGGCTCGTGTTAAATTTGCTAGGCCTTTTTTACTTTAAATATGCCTACTTTTTTACTGATGCGTTCAATGCACAATTCGGCACAGATTATAATGTAGTAAATCAGTTTGCGGTGCTCGGTAACCAATGGTTTGGAAAGGGGAGTTTTGTGGATAAAATATTGGTGCCCGTTGGTGTTTCCTTCTTTACTTTTCATAATATTTCTTATCTGGTAGATATCTTTCGTAAAGAAATCAACGCCTCAAAGAATTTTTTTGATTACGCCTTTTACGTGACGTATTTTCCGCACTTGATTTTAGGTCCAATTGTTCGAGCCCGTGATTTTATTCCACAAATTTACAAACCCTTTGAACTCAATAAGCTCGAGTTTTCTCGTGCCTTATGGATGATTGGAAAAGGGTTATTTAAAAAATTAATTCTTGCCGATTACATCGCGGTACACTTTATCGATAAAGTGCTAGATGCGCCAGAAAGCTATCCAGGATTCGTGGGAGTACTTGCTATGTTTGGCTACTCTTTACAGATATATGCCGATTTTTCCGGTTACACCGATATGGCAATAGGTGTTTCCAGGCTGATGGGTTTTAGCTTGTTGGAAAACTTTAATTCGCCTTACAAATCCGTATCAGTAGCTGATTTTTGGCGACGGTGGCATAAGTCTTTAGGTGCTTGGTTGAGAGATTATCTTTACATTCCACTTGGGGGCAACAAAAAAGGCTCGCTGGGTACCGTCATCATGACGGTTGTTATTCTTGGCTTTTTATTTTTCATTACCGGTTGGGTTGAATTATGGTACATCTATAGCGGTTTATTACTGGTGTACTTGCTTCTTTGGCAGTTATGGCCAGCATTCAAAACATTTGCGGTTCGCGACCTCAATTTGCTCATTACGATGATTGTTGGTGGATTATGGCACGGCGCAAGTCAAAATTTTGTAATCTGGGGCGCCATGAATGGGGCGGCCTTAGTGCTGTACAATTATTGGAGGCGGCTAAGCCCCTATGAAAACAATCCTACCTGGTTGATTCGTGCATGGCGTATTTTTTTCACGCTATCGTTCATTACGTTTACACGTATTTGGTTTCGTTTGCCTTCGCCAGAGCAACCTTTTGCTTATTTAAGCCATGTATATAGCCATTTTGATTGGTCTTTGACCGTTTGGTGGAAAGTGTGGTATAATTTTCAAACTGTTTTTTGGTTGATTTTACTAGGATTTGTTACGCACTGGTTGCCACAAAAATGGAAAGATCAAACGGTAATGGTTTTCGCAAAGTGCCCCCTTCCGCTTCAGGCGCTCATATTTGCCTTTTCAGTTTTTATCATGTACCAAGCCGTGTCCGAAACGTTTAAAGCTTTTGTCTACTTTCAATTTTAGAAATACTTACCCAATAACTTGACATCGGGGGTCTCGTTGTTGTATCTTTGCCATCTTTTCTTAGTGAGCGTTTAAAAAATATCCTATGAGCAAAATGAAATTATCCGAGTTCAATTTTGAGCTCCCTTCGGAATTAATTGCGGAATACCCTACCGAGAACCGCGATGAATGCCGCCTGATGGTGATACACCGAAAAACCGGAAAAATCGAGCATAAGTTGTTTAAAGATGTCCTGTCTTATTTCGACGACGGAGACACGATGATATTGAATAACACGCGCGTTTTTCCTGCAAGAATGTACGGAAACAAAGAAAAGACGGGAGCTAAAATTGAAGTGTTTTTACTCCGTGAATTAAACCGTGAGAGCTTTCTTTGGGATGTATTGGTAGACCCTGCTCGAAAAATTCGGATTGGAAATAAACTGTATTTCGGCGAGGATGACTCCTTGGTTGCTGAGGTCATCGATAACACTACGTCCAGAGGTAGAACACTTCGCTTTTTATTCGATGGCACGTATGAGGAATTTCGCAAAATAATTTTCACCCTCGGTGAAACGCCTTTGCCGAAATATATCAAAAGGGGGGTAGAACCCTTGGATGAAGAAATGTATCAGACCATTTACGCGAAAGAGGAGGGGGCAGTTGCTGCACCAACAGCGGGGCTCCATTTTTCGAGAGAATTGCTTAAGCGCCTGGAGATTAAAGGCGTG
This sequence comes from Bacteroidota bacterium, assembly GCA_016866255.1. Classification (GTDB taxonomy): domain Bacteria; phylum Bacteroidota; class Bacteroidia; order Flavobacteriales_D; family Crocinitomicaceae; genus UBA952. Next base: position 59,193 of record VGMY01000003.1, on the reverse strand, counting down.
AATTTTGCGGAAATCACCTTGCACGTTGGACTCGGAACGTTCAGAACGGTCGAGGTGGAAGACCTAACAAAACATAAAATGGATTCAGAGCAGGTTATTATCTCCGATAAGGCTGCTAAATTTGTAAACCAATCCAAATTAAATAAAAAGAAAGTATGTGCTGTGGGCACGACCTGCATGCGAGCAATTGAGACTTCAGTATCTACCGAGGGCCTGTTGAAACCCTATGATGGATGGACGAATAAGTTCATTTTTCCTCCGTACGATTTTACCATTGCGGATTCCTTGATAACTAACTTTCATACCCCTTTATCCACCTTACTAATGTTGATTTCTGCTTTTTGTGGGCACAACTTGATGATGGAGGCTTATCAAACAGCCATTCGTGAGAAATACCGTTTTTACTCTTACGGCGATGCGATGCTGATCTTGTAGCTATTTTACCTTACTCGCGAACTCGTTTTTTAGGCCCGTGTACCCAACCAGGTGCATTTTGATGCTCCCCACAGGAATTTTGGCCTTGATTTGAACGGGGATGCGGTTCTTGTCTTTGGTAACCCAAAAACTAAGGTCTTCTTCGTTCTTAAAATACCGACCAGTTTGTACAACGGGAACGAAACGCATGCATTTGTACTTTCCTTTACGTAATTCGATAACTTCCTCGTTCACGTATTTGATTTTTAACTCGAAAAGTTCATCATCCATGAACGTAGGTATTACAAAAACTTTTCCTTTTTTGATCTTTTGAAAGTCCAGGGTTCGGGCAAAATAAAAACAAGAAATCATATCTTGAACCCCCAGAGGTGCTCTGAACACCTTTCCTTTTCCATTATCTATTTTTTCTGAATGCTGTCGAAAGGTATAGTCTTGTTTGATTTTGTAACCGCCCTCATCAACTCTGCGATGGAAAAACCACGGCATGATGCTTTGTTGATCCATGTAGGACTCGTAACGGTCATTTACTTTAAATATGGCGTTAAACGCACCCAGGGTTCTTCCGGTACCAACAACATGGAACAACTTTCTGTTGGCACCTTTAATTTCGGTTGCCTTGGTCTCTAACACCGCTTCTCCGGCATCGATGAAACCGTAGCTTATGCGATAACGAAGCCGCTCACCAATTTGAAAGGCCTCGTTATTAACTGCCGGATAGATGGGTTCATTACTGCTTGAAATTAATAAGGCTGTTAAACTTAAAAATGCCGTCAGCATCAAAAGATTTCTCATAATCAACGGATGAATTGCGTAGTAACGTGCAAGGATTGTGCCAACGGAACTTAATTAAAAACAGCAATAAAATTGTTTTTTTTTCCTTTTCCTATCAAAACATATCGTTCGTTGAGCAAATGCTTAGCAGTCAGAACAAATTGCTCATCTATCCGAGTTTTGTTGATGGTAATCGCATTTGCTTTAATTTCTCTACGGGCCTCTCCGTTCGAAGTTAAAAAGCGCGACTCGGATACTAGTAAATCGATGATCGGAATTCCCTTTTTTAGTAAATCTTGGGAAATTTGCGCCTGTGGCACCCCCTCAAAAACTTGTAAAAAGGTTTCTTCACTTAAAGCATTCAGTGTTTCGAAAGTAGCTTTTCCAAAAAGAATTTCACTTGCTAAAAGAACGTTTGTTAATTCATCGACGCCATGTACCCGTTTTGTAACGTCTGCAGCCAGGGTTTTTTGCGCTAATCGCATGTGGGGGACTTCTTCGTGTTGGCGAATGAGCTCAGCGATTTCTTTTTGGTTGAATAGGGTGAATATCTTTAAATAGGATGCGACGTCTTCGTCACTGGCATTGAGCCAGTATTGATAAAATTTGTAAGGGCTCGTTCGATCTTTTGATAACCAGATATTGCCCTCCTCTGTTTTTCCGAATTTACCGCCATCGGTTTTTTTTATCAGTGGGGTAGTCAGGGCGTAGGCCTCCTTTCCTGATTTGCGACGGATGAGTTCTGTACCCGTTACAATGTTGCCCCATTGATCAGATCCCCCCATTTGGATTACGCAATTTTTTTGGCGGTTAAGGTGATAAAAATCATAGCCTTGCACCAATTGGTATGAAAATTCGGTGAACGACATACCATGTTCCAGCCTGGATTTCACCGAATCTTTCGCGAGCATGTAATTAATCGTAATGTGCTTTCCTACGTCCCGAATAAAATCGAGAAAAGAAATGGTGTTCAGCCAATCGTAGTTGTTGACAATTTCCGCTGAATTACTGCCCGAAAATTGAAGGAAATTGGTAAGTTGTTTTCGAACGCCTTCAACATTTTTATTCAGGGTGTCGAAATCCAACAAGTTTCTTTCCTGGGATTTTCCGGAGGGGTCTCCGACCATACCGGTTGCTCCACCCAGAAGGGCAATGGGTTTATGGCCCGCACGCTGGAAATGCACCAACGTCATTATTTGGACCAAACTACCGATGTGAAGGGAATCTGCGGTTGGATCGAATCCAATATACCCGGAGCAACCCGGGTTTTTTAATACTTTTTCAATTCCGGGTGTAAGATCGTGAACCATTCCACGCCAACGAAGTTCCTCGATGAAGTCCATTATTTTTTCTTTGTCAATTCTTTAAATACCTCTTCAAGGCTTTTTCTTTCGGAGCGAAGTGTCAGTACAAGCCACCCTTGTTCTTGCGCCAATTGAGCTACAATTTTACGTAAATCTGCATGGCCATCTCCTTCGAGCAACCACCCGTTTTTTAACGACTTGGCATTTTTGATTCCGGGTGCTTTGGTGAGCACGCCAACATGGATAGCCCCTTCAAACTCCACATATACCGTTTGGCTTTGTTCGGGCGAATGTAGCAATTCTCGGGGATTGTCGGCAACAATTTTTCCCTGGTTTATAATAATGATTCGATCGCAAATGGCCTCCACCTCTTGCATGATGTGGGTGGAGAGTAAAATCGTTTTTTCTTGCCCCAAAAGTTTAATAAGTGAGCGGATTTCAACCAATTGATTGGGGTCCAGGCCCGATGTAGGTTCGTCCAATATTAATACTTGAGGATCGTGGATGAATGCTTGGGCAAGTCCTACACGTTGTTTATATCCTTTAGATAGTGCCCCAATTTTTTTATTTTGTTCGATATCAAGTCCGACCATTGAAATTAATTCCTCTACTCGCTTTTTGCAGTTCTTTATCTGGTAAATTCCGCCGACAAAATGTAAATACTCTTTTACGTACATGTCAAGATAGAGCGGATTATTTTCCGGTAGATAACCAATAATCTTTCGGGTTTCTAATTGGTCTACATCCACGGTTAAGCCGTTGACTTCAATACTTCCGGAGCTGGCAGGAAAATATCCCGTGATCATTTTCATAGTGGTAGATTTTCCTGCGCCGTTTGGTCCAAGAAAACCCACGATTTCACCTTTACCGATTTCAAACGAAATGTTGTTTACAGCGGCTTGCTGACCGAAGAATTTAGAAACACCCTTTACAACAATTGACATTATTTGCGAAGTTAAACATTTTTCAGGGACCACATTGGAATAGCCTCTTTGCTTCCAATAAGCCCCAAAAATAGCCCGGCAAACGAAGCTCCAGCTTGCGTTTCAAGACTATCTTCCAACAACATAGAAAAACATAAGATGAGCATTAAAACAACGTTAATCCAAACCCGATTGCGGACTCCATCGTAAATAAACGAACCTAACAAAAGCGCTAAAATAATTACACCGAACACCCCGCAACATAACCAGGTAGTTAAAAACATGTTGTGCGGGCGCTTTTGAAATTCAGGCAGGAGCGCTGTCCTGGCATATTCCTGCTTTAAAGAAAGGTCGATGTCTCCAATCCCCACTCCAAATATTGGATTTTCAGCAATTATTTTGAGGGCAGTCTGCCAATAGGCAATGCGCTGTAACAACGAATGTCCGTTTGGGTCTTTAGCCAAATGGTACTGGTATTTGAGTTCGTGGTACCTCCCGAGAATTCCGCCTCTTGCTACATGCCGGTCGGTAAATCCGTTTTCAATGTTATTCACCGATTCTTTACTTAAACGTTCTAATTCTTGGGCAGTTAAAGGTTTCCCTAAGGAACAAAGGTATCTCTCGCAGGTACGTTGCAGCAGCTGGCCCTTTCGGTCCTTTCCAAAGAAAGGCCATGAAGATTTTTTCTCCCAAATAAGGGAAACTTTTGAGGGTTCTTGGAAATTGCCACACGCCACAAGGGGTTGAAGAAAATTACGAGCAATGAGGGCAATCAATACCGTTCCCGCGACCATGGAAGCCACGAATACAGTCCTGCTTAAGCGATTAGCCCTTAGTGAAAGCGCCCAATACAGCAGCAATACTAAAAGCAAGCTTCCTACGGCGCTAAACGTTTGACTGTAAACAACATAAGAGGTCGATAATACGAGGTAGAGCCATGCAAATTGCTTATCAATTTGCTGTTTCCATAGTAAGTGTAGGCACAGGGCAGCCGAAAAGGCGATCAGTATTCCAAAACGAATGTGAGAACCAAACCAACTCAATTGGCGAATATCGAGTACTGCCTGCTGATTAAGTAAGGTTACATAACGAATGAAATTAAGTACCATCAGCGCTGAAAGCAATACAAACATTCCCTTCAAAAGTTGAATAAGACGCACCTCATCCCATTTAAAGGTCGTTGCGATGAGAATGGGAAAAATAAAAAATGAAAGCCGCACCCGCAGGGCATTCCATCCAGCGCTCACATCAGAGGTCCAAAAAAAACTGAGGGAATGAAGGGCTAATAAAGACAGTAAGCAATAAATCCAGCCCCGATTCTGGTAGCAGCGGTCTCGGAAAAGCCGGTAATCACCAAAAATGAGAAAAAATAGGAGATAACAAATGAACGAAACCGACATGGCAAGTTTACTACAAGCCAATCCAAAGAGAAAAACACTGACTAGGCCAAAGTATATTAAATCTCTTCGGGCTGTTATCCAGGCTTTGCCTTTCATCATTTAATGTTTAGCAGTGTTTTGTATTCGCGTTGGTCGTTCACTATTTCTGCCGCTTTGGTCAACACCCGATTATTACGAAAACCATATTGGCTTTGGCCCTTATCGAAATAATAACGCCCTACGATTTCTGATTCCAATAAGGGAAGTATTTCTTGCCGATGTTTTTCAAAATACAGGGCTAAAGGAACCCGAAGTTGCTGTTGCAAGATTTCGAAACTTTCGGAATTTTTTGCGTAATTATTTTCTTTTTCCAAAAGGTCTTTTATCTTTTCCAATAAGAGGATTTCTTGCGACGTAAACGTAAAATTTTGCGACTCAACAAAGGCTATGAATAGGTTGAAATCTTCTTTTGAAAGCTGAAATTTTTCAGGGGCTTCTATTTGCGTATGCGTTGAATGAAATTGCGTCGCAAAATGAAAAATCATGTGTTTTCGAATCAGAGCTTTAGTAAAAGCACTTAGCAATGAATCGACGATGCGCACATCGGGTTCTACTCCTCGGCCATCGATAACGGTTCTCCCGTTCCGTGTTTTAAATTGTTGCAATAAGCTGTCAGGAATCTCTTTTGGGACGTTGGTGATGCCTTGATCATAATAGTCCAAACGCTGTACACAACGTCCTGAAGGAGTGTAATATTTTGCGATGGTTAATTTCATTTTTGATCCGTATTTCAAATCAAAGGTTCTTTGTACCAAACCCTTTCCATAACTCGTATTGCCCAGAATAACCGCACGATCTAAATCTTGCAATGCACCCGCAACAATTTCACTTGCTGAGGCGGAATTCTCGTCAATAAGTATGACTAAAGAAATATTTTCCGCAATCGGATTTTCTTGAGTTTTATAGATCATATTCTCTTGTTTTAAACGACCTTTAGTCGTTACAACAACTTGATCTTTAGGCACGAAAAATCCTACAATTTTTACAGCCTCAAGGAGGAGCCCCCCTCCGTTACCTCGTAAATCAAAAATTAAATTTTTCATTCCTTTACTTTGTAAATCGAGCAGGTTTTTTTTTACCTCTTCCGCGGCGGTTTGAGTAAAACTACTTAAACCGATATATCCGGTAGTTTCATTGATTAGTCCAGCGAAAGGAATATCGGGAATTTTTATTTCGTCGCGGGACAAGTTCATGGTCATGATTCTTTCGCCTCGTTGAATTTCCAAGGAAACCCCGGTGCCTTTAGGCCCCTTTAATGCGTTCGAAATTTCATCTGTGGTTTTTTGAAGGATGGTTTTATTATCGATTCGCAGAATTTTATCTCCGGCCAAAAGCCCTCCTTTTTGAGCCGGGCTATTTTCATATACATTGGTTATGAAGGTGCCCTCATCGATTTTTCCTAATGTAGCACCAATTCCACCGTATTGGCCCGTGGTCATTAGTTTGTAGTCCTCGATATTTGCCTCGTGGTAAAAAACGGTGTAAGGATCCAATTCGTTGAGCATCGCATCAATTGCAGTTTTTGAAAGTTTCCCGTGGGTCACGTCATCCACAAAATAGAGGTCAAGATGCTCATAGATTTGGTCGATTAATTCGAGACTTTTAAGCTCTTCAAAGCCGGCAGACTGCGCGTTTGAAATCCCGATTAACAACCAAAACGGGAAAAAGAGGAGGCCATGTACTAAACGCATATTCGGTTAATTATTTGTTTTATTGTTGTATCTAATTTAGGGTAATCCAAGACTTCTTCGCTAAGATAAACAAGGCTAAAGTGTACTAAGCATCCTGCATCGTTTGTTTTTTTTAATAAAGGCTCCTTATTCTTGCGCAGGCATTCACGCACCATTCGTTTCATGCGATTACGTTGGTTTGCTTGTTTTATTTTGGCTTTCGGAATACTAATTACTACCGAAAATTTTGGAGAATCGCTTGGTTTTTCTAGAACATGGCTTAGAAAAGGGAAAACGTGAATCTTTCGGCCTTCCCGAAAAAGCGAATCGATTTCTGTTCTTAGGTGCATGCGGTATTCTTTACCGAAATCTTCTTCCACAACCCAAAGGTAAGGATATAGCCTTATTTAACCTCAGCTTCGCTTTGGCCGTCGTTAAATTCAATGCGGAGTAAGTCGCCTGACTTCAGCATCTTTGAGCTCGCTAATATGGTGTTTTGTGTTCTTACGATAGCGTAACCGCGCGAAAGCACGGCTTTAGGGTCCATAAGGGCAATTTCTTTCATGAATCCTTCGAGTTGATGGTGTTGGATTAACGATATTTTACCGGATAGACGCTGTAAATCGTGGAGGTGTTTTTGGGTTTTGCGAAGTTCTTGGTAAGCGGTTTCCTTCAACCATTGATTTAAAGCAAGCGGTATTTGCCGCAGGCGATTTACATTTTGGGCTAGAGAAATTTTAGGCGCAGCTTGAATGCTTGAGAAAAGCCGGTTCAATTCACGTTCGGTAGTATCGATGTTTAATCGTGTTATTCGCGAAATTTTGATGGACATTTGTTGAATGGATCGCTGGTTTGTCCGTTTAAGATCCAAAAATTTTTGTTGAAGGCGAAGCACGCAACTTTCAATTTTTGATGCTGCATTTTCAAATTCCATCAGGATATTATTGGCTAAAGCAGATGGCGTAATGGCATGCGAAAACGCAACCATTTCCGCCACGGTGAGGTTGGTTGAGTGCCCAATTCCGCACAATACAGGCAGCGGAAATTCTGCAATCTCTTTGCACAAGCGGTAATCATCGTAGCAGGACATTCCAACTTCGGCACCTCCTCCTCGAACAATAGCAACGGCGTCAAAATGGTGCAATAACCCTTTAATTTTTTGTAATGCTGTGAGAATCGAATCTACGGCGGGGTCTCCTTGAAGGGTGCAGTTAAAGAGAAACGTTGAAATGACAAAACGGGTTTTTGCACCATCGATTACTTCGTAAAAGTCGGAAAGTCCCTTACTGGACTTCGCGGAAATTAAAGCAATTCTTTTGGGTAACTGCATGGTCAATTGCTGATTCTTATTCAATAAGCTTTCTTGATCGAGCTTTTTTAGGGTGTTCAGCCTCAGCTGATGCAATGCGCCTAGGGAAAAGCTGGCATCAACATCCAAGATGTGTAAACTTAGTCCGAAGGTTTCATTGAAAACAATTTTTACCTCTAACAAGAGTTCTTTCCCTTCAGAAAGGGGTTCTTGTACCGTTTTTTCAAAGTGCTGTCGAATTCTTTGAAAGTGGGTCTTCCAAATAACGCCATTGAGATTGGCGACGATTTTTCCATTTTCGCGTTGCACCAATTCAGGAAATGCGTGACCACTTGGGTACTCGTTCATTTTGTAGAGTTCAGCCCGAACCCAATAGGAATTTTGGTACCGATTCTCGAGGGTTTTTCGAATGGAAGCGGCTACTTGAAGCAAGGTGAAAATTTGCTTTGACATGGCTTAAAATTAACCTTTTAGTTTGAGGTTTCCGTTTGCAGGGTCGGATTTATTATTCTATCTTTGCCATCCTTTGAAAAAATTATGGGGGCAAAATTTTTCGCAGGCCGTGCAACGTTAGGATTGGGAAGCCAAATTGCACGCAATTATGGTTCGGTTCTTGGCGAAGTTACCGTAACCACGTTCAGTGATGGGGAAATTCAGCCCAGTTTTAATGAGTCGGTTAGAGGTCAAGACGTATTTATCATTCAGTCTACCAGTCCGCCTTCAGAAAATTTGATGGAGCTATTGCTTTTAATCGATGCCGCTCGAAGAGCTTCTGCTCGAAAAATTATTGCGGTTATGCCCTATTTCGGCTATGCGCGCCAAGATCGCAAAGATCAACCCCGCGTTGCCATCGGCGCCAAATTGGTGGCGAATATGTTGATGGCTGCAGGAGCGGACCGCATTATTACCATGGATTTACATGCCGATCAAATTCAAGGATTTTTTGAGGTACCCGTGGATCATTTGTTTGGCTCAACCATTTTTATCCCGGAAATAGAGCAGCTGAATTTGGACAACATCGTTATTGCAGCCCCGGATGTCGGAGGCGCAAAGCGGGCAAATATGTACGCTAAAGTGCTTAATTGTGGACTTGCCCTTTGCCATAAAAATCGAAAGAAAGCGAATGAGATAGCTGAAATGACGGTGATTGGAGAGGTGGAAGGTAAGCACGTTATTATTGTGGATGATATGTGCGATACTGCAGGTACACTAACTGCTGCGTCTGATTTATTCATTGAAAACGGTGCGATTTCTGTGCGTGCTTTTTGTACACATGCAGTTTTGTCGGGACCCGCATTCGAGCGCATCGAAGGATCCACACTCACGGAGTTGATAGTAACGGACACAATTTCACATCAAAGAAAGTCCCGTAAAATCCGTACCTTATCGGTGGATAAGTATTTTGCCTCAGTCATTAATCGGCTGTTAAAAAATGAATCCATCGGAGGCGATTATTATAAGTAACCAAATAAAAACAACATAAAAATGAAAACAGCACAATTGAGCGGTTCGCTCCGAGCGAACGTAGGGAAACAGGATGCCAGTGCCCTTCGAAACGAAGGCATGGTTCCTTGCGTGCTTTATGGCCAGGGTCAGCAAACCCATTTCGCAGTGAAGCAAGTAGCTATTGAGAAAATTGTCTTCTCGCCCAACGTATACCAAATTGAATTGGATATTGAGGGTAAAAAAGCCAAGGCAATCATTCGTGAGTTGCAACAACATCCTACTAAAGATACGGTACAGCACGTTGATTTTCTTGAGTTGAGCGATACCAAGGAGGTTCGCGTAAAACTTCCTGTTAGGGTTACTGGGTCTTCTCGAGGAGTACTGGCAGGGGGTAAGCTTATGCAAGTATTTCGAACGATTAATTGTCAAGGCCTTATTTCAGCGCTTCCTGAAGACATTAGCATTGATATTTCGCCTCTGCGAATCGGAGAATCCATTCGTGTTGCCGACATACAAATAGCAGGGGTTAAAGTCCTTGAGCCGGCAAATGCCGTGGTTGTTTCAGTGAAAACGGCGAGAGGGGTAGTTAAGGAATCTGATACAGAAACGGCGGAGGAGGAAGAGCAAGAAAATAAATAATCAACCGCTTCGGCGGTTTTTTTCTTTCCAATACCTTTACCCTTAAATTTCGAGTCCATGCAAATTCACCATATTTTAGAACGATTTGGCATCCAATCATCCAATCCTGGAGGATTTTACGGAACCACGGCAACATTAGAACTGTCTTCCCCTGAAATTGTATCAAGCTCTCCCGTAGATGGTAACCTTATAGCCTCTGTCAAACCAATTTCGGAAAAAGGCTACCATGAAATCGTGGAAAAGTCCATGGAAGCGTTTTATGAATGGAGAATGGTTCCGGCACCAAAAAGAGGGGAAGTCGTACGTCAATTGGCAGAACAGTTGCGCTTGCACAAAGAAGCCTTGGGAACTTTGGTTTCCTATGAGATGGGTAAATCCTTGCAAGAAGGATTAGGTGAAGTTCAAGAAATGATTGATATCTGTGATTTCGCGGTGGGATTGTCACGACAACTCTACGGCTTAACCATGCACTCAGAGCGTCCCGGACACCGCATGTACGAACAATATCACCCGTTAGGAATTGTAGGAATCATTTCTGCTTTTAATTTTCCTGTTGCTGTTTGGAATTGGAATTCTGCGCTGGCTTGGGTTTGTGGAGATGTTTGTGTTTGGAAACCGTCCGAAAAAACGCCGATTACCGCTTTGGCCTGTCAGTACATCACCAATGAGGTGTTCAAAAAGAACGGGGTTCCAGAGGGTGTTTCGTCGTTGGTGATAGGTGGTCCTGAAGTGGGTAAACTGATGGCATCGGATGTACGGATTCCATTAATCTCGGCAACAGGATCTACTCGAATGGGAAAATCGGTTGGGGCTGCGGTTGGGGCTCGATTAGGCCGTTCTTTGTTGGAATTAGGAGGCAATAATGCCATCATTATTACGCCATCGGCTGATTTAAAAATGGTGGTTCCGGGTGCTGTATTTGGCGCTGTTGGCACGGCAGGTCAGCGCTGCACTTCGACAAGAAGACTCATCATCCATGAATCCGTTTATGACCTGGTTAAAGATGCGTTAAAAAAGGCTTACACCCAGCTTCGCATTGGTAACCCCTTAGATGCATCGAATCACCTAGGCCCGTTGATTGACAGCGATGCGGTTGTCGCCTATAGTAACGCTATATCCCAAGCTTTGGACCAAGGAGGGAGCATGGTCGTTGAAGGGGGTGTCCTTTCGGGCAAAGGGTATGAGTCCGGTTGTTATGTTAAACCTTGCATCATTGAAGCAGAAAATCATTATGATATTGTTCAACATGAGACCTTCGCGCCGATTCTGTACCTGATAAAATATAGCGGAGACCTTCATCAAGCAGTTACTATCCAAAACAGGGTGCCACAAGGCCTATCCTCAGCAATTATGACCAATAATCTGAAAGATTCCGAAATCTTTTTATCCCATGCTGGTTCTGATTGCGGAATTGCTAATGTAAACATAGGGACTTCTGGAGCAGAAATTGGTGGGGCATTTGGCGGTGAAAAAGAAACCGGTGGTGGAAGAGAGTCGGGTTCTGATTCCTGGAAAATTTACATGCGGCGACAAACTAACACCATCAATTACTCCGATAACTTACCTCTAGCTCAAGGAATAAAATTTGATGTGTAAAATTGTCCTTTTTCCCGTCCTGCTTTCCTATCTTTGTGCAAAAAGAGCATGCAATTATTAACGGTTGGAAGCGTTGCATTTGATGCCATCCAAACACCTTTCGGAAAATCCGACAAGATTATTGGTGGTGCGGGCACCTACATTACGTTGGCTGCTTCGTTTTTCAACCAAAACCAAGGTTTAGTTTCGGTAGTTGGAGAGGATTTCCCATCGAAGACGCTTCAGATTATGAAATCCAGGGGGATCGATATTACGGGAATTCAAATTCCTAAAGGAGGAAAAACGTTTTTTTGGTCGGGTCGCTACCACAACGACATGAATTCGAGAGATACCTTAACAACGGAGTTGAATGTACTTGAAACCTTCGATCCAGTGGTTCCAGAGCATTTCAAAAACGCTCCCTTTTTAATGTTGGGAAATCTAAGTCCAGATGTCCAGCGTAAGGTGGTCCATCAAATGGATCAACGTCCAGCTCTCATAGCCATGGATACCATGAATTTTTGGATGGATATCGCGATGGAGGAATTGCACCAAACGCTGAAAGTGGTGGACTTACTTATCATCAATGACGAGGAAGCAAGGCAATTAAGCCATCAATATTCCTTAAAAACGGCCGCGGCCAAAATCATGGAATTAGGCCCCAAAAGCCTTATAATTAAAAAAGGTGAGCACGGGGCCTTGTTATTTCATGAAGGCAGTATGTTTGCTGCTCCGGCCTTCCCTCTTGATGAAGTTTTTGACCCAACAGGGGCAGGAGATTCCTTCGCGGGAGGATTCATGGGGTATTTATCATGCTGCGGGGACCTTTCCTTTAATAGCTTAAAAATTGCCCTAATCGCAGGTTCAGCTGTGGCATCGTTTTGTGTGGAAAAATTTGGAACGCAGCGGCTAGAGGAAATTGCCATTGAGGATATCCATGAACGAATGTCGGTATTGCACCAATTGACGCATTTTGAATTAAGCGCTTATGGAGCAGTTTAAATCCTTGTTAGAACAATTACAGGCATTCGAACTTCTAGAGGATTTAATTCCTTGCGGAAAGGAATTGAATGATTTAAAAATTTCTTTTGAAGACACTTTATTGGAGGCGGAAAGGCTGAACCAAATTGAAGTCATTGAAGCAAAGGAAAAGGGAATGTCCTTGGAACCAACAGATTTTGGAGAGGTTAAAAATTCTTTTCTAAGTGTCTACAGAAGATTGTACGATCAACGAAAAAAACAAATCGTACTCAAAGAAACTCTTGAAAAAGAAAATTTAAAATTGAAAAGGGCCTTGTTGGATGATTTGAAAAAAATCATTGAATCTGAAGAGAATATTGGTGCAGCTTTCCAAGCCTATAAGGGCATTCATGAAACTTGGAAAAAAGTGGGCGATATTCCGCGGGGTTTCCGCGACGCTGTTCAAAAAGAATATTCGCGGTTGATTGAAATTTTCTTTTATACGATGCGTATTTACCGAGAAATTAAAACGCATGATTACAAAAAAAATTTACACAACAAGCAATTGGTTCTGCATAAACTTCAACAATTGCGCAATGAGGAAGAGGACGTCAAGTCGGTAGAGCAACAATTACGGATTTTACAAGATCAATGGGAGGAAATAGGGCCGGTACAAAATGAGGATTGGGAGGCCGTAAAGGCCAAGTATTGGGAAGTTGTTCGTCAGATCTATGATAAAATAAATGTGCATTACGAAGTTCAGCGAGAATCTTATGAAAAGAACATCGAAGCCAAAAAAGCTTTGGTGCGCGACATGGAAGCCCTTTGTTCTGAAGCCAATGAATTAACCACGCAGAAGGCCCTCGAAACATGCCAGGAAAAGGTGAAGTTGCTTCAGGAACAGTATAAAAAAATTGGTGTAGGCACGCGAAAAGAAAATAATCTTGTTTGGCAACAATTTCGTGCTGCACTTGACCGGTTTTTTGATATTAAAAAAGCGAAATTTAAAGAACATCGAGCTATGCTTTCTGAGCGAATAGAGGCCAAAAATAAATTAATAGCCCAAGCTCAAGAACTTAAAGAATCTCCCGGCAAAGAAGCGAAAAACAGCATCATCCAATTACAGAAAGAATGGAAATCTATTGGGAATACGGGTAAGGTGGAGGGGAAGCTCTGGGCCAAGTTTCGGGGAGCTTGCGATGCTTTTTTCTCAGCGGTAGATGCTGAAAATGCTCAGGCAGAGATGGCGATGGAAGACAATTTGGTGCTTAAACGAGGCATTATTGAAAAGTTATTGCTTATTGGGTCGCAGGATAAAACATTGGGTATGACGGAGCTGAGAGCCCTCTCTGCAGAGTTTTATGCAATAGGTCGTGTTCCCAAAATTGAAAAAGACAAGGTGTTGAAGCAATACAAAGAAGCCCTTGATCAGGCGTATAAAGCACTCAATCTAAATCAAAAAGAACGCGAACATTGGAACTACAAGCAAAAAGTGGAGGAAATCATGAATTCACCGGATTGTGCGAAACAAATACAACGAGAGCGAACAGATTTACGTAAAAACATTGAGCGTCTAGAACAAGAAATTAATCGAATGGAGACCAATTTGGCTTTTTTTGCAAGATCGAAAGGCGCTGATGGCTTACGCCAGGAAGTTGCGGTAAAGGTTGGTAATTTACAAGAACAAATAAGCAATCTTAAACAAAGGTTGAAAATATTGCCCAATGAATAGAGTGACCAACGGCATTATATTGGTGCTATTCTTGCCATTAATGGCATTAACCATCTTTATTGCTTTCGATTTACCGCTCGGCATTTTCAAAACTACAGGTGCCCAACTTCCTTATCGGGCAGAACTGCTACTTGGGTTTACTTTACTTATTGCTATTTTGTTTACCAACCGAAGTGTCAAGCGGTGGATGGCGTTAATTACCGTGGCTCAAAAATCCCGTTTTCTTGTTAACATACCCCTTTCGAAAGATCGCCGTAAAACGGTATTGGCATACGGATTACTTGAATCCTCCATTTATTGTTGCATCGGGGCAGGTTTATTGGCCCTTACGGCCCAAGCAATGGCAGCGGCGCTTGTATTTCTTTTTTATGCAGCAGAGGGATTGTTTTTTACCCTTTATGGGATGAAAAAATTTTCAATAGGGTTGAGCAGTAAGGCGATTATTGTTGCAGACAGAGAAGTTACGGTAATTTACTACACGGGTCTGAGAAAGGTTAGTGTGCGGCAGCAAACCCTGTATTTTGACTATGTACAAACCCTTCAATTAAGTTTTCCTATAACTGTTATCCCAGACGAATGCAGGCAAGAATTTCAGGCGAATTTAGAGCGCGTGGTTGACCCAAATAAAGTGCTAATTTATAATTTAGGCACATGGAAGAAATAAAAATTCTCATCGCGGAAGATGATCCTTCGTTTGCTTCGATTTTACAAAATAATCTTGTCTTATTGGGCTATAATTTAAGTGATTTGGTGGTTATTGATAACGTGGCTGATGTTGCTGAGGTTAAGGTTGAATTTGAACCGGATGTGATTTTATTGGATCTAAACCTCCGTGATTCACTGGGATTTGAGACCTACGAAAGACTTAGCAACGTTTTCGAGGAAGTGCCAATCATCGTTCTTTCTGGGTTGGATGACCGAAATTTAGCCATGCGAATTGTGTCAAAAGGAGCCCAAGATTATTTGTTAAAGAATGAAATTAATGGTGGTGTTCTCGACAAAACGATCAAATACGGGATGCTACGTAAAACGTTTCAAGCGAAACTTTCGGTTTCGGAACGAAAATATAAGGACTTATTTCATAATTCTCCAATCCCGATGCTTCAACTGGTTAAGACGACCAAACACATCAGTTTTTGCAATCGAGCCGCTTTAAATCTTTTCGAGGCGAAGAGTTCATCAGAAATATTAGGAGCTCCCATAACAGATTTCATACAAACAGGAGGGCTTTACTCCTCCAGCACGTTGAATTTATCAGAGCCGAGCGAACTTAAAACCCTCCGGACGTTGAAAAAAAATATGAAAAAGGTTCAGGTTACCTTAAATCGCTTAGAGGAGGATAAAGATGCGCTTATTTGCTTAATTGTGGATAAAACCGAGGAACAGGCTTTTGAGCAACGCAAATTTGAAATTATTGCTCAAGCTGAAGAGGGCGAAAAAAAGAAAATTGCACGGGAATTGCACGATGGGATTGGTCAACAATTGGTCTTACTTAATTTGCTGTTGCAAAACCTAGAAACTAAGCAAGAAGATCAGGGTTCGTTGGAAAACATTCGGCAGTTATTGCAAAGTTTAATTCTTGAACTTCGTGAGTTAGCCTATAATTTATTACCGCCGGCTTTAGACCAAGGTTTCGTCAACGCCTTGCAGCGCTTCGCAAAGCGTATCAATGATGTTGGATCTGTAACATTGACTTTAAAATTGAGCAAAGAACTCAAGGAAAATGCCTTTAAAAATGTGGATAGTTTTAACCTTTATCGCATGGTACAAGAAATTTTAAATAATGCGTTAAAACATTCGCAAGCCACGAAAATTGAAATTTTAATTGAGGTTCAAAGGGAACATATCGTGATTCGAATCATAGACAACGGAATTGGCTTTGATGTTTTAAAGGTGAGTGAGGGCTTGGGGCTGCAAAACCTTAAATATCGGATGGAAATGGCAGGAATTCGCGGGGGTGTTAAAAGCGAACCGGGAAAAGGAGTAGAGGTTGAACTTATCGTTGCTAAGTGAAAATATTGGTGATTCGTTTCAGCGCTATCGGTGACGTATTGCTTACGTTTCCGGTACTTCAGGGTTTAAACGATAAATTTCCTACCGCTGAGATCTTTTTTTTAACCAAGCATGAACAACTTCCTTTACTTCAATTATTGCCGTTTGAGGTCAAGGGCCTAGAACTCCAAAAGTCCATTTCGGATACGGCCAAGGTATTAAAGCATCATAGGTTTGATCAAATCATAGACCTTCACAATAACCTTAGAACATTGCTTTTACAATGGAGCATGTTTCGATTTCAGTGGAGCAGAGTGAAAAAGCATAATGCCGCCAAATGGTGTATGACCCGTTTTAAAACGAAAAACACGTGGGTGCCCTCTATCGTTGAACGGTATGCCAAGGCGGCAAAAGTTGAACTTATGGGAAAGCGGATGGTTTTAAATCTTGATCATGCTGCTCCGCTTTCTTTGCCTACCAAGTATGCTGTTTGGGTGCTCGGCGCAAAGTTTAAGACCAAACAATTCCCGCTAGAAAAGATTCGTCAGACCCTGGCGCTTTGTGATGTTCCTATTATTTTGCTTGGGGGAGAGGAAGAATTAACCATGGCAAGTAGCCTTTCACAGGAATTTCCAAGGCTCATTAACCTCGTCGGCAAAGCGGATTTTTTTCAGGCAGCCTTGTTACTCAGCCGCGCTAAACTGGTTGTCACCAACGATACCGGTATGATGCATTTGACCTCTTTTTATAATCTTCCGATGCTATGCCTCTGGGGAAATACGGTGCCGGGTTTTGGAATGGGGCCCTACGGTTGCGACAAGGTGGAACATTTTCAAGTGACGGATCTATCGTGCCGACCGTGTTCTAAGATTGGGTACCAAGAATGCCCCAAGGGACATTTTAAGTGCATGATGCAACAAGATTCCACTTTATTGGCAGCTAGAATTAGTGCAATATTTCATCAAGAAAGTCCAAAATAGCTTGAATTGCCCCCATATCAAAGGTGATTTCATTGGAGCCGTATTCGTTCGGATTCCCGGTAAGTGAAGGTTGAAACAAATGGTTCAGACCCGCTAATTCTTGCATGCGCTTCACTTTGTCTAATCCCGGATTACAGTTCAACGAGATGGCCTCAAGATTCATTTTTGAAGGCACTTGTAGGTCGGTGGTTCCGTTAAGGGCGAGGTAATGACACCGTATTTGCTTTAAATCGAACGTAGGGTTATAGTTGAGAAAATAGAGCATCCAGGGATTAACATAGGCGGAAAGATTCATTTGAACCCACGTATTGCGGTCTTCAATACCGCTTTTTTTAAGTTCTTTTTTCTTGATCCTTTTCACAAAATCCGTAAGAAATACCTCTGCGTTCTTTCGAACCAGCGGCAAAGAGTCTAAGGTTAATATGGGATAAAAAGTTTCGGAAAAAGATCGGATTTTTTTCACCTCTTTTTCGCTAGCACCAACGGCTTTTGATATCAGGCATTGTTGTTCTACCAGTAAGTCAGCACCTTTAACACCCGGACCAGCCAAGGATACGACACCGTAAATTTCGGGATGTTGTGCGGCGACCATGTTGGCAATCATTCCCCCTTCGCTATGCCCCATTAGAATCATGCGACTCGAATCCACCATGAGCATTTTTTTGAGGTAATTCATGACGGAGACAACATCCGTTGAAAAATCCGCAGAGGTAGCCCCATCAAAGGTGCCTGTTGATTTTCCGGTCCCACGATCGTCGTAACGAAACACCGAATACCCTGCGAGGGTAAGACGGTCAGCGAGCACTAAAAAGGGACGATGCCCTAGGATTTCTTCGTTGCGGTCTTGCGCACCACTTCCCGAAATTAATACGATGCATGGGTATTTTATGCTAACATCGCGCGATGCCTGTTGGGGGTAACTGAGGGTTCCGCTGATGGAGAAATCGCCCGTAGCATGAGGAATGGCCAATTCAATTTCCGAGTACGGTACGGGCTCTTTACGGTCTTGAATTTTCTTGGGGGAGGGGTTTTCTTGTTGTTTCTTTGAAAAAGCTAAAGGCGCTTGGAAAGTTCCTTGTTTAAAGGTCCCTTCAATACCGGAAGCTTCCATGAATGTTCCTTTGTAGCTTGCGCGGAGTTGATCAATAGAAAAACGCAGGGTTTTACCTTCAACAGCGACGTTTGTCATGGGAATTCCTACCGCGCTTTGGTTCGGGCTGTCGAGGGTGCCTTTCCATTGGCCGGAGCTATCACTTAGGTGCAATACCAGGGGCAATTTTTGACCCATCGCATCCAGCGTACCATACCAATCTCCTTGGAAAGATTGACTGTAGACCCCCAAACTAAACACCAAGGAGAGGCAAAAGAACTTAAATCGCATCATCGGAAAACAGTTTTTTGATTTCAGTAGCTTCGGAAGGCTTCATTTTTCCTGCCAAAATTAAGTTAAGCTCCCTTCTTCGTTGAGCCCCATTGAAGCGCTCGATTTCCTCTTCTGTTTCAGGAATTAATTCCGGTACTTGAATGGGTCCTCCGTTTTGATCCACCGCAACAAACGTATAGATAGCTTCGTTGCACTTTACTTTTTGTCCGGTTACGTGATCTTCCATGAATACATCCACAAAAATTTCCATACTGCTGCTAAAAGCCCGAGAAACTTTAGCAGATAATGTCACCAAGGATGCCGCTGGAATGGGCATTTTAAAGGAAACATTATTAACCGATGCCGTTACCACAACTCTTTTACAGTGACGGTGAGCGGCTACACTGGCAATAATATCCATCCAAGCGAGCAACTGTCCTCCGAATAAATTTCCGAGCGTATTGGTGTCGTTGGGTAGCACAACATGGGTAGTTATGGATAAAGATTCGGAGGCTTTTTTTGGTTTCATAAAGTAAAGATACGGCATTAAACTTTTCGCGTCTTAAATCGTTTGATGAGAATTAATTTAATTGTATTTTAGCGAAAAATAAATGGCATGAAAACACTCTTATTTTTGTTCGTTATGGGTTTTTACATGGTTTGTTTTGCCCAAACAAAACCCGTGCATTCTTTTGATCCCAGCAACGCCCGAGAGGGAGAGCGAGTCGAATATTGCCATCAGCATAAAAAAATGGCGGCGCTCATGCAAAATCCTGCCTACCTTCAACAACGGGTAATCGATTCATTGGATGAACTGCATGGTGCTTCAAAACCAATGACGAAAGGAACGGTTTATAAAATCCCGGTAGTTTTTCACGTGTTACACAACAACGGACCTGAGAACATTTCGGACGAACAAATTTTAGATGCCTTGAGCATTCTCAACCGTGATTTTCGGCTTCTCAATCAGGATGCTAACAATGTTCAGGCGGAATTTCAAGGAATGCCTGCAGATATCGAAGTAGAGTTTTTAATAGCCACTAAAGCCCCAAACGGGCAATGCTTCAAGGGTATTACCCGAACGGTAAATGCGCTTACAGATAATGGCGAGGATGGTGGAGACCAAGTGGATGCAATCGTTGACGGAAACGACGTGTACAATGGATCTTGGCCTGGAAATAGGTATTTGAACATTTTTATTTGCGGGGATATTGGAGGGGCTGCAGGATATACCACAAAACCCTCGGGTTGGTCGGCTACACAGATGACGAATGGCATCTGGATTTTACACGACTATGTTGGTTCAATTGGAACAAGTTCGGTGGGATCAAGCCGCACTTTGACTCATGAGGTGGGACATTGGTTAAACTTAGACCACACCTGGGGTCCCAACAACAACCCTGGAAATGCGTCCAGTTGTTCTACCGATGACAACGTTCAAGACACGCCGAATTGCATTGGGGTACAGGCGTGTATTTTCGCTTCCAACACGTGCAACTCCGACAACGCCTATTGGGGTTTTGACATTAAAGATAACGTTGAAAATTACATGGACTATTCCTATTGTTCGAAGATGTTCACCTCGGGTCAAAGAACCAGAATGCGAAACGCTTTACAAAGCAACAATACGGGTCGTGCCAATGTTATTTCACAAGCGAACTTAACCTTGGTTGGTGCAGGGGCAACTCCTTATTTGTGCAAAGCAGACTTTTCCTCAAACCTCACCACTGTTTGTGTAGGGGATCCTATTCAATTCTCCGATGAATCCTATAATTCGGTGAATAGTTGGTCGTGGAGCTTCCCGGGAGGTCTTCCAGCCTCCGCCTCTTCGCAAAACCCCACTGTTACCTACAACACCCCGGGCTTGTACAGCGTCACCCTAGAGGCGAGTGACGGGGTTATTACGGATTCGGAGATCAAAAATAATTACATTCGCGTACTATTGGCCCCAACAACGACTCCGTTCTACGACGGCTTTGAGAATTACAACGCCTTAAACAATTTGGTGAACTGGGAAGTAGTCAATCCTGATGGAAACAACGAATTTACGATCGATAATACGACCAGTTTCAATGGAATAAAATGTGCAAAATTGCAGAATTTTGGACAAGCTGCAGGAAGCCGTGACGAGCTTATTTCAACGCCTATCGATCTGTCCGGGTTAGCTGCAAATCAAGCTGTCACGTTGAGTTTTCGTTATGCTTACCGTAAGAAACTCGCCGCCGATAACGAGGCGCTGAAAGTGTTCATCACTGGAGATTGCGGCGACACTTGGGTACAGCGTAAAACCATTACAGGAAATCAGTTAAGCAATCAAGCCGTGGCAACTTCATGGAAACCGAGCTCGCAGGCGGACTGGGTAACCGTGCACATGACCAATATCACGAGCACCTATTACCAACAGAATTTTAGAGCAAAATGGCGCTTTGAAGGAAACGGTGGAAATAATTTTTATCTGGACGACATTAACCTGTACAATGGAGCTCCTTCGAATACGGTGGTTCTTGGAATGGAAACCTTGGAGGAGAATGTGAGCGAAGTCGTATTGTATCCTAACCCAGTTTCTTCCGAACTGAATGTAGAGTACACCGTTACAACAGCCGATAAAATGACAGTGGTCCTTCTCGATGCCAATGGCAAGCAGGTTCAGGCACATGAAATTCATTCCAATGCGGGAAAGAACGTTGTCATGCTGGATACCCATGCTTTAGCAGCGGGTAAATATTCAGCCACAATTTACGGGACCCAAGGTCAGGTTTCGCGAACCTTCATTAAGCAGTAGGTAAATATCTTCGCACGGTGGCGGCAAGCCGTTTACCAAGCTTTTCTTCTTGGTGTTCAAGAGCATCGCTTTCGAAGGTTTTAGGGCTTGGGTAGTGTTGTAATATTCTTTCCAATGATTTTTCACCTACCCCAGGGATATTCTGCCAGGCAGAAGTAATAAAGGCGGCACTTCGTTGATTTCTATGATGCGTTATTCCAAAACGGTGGGCTTCATTTCTTAGGTGTTGAAGCAACATGAGACCTTGATTTCCATGGTCGATCACTAATGGATCTGAGGCGCCGGGGAGAAATATTTCTTCTAATTTTTTTGCGAGACCAATAAGGGGCACTTTTCCAAAAATACCAAGGCCTTGTAACGCTTCTATCGCAGCGGAAAGTTGACCTTTTCCTCCGTCGATTACAATCAGGTCGGGTAAACTTTTTTCTTCGTTGATTAACCGTTGATACCTTCGTCCTACGATCTCCCGCATGCTCGCAAAATCGTCGGGGCCTTCCACCGTTCGGATGTTGAAATGCCGGTAGTCTTTGGTGCTTGGCTTTCCTTCTTTAAATACCACACATGCAGCTACGGCATATACACCTTGTATGTTAGAATTATCAAAACACTCGATATGTAGAGGCGCTTTGTTGAGGTTCAATATTTCCTGAAGCAGCGCCACTCGCTTCCCATAATCGATGGCTCCGGGTTTATTCGGTGCCGTGGAAAATGAAATGTTTTTAATCGAAAATTCCAAGATTTTTACTTTATCTCCCCTTTGAGGCGTCATGAATTCAAACCCTTCTATGGTATTGTTAATGGGAATGTTGGTGAGGATGAGTTTTTGGGTACTTGCATACCTCAGTTTTAGTTCATGCCAAAGAATGATGGTAAGCTCTTCGATGGACTCTTGCTGGGGCAGGGTCATTTTATCAGAAATACTTAAATCAATTCTCCCTTCGCGCACCCAGCAATAATTATAGTACAGTCGATCATTGATAAGCTTACACGTTAACACATCGCAGTTCAGGTTCAGGTCGTTGACCATGGCCGATTTAGAATGAAAGGTATTTAAGGTTTCAATTTTGGTCTTTGCGGTATGGGCTTTTTCGAACTCCAAGGATAGGGAAGCCTCCTCCATTTGCCGACGAAGTTGTTGAATGAGCGAATGGGTTTTGCCTTTAAGTAATAATCGAATTTCAGCGATATTTTTTTGATAGGAGGTCAAAAGCTGGAAGTCAATACAGGGACCTTGACATCGTTTAAGATGGTATTCAAGGCAAACGGAAAAACGCTGACTAGCAATGGTCTTTTCACTAAGATCTAAGGAACAAGTTCGAATTGGATATAATTCATGGATAAGTTCTAGTAAGTTTTTATGAACAGTTCCTTTGGGGAATGGACCGAAGTATTCAGCCTGAGCATTGCTGCGGTTTCGGGTACTGAAAACTCTTGGAAACGGTTCTTTTGTGAGGCAAATCCAAGGATAGGTTTTATCGTCCTTTAAAAGGATATTGTAACGGGGCTTGTTTTCTTTAATGAGGTTGTTTTCAAGCAATAATGCATCCAATTCGGAATCTACCAACAATGTTTCAATGAACCTAATTTGTTTAACCAGTACCCGTGTTTTGTTATCCGAATGAATTTTTTGAAAATAGCTAGAGATTCTTTTCCGAAGATTTTTCGCTTTGCCAACGTAAAGCAATGAATTTTCAGCATTAAAGTATTTATATACTCCGGGATTCTCGGGTATATGGCCCAGAAAACCGTCCTCTAGACAGTTGAATCGCATGCAACGAAAGTAAGAAATCGAGGTGAATATTGAAGGGAATGCACAAAAAAAAAGCTGTTCGAAAACAGCCTTTTTGAACGGTTGGTGCCGTTAGTTTTTCATAAGGGTTTTGGTGATTTCTCCCATAGGGGTAGCAATCTTCACGTGATATACCCCTTGGGCAATACCTGCAGTGGAAAGTTCCATTTTCGAACTTGAAGGGGTTGCATAGGTAAGAATTAACTTGCCCGATAAGTCAAAAATTTTCACCGAGCTAGCCTCCAAACCACCAAAATCGATGGTCAATAAATCGTTCGTAGGATTTGGGTATAAACTCACGAGTTCAGGATTGAGCTCCCCGATCCCGGAGGCAGCCGTAATATTCACCATATAATCTTCGGTTTCCCCATAAGCAACCGTCCCGCACGGTACAATTGCCCCTGAACCTTGGTACGAAATACGCGTTCGTAAATGGACCATCCCTGTTGTTGCGCTCATGGGAACCGTAAAATTGAACACATTACTCCAGCCTTGTCCGACCAAAACATATCCAACCTGTTCTCCGGCATCCGAGAAGTTGTTGTTATTGTTGTAATCTATCCATACCGCAACTTCATCGCCCGTATAAGCAATGTCCCCCGCTTGTCCAATAATTCCGGTTACTACGGTTGCACTATAAGCAGAGCCTTTAGCCAAAGAAGTGGAGATGTTGGTATAATCCGCATAGCCGCCCGCCGTACAAGCATTTGAACTGTTGTTTATCGAGTTGAGTAAGAATTGTTTAATGTACTCGTCACACGTATCCGCAGCGGCGGCGCAAGGGTCATTATTGGGGTTATTTGAGCAAGGGTCGGCTGAGCCATTTAGGGTGAGAGCTCCTGTGTTTGCAGGATCTAAAAAGGGCTTTAGACGGCGGTTGTTGTTGGATCCGTTGGAAATCCAGTGGTAGGATATTTTACCATAATAATCGGGTTGGTTGGTTGCATTGCAAAAGGAACCCCCACCTGTGAGTGTTCCAATAATTCGTCCAGCAGAATTGTTAAACAACGGAGAGCCGGATGAACCTCCCTCAGTGACTCCGTGACCGTTGGCATTGGCTGACCAGATTAATCTCCAATGGGTATTTGGAACGCTGCCCCAAGTGGATGAGACCGTATTTCCGTTGAAGGTAGAAATTTTCTTAATATCCCCTGCGGGGTGATGAATTCCCACACCACCCGTAGTTGGGGAATTATTGGCGTCCCAGCCATTCCAATAGGCATTGTAATTGGGCGATTTTAAGGTAGTAACAGTGTTGGCTTGATTCGCTGCCGTCCCGAGTTGAACTAGAAGAAAATCAGATCCTGTTGACCCGCCACCATCCCCAGAATCGGATAATTTAAAACATCCCGTAATAAAGTGGTCGTCCAAGGTCCCAGCCGTATTAGGGTTGGTACACGTTGGCGCTTCGTAGCGAAAGTAAAATTTCCATTGATTTAGGTTTGCTGCAGTAGCCGTCTCCGCACAGTGAAAGGCCGTGAGGAACAAGGGCTTGCAGTCATTTGCCAAATTATTGACCAAGGAGCCGGTACACCACCCCTGAAAACCTCCGTCTATTACGAGAATACGTGCGATGCCGCGTTTTTCTTCCTGCCAATTATTGCCAACCGGAGTGCAATTTACGTTAACTTGGCAGGCTTCTGATTCGTTGATTTTAAGCGCTTTAGGTTTGGCAATGGAACGGTAACCGTACATAATACGATCGATGAAAATTTCCGATGCTGCAGTGTTCTTAGGCTCTGTTAACCGAAGCATCATTTCGTCGCCAAAACACAAGGCAGCATTGTACATGAAGTGTTCTTGCACCTCCGAAGAGGTTATAACAGGATGCAACAACAATCCATCGTTGTTTTGAATTTCAATCGTAGTTCCTCCATAAATTTTGAACGTTTCAAATAAGAAACTCAAGGCTTCTGCGCCTACCGATTTAATGCGCAGCATCCATTGACGATCCCCGTTGGGAAGAATCGACCAAATTCCGCTGTTGTTTGGAGAAATATTTACCGTTCGAGCAATGCCGTTTCGGTATAACAAGCCGAGTTCATCCCTTTTTTGATCTTCGATTAGCAATTGTTCAACATTCGGCGGAGCTATTTCCAGCGTGGGAATGTAGTTATCCTTGGATGCTCCATGTACGCTCACCATTTGACTAAAAAGGGGTAACGCGATAACCAAGTTCAGAACAAAAGCAAACGTAGATTTTTTCATGAGACGGGATTTATATAAATTCACTTCAAATATACATATTTGTTGAGAGGTAAAATGGGAAAAATTGCTCTGGTAGAAGATGACTTGGTATTAAAGGAATTCATTCAATTAAATTTGGAACTCGAAGGCCATGAAGTTATATGTTTTGAAAATGGAAAGGCAATTTTTGAGGCCAATAACGTATTGGGAAGGGTGGATTTAATAATTCTCGATAATATGTTACCAGGAAAGTCGGGGGTCGACGTATGCTTAGAAATTCGAAAGAGTTATGCCACACCCATTCTTTTTCTTTCTGCCAAGTCAAATACCCAAGACCGCATAGAAGGCCTACGTGCCGGAGCCAACGATTACCTTCCTAAACCTTTTGATTTAGAGGAATTATTATTGAGGGTCCAAGCCCTTTTACCCAAGAATAAGCCTCAGTACATTGTTGGCAACTGGGAGGTTGATTTTGATAATTTGGTAGCTAAAGAGCCCAGTAAAGAATTGGAATATCAATTATCTAAAAAAGAAGCCGCCTTGTTAAAGCTATTTATACAACAGGAAAATAAGGTGCTTTCGAGGGAAGAAATCTTAGACAAAGTTTGGGGAGAGGATGCCTACCCCACCTCCCGAACAATCGATAATTTTGTACTCACATTTCGGCGCATTTTTGAAGTAGACCAAAAATCGCCCGCATATTTTCATTCAATAAGGGGAGTTGGGTATAAATTTACCAATAAAAAAAATTAGAAAATGTTTACAGGAATTGTTGAGGATATGGTCGCTGTAAAGACTATTGTGAAGGAGCAAGAAAACCTTCATCTTACTTTTGTTTCAGCACTTGTGCCGGAATTTAACATTGACCAAAGCATCAGCCACAACGGATGTTGTTTGACGGTAGTAGCTGTCGACGTTTCGACTTCGAGTTACACTGTAACGGCCATTAAAGAAACCCTGGATAAAACAACCATAGGTTCTTGGCAAGTCGGCGATATGGTCAACATAGAACGTTGTATGACGCCTAATGGGCGTCTTGATGGCCACATGGTTCAGGGACACGTGGATACGCGCGGTAATTGTACAGAGGTGCAGGAAACGAACGGAAGTTGGAAATTCAGTTTTGCCTACAACAGCCAAGAACTCACCGTCGAAAAAGGATCGATTGCTGTTAATGGAGTGAGCCTCACTGTGGTGGACTCTGAACCAGGTAAGTTCAGCGTTTGCATCATTCCTTATACCTATGAACACACAAACTTCAAATTTTTGTGCGCGGGAGATTCAGTCAATTTAGAATTCGATATTATCGGTAAATACGTGGCAAAATACCTTAAACACCATGCAAATTAAAGAAGCTCAAGCACTCATTGATCAATGGATTCGCGATAAAGGGGTGCGATACTTTGATCCTTTAACCAATCTCGCAATGTTGACAGAAGAAGTCGGTGAGGTGGCAAGAATTATGGCGCGTCGTTACGGAGAACAAAGTGAGAAAGAATCAGATAAATCAAAGGATTTAGGGGATGAATTGGCGGATGTACTTTTTGTGGTCTTTTGCATTGCTAACCAAACGTGTGTAGATATGGACAAGGCGCTGCAATCCAACCTTGATAAAAAAAACGCGCGGGACGCAACCCGACATATCAATAATCCTAAATTGCGGAACAATCCTTAGGCGCGTTTCATGCGTGGATGGGCATGTTGGTATATCTGATGAAGTTGCGCGAAGGAATTATGGGTGTATACCTGTGTCGCCGCTAATGAGGAGTGGCCCAAAAGCGCTTTGAGTGTTTCAAGTCCAGCCCCGTTGTTGAGCATATGCGTTGCAAAGGTATGCCTCAGAACATGGGGACTTCGTTTATCCAAGTGCGTAAGGGTTCCGAGTATCGCAGTTATTTTTCGATAAACGTAGACGGGGTAAAGGCTTTTTCCGTTCGAAAGCACTAATAAGTGCTTTGATTTTGCCACACTGGCTCTCAGGGATAAATACGTTTGAATTTTTTGATGCAATTCGGGGGCTATTGGAATTACACGTTCTTTATTACGCTTTCCTAAAACTTTGACGCTATTGGGTTGAATGTCCTCAACCGTGAGTCCGATCAACTCACTTAATCGCATCCCTGTTTGATAGAACATTTCGAAAAGAAGTTCGTCGCGCTTTCCTTCAAAATCGTTGGTAAACAGAGTTTCTAGGCGCGAAGGAGTTAGTTCCTGTTCTCGCGCAAAGCTGGGTAACCTTTTCTCGGTTTTTGGCCCCGTAAGCCTACTAAGGGGGTTTGTGGTAGCTATTCCCTCTTTTTTCAGCCATTTGTAAAGGGTGCGCAAGGCCGCTAATTTACGATTTACGCTTTTGTTATTGTAGCCTTCTTCAATAAGGACGACCATCCATCCTCGAATGAAAACGGGTTTCAATTCCCGAAAATCTTCGAGAGAATGAAGGGATGCAAACGAAATAAATTGCTCCAGATCAAAGCGATACGCTGTTAGCGTATGTTCGGAAAAACGTTTTTCGTAACGAAGGTATTCAAGAAAAGAGTCCAACATAAAAAAAGGGGCCTTAGCCCCTTAACGATAACTTCGAAACAAGGTTACCCTTGTTGGGTTTGCATTTTTTGTTTGTAAGATGCCCGTATGATTTCTTGACGGCGCGAAATTGAGGGCTTTTCAAATTCTTTACGCTCACGTAGTTGCTTCATTACGTTCGTTTTTTCGAATTTTTTCTTGTACTTTTTAAGCGCTTTTTCAATGTTTTCGCCTTCTTTAATCGGAATAATCAACATACATCAGTATTTTTCAGGGGTCAAAGATACACTAAACCCCACAACTTGCAAAACAATTAGCGAATTAAATCGCGGGAAATCACGAGTTTCTGAATTTCGGAGGTGCCTTCACCAATCGTGAGTAACTTAGCGTCACGGAGAAATTTCTCTGCGGGATATTCGCGAGTGTAGCCGTATCCACCCATAATTTGCACCGCCTCGTTGCCGCATTTGACGGCAACTTCCGAAGCAAAGTACTTGGCAAAAGAGCCCTCACGAGTTACACTGAGCTTCTTGTTTTTTCGGTAAGCTGCCTGAAAAGTTAGCAGTTCTGCCGCTTCAATTTCTGTTGCCATATCTGCTAGTTTAAAGGCGATTGCTTGAAATCCTGCAATCGGTTGTCCAAATTGCTCGCGTTCTTTTGCATACTTAACGGAAGCCTCAAAAGCACCACGCGCAATACCACAACTTAGGGCAGCAATGGAAATTCTTCCACCGTCTAATACCTGCATGGCTTGACGAAATCCTTGCCCAACCTCACCGAGTACGTTTTCTTGCGGGATCCGAACATTGTCGAAGATGAGTTCCGCCGTTTCGCTCGCTCTTACGCCAAATTTATCTTTGATTTTTACCGCAGAAAAACCGGGAGTTCCTTTTTCGACAATAAATGCCGTTATACCCTGGCTGTCCAGTAACTCACCGGTTCGAATGAGAACCACGGACACATCACCGCTTAAACCATGGGTTATCCAGTTTTTTGCTCCGTTGACTACCCAATGGTTACCATCTTTGATAGCGGTAGTTTTCATGCGCATGGCATCTGAACCGGTATTGGGCTCAGTAAGTCCCCAAGCGCCGATGAATTCTCCACGGGCCAGTTTGGGCAAAAAGCGTTGCTTTTGCTCTTCGCTACCGTGGTAAAAAATATGTCCTGCGCAAAGTGAATTGTGCGCGGCAACACTTAAACCGATTCCGCCGCATACCTTACCAAGTTCCATAAGGGCTGTTGCGTATTCAAAATAACCGAAACCAGAACCGCCGTAAGCCTCGGGAATGAAAATTCCTAAGAGCCCTAGTTCTCCCATTTTTTTCATGGTATCAACCGGAAACTCCTCATCTCGGTCCCATACCATCATATTTGGTCGTATTTCTTTTTCTGTAAAATCCCGTACCATTTGGGCGATCATCTGCTGCTGTTCATTTTTTTCGAAGTTCACGTCCTTGGTTATTGATTAATTAATATTGTACTATGCTAGAAATTGGCGAGCCATAGCGTTCGAGCGTGGTAGCACCTTTGAGGAAGGTTAATTCCACTAAGAAATCAAAACCTGCTACAACTCCATTGCACTGGGCGATGAGTTCCGCTGCGGCGGCGGCGGATCCTCCTGTTGCCAAGAGGTCGTCATGGATGAGTATTCGGTCTCCAGCTGAAAAAGCATCTGAGTGCATTTCAATTTCCGCAAATCCGTACTCAAGTTGGTAGGCGTACGAAATCTTATCGTAAGGTAACTTACCCTTTTTTCGAATCATGATGAAAGGTATACCAAGCGCCATAGCCAAGGGAAAACCAAAAAGAAAGCCTCTGCTTTCTATTCCGGCTACTCCCTGTAAATTGGAATTTTTATGTTTTTCAGCTAAATAGGCAACAATATCATTGCATAAATCTGCCGTTAGAAGGATGGTAGAAATATCTTTAAATACGATGCCTTTTTGGGGGAAGTCGTTGACATCACGAATGGTTAATTTTATTTTATCCCCTAATTCCATACTACAAAGATACGTATGGAAGAATTTTTTCAAAGGTTTCGTTAATAATTAAATGTGAATCGAGCAATTCTTGTAATGATTGGAACCCACCCAGCTGTTTCCGCATTTTTATGATGGAGTTTGCTTGCCAGATATCGATATAGGGGTGCTTTGCCAAATCGTCTTTCGTTGCGGAGTTTATGTATATTTTTCGAAGATTCGTTTCACTGAAATCGAGGTATTTCGATAGAATTGCATAAATGTCTTCGTTCATCTTATAAACCTCTAATAATTGTTCTTTGGAATGATAGCCTCCTAAGGCCTTTTCATAGCGCATCACCATTTTTGCATAAAAAGGTCCTATGCCGGGTAGGTCTACCAATTGGGCACTATCCATTTTGGCCACGTTAATTTTTTGGACCGCTAGGTTTTTTTCGGGGAATTTCACGCATTCATTCAAAGAATAATGAGGACCATTTTCGTAAAAGGTCGAGTCCTTAATGAGTTGGTAAAGTTCATCGGGTAATACGAATATTTTTCGCAGATCATCGTTGGATTTCAAGGGAAACTTACAAAACTTCAAGATGATGGCCGCTTGTTTTGGGGTGAGCCCTAATCGTACCCATTCAGCTTGGGAATAACGATTTGGGTTGAAACGATGCGCTGGAGGGTGGAATTTTTTGGGTTTTTTATTCGTTGAGGGTGTGTATTTGCCCAATTGCTCAATTTGATGAATTTTTTTCATCCTTGAACGTTCAATTTTTAAAGGTTTTGAAGGAATTAGGGAATTAAGTATGCGGGGAGTGTACAAGATTGCGAATATGCAAACGGCCCAAAGAGCAAACGCAATCCGTGATTGATCAGTTATTTTGGGAATCCTCATATTCCGTGTAACGGAACGTATTCACACTTATTGCTTTCGATTCACTGCCCAAAAAATGGGGATTCCTACCATTACAATGAACAACCCACTTAAGGTATTCGAGGGACTATAAACCATTAAAAGGCAACAGATGCTAAACGTGACCAAAATATATAGAAGGGGAATAATTGGGTATCCAAAGGCCAAATAAGGTCTTGGGGTATCGGGTTCTTTTACTCTCAACCGAAAAATACCCGAAATCGTGATAATATAGAATAACAAACTTGCAAAAGTGCTGTACGTTAATAAATCACCGTAGGTGCCTGATAAACACAGTAGAGAAGCCCAAAGGCATTGGACCCAAAGGGCAACAGAGGGGATTCCTTGTTGGTTAAGTTGCGCAGCTTTTTTCCAGAATAATCCGTCTTTCGCCATCGCGTAATATAGGCGCGATCCGGCTAAAATAAGACCATTATTACACCCAAACGTTGAAATCATAATAAGTGCAGCCATGATGTAAGTGCCAGGCGCTCCAAAGATGACTGCGGCAGCAGCAGCACCTACTCGGTTGCTGGGCGCATGAATAATTTCGGTATGGGAGAGCAACATTAAGTAGGCAACATTCGCTAAAACATAGAGGAGGGTGACGAGGAGGGTTCCTATGAATAAACTGCGCGGGATATTCTTTTGGGGGTCCTCTATTTCCCCCGCAATAAAGGTAACATTGTTCCACGCGTCAGCTGAGAAAAGCGCGTTAATGATGGTTGCGCCCAAAGCCCCTGCGAGCGTCCACCCGGCAAGGGGGGTTATGGTGATTTCGCCCGTTGCAGATGTGCTTGTTTTGAAGGTTTTCCATGCCTCTGTCCAATTTAATTGAAATACGTTGGTCTTAGCACCAACATAAATTCCGAGGATAATCAAACCAAAAAGAGCAAGTAATTTAGCTGAAGTAAAAACGAATTGAATCCGTTTTCCATTTTGAAGCCCCTGAGCGTTTAGGTAGGTAAGTAAAATTACTGTTCCAATTGCTACCAATTGAGCCGCTCGGACATCTAAAAAGCCCAAATCGAAGAGCGATGTGTTTAAGTAGGGAAAAAAGACAGCGGTGTATTTGGCAAAGGCAACAGCAACAGCAGCGATAACCCCCGTTTGAATGACGGCGAATACCGTCCATCCATATAAAAAGGAGGGTAAACGACCAAAGGCACGCTGTATGTACACGTACTGTCCGCCTGCATTTGGCATCATTCCTGCCAATTCGCCATAACTCAACGCTGCCATTATGGTTATAATTCCAGTGAGCAGCCAAAGTACCAACAGCCATCCAGGAGAACCTATATCGGCCATCATAATCGAGGAGACAATAAAAATTCCCGATCCAATCATGGATCCCGCAACTAATAGCGTAGCATCGAGAAGGCCAAATGATTTTTGAGGCACATTGCCCATAAATAACGTAGATTATAGGGTTCCTATTTGTGCAAATGAGAGTTCTTTCTGCTGAAGGCAAAATAGATGATTAACCCAAGCGCCATCCATATACCGGCAACTTTTAATGTTTGAGGATCAAGAGAAACGATCATCGCCGCACATACAAGAATACCAAGAATTGGAACTAATGGCACTAACGGTGTTTTAAAAGGACGAACAAACTCTGGATTTTTAACACGCATAATCCAAACGCCTGCACTCACTAAAATAAATGCAAAGAGGGTCCCAAAGGAGGTAAGGTCTCCAGCCACACTTCCTGGAACAAAGGCGGCGAACAAGCCCACAAATAAAAACAGGATCCAATTTGCTTTGTAGGGAGTTTGAAATTTAGGATGCAATTCTCCAAATGCTTTTGGTAATAATCCATCGTTACTCATTGAATAAAATACACGGCTTTGTCCCATAAGCATGACTAATATTACACTGGAAAAACCCGCCAAGATTGCTACATTAACACCAGTTGCAAGCCATTCATATCCTTTCATGTAGGTGCTAATGGTATATGTAACGGATGCTTCTTTACCAAGTGCTGGATCTCCGAAATCAGACCAAGGAGCAACCCCCGTTAATACATGTCCAAACAGGATGTATAATAGGGTACATACTACTAAGGATCCTAGAATACCTATTGGCATATCCCGTTTTGGATTCTTCGCTTCTTGTGCTGCGGTAGATACGGCATCAAAACCAATGAATGCAAAGAAAACGATACCGGCACCACCAAGAACCCCACCCCATCCCCAATCAAAAAATCCTTCATGACCTTTAACTCCTTCAGGGATTAAATATGGCGAATAATGATCAGGGTTGATGAATTGCCATCCAATTACGATAAATACCAACACAATAGCGACTTTTAGAAATACGATGATTGCATTAACCAACGCAGATTCTTTGGTCCCGCGAATTAAAAGTGCCGTTAACAATAGCAAAATAATCAACGCAGGCGCATTAATGATCCCTGTTGCACTTTGAACGGCGTTTGCTAGGTCCGGCATTTTATTTAGTTGTGCAGTCGATAAAACTAATTTTCCGTGGTGGATAGATTTTGTGAATTCAGGAAATAACGCGGTAGCCTTTTGCATGGCATCTCCTGTGAGGTATTTTATACTTTCAAAGGGAGAGTGGCACCATTCATAGGGGATGGCTCCACCAAACAAATTGTTAAGATATTCACTCCAAGCAATGGAAACCGTTGCTGCACCCAAGGCATATTCCATAACTAGGGCCCACCCAATAATCCAGGCGACTAATTCACCCATAGTTACGAATGAATAGGCATAGGCACTCCCGGATATCGGAATCATCGCTGCAAATTCTGCATAACAAAGTCCAGCAAATGCACAGCCGATGGCCGCAACAACAAAGGATAAGGTTACTCCGTTACCAGAAGCTTCTGCGGCAGCCGCGGCAGTGCGGACAAATAATCCTGCGCCAATGATGGCACCCACACCAAGGGCAACAAGTTGAAACGCGCCAAGTGAACGTTTTAATGATTTTTCACCACCTTCTGCGTCAGCCAACATTGCGCCCAAATCCTTTTTTCTCCAAATAGACATAGATTCAATTTTCAGTTAACAAATATATTATTTTACTCGGAACATTAATTCACATTCTGATTATTCCGCAATAATGCTAATGTAGCCTCAATCCCTTGAGGGTTATATCCAAGTTCTTTGGTTGCTTTGGATAAATTAAATCCTGTTCGTGGGGGTCTTGGCGCAGGTTGATTCAGCATTGTTGAATCAGAGGGTTTTATTAATGCTTCGGCTGCTCCTAGATACCTCGCTACCCGAAGACCGATTTCATATATGGACAACGTTTCCGGTCCGCACAAATGATAAATTCCACGGGCGTTCTGATGGACAATGGATAAGCATCCGTTGGCTAAATCTTCCGCCCAAGTGGGGGCCCTGTAATGATCGGTAATTAATGAAACCCCTCTGCCTTCTGATAATTCTTTCAATAACCATGAAAAGAGATTCGATTTATTGAGGTGGTAACCGACTCCATAAACAATGATTGTTCTGGCG
Organism: Bacteroidota bacterium; assembly: GCA_016866255.1. GTDB lineage: Bacteria > Bacteroidota > Bacteroidia > Flavobacteriales_D > Crocinitomicaceae > UBA952. The sequence goes on along the minus strand of VGMY01000003.1, from coordinate 25,006 downwards.
ATTGCCCAATTCCCATACCTTGAGCTTATCAAATCCTGTTCCGCTAACCATTTTGATTTTCCATAAACACTCAAAGGATTCGGCACATCGGTTTCCGCATAATTCCCCTGTTTTCCATCAAATACAAAGTCGGTTGAAAGCAAGGTGAAATGCAGATTTTTATCTTTTGCCATTTCAAATAAATGTTGGCTTGCGAGGTGGTTCACCATGTAGCAGCGATCAGGATTTACTTCGCATGCGTCTACATTCGTCATAGCCGCAGTATGAAGAATGTGGGTAAAGGACCCAGTGTTTAAAACGCGTTTTATCGCACCAAAATCTGTGATATCAACGGAGGAGTAATGGGAATTTGGACATTCCGGGTTTCGGTTTTCGCCAGATGAAATCGCCTGAAAATCAATGCGCTGCGAAACACAAGCTGCCACGAGTTTCTGTCCAAGCAAGCCATTGGATCCCGTTATTAAAACCCTTAAAGTTCCCATATGGATTTCTTACGCTGCGTTTGAAATTGAAAATAATGCTTATGCTCTAATATCCAGGCCATAATTAAATATAAAATTACCGGCGATCCTAATCCTATAAACGAAAAATAAATGAACCCCAATCGGACCTTAGAGGGGTGAATTCCGAGTTTTCTTGCCCACCATAGGCAAACTCCGTAGGATTGTAACTCGAAAAAGAAAATGATTTTTTGAAGCACCCTTCTCATAAATGAACAATTTTTTGGCCTCGTTCACAGCCTAAACAAGCCACGATGCCACAAAGTTGCCGATAAATTTCGATTAATGCATTGCTTTGAAGGGCATTTTTCGGGATATTTCCGGTTGCCCTAAATTTTTGAGTTATTCGGTTGTTTGCTATGGGTAAAGCAATGCTCCTAGTTCAGTTCTTTAACGTGGCGGATTAGCCCAGGTTTTGCTCAAAAACGTTTTGCTTTGGTTCTGCCACTCGAATTACCGGGGTTATACCTTCCAAGGCCTGGAAAAGGTGTCGGCTCAAACCGAGTTTTTACCCACCATTAAGCAACAAAAACCTTCGGGCAATAGGCTACCTTGGTAATGGATCGGTGTACTTAAAATAATTTGCATCAGGATTACACGGCTCATTATAGTCGAATGTTTTCGGGATATCCGTTCCAGGTTCCATAACTATTTTGACGGTAGTTCTACGATTTAGCTGATGCAAGGCTTCAAATTTGGCTTTATCCGCTTTGAATTGGTTAATGTAGGCTTCGTTAAGGGTCTGCTCTTCTCCTTTTTCATCCGTATATTTTGCAGGCTCGCTTTCTCCTTTACCAAACGGAATAACACGGCACGCATTTTTAGGATCTTGGCTCACTAAATAATTATAAACTGCCTTTGCGCGGTTTTCGGAGAGTGCTTGGTTATGAAGCTCTGTGTCACGAGCATCGGTGTGGGAATACAACTCAATAATAATCTCTGGGTTATTCTTGAGTAAATCCACCAAAAACTGCAAGGAATCTGTTGATTTAATGGTGTTATCATCCACAAAAGACCACTTATCTAGGGGATAACGAATTTCAGGTGTACGAAGTTCAATAGGAATAAGCTGAATCTCAACGACAAAGCTTTTCGATTGTTCTAAAATTCCTTCTCCATTAGGACCTTTCGTTGTTATAACCGCGGGCTTGATCATTGGAAAATACCGCGCTTTCGCTGCTTTGATTTCATAATCGTAACCTCCGTTGATGTAGCGAGGGCGAGACTTATCGCTCTTTCTATCAGCCCATTTATCGGTAAATCCTCTTTTAGTGCCCTTCTCTCCATTGTTGGTCAGGCCTTCCCATGTAAGCCCATTTTTTTCAGTTACCGTGACTTTCGCATCGACAATTTTTTTGCTCTTATCCCCTATTTCATGCACCATAACCTGCAAGTCGTAGTTTACAGGCGGGGTGGTAAATGAATAAATGTCGGGTGTGTACGTGCGATTTTTAGGATTAGAACGCTCCGAGGTGAAATAACCGCTCTTGAGGTCTTTGCGGATCGTTAGGGCATAGTCGTTCGATGCAGAGTTAATGGGCTTTAATAAATTTTGGGGTTTTCCCCATGTTTTTTCAGGAGCAGTTTTAGCACCTTGTATCGAGGACTTGAAAATATCCAAGCCTCCTACACCGGGATGTCCGTCGCTTGCAAAGAATAATAAACTGTCGTCTGCAGAAAGCGAAGGGAAAAGTTCATTTCCAGCAGTGTTAATGGATGGCCCCATATTAAAAACTTGCATCGTATCCCAGCCTTTCGCTTTCTTGTCATATTTGATATACCACAAGTCTTTACCACCATAACCCCCTGGCATATTGGAAGCAAAAATAAGCATCATTCCATCTGTTGTTAAGCACGGGTGCCCAATGGAAATTTCTTCCGCCGAAAGGAAGGTCGAATCTTTTTTATCGTTGATTTGTTTTTTGAGGGCGCCTTTTAAATTGATTTCACGGACATTTTCCCATTCTTCGCCGGATTTGTCGGCCGACCATATTTCACAACCAAGATTTTGCTTAGGTTGTGAAGGGCAGCGTGTGAAATAGAGGGTTTTACCTTTTTTATCCAGGATGGCAGTGCCCTCGTTGTCTTTCGTATTTATGATGTTATTGTTATCAATGCTCTTGGCGGCAACAAAATCGCCTTTTGCATCAAAATCTGCTACCCAGATGTCCATGAATTTTTCACCAGTAATAGGATCTCTTTGCGGATTAATTACTCCTTCACGTTGCGTTCCAAAGTAAAATTGAGTCTCTTTTTTCTCTGAAAAAAATGGCGCCATATCGAACTCTTTGGAATTCAATTTGTCTTCTACTTTTACATCAAATCTTGCTTCTTTATCGTGAATATCCGCTTGTTCGGAGCATGAGCTAATGAGGGCCTCAACATCGATACTAGCATCCTTTCCGCGTTTATTTTTGTAATTGGTGTAGCTTTCTTTCGCTTTTTTTAATTCTCCGCTCATTCGCAACATTTCACCATGGTAGTAATACACTTTTGGATCAACATCGTAAAATTTTAACTCAATGCTCGATCCGTACCATTGGGCAGCCTTGTCATATTGTTCTAATTTCCGATAACAATCGGCCAGTTTGTATGCCATAGATCCTTTCTCGGTAATGGACTTCCCTTTATTGGTCATTTTATTGTAAGCCTCCTCCATTTTAGGCATGGCCTCAAAATATTTCCCTGAATCGTAAAGTTTCAATGCTTCTGTTATATATTTTGGCTGTGTGGGTTGCGCTAAAGAAATCGTTACAAGGGCCATGCAAACGACGAAAATGAAAAATCGTTTCATACAAAAGGTTTAGTTTAAACTTGCAGTTCGGAACAAAAATAGGAAAAGAAACATTAATTTCCAAAAGGGTTCTTCTTCCAAAAAGCCATTAATTCTGTAAAACTTTTCGGTAGATCGGAACTAAAATTTAAGAATTCGCCTGATACCGGGTGTTTAAAGCCAAGTGTTTTGGCGTGCAGTGCTTGCCCGGGAAGGAGGCTCATAGCTTTTTCAATTTTCTCTTTTTGGGCCTTTGAAAGATTTGTTTGCGGTATATTGATCCCTCCATACTCGGGGTCATTAACCAAGGGGTGTCCAATGGACTGCAGGTGCACGCGAATTTGGTGGGTGCGCCCGGTTTCGAGCCGACATTCGATAAGCGTTACGGGGCCATAATTTTCCAAAGGTTTGAAGTGTGTAATGGCAGGTTTTCCGTCTAAATTTGATTCAAAAACGGCCATAATTTTTCGATTTTTTGGCGAACGACCAATATTTTTGGAAACAGTACCACCGTAACGAAGATTACCCCAAACGAGGGCACAATAAATCCGCTCTGTTGTTTTTTCGAAGAATTGCTTGGCAAGGTTGGTTAGAGCGTCTTCCGTTTTTGCAACGACTAATAATCCCGAAGTGTTTTTATCGATGCGATGTACAAGACCTGGTCTGCCATAGTAATTGTTGGGCAGTGTGGGAAGGTGCTCAAAATGGTATACCAATCCATTTACGAGCGTTCCAGAATAATTTCCATATCCCGGATGCACTACAAGACCTACCGGTTTATTGACGACAAGCAGATGGCTATCCTCGTAGAGAATGCATAATTCGATATTTTGTGGAATCAGTTTTATCTCCCGAACGGGGTATGGCATAACAATCGAAATGTCATCATTAGGCTTTATTCTATGGTTCGGTTTTACCGCTTTTCCATTCACTAGGATGCTGCCGTTTCGGGCAGCAACTTGAATTCTGTTTCGAGAAGTTTTGGGCAGTCGGTCGATTAAATATTTATCAATGCGTAATATTTGTTGCCCTGGGTCAACATGAAATCGATGGTGTTCGTATAAATCTTCCTCGTCGTGTTCTGCTATGTCATCGGATTTATTCAACGCGTAGAAACTTAATCGGGGAGTGTGTGTGCACTTTGGATTGTATCAAATAGTATCCAGGGGCTAGTTTCGAAGCATCTATCAAATTGGTCGAAATCTCCACCATTTTTTGTCCCGTCAATGCGAAAACGTCATACCCTTTCTCGTCCGAATACGGGCTTTCAATTATTGCTTGATGTAGCACAGGATTTGGAAAAATACGATAGTTTTTCACCTCCTCTGGGCTAGGTAAATTTAAAACATTGTCTAGTGCTGTAGAGTATATCGGGCGAAGCATAGCTGACCCTGAAAAGGGAGGGTTTTGCCACGTGCCTCCGAAATCAACGCTGTAAAATATTTCATCCGCGTGATCCAGGTTTCGGTCTAAACCAAGATTGTAACGGACGGCGTCTACTTGTTTCCAGCCAACGAAAAACGAGGTTGATACAGGAACCTTGATTCCGCCCGAAAAGTAATAGGTATTAAAATTATTCAATCCCTGATTGTAGGTAGGCTGGCGAGGTGTAAACACATCATCCTGGTAAAGAATATTTCCTGGCTGGCCATTGCTTTCTTCCCAAACGGTGAGGTAAAACAATTTATTGGATACGTCAACAACGGAGGGAACAAAATGGAGGTAAACCCCGAGAAGGGAATCCGCTTCGTACGCATCGAAATGTACCGCGAGCATGGATTGCGCTCCAGTAGGTCCAAATGCCGCTTCAGCAGAACCGTCATCGTAACTGTAATAATTATAAAACCCTTGGGTAAATACGGAAGAATCGTTGGAAATTAAGTTGGGGAATTGTGCAGATACCGTAGTTTTAACCTCAAAGGTTTGATAGTCGCCTAGCAATAGTTTACCGTATTGATACCCCGAGGAAAGGTCGTGATAAGAAGTGTAAAAGGTGGAAGGATTGTAATTGATATTGCCTTCAGCAAGTAAAAATCCGGGAAGGTTAAACGCACCTTGGGAGCTGCCTCCCTGACGGATTTCAATTTGTCCGTTTTGGTAGTTTTCGGCAGCATTACTGCCGTTATAAACTTGTATCTTCACGCCGTTTTCCATAACATTCGAGGAAGTGTTTCTATAATGATCCCAAGGTACGGAGGTATATTTTTCTAAAAGGCTAGAGATTGGATAGCAAAGTGAAAAGTCTTTGAATAAGGTATCGTTGGAAGAGGAAAGTGCGCGTAAATGCACGTAGTCGATGTGAAAATGATCCAATGATCCGCTCAACCCGCCATAGTTTTTAAATCGGAAGCGAAATCCGTCGCTAAAAAAGGCACTCTGCGTAAGGGGAAGATGAACGGCCCGAAAGGGATAGGTACCGGATCCTGAAACACCCCAAATATGAAACCATTGGTCTTGCCCCGAAGCATAAAATTCAAGCACCAGAGAATCGCCGGGTTCTGGGATATCTCCTAACCCCTCAGGCTGGTATAAAAAACTAAAATAAAGCGAGTCGGAAGCAGAAAAATTGCTTAAATCAATGGGTTTTGAAGTTAACCGGTCTCCGTAATTGGTTACCGCACTTCCGAATTGATAAGGATATCCGTCTTCGTCCAGTCCGTCAAAGGTGACTACACCTAAAGAACGTGGATTTGTCCCATAACGTTCGTTTCTAAGAGCCATACGGTCGATCCAAATTTTCGAGGTATCGCTAACATTTTGGAAGAATACCGTAGCTGAATCTTGAAAAAACGTCGGGTTGATAATCCAAATGGTATCGCTTACATCGGGTATTCCCACCGTGTCATAAATAAAGTAAGGCGGGTAAGCCGTAACAGGGGAAGGGATTGGCGGGTAAAGGGTTAGGTTGTTTTCCAGTAACGCAATGGAAGAAAAATTAAGGTCTGAATAGGTTTCGGTTACGATGTCATAAGTCCTACGAAATGTGACCTGATTGGTATAATTCAAGCCGTTGGCAATAGGCTGATTGCTGGAAGCATCGAGCAAACGGTAATACGTTTGTGAAGTAATTCCTGGCGCATTGAAATTTCCTTGAAATACTTGAAATTTATTCGTTGAAAACTCATCAAAAATCGGAAGATTTAATGTATCGCTTGAAAAGATAAATGTGCTATCGATGCTATTGGATTTGGTTTTATTCACGGGCTTATTAGTTCCCATGACAGGAGTTAAATCCGAGGAAATTATTTCGCTCATCGCAGGCGATTGACCAAAAAGCGGGATAGAAAGAATGACGAACATCAAGGAGACAGGTGCTTTCATCACTGATCTTCATTTTCAATAAACTCATCAAAAGCTTTTCTGAGATGGATGGTGAATGGGGTTGATTTTGGTACAGTTTGCCCCTCAATAAATTCCGGGCTCTGAACCACGACTTTCGAGGCTAAACTGTCTTCACCGGTGATACAGTCCGAACAAATGTAGGAAACGGGCACTCCTAAGGTGTCCATGATATATTTAGCCTCAGAATAACTCATGCCATAAAGGTTGGGAATTAAAACAGGTTCACCTTGGTCGTTTTCACCTACAATCAACGTTATTAGCGAACCTACAGGCACCATAATTCCTTTTTTAAGGGATCTGTTTTTGTATAAAACCTCTAAAACGGAACCGTTTGCTTCGTTTGTCGGTTTATAGCGAATCGATACGAGAAAACCTCGCTGCTTTAAACTTCGTTCCGCAAAACGAATTTGGCGGTTTACCAAATCCGGCATTTCCCGGAGTTCGGATTTTTTACTTAACCGTAAGGAAATAGTCCTACCCGATTTGACGAAAAGGAGCGTCCTAGAGGTGGGTCCTGGACTTTGGTTAATGATTGTTCCGGAAGGTTTATTCGGAATATAAACGGAATCCATAATTTGATATTCAAGGCCGAGATCTTCCAGTATTAAACGACCTTGTTCAGCGCTCTTCCCTATTAAATTGGGCACTTCGATCCGATTTCCGTGTCGGGTGGCAAATCTAAGATACAGCATCATAACCAATACGATGGTGAGATAGAACAAGGTTACAAGGCCTGCTTGTTTAAGGAAATACTTTGAAAAAACAAATGCCTTAACTTGCTCAAAAAATGAATTCATTTAGGTAAAGATACGGATTAAAAGTTAGGACTGTAGGGATGATTTTCAAAGAAGTTCTCAATGTGCTGAACAGCATCTTCGACGGTATCAACGACGGCAAATAAGTGTAAATCTTCAGCGGATATGTTATGTTCTTTTTTTAACATGGTTTCTTCAATCCACCGGAGAAGACCATTCCAATATTCGCTGCCAAATAGCACAACGGGACGTTTTCGAATTTTCTTGGTTTGAATTAAGGTCATGGCCTCAAAAAATTCGTCCAAGGTCCCAAATCCTCCAGGCATGATAATAAAGGCTTGTGAATACTTCACGAAAATAACTTTACGCACGAAGAAATAGTCGAATTCCAAGTTGTGTTGCGGGTCGATGTAAGGGTTGTGATTTTGCTCAAAGGGTAAATCGATGTTCAGCCCAACCGAAGCTCCTTTTCCTTGCTGTGCTCCTTTATTCGCGGCTTCCATGATGCCTGGACCTCCTCCGGAAATAATGCCATATCCGCGTATTGCTAATTTTTCTGCTAAGGCAACCGATTCTTGATAATAGGGGTTTTCTTCCTTAGTTCGGGCTGAACCAAAAATACTTACGCAGGGGCCAATTTTTGCCATTCGATCGTAGGCCCCAACAAATTCTGACATGATTTTGAAAATGGACCAACTGTCGTGGCTTTTGATGTCGTTCCAATCTTTTCGGTTTTCCATTGCGTTTTTTTTACAAATGTATTATTTGCAGCGGAATGATGAGCGCTTATTTCGTAAATCCCTAATTTAGGGCACATGAGATATTTCTTTATCGTACTTACCTTTGGGGTAGGATTACATCCATTCTTGGCACAAGATTCCCTAAAGTATCGTAAAACATTAATCCATGTTGGTCTAAGTGGTGGTGGGGTGGGTTCCCTCATTGCTCTTCAAAGCCTGTGGTACCAGCCTTATCAAAATAAGGGTTTCCATTGGTTTAACGATGCGGAAAACTGGATGCAAATGGATAAGTTGGGTCATGGATTTACAGCTTATGCAATCTCTAAGTCCATTCATGATCTTCACCATTGGTCTTCGGGTAAAAAACGCCCTTGGGTGGGCGTTAGTTATGCTTTTGCCTACCTTTCGGCTCTTGAGGTAATGGATGGCTTCAGTGCTGGTTGGGGTTTTTCTTGGCCAGATATCGCTGCTAATACTTTGGGGTGCGGATTTTATTGGATCCAAGAGGCTTTTTGGCAGGAGCAGATGATTCATCCTAAGTTTTCGTTCCGTCGAAGTCCTTATGCGAAATACCGCCCTGAGGTATTAGGGGCAAGCATTTCGCAACAATGGTTGAAAGATTACAACGGCCAAATTTATTGGTGGTCGATTCCAATTAAACATTGGGTTTCGTTGCCAAAACGATGGAGTTTTTTATGTTTAAGCATAGGCTACGGTTGCGATGCCAAATTAGTGGGAGATCAAAATACTTGGCAAGGTTTCACTGCCCGACGGCAAGTTTATCTTTCTTTGGATGTGGATTGCTCTAATCTTTTTCCGAAACTTCCCAAACTCAATAAGGTTGTTTCAGCATTAAACTATGTAAAGTTTCCTTTTCCAGCCTTAGAGTTTTCCTCCGACAAAACCCGCTTTCATTGGTTGGGCTATTAACAAAAAAGGCTCCCGAAGGAGCCTTTGTTATGTGCATTTCAAGTGATTTATTGCTTCACCACTTTTTCGATGTGTGTTAAGTTGTTCAAGATAATACGGAACGTGTAAACCCCGGTAGTCAACTTGCTTAGGTCGAATTGTTCGCCGTTCTTAGCATTAGCTACGGTAAGGATTAGTTTTCCTTGTGCATCGTAGACATGGGCAACTGCTCCGTCTTGCGCAGGTAACTCTAGGGTAACCATACCGTTGGTAGGGTTAGGGTAAAGAGCGATGACTGCAGATTCAGGGAAGAATAGACCCACTTGATCAACCACCATGCATTCAGAGGTATCAGAACATCCATTGGCATTCGTAACAATTACGGCATAACTTCCATTCGCTGTTGCCACTAGGGTATCGTTGGTAGCGTCTGCGATGGTTTGACCACTTGCGCAATCTATCCACTGATAAGTTGCTCCAGCCGGTGTTGCCACGAGGGTAACCGGATCTGCAGCAACTGCTACAGCATTTGGAAGAGCATTAACGGTAACGGTAACGTTGTCTGTGTTGTTACATCCGTTCGCTCCTGTACCTGTTACGGTATAAGTCGCGGTAGATGAAGGAGCGAAAGGTACTCCGTCGATAACGTTGTTGTTCCATGCATAACTTACAGCTCCGGATCCATTAAGGGTGGCGAAATCACCAGCACAAATGCTTTGGTCGTTACCAGCATTCACTTGAGGTAAAGCGAGTCCTGTAATGATAACGGTATCCGTATTCGTACATCCGTTTGCACCAGTAGCGGTTGCGATGTATTGCGTATTGCCTGCTGCAACAGCGAAGGCTACGCCGTCAAGAACGTTATTGTTCCAAACTACCGTGCCGTTGCTTACCGCTGTAAGGGTAGTGTTCGTGTTGGTACATAGTGCTGCGTCCGCACCTGCGTTAACACTTGGAAGACCAAGGATGCTAATGGTGGTAGTATCATTCGAAGCACCACATTGGTTAAAAGCTACGAAGACAAAAGTTACCGTAGATGGATCATTCACACTTGCGTTGTAAACTACGCTGGCGTTAGATACGTTAGGCGTAAAAGTACCAGCACCGTTTGTAGTTGACCAGAAGCCACCGAATGCACCGATCGAGGTAGCATTCAAGGCTACGTTTCCATTGGCACACGATGCGCCTCCATTCGTTAAAGAAATGCTGGGTGTTGTATTAACCGTTACAGTAATGGAGTCTTGGGCAGAACATCCGTTTCCTCCTGTTCCAATTACCGTGTAGGTGGTAGTGGTGTTCGGGAAGAAGGTAACACCGTTAAGTACGTTGTTATTCCATTGGTAAGAGTTGGCACCAGTTGCCGTTAATGTTGCTCCGTTGCCAATACAAATACCGAAGTCTTGACCTGCGTTCACGTTAGGCAATGGTAATACATTCACGGTTACTGTATCGTAGTTGATACATCCGTTTGCATCGGTACCTGTTACAATATAGTTGTTCGTTGTGGTTGGAGTAAAAGGTGTATTATTGATTACACCATTGTTCCAAACATAGGTACTAGCACCCGCACCGTTCAATACCACTGGAGTATTCAAACAAACCGTTTGATTATTTCCGGCACTTACAATCGGTAATGCATTGACTACAATATTTACCGTATCTTGGTTGACACAGCCGTTGGCATCAACTCCTGTTACGATGTATGAGTTGGTCGCATTCGGTGTAAATGCTACACCGTTCGTTATGCCGTTATTCCATGTCAAGGTAGGAGCACCAGTTGCCGTAAGCGAAGTGGATTGACCAATACAAATGGCTTGGTTATTCCCCCCATTTACCGGTGGAAGCGCATTGACTGTAACCGTCACCAAGGTACGGTTAGCAGAGGAGCAGCCACTGTACTCTGCTTGCGCATAGAAATTGTACGTTCCTGGGGTTAGCGTATTCGGAAGGACCGTAGTTCCTACGGATTCCAAGCTTAACCCAGAACCTACTTGTGCTCCACCACTTGCACTGTTCCACCAAGTCATGTTAGAAGCCACTGCCGGCAGGGTATAAGTTACAATCAATTCAATGCTTCCAAAGAATCCAGTTCCTGGTGACCAAGTATTGGTTAAACTTACCGTTACGTTACCGCCGTTGTTCGAAAGTAGGGTTGGCGTTTGCGTGTACGGTCCTGCGTTGGTTACTTGTTGGTTGACATTCGCAAGAAGGGTAGTCGCTAAAGTAGATGCCCCTGTTAGACCTATGGTGTAGTCGCCTGGCCATCCACCCGTTGCCGTGGTAACGTTGTTGACGCTCAGTATGGTTCCTGTTACCGTTGCACCAGCCGGTATGACGATGTTTTGGGTAAAGGACTGCGTACCACCTTGTCCTTGTGGGAAGAACACGTTCGTAGCAAGGAAGAACGTATCTACTACGACTTGAGTTTGGCCGTTAACTGTTGCTGTTGCTGAGATGATTTCAGAGATGTCGCCGACGCAAGCACTTCCATTACCAGCTGCGGTTGGTGCATTAATAGTCCAAGCCGGTTGGGTAATGGTTATATTGTAAATGGACGACAACAAGTTGTTAGCGTCTCGGATTACTATCGTGTGGTTACCTGCAGGAAGGTTGGTTGGGATAGCACCGTAGGCACCGTTATTAACAGAGTAGTCAAAAGGAGCTGTACCGCACGTAAAGTTCGTAGCAGTGAATGATCCGCTGGCAACTCCGTTACATGTAGCATTGATTGGAGTAATGGTGGCAGATACGTCCGAAATATTCACGGTTACAGGTACCGTAGTAGTACTGTTACACGCCCCTAAGGATAGCCCCGCGTAGAACATGTAGGTTCCGTTCACGGAATTCGGCATTACGGATGTTCCGACAGTTTCAAATGGAGAACCTGTTCCTACAAACGAACCATTATTGCTTGCATTGTACCAATTTACCACGTAGTTCGGTTGAACAGGCGTTGGTACGATATGCGCAGGGTTCAAGTTTGGAGGTCCTTGGAAACTTGCTGGAGTCCCTGAGAATATTACAGTACCCGCGGCATTGGTGATCGTGTAGGTACATTCATTTATGAACGCGCCTATCGCATTGAATTGAGTAGTTACAGCGTCACCACCACTTACGGTAAAGGTAACTGAGCTGTTAAAACCGTTGTTAAAAGTCGCATTATTCAATACAATGTTTCCATTTACCAGTACGTTAATGGTGTTGTTATTCCATCCATCTCCCCAAGAGTCAATCATGTTCAAGGTATACGTTTGCGTCCCTTGGTTAACCGGAGCATTCGCTGCTACCATTACACTGCTGGTCCCTGAACAGGCGTTGAAAACGTTTTGAGGCACGATAGGAGTAGGAGGTATGGTGCTATCAACCCCAACCGTGATATTGTAGATTGAAGACAGTAACAAGTTGGCATCACGGATTATTACCGTATGAGGACCTGCCGCCAAATTCGTTGGTATGGCACCAAATGCACCGTTGTTTACAGAATACGTAAATGGTGCAGTTCCACATTGGAAGTTTGTTGCAGTAAAAGTACCATTGGTTTGTCCAATACATGTGTTCGAAGGAGTTACAGTAGCTACAACATCCGCAACGTTCACGGTGATTGGAACGGTAGTACCGTTACAAGCGCCAAGCGACAAACCTGCGTAGAACATGTAGGTTCCATTGGTCGCTGCTGGCATAACGGAAGTTCCAACCGATTGCAGCGGTGTTCCTGTTCCAATATTGGTTCCGTTGTTGCTGGCATTGTACCAGTTAACAACATAATTGGGTTGAGGAATACCCGGAACAACATAAGGAGCTACCATGTTTGGCGGACCAATAGCACTAGCTGGGGTTCCGGAGAAAATTACGGTATTGTTGTTATCGGTAATGTTGTAGGTACATTCGTTAATGAAAGCTCCTCCACCGTTGAATTGAGCCGTTACGGAATTTCCTGCGGCTACTTGGAAGGTCAACGATGCATTAAATCCGTTATTAAACGTAACGTTGTTTAATACAGGGTTTCCGTTAACGAATACGGTCATAGTATTACCATTCCATCCATCTCCCCATGAGTCAATCATGTTGAGGGTATACGTGAAGGTATTTACAACTACTGGGCTGTTAGCCGCCAACAATAAGCTGTTCGTACCTGAACAAATGTTGAACAAGTTTTGAGGCACGGTAGGTGTAGGTGGAATTACCTGATCCACGGAAATGGACAAGGTATCTTGGTTACTGCAGTTGGGGGCAGCCGACTGAGTGGCTACTAAAGTATACGTGGTTGATACCGCAGGGTTGAACGACCATCCAATAATTTCATTACCCGATACTCCCGCAGCAGGGGTCCATGCATAGGTGTTGTAAATACCACCTCCGGAACTTAAACCTATAGAGGTACTTGTACCCCCAACGCAAATGGTATCACCTAAGGCAGCTAAAGTTAAGGCAGGTCCAGGGGTTACCGTAATGGTTACTGGAGTGCTGGATGTTTCACAGCCGGTTAAGGTGTCTTCTACAGCTACGTAAAGTGTAGTGGTATTACCTATGAAACCTACGAAGGTGTTAGCTGCCGAGCTTTGTAATGCATTCGCATTTACAGCTGAAGCATACCAATTGTAATTAGGACCAACAAAAGCGTTCACATCGTTGGCCGTTGCCGTAGGCACTTGAACTCCGCAATGAGCACTGTTGGTAACGGTTGGAGGTAAAATAGCAGGATAAAGCGTAACGTTGTTGGTAGTGGCAGTATTCGTACAACCTGTTACAGGGTCTAAAGCCGTAACCACGTAGTTAACGATTTGATTAACACCTGTGGCATTGGTCCCAACAGTGGTCGCATTAGCACCGCTTGCCGCAGGACTTGTGTTCCATGTATACGTGAATGGGTTCACTGGTGGGATTTGAATATTCACTTGGTAATCCTCCGTTTCACCAGAGCCCATGAATATACAGGCACTTGTTGCTCCATTCGTGTTGAACGCACCTCTTGAACGAATTCTCATGCCAGTAAGCCCGGGTTGAGCATTGGCAGGAATTGTAATGTTAATGGTGGTCGTGGTATTCGTCATATTCGTGGAAACTTGTTGCCATTCAGAAGCTTCGTAATTTCCGTTGCGGTTAAAGTCAATCCAAACTGACACGATGGCTCCTGAATAGATGCCAGCAGGCCCAACAGTTACAGACAATGGATAAGTTTGTCCCGCGTTAACCGTAGTTGTTTGATTGGTAGCGGTATAATAAGGAGCACCTAAAGGCTGATTCGCCGCAGAGTTGTAGCTGATCGTATTAAATACCACATTATCAATCATGGAACCAGCACCACCCGAATTATTCGTTGCGCAATATCCAGCGGCAGGAAGGGTTTGTGGTCCTCCAATGAAACTGGTAGCAGCAAGGTTTACGGTTCCGTTGTTACATACGCCAAGCGGACCTGCCGTTGCCGAAGAAATGTTCGGTAAAGCATTGACAGTAAGCGCAAGGTTGGAAGTTGATGTACATACCCCGTTTGTTCCTGTTATCGTTAGAGTGTAAGACCCAGGGGTGCTAGGAGTAATCGTTTGTGCAGCTCCGGGTAATGGACTGTTGAATCCTGATCCGTTGTAGGTGTTCGCATCCCATGAGTACGTGTATGCGGGGTTAGCAATGGAAGAACCGTTAATGGAAATGCTTTGGCCGCTACAAATAGCCGCCGTATTTCCTGGTGTTATGGTAATGGGGTCAGGGTTAACAACCGTAGCAGTAATCGGAGTTAAAGCACTAAAACAACCGTTGGTTCCTTGTTCAGTTACGTAATACGTGGTAGTGGTACTAATAGGAGTTTGTAACGTAGTATAACCAGGCACATTGTTCGCGTATTGAATCAACAAGTTATCAATGGTAGCTAACATGCTAATGCCTCCTGTTCGACCAGAAATAACATGCGCCCAGGTCGCTTTATTCGCTGCTAAATAAGCAGCAGGTAATTGAACAGCGTTGAAGATGGTTGTTGCCCCAACTGCTAAAGATAATTTCCCGGAATTATTTATGGAAATAGCAATGTGGCTGGTATCATTCACCCACGATACATCGCTTGAATAGGCGATTACTCCAGGACTTGTATTGTTAAAGGAAGCGGCAGTGTTGTTGTAAAGCAAATAAATACCTTGTCCGTTAGGCATAGCTCCGTAGGAGTCAAAACTTATTTTTAACTTGGATCCGGATCCCATTTCTTGTGAAGGAGTGGTAGCATTGGCATTAACATCGTCTCCGAAACTATAGGATACGCCATCGGCTCCAGTGGACGTTATTAAATCAAAGTCAACCAAGTAAGAAGTGGCATTCACGCCAGCAGCTACAGTTAATCCACCAATTTGATTAAAGTTATTATCAAACAACTGGAGATTTCCAGGGTAATTAAGAAGGTTTGCAGAACCCGACAAAGTTCCTCCGGCTGCAATGGTTGGGCCGTTAAAGTTTTCGGAATAGAAGGTGGTATAGGCTCCGCTAGGAGGCGTTTGCACTAAGGTTCCGTTGTTGGCTGCGTTGAACCAAAAGAATTGTCCGTTACCATTAGCACCAGCCGTTGACGCTACTTGAGCTGTTGGCGTTCCAAGTCCACATTGCGTGCTGGTTGTCGCGGTTGGAGCACTTGGCGAAGTATTTACGGTAACTGGTGTTTGATACACTTGGGAACAACCCGTAATTGGGTCGGCAATATATACTTGATACGGCGTAGTAGCATAAGTCATTTGGTTGGTGGAAGGGGTATTAACCGTAACTCCGTTTAATTGACCAGCTGCAGGGGTTCCAACACCGTTCACCGTCCAGTTAATGGTGTAATTTACAGGAGGACTGAATCTCCATGCTTGTGGATTCGCTGCAGGTATGGTTGCCGTTTGCGCCTGCCAGTAATTGGCTGCATTCGGAACCACATTACAGTTAGGTGCCGCAGCACCGATAGTTCCTGTTGGATTGTTCACCCCAATGGTCTTTCCAGCCGTAGATAATACGTTGGTTGCAACAATTTCCACTTGGCCTGTGGTCTCTTTGAGGATGATCTGAAAGTTAACAGGAATGGATGGGTTACCATACTGCCATACTTGATAGTTCATCACAAACTTGCGGTTTGGTGCAATACCGGAAGTCCAATAATTCAAATTAGCTCCCGCATATCCGGCATGAAGGTCGTGAGCGCAACCAAAAATCGCGTTGGTCGGATCTAAAGCATTAGGTAATGCTCCAATGACGAAATCACCAAGCGCAGCCGCATTGTACGCCCCGAATTGAAGAACACCGTTGGTTCCTGCGTTGATCGTGTTGTAGTTGGTTCCGAAATAGTTGAAGTTAAATCCAATGGGAATAGCACCCCAACCTCCGTCATCTAGGGTGCCAGAGGTTTGTGGAACGGTGGCAACACCATTCACAACAAGTGAGCTGAAATTCGCCGGTACAACCTCCGCTACAGGAGTGATACAAATTGCTGAAAAGTTTCCAGGGGTGATGCCCGTAGCCAAGGTAACCATACCGCTGTCGCAAAGAACGTTAGGAGTTGCTGTTGGGGTTACGGCTGGGAAACCGTAAACTCCTATTGAAATAGGAGTAGAGGTATAGGTACATCCGTTAGCTGTGGTGCTCAGGAATATGCTCGAAGTTTGGCTGAGGGTTGCTGTGGTTGAAATAGCTCCTGGTGTTGCAAAACTTGTCGATGCTTGATTGGAAGTCCAGGCAAAACTGAACGAAGGATCGTTGGGTGTAGCAGTTAACGTAATTGTTCCACCGTTACCGCACAAATTCGGTGCAGAAGACGTGAATGTGATAGGAGTTACTGTTATCGTTACTTGGGTTCTAGGGCCTTCACAAGCACCGTTGTTTTCAGCTACATAATAAGAGGTAGTGGCACATGCCGGAGGGGTGGTGAAGCTGGCGCCTGTTGCAACCGCTACACCTCCGAAAGGAGCCGTATACCAGCTGAAGGTTCCTCCACTACCTGTTGCAGTAAAAGTTGCACTAACTCCCAGTAGGACTGTTGCGTTTGGAGCGGCTACCGTTGGTGCAGCAGGTGAAGCGTTAATCGTAACCACTTGCACACCGTTGAACGTTGCACCGTTTTTAACAATGCTAACTACTCCTGATGCACCAACCCCTGCAAAGGCATCAATTTGAGTTGGTGAAATGATGGTAAAGTTTGCTACAGGCGTACCGTTGATTAACACGCTGGTTACACCGTTTAGGCCTGTTCCTGTGATGGTAAATTGTCCTGAACCTGCACAGAGCGTAAGCGGAGAAACATTACTTATAACCGGAGCGGTAGTTCCCCAAGCGAAGAAATCATCGCCGTCAAGAAGCACCGGACCAGGAGCAACGGTAGGAGTCACTAATTGTCCGGTAGCAGGAAGTGCTCCACCAACACCATAAGCGGCACTAACAACGTTCCAAGCACCCGTTAAGGTTGCAGCTTGGTTAACGAAGGTTTGGTCTTGGGTTGAGGTAAGTCCGTCTTGTGAATTGTAACGCAGGGTTACCGTAGGGTTAATACCAGATACGCCCGGAGTAGCACCCGTGTTAAATCCTTGCAAGCGGAAGGCACGGTTACCAAAAGCTAGACCTGTACCTGTAGTGACTAAATTGGATGGGGCCCCTGTTTCGGTAACCACCAAGCGTGTGAAGTCAGATCCTGTAGCAGGCCCTCCTGAACCATTCCCCGTCAAGGTCGTAAAGGTCGCACTGAACGGAAAGTTGTAAGTTAAACCAAGGGTTCCACCCCCGCGGGTGTACAAGGCCATGGATCCATTTTGCAAATATACGTTGGATGCACCGAAGGTACTTGTTAAACCAGTATAAGTATTCCAGGTCGTTGTGATGGTATTGCCATTAAGCGCAAGAACATTTCCAATACCGTTTGGACTTGCGGTAAACGAAAGCGGGAGGCTTCCAAAACAAGTTAAGTTATTCGCGAGCGATAGACCTAAACCTCCGGTACCTAATGTAAGGGTATGGATTTTACGGTTGGGCGGGATGACATTCGCCACGTCAGCTTGGGTTACCAAGGTGGTAGTTGGAAGATAATTGGCAATAGTTAGATTATACAATGCTACACGTGCTATGGGTGTCGTTGCAACCGTAGTAAAAGTACCCCCAGCAGCGGTACCTGAGGTAGCACCAAGACCCACGGTAGGTGGAGCTACATACCCGTAACCAGCGTTGGTTACCGTGAAGCTGGTAATTTGTCCGTTAGAACCAATGTTAGCCGTTGCAGCTGGCCAACAGTTGGCGGGCCAAGCTATGGTCGCATTTCCTGCGGATAAGCTAATCGTTGGAGGAACGGAATAGGTTTGTGTACCCCCCGTTAAGTAAACCGAAACCACCTTTCCTTGGGCCATAGTTACCGTAAAGGTAGGTGTGGTACCTGTTGAGGCAATTGTTCCACCCACAACCGTTACTGTAGGAGCAACGGTATATCCCGAGCCTTGGTTCGTAACTAGGTTCAATGCAGTGGGTCCCGTAAATCCAACTTGAGGTGCTGTAGTATAGTTCAACCCTCCGTTCGTAGTGTAAATTGAACCCACCCCGGAAGAGGCCTGTGGATCGGCACTTGCAATGCTCGCACCTTGATCGCTGTTGATAGTAACCCCACCTGTAATTGCGGCAATCCCTGATTTCTGTAAACGCACTACCGTTCCGCCTTGAGGGCTGTAAAGAACCACAGGAGTCGCTGCAGGAAGCGTTCCTGTTGCTCCTGTAACTCCGTGGCTGAACACCAAAGCCGGTGCAGTGGCACTGTTCCATCCGCTTCCAGCATTGGTCATCGTTAAGCTGCGTACGGTTTGAGTAACCGCATCAAAGTTAACGCTCACTTTCGCTGCAGGACCTAGGTAACGGAAGTTACCCACGGTTCCTGCTACGTGCGTTGGCATCGTGGTAGTTGCTGTTGTGGCTATCGCCTGATACCAATTGTCGCCATAAAAATAAGGGGTCGACGTCGATAATTGACTGTTGTATGGAACATTCGTGCCTAACGTTCCCAAGGTCCCAATATATATAAGACTCGGTCCGCTCGTTGCAAATACAGCATTTGGTGTATTGGAGGTTGGAGGCGTCGCGTTGAAGGTGCCTCCAGACGTACACAAATACACGTTGTTTCCAAAGAAATATCGGGTGCCTGAATTGGCTAACGCACCGCTAGCGTAAGGGCTTACTGCTACACCGCAAACAACCGGCGCAGCACTTAAAGTTGCCCCCATGTTTGTTACAGCAACATGAGAAACTTGCGTATTAATGGGCTGTCCGTAACATTGAGCCGTATTGTCTAAAGTAAGTTTACCATTCGTGATTAAGGTTCCGTTCGTGTGCGCGATTTCCGCGTTGACAATCAAATCTTGTGCAGTATTAATCGTGCAGGTACCCGTGGTTTGAAAAAAAAGTCCACGAATGATGCCTTTTACCCCATTGCCTTCAAAAACACCCGAACCGCCTAGCGTTTGGTTTAAGCTACCACCCACTTGCTGGCTTCCATTGAAATTTAAAAATTGAATAGTAGAGGCACCGGCCGAGAAATTGCAATATCCGTTGTTGATGAAGTCAGCTCCAGCATTAATAGTAATTCCTGCGGTACCACCAGTAGAGGTCGTATAGGGTAAAAATTTACCTCCTGCATTAACCGTAATGTTACCCAACACAGTCATCGCATTGATAGTAGCATTCCACTGTAGAATTCCAGAAACATCCAACGAAGCAATGTTGGTTATCTGGTCTACCGTTACGATGGAACCTGCAGGTACAATGACCGTACTTGCAGCATTCGGCACCATGCCGGAAACCCATGTTGCAGGACTTGACCAAAGGCCCCCTGTAGCGGTAGCCGTAGCAACGTTAGGCAATAATTGGGTGAGTGAAAAACTCCCCGGGCACGGGCTTTGTGGAGTGGGCCAAGTGTCGAACATGATATAATAAGTAACGCCGGCAGTAAGGTTAACAGTAACTGATTTTGAACCAGAAGAACTCGTTATTCCCCCGACACAAGTGGTCCCTCCAGTGGTAGGACAACCATTAAATACAAAAATACCAGTCCAAGTTTGTCCGTTGTAACTGACATCGTATTGTCCGGTAGCGTTGGGGGTAAAGGAATACAGAGCTTCCCATCCACCGTAATAAGCGGTGTTCGTGCATCCACCCGTTAGTACTGACGCCGCAACCGAAGCCGATGAAATATCGTCTGTTGCGCCGCAAACCACTGGTTGGTTGATAATGGGCAAAGAGGCTGGGGTAAGTACAATGGCATTTGGACAGGTTGTTGCCAACACTTTCGGTGAAACGACAAGTACAAAAGCAAAAACTGCTAGTTGAGATAACTGACGTAGTATCTTTTTCATAAATAAGAACTTTAGATTAAAAAAAAATTCGTGGTCAAAGATAACAAAAAATTAAACCAAACAAAGCGTAAAATTAACAATTAGCTTGTTTTTATTCAATTTGGACCGTTGGCATAAATTAAAGGCTCAAAAAAAAGTGGGACAAGCCCTCTTTTTTACCAGAAATTACTTGGGATTAATTTTTAACGATTCGCGAAATATTGATACCTGTTGAGGTTAGCGTTTTGACAACATAGCAACCGTTAGCATAGTCCGGAATATCCATGGCTTTACTTCAAGCGTGTACCGTTAATTGGTTCAGGATTTCACCCCTCAGGTTATAAATACGCATGGATTCAATTACCTTGTTCGGCTGAATGCGAGCAGTGCCCTTATAGGTTGCCGTCAACGAAATGTACGATTGAAGCGTTGATTGGTAATGGTCGTTTTAAGCAATTAAGGCATGCGTTGCATTTCGAAAGGTAAGTTTGATGAATATTATCGATATATTAATTGTTAAACTATGCAAGTTTTAAGCGCTTTATTACCTTTGCATTCATGGAAAACAAAAGAACTGCCGTAGTTTGTGGAAGCACCCAAGGCATCGGTAAAGCCATTGCCTATCAGTTGGCAGCCCAAGGAGTCCTTGTGGTATTGGTCGGAAGAAATGAACAGCGGTTGCAGGAAACCCATGCCGAATTGGAACAGCGCTTTGGTCAACAACCTGCTTTTCTAAGGGCTGATTTTTGCCATCCAGATCAGGTCAAAACAGTGATTCAATCATGGGTTTCTGAAGGCAATATGGCCCACATTCTCATCAATAATTCCGGTGGCCCTAAATCTGGCCCCATCGTCGATGCCGACCCATCAGAATTTCTTACGGCCTTCAACCAACACCTTGTTGGAAATCACATCATGACCCAAGCTTTAATCCCGGGTATGAAATCCGCGGGTTTTGGGCGCATCATTAATATTATATCAACTTCCGTTAAACAACCCTTAGCCAATTTAGGGGTATCCAATACCATCCGAGGCGCTGTGGCCAATTGGAGCAAGACCATGGCCAATGAATTGGGTCAATACAGTATCACGGTAAACAATGTGCTACCTGGGGCTACCCATACGGGCCGTTTGGAAGAAATTGCACAGGTGCGAGCACAAAAAACAGGAGAGACCTTGGAAGCCATTTTAAGGGACATGGGGCAGGAATCTCCCTTGAAACGCATTGCCCAACCCGAGGAAGTGGCGGCAGTCGTGGCTTTTCTTGCATCCGACGCGGCTTCTTATATTAACGGTATAAACCTACCTGTGGATGGTGGGCGGACGAAATCCTTATGATTTCTTTTGCCGCTTCAAGTAAATTCTGTAGGTAATCACCCCGGGTAAAAGCCCCAAGTAACAAACGGCTAAGGCATAACCCCAAAGGCTTAACCGAAAAGAAGCTACATCGTCGAGATCCCCTGGATTCAGCCCAAGACCTATAAAGTAACTCAAACTTAAATTGGTTTCGGTAATGGTGTACGTACTTAATCCTTTTTGATAGGTGATTTCGCCCGGAAAAAGATTGATGGGTAAGGTGAATAGCGGCAGGGCAATACCCAGACTTAAAAGCAGAAATATCCAACCCAAGGGCAGTTTTTTCATGGTGCGACAAATGATGCTGTAAAATTACGTTATTTTGCACGCAATGCGCGTCGCTTATTTGTGTACCTCGCTCAGTTGGGGAGGATTGGAACTTAATCACCTTCGCTTTGCTATTTGGATGCAAGAAAGGGGGCATGAGGTAAGGGTGTTTGCCTCAGATGGGTCTCCTTTTTACCTTCAAGCCACCCAAAACAAGCTTACTTGCATCTCCGTTAAACACCAACCCAAGTACTTTCCCTGGAGGTCCGCTCACCAACTTGCTAGCCTCTTGAAAGAACACGCTATCGGCCATGTTTTTATCCGCGATAACCGCGACATGAGCCTCTTAGCTACCGTCAAATGGATGATGGGAGATGCCATTTGCACCTGTTATTTCATGGAAATGCAATTGGGCGTATCCAAACGAGGCGTGTTTCATACCCTTCGGTTTTCTTACTTGGATTATTGGTTTTGTCCGCTAAAAGGGCTGGCAGAACAAGTGCGGACCATGACGCGCATCAACCTCAAAAAAATTCATCATCTGCCCTCAGGCATTGACCTTCAAGGAATCAAAGCCATGAACAAAAGCGAGGCGCGTAGTTTGTTAAACCTACCTAACGAGGCAGTTGTTTTCGGATTACCAGGACGTTTTGACCCTCAAAAGGGTCAACTTCTTGCCTTGGAGGCCTTAAATCTAGCTCAGAACAAGAATATTCATCTTGTATTTTTGGGAGAATCCACTAAAAATGAACAAGAGAATATCTTGGAAATGATGGAACGAAAAATCGATCAATACCAATTAAAAGACCGTGTTTTTATAAGGCCTTTTATGAAAGAAGTGGGCGTGTTTTTTTCCTCCATCGACGCTCTACTCATGGCCACCAAAGCGGAGACTTTTGGAATGGTAACCCTTGAGGCAATGGCCTATGGGGTACCTGTTATTGGAAGCAATGCGGGAGGCACACCTGAGCTGTTGGGTCAAGGTAAATTTGGCATCCTTTTCGAAACCCTTAATCCTCTGGATTTAGCTCGGGCAATGGATCAAATGGTTTCCGACCCTCCACAGATTGATGCCGAAGCGCGGAGAAATCACGTTGCAGCCTTTGACCATCAAAAAGTTTGTCATACCTTAGAGACTCTTTTGCCAACGTCGAATGCGCAATAAATCATCGAACCTTTATTCTAATAAACAGCGGTGGAAAATCGCTTTGTTGATATTGGCTCTTTGCATTATTGGAGGTTCTTTATGGGTTTCCAATGCTATGGTGCGCAAAATTGCGGTTAAGGAAACGGCAAAAGCTCGCCAATGGGCGCAAGCCATTCAAAAGAAAGCGGAATTGGTTAGGTTTTCCCGTCAGACATTTTTATCCCTTCAGCAAAAAGAACGCGAACGCATCGAAATCGTAGTTTCTGCACAAAAAGCCTTGCTAAATCCAAGCAATCTGGGGGCCAACCAAGACATTGATTTTGCCATGAGCATTATCAATGGAAATAAAGATATTCCTGTCATACTTTTGGACGACCGAGGCGAAATTTCTCAGTCGAAAAATGTCGTTTTGGAACCTTTGAAATCGGGCGAAAAATCAAAAGACTCCCTCCTAAAAGAAATGGCTCAGCGCTGGATTATGGAAGGACGTTTCTTTACCGTCGAAGTGTTTGAAGGATTTGAAATGACCTATGCCTTCGACGAATCGGTGCAATTAAAATCGTTGAAAAAGCAAAGCGATTCCTTGATCAACACCTTCAACCAGGATTTAATCAGCGATACCCGTCTGATGCCCGTGATTTTAGTGGACTCTCTGCAACAAAAGGTCATGGCCACGAACGTGCCGGGTTCAAATCAAAGGGTGTTGGCCAAATTGAATGAGTATTCTTCCCTTAACGACCCCATTCGCATAAATCTCGGATTAACCGCTCAATGGTTGTTTTACGACCAAAGCCCAGAGGTGAAGCAACTAAGATGGTTCCCTTACCTTCAACTTGCGTTGATAGCGCTGATTGTCTTCATCGGGTACCTTGTTTTTTCAACCTTTCGCCGTGCTGAGCAAAACCAGGTTTGGGCAGGCATGGCCAAAGAAACTGCCCATCAATTGGGAACCCCTATTTCGTCCCTTTCAGCATGGCTTGATTTCCTTGAAGCCCAAAGCGCAAATCCAGAATCGTTGGCTGAAATGCGAAAAGACATTGCACGTCTTGAAAATGTAACAGAGCGGTTCTCAAAAATCGGGTCCGAAACTAAGTTGGAAAATGCAGATATCGTGGAAACAGTTGGCCATGTGATGGAATATCTGAAGCCTCGACTTTCTCAAAAAGTTGAAATCACCCTAGAAAAAAACGAAACCATGCCTGTCCCCCATAATGCTGCTTTGATGGAATGGGTTATTGAAAACATTACTAAAAATGCAGTGGATGCGATGGAAGGTTCAGGAAAGTTGAAGGTGCGATTTTCAAGTTCTAAAAATTGTGTCAACATTGATGTTGAAGATACCGGCAAGGGACTTTCCCCCAAACAGTTTAAGGCGATATTTCAACCAGGCTACAGCACCAAAAAGCGAGGGTGGGGTTTGGGGTTATCCTTGGTGAAGCGCATTGTTGAAAGTTACCACAAAGGAAAAGTCTACGTACTCCGCAGCGAACTGGGCTTAGGAACCACCTTCCGAATTAGTTTGCCCTTATAAGTTTTCCAAGTCTGGAACCCGCATCACCACAAAGGACTTCAGCACCACATCCCCAACCTCAGGGACATTTACGTGAATGAGGTACGTACCGCCCGAAACTGGAATATTTGCTTCGTTGCACAGGTTCCAATCTTGATACGTAATTGGGCTGTCTTTTTTAAATTGCCTTAGGCGTTTCCCTTGTGCGTTATAGATGGTAATCGTGCAGCGTTCGGGTAAGTTCGTAATTTTGATTTTTGCATCGAGTTTGGTTCTCTCATAATCGGAATAAGCATAATAGGGATTGGGCACCACGTTGATCATTTTCAAGGCGTCTTTAAGGGCATCTTGTGCGCCTAATTGGGTGGCAATTGCATCCATCGACCATCCGTACATCG
>VGMY01000002.1 GCA_016866255.1 Bacteroidota bacterium | reverse complement strand
TCCCCTGCGTTTTTGTGCCCTTCACAAGTGTTGATCATTGCCATCAAATGCGCATAACCGTTTTGCATCAACCAATCCCTGGATTCCTGTACCAGAAAAATAGCGTTCGTTGCATGAAAAAGTTCAGCATAACCTTGTTCTAATAAAAACACCTGAACCTCTTGATTTCCTTCAATGGCCTTTGCCCATAGCAAAACAATAGAAACAGGATAATTAATAGGCTTTAGGACAACCCGTTCTGGTGGCTTTGAACCTTCCTCTGTACGATTAAATTTTTCCCACATCTTAAAAAAACCATGAGGCCACAAAAATGGCGGCTATAACGCAGATTAAATCCACCAAGAGCATCGTCCATAAAGTATATCGGGTATTCGCGACTTTAATCGATCCGAAATAAACGGCCACCACATAAAACGTAGTTTCTGCGCTGCATTGGAAAATGCAACTCAATCTCCCGGTAAACGAATCTGGACCGTAAACGTTCATGGCGTCGAGCATGAAACCGCGAGATCCACCGCTGCTGAAAGGACGTAACATAGCTACGGGTAAAGCATCAGTAATCTCTTTGGATAATCCGGCATTCGAAAACACCCATGTGATGCCTTGGCTAAACAACTCGAACATTCCGCTGTTGCGAAACACCGAAATGGCCACCAGCATACCCAAGACATAAGGAAAAATCGCTACAGCTGTCTGCATACCGTTTTTGGCTCCCGCAACAAATGCATCAAAAATAGTGGTGTTTTTCTCGGTAAAGCGGCGCTCCTTGACAAAAGCATAGACTAAAATCAAGCAAATTATACCAAGGAGAAGAACTCCTGAAAAATTTGCCGTAAAATGACTTTTTGCGAGCACATCCAATGAATTGATGTAAAATAACAGGCCCAACATACCCCCAATAATGCTGAATATAACCGCTATTAAAAGCCGACTAAATAAATTAACTCGCTGACGAATACCAACGATAAGCAAAGCAGCTAACGTACCGATAAAGGAAGTTACGATGCATGGCAACATCACATCTGCCGGGCTCACGGCATTTGCGGCTGCGCGATATCCAATGATCGAAGTAGGAATTAACGTCAAACCCGCTGCATGAAGGCACAAAAACATAATCTGAGCATCACTTGCCTTGTCCTTATCCGGATTTATTTCCTGCAAGCTCTCCATTGCTTTGAGCCCGAAAGGAGTCGCTGCAGAATCGAGTCCTAAAAAATTGGCTGCAAAGTTTAAGGTCATGTAGGAAATGCTCGGATGATTTTTAGGAACCGATGGGAAAATCTTGACAAAAAAAGGACTTAACCAGCGCGCCATTCCTTCTGCGGCTCCGGAGTCGATTAGCAATTGCATGAGTCCCGCAAACAGCGCTAGATAGGCCAGCAATGGAAGAATAATATCCGTTATGGTGTTTTTAGCTGTTGGCAGTAAGCCGTCGGTCTTCTGAATACCGCTGTAAATTTTTACTTGCCCTTTTAACAGCACGTAAGTTGTATCTTGGTCCTTCGCATTCATGTTTACCACTACGGTGGAGGAAACCTGCAAGGTATCTCTCAAATTCTTTGGCAACGTTTTCAGGTAACATTCCTGAATCAAAATGGGGCTTTCTTTAGAACCATTAACCATTCGGTCAATGTTGTATTCCTTGTTAAAAACTAATCCAACTAACACAAAGGCCAAAGAGGATATAAAAATCACCAACCAAAATCTGCTCAATACCATAAATCGAAGGTCGGCTTAAAATGCACAACATGAACCGGTATGCTGGAAATGATATTAACATTGTATTTTGGATACCCTGCGACTCGGTGAACAATGTGGCTCATTTTACGTTAGCCATTTTATGAATTGTGAGTTTCACGAAGCTTCCTCTCGAGGAAATGCAGACCACGGCTGGTTGAAGGCTCGTCACTCATTTAGTTTTGCCTCTTGGTTTGACCGTCATCGCATGCATTTCGGGGCCTTACGTGTGCTTAACGACGACGTCATTGCCGCCGGGATGGGATTTGGGAAACACCCCCACGACAACATGGAAATCATCACAATACCCCTTAAGGGTTCGCTGAAACACGAGGACAGCATGGGTTTTTCGGAGGTAATTCGTGCGGGCGAAGTTCAGGTCATGAGCGCTGGAACCGGAATTTATCACAGCGAATACAATGCCAGCAGCTCGGAGGAAATCAATTTATTTCAACTTTGGATTTATCCTAACAAGCAAAAGGTAGAACCTCGCTATCAGCAAATGGCCTATGAATTGATAAAAGATACTCCCGTTCAATTGGTTTCGCCCTCTCCGGAAGACGAAGGACTTTGGATTCACCAAAATGCATGGATACACCTACTTGACATGTCGGCTAATTCGGTTCAGATTCACAAGCTAAAAATGTCGGGAAATGGGCTCTATGTCATGAACCTTGAGGGAATTAAAACAATAACAGATTACAAGCTCAAATCGCGTGATGCTTTGGGGGTGTGGAATACGTCTTCCATCGAACTTCACGCCAAAGAAGCAGGTAAAATATTACTTATCGAAGTACCAATGCAAATTTAATCCTATGAAATCCAGCCTATTAGAAGCTATGAATTGGCGTTATGCTGTAAAAAAGTTCGACCCTTCGAAAAAAATTTCTGAAGAAAATTTTAGCATGCTTATGGAGTCTTTACGGCTCAGCCCATCCTCGTATGGCCTACAACCTATCAAAGTGCTCAACATAGAAAGCCCAGAACTGCGCCAGCAGATAAAGTCCATTGCTTGGAATCAACAACAAGTAATCGATGCATCGCATTTATTGGTTTTTTGCCACGTTGTAAACCCAGGAAAACTCGAAATTGAACAGCATATCGAACGAATGGTTGCAACGCGCAAAAATTCCTTTACGTTCTATGAGGGATTTAAAAATCAGGTTACCCATTCCCTCCAAGAGATGAGCAATTTCGAAAGAGAGGCTTGGACAGCAAAGCAGTCCTACATCGCTTTAGGCCAGTTGTTATTAGCCTGTGCCTATGAAAGAATCGATGCGACGCCCATGGAAGGATTTGATGCACAAGAACTAGGTGAATTGCTCAGACTGACCGGACAAGGATTCAAGGCCTCCTTGCTTTGTCCGATTGGGTACCGACACCCTGAAGATCCTGTTATCGCCTTAAAAAAAGTCCGAAAATCCTCGGAAGACTTTTATCAAACGATTTAAATTAACAACGGAAGGTAAATAAAGAATCGCTTCAGCCATTATCGCTCTCCGAAAAATTCATCAGTTTTACGTACTTTTGAGAGATGGACGTCAGGAGCTTATTTCTTCTATTTATGCTTGTCGTAAGCCACGTGGTTTTGGCCCAAACGCGTTTAAGCAAAGCAGACGAAACTGCGCTAACTTTCATAATTCAAGACGAAAAAGACGGATGCTTAGAAACGAGTACGCAAGAAAAATATCCTGTTTACCTTATTAAAGACCGTTATTACCTCTCATTTCTAGCAAAAATCAATAAGGATTTCGACAAACCTTTCCTGCAAGGAAAAAACGTTATCGTTGGCCACCCCGTTCGCGATATTGTTAGCATAAAAATCCCCGTCTCCGGACGGATGGAGGACTACAAGCTACCTGGAATTGATGTTCTAGCCATGGCCGATAAAATTGGTCATCAATTGGACAGAACATTGAAAGACACGCGAACCGACAGCGTTCACCAGGGAATAGGCTTAGCTCAAGCCTACACCGGAAAAGATGTGTTTATTGGGGTAACCGATTGGGGTTTCGACTACACCCATCCTGTTTTTTATGACAGCGCCCTAAATCAAACCCGTATTTTTGCCGCATGGGACCAGTATAAAACCATCGGAAATGCTCCACCAGGTTTTAATTATGGGGTAGAATATGTGGGGGCTAATGCCCTGTTGAACGCAGGCAGCGACACATCGAACATCTACAGTTATTCAACGCACGGCACCCACGTTGCCTCGATTGCAGGAGGGTGTGGTGCAGGAACCCCTTACCGAGGCATAGCCTACGAGGCGCAATTGCTTTTTGTAACTTTTCTTGTTGATGAGTCTGCCGTGCTTGACGCTTGGGAATGGATGTACCAAAAAGCAACGGCCGCTGGAAAAAGATTGGTTATTAACATGAGTTGGGGGCTTTACCATTTCGGAACCTTGGATGGAAATTCCATGTTGAGCCAAGCGATAACAGCTTACACGGACTTAGGCGTTGTCTTCGTGAATTCCGCTGGAAATAATGGAAATGTAAATTTTCACCTCAAAAAGAATTTCAACAACGACGTGCTGCAATCGAGGGTGGAGTTTTATTCTTACGCAGCGAATACGAAGATGTGGGGGCAAAGCATTCATGCTTGGGGTGAGGTTGGTCATTCGTTTTCCAACGGAATTATCGTAAAAAACGCCAGCAATTCCACATTGATTGAATCCCCTCTTTATTCAACTAATACCACCCAACACTACGTGGATACCTTTCTAACAGTTGGCATCGACACCATTTTTTACAACATTGCTGCCGATTCCGCCCATCCTTTGAATCAAAAGCCTCAGATGCGGTTGAGGGTTAAATGCACCAATACAGCTTACAAAATTCTCCTTAAGTCAACTGCAGACTCAGGTGTGGTAAATTATTGGAATGTCACAGAGCTCACCAACGATGTGGGGAATTGGGGTATGCCTTTTTCCTATGCGGGAAGCGGTACCGTTAGTGGAGACGATGACCATGGAATTTCCGAACCCTCGTGCTCTGGAGATGTCATCAGTGTCGCTGCTTACGCGCCGTCCTACCTTACCGCTGGAGGTTCTGTGGTGGGGGGCGGTCTTGCCAATTTCTCAAGCCATGGTCCGCGCTACGACGGTGTTATGAAACCGGACATTGCTGCACCGGGGGTTTCCATTTGCAGTGCAATCTCATCGTTCACCGACGCAGGGTACACAACGATTGCCAGCATCAATTTCAACAACAAGTTGTATGATTTCGCGAAATTCTCCGGCACGTCCATGGCAGGACCAGTTGTCGCGGGAATTTGTGCCCTTGTACTGCAAGCCAATCCATGGCTGACCGCTTACCAAGTAAAAGAAATAATTCAAGAAACAGCACGTCAGGATAACTTCACAGGAGTGATTCCTCCCGAAGGCAGTCCATTATGGGGACAAGGAAAGGTAAATGCCTATGCAGCCGTAAAACAAGCTTTAAACCTGGTTCAAGTTTCCGATCAAACCATGTTCAATGCCTGGACAATTTATCCAAACCCCGTGGTGGAGTCCTTACATTTCACCCTGGTCGATGAATTGCCCTCAAGTTGCACAATCGTCGACGAATGCGGTGAACGGATTGAATTGGGCATTTTGAATGAGTCCGTGAATGTGAAAAATCTGTCAGCAGGAAAATACCTCATTCAACTGGTTATCGGCGGTAAATTGGAGTCAGCATCTTTTGTAAAAATCAATTAATGGCCTTTCGGATAGCAGAAATCGCTTCTGAAGAATTAATCTTGGTGCACCAACTTTCGTATACTATTTGGCCCGTATGCTACGCAAACATCATCTCCGAAAAACAAATAGCGTACATGTTGGAGAAAATCTACTCGCTGCCTGCCCTTAAACGGTCCATGGAAGAAGGTCAGCGCTTTTTAGTAGCCTTTCATGAGTCGGATCCCGTCGGGTACTCAGGTTTTGAAAAAGACCAAAATCAACCCCATCGTTGCAAACTGCAAAAATTATATGTTCTTCCTCATCTTCACGGATTAGGGATGGGGAAAGCCCTATTTCTTCGAACCCAAAGCGTGGCGATAGCAGGCGGTTGCACTTCTCTGTTTTTACAGGTCAATAAGAAAAATCCAGCCGTCGAATTTTATCGAAAATTAGGCATGTCCATAAAGGAAGAAGCAATTGTTGATATTGGAAATGGCTTCGTTATGGACGACTACATCATGCAACTTGATTGGTGAAAATTAGTACCTTCGTACTGTGTTGAAAATTGACATGCATACCCACATTTTGCCAAAGACCATGCCCAATTGGACGGAGAAATTTGGGTATGGAAAGTTCATTCATTTGGAGCCCAATGCCGATGGATCAGCGAACATGATGCAAGGCGGTAATTTCTTTCGCCGCATTGTGGAGAATTGTTGGGATGAAAACCTGCGAATAAAAGAATATGAGAAGTTTGCCACGCAAGTTCAAGTAGTCTGTACCATTCCCGTCATGTTTTCCTATTGGGCAAAACCAAAAGATTGTGCGGAATTGTCGCGCTTTTTGAACGACCACATTGCAGAATTGGTGCAACGCTTTCCTAAAAACTACCTTGGTCTTGGGACATTACCCATGCAAGACCAAGACGAGGCACTGAAAGAGCTGGAGCGCATTAAATCGATCGGTTTGATGGGCATTCAAATCGGCTCGAACATCAACGATCAAAACCTCAATGAAGAAGAGTTCTTCCCAATCTTTGAAGCATGCAGCCGACTTGGATTAGCCGTGATGGTTCACCCTTGGCAGATGATGGGTTTTGATTCCATGAAAAAATATTGGCTCCCATGGCTCGTTGGCATGCCGGCAGAAACATCGAGAGCAGCGTGCTCCTTGATTTTTGGCGGCGTTTTGGAACGTTTGCCCAAGCTACGCGTTTGCTTTTCCCATGCAGGCGGGTCCTTCCTCCCTACCTTAGGGCGCATTGAGCACGGATTCAACTGCCGACCGGACTTAGTCGCGGTGGATAATGACGTTAATCCTCGGAATTATCTCGGAAAATTTTGGGTAGACAGCATTACGCACGATATCGATGCCTTGAAATATATTTTAAAGATGCAGGGATCCAAACGCGTGTGTTTAGGTTCCGATTATCCATTTCCTTTAGGCGATTTAGAGGTTGGGAAATTCATTGAAGAAAGCGATCTTTCAAAAAATCAGATCGAGGATATTTTCTGCAATGCGACCTTGGAATGGTTGGGGCTGGATTCATCCTTTTATCGGTAAACAACATGAAACATCGCGCCTTGGGCATCCTGATATTCAGTCTCCTTTTGATGGGGGTGAGCGCATGTAAAAAAAAGAGCGATGCCAACTTCGATTCTTTTATTGAGGTGATTCCTGGCAGCAAATACCATCAAGAGAATGGTACTTGGTGGGGATATAACCAACAAAAAATCGTTCGATTCCATGATTTTGTGTTTATGGCGGTTGTAGATAATCAAAACTTGGATTTAGGTTATCCCAATGCAAGTAATCCATCAACGGTGTATATCTACCGTAAACATGCTGATGCGAATTGGATTAAAGGCATCGGATTCCCTACTTCAAGACCCGTTAATCTTTTAATGGATTCCGAGGGGTGTCTGCATGTATTTGTCTTTGAACCTACGGAATTAAATCCTGCAGAAAATGGATCATTAGGTAAACTTAAACATTACTGGTTTAAGGATGCATACCTTGGAAACATACAATCCTACCAAAGCGAGACAGTGGTTGATCACCTTCCAGGGCAACCTGAAACCGTCAACATTCGCATAGGTGCCACTATCGCTGAAAATAATGTGATGTACCTTTCTTTCGGCTTGAATCAAGATGTAAAGGTATTCTATAAGCACATTCACGAAAACTCATGGATATCAGAATATGCGGGAACCAACTTGGGCAATTCGTACTATTATCCTTTTATAACAACCAACAACCATAAACCCGTCATCTTAGCCGTTCAGGACGATTACGTTGGGCCCGGACTGCCGGCAATTTATTTCAAAACCAAGTTATTTAGTAGAGAGAATGGGATTTGGTCCAACGAGACACTTCATGACCTGAGTGCACACCCTCTTGCCGCGACAAGAAGCCGACTTGTTGACAATTGTGAACTTTTCACCGATGAACATCAAAAAGTATGGGGGATTTACCAAACGCTTTTGGACCCTGAAGTGAGCTGGAAATCTAAATTTTATCAATTTCATAGAAGCGCATCCAACGAGATTATAACCCAAGAAATCCCTTTAGAGGACGATGCGATTAACCGCATTCGAGCCATAGATATCGGTGGTCAGGTCTTTTATTTCTGTGTCAGTTACGATCATTTTTACGTAAAAAAGGGCATCGATGGACTGCTCCGGGAAATCAATCTACCCAACTTTAAATCGGGCAACTACATCTACCTTTCAAACCCATCCAACGGAAGCAGTCGTCAAGAAAATTTCTTGGATATCCTATTGCTCAATGGCAATGCTGCCGATTATCCAAATGCCACAAATTATTATGTGAGGATTGCCAAATCAGAATTGTTAAACCTTTGATTTTGACGAGCCGTCGTATAATGCGGCCACAATTTGTGCGACTCCGATGGAGTCCTTCAAGTGTTTGGTGAGACCCCAGCGGGGTCAAAGCTATATACCCAACCCCTTTACGTGACCTTTGGTCGACCCCAGCGGGGTCGTAGATTGCGCCCACAAGCCGAACGACTCCGATGAAATCCTTAGGGGTAATTTACGAGATCAACAGAGAAGATCAATCTTGTGTTGAAATGCACCGAAAATGGCGTTTAACAACGGAAACTTTCGATTTTATTTCAGCCAATTCTCGTCCCAACACCGTCACATGCCCCATTTTTCGGAAGGGCTTGGTGTTCGTTTTACCATAGAGATGGACATAAACCCCGGGCATCTTCAAAACCTCCTCTAAGCCCACGTAAACTGCCGGTCCTTCAAATCCTTTTTCGCCTACAACATTTAACATAGCGCCCGGCATAATCAAACCTGTATCACCAAGCGGCAAATTCAATACGGCTCTCAAGTGTTGTTCGAATTGTGAGGTATAAGAACATTCAATCGTATGGTGTCCCGAATTATGGGGTCTTGGTGCCATTTCGTTCACCAATAGTTCGCCTGCTTCGGTGAGGAAAAACTCTACCGCTAGAAGTCCTACCATGTCAAGCTTAGCAATAATTTCCCTTGCGATTCCTTGTGCTTTTGAAGCTATTTCCTGTGAAATGTCCGCTGGTGAAAATTGGAATTCGACCAAATTGGCCTCTGCGTTGAATTCGCATTCGACTGGATCAAAATCGGCAATTTCCGCGTTCGAATTTCGGGCGACAATCACCGATAATTCCTTAACGAAAGGTACCATTGCCTCTAAAATCGAAGGTTCCGTGAATCGCTTATCCCATTCGGAATCACTGCGCATCACTTTTACTCCTTTTCCATCGTAACCTCCCCTTCTTAGTTTTTGTACAAAAGGCATACTGAATCCGCTCGGTATGTCTTGCCCTTCCTCCCACAACGCAAATTCAGCCGTCGGGATTCCGTTATCTTGGTAAAATTGCTTTTGAAGTCCTTTATCTCGAATCAACTCCAATACGCGGGGTTGGGGATAAACCTTTCGTCCTTCCTGCTCTAGTTGCTTGAGAGCGTCCACCGAAACGTTTTCAATTTCCACCGTTATAAGCTCAAAATTGCGTCCAAAATTCAGAACGGTGTTATAATCCGTTATGGTTCCAACAGTAAATCCTTGGGCATATTTCGAACAGGGTGCGTTCGGATCGTGGTCTAAAAAATGCAGCCCTATGTCCAAATTAATCGCTTCCTGCAACAACATTCGCCCCAATTGTCCACCCCCAAGAACTCCGATACGGTAAGGCATTAGAAATTTACATTTGAACAAAGATATACATTCCCTGGAAGACACTCATCTGCCGAACTAGGTCATTTTTATTACTTTTGTATGTATCACGATTATGGAAACCATTAAGTTACACGACAGAACATTTTCACCGTATCTTTCTGCTCAAGAGATTCAAGACGCTGTTGTCCGACTCGCTGAACAAATTAACAACGATTATCGCGGCAAGGATTTGCTATTTTTATCGGTTCTCAATGGCTCCTTTATGTTTACGAGTGATTTGATGAAGCACATTATTCTTCCGTGTGAAATATCGTTTATGAAAGTTAGTTCTTACCAAGGAACCGAGAGCACAGGAAGAGTGGACGAACTCATAGGCCTTAATAGCCAAGTACTCGGCAAACATATCGTCCTCCTGGAGGATGTCGTTGATACAGGCGTAACCATTGATAAGATCATTCGATTGCTTCAAACCAACAATCCCGAATCGGTTGAGGTGTGTTCCATACTCTTCAAAAAAGAGGCACATATCGGACAAAATCGTCCGAAATATTTCGGATTCGAGATTCCCAATAAATTTGTTGTTGGCTATGGATTAGATTACAACCAGCACGGGCGTAATTTACCGTCGATTTATCAACTCAAAACCTAATCTTATGTTGAACCTTGTATTATTTGGTCCTCCGGGGGCAGGAAAAGGAACCCAATCCGAACGCCTCATGCAGAGGTATGGACTCGTGCATTTGTCCACAGGAGATATTTTCCGCCACCATTTGAAACAGGAAACAGAGTTAGGAAAGTTGGCGAAAACCTATATCGATCAAGGCCACTTGGTTCCTGATACAGTAACGGTTAGTATGCTTAAATCCGCCGTCCTTGAACAAAACAGCCCTAACGGATTTATTTTCGACGGGTTTCCACGTACAACTCCTCAAGCCGCTGCCTTGGACCGACTGCTTTTGGAACTGAATACGGATATTACGTTAATGTTGGGCTTAGAGGTCGAGGAAGAAGAATTAAAAATGCGTTTAAAAAACCGCGCAACAGCCAGCGGTAGAAGTGATGACGCAGATCCTCAAATTATTGCTAATAGAATCGCCGTGTATAATAGGGAAACTGCTCCTGTTAAAGATTTCTACGCAGCACAACAAAAATTTGTGGCTATTGATGGTACGGGAAGCTTAGATTCCGTAACCGAACGACTTTTCGCTGCGATTGATTCCCGAACCTAATGGCCTCTGATAATTTCGTTGATTACGTAAAAATCCACACCAAATCAGGTAACGGTGGGGGCGGTTCAACCCACTTTCGACGCGAAAAATACATTCCCAAAGGTGGGCCCGACG
This sequence comes from Bacteroidota bacterium, assembly GCA_016866255.1. GTDB lineage: Bacteria > Bacteroidota > Bacteroidia > Flavobacteriales_D > Crocinitomicaceae > UBA952. Next base: position 199,151 of record VGMY01000002.1, on the reverse strand, counting down.
GCGGTGACGGCGGGCGTGGCGGTCACGTGATCGTTCGGGGCAACAAACAACTTTGGACCCTGCTCCACCTTAAATACCAAAAACACATTAAGGCAGACCACGGAGTGCACGGATCAGGAGCGCTGAAAACAGGAGCGCAGGGAAAGGACACGTACATTGACGTGCCCTTGGGCACCTTGGCCAAAGACGCTGAAACGGGCGAACTGCTTTTTGAAATAACCGAGGACGGCGAAGAACAAATCATTGAACGTGGAGGACGAGGAGGCTTGGGTAACAACCATTTCAAATCCGCTACCAACCAAACGCCTCGTTACGCCCAACCGGGAGAACCAGGATTGGAGGGATGGAAAATTCTCGAGCTCAAAATTCTCGCAGATGTGGGTTTAGTAGGTTTTCCCAATGCAGGAAAAAGCACCTTGCTATCCGTAGTTTCTGCTGCTAAGCCCGAAATTGGCGATTATCCTTTCACCACGCTTCGACCAAACCTTGGCATCGTTTCGTACCGAGACCATCGCTCGTTTGTCATGGCGGATATTCCGGGAATCATTGAAGGCGCTCACGAGGGCAAAGGATTAGGGCTGCGATTTCTACGTCATATTGAACGCAATTCTGCCTTGCTGTTTATGATTCCTGCGGACAGCGGCGACCTTAAAAAAGAATACAAAATCCTGTTGAAAGAGTTGAAAAAATACAACCCTGAATTGGTAAACAAGAGGCGGATGTTGGCCATCACAAAAAGTGATATGCTCGATGAAATCATGATGAAACAAATGACGAAAGACCTACCCAAAGATTTACCCTGTTGTTTCATCTCCTCCATAACTCAGGTTGGGATTACCGAACTCAAAGACCACATCTGGAAGCTACTCAACGAATGATAGAGACCCTAAAATACATCGATGAAGCGTTGTTGGTTTTAATCAACAGCTGGAACACGCCTTTTCTTGATGAAATATTTTGGAATGTAAGCAAATCTTGGATTTCAATCCCCTTTTACCTGCTAGCCGTGATATTGCTTTACCGAAATTTTCAGTTAAAAAAAACTTTTATTTTGTGTGGTTTAATTGCATTAACTGTTGCATTTACCGATATCATTTCTACCCAAGTCTTTAAGCAAAAGATCAAACGCTATCGACCTTCCCACCATCTCGTTATTGGCCCTAAACTTCATGTTTACGAGGAATCCCCCGGGGTGTTTTATCGCGGAGGACAATACGGATTCTTTTCCTCGCATGCTGCGAACTATGCAGGTTTTTATTTTTTCATTTGGCCCTTGCTTTATCGGAAGGAAAATCGCTGGTTATGGGTCCTAGGGGCTTGGGGAATCTTGGTGTGTTACAGCCGGATGTATTTAGGAGTGCATTACCCCAGCGATATTGTTGCGGGTTTAATTTTTGGAGGTTTGCTTGGATGGAGCGCACAACAATTGGTTAAAAAAGTACTTAAGCTATGAATTGGATATTAGTATTTATTGGCGGTGGAATGGGCAGCATGCTCCGCTACTTCATTGCTCAACAGCTGGTGCAATCAAAGCACTTTCCTTGGGCAACCTTGGTGAGCAACGTCCTTGCTACGGCCCTCCTTGCTTTGTTGGTTATGTATTTAAAATCCGGAGACAAACCTGCGTGGTTGTTACCATTGGTTGGGGTTGGATTTTGCGGAGGTTTTAGCACCTTCAGCGCCTTTTCGGCCGAGAATGTTCAATTATTTGAGCAAGGACAATGGGTCTTGCTGGCGCTTAATATCATACTTTCCGTAGGCGCAGGGTTTGGGGTGTTTTTGATGGTGGGGAGGTTGAGTAACTGATCTGTCCCTAAGCCACCAACCCGTTTTCAAAACGCCATAAATCAATCACATGGTTTTCCAAGTCATCACAGCTTCGATTTCGAAGGCCTTTCTTCTGAACGATGCGCTTTCTGTTCACTTCAATTGTGACCATGCGCACTTCATCCAACGCTTCAGATTCGAGGTTCTCTACCAATTCACGCAAGGAGAAAATATACGAACCAAACTTCAAGCAATTTCGCGTGTAGGTCCCTACACAATGCTTTAATTCCGTTCCTTCCTCTATTAACTCCATGTTCGTTTTAAGCTGTTTGAGCAGGTAGTTTTTCCCTTTCACCTCAACCTTAAAAGGCGCTATGCCAAAACTCGGAAGTTTTATCAATCCTCGGTATCCGTAATTTCGCACCAACATGAGGTTGTTGTGCCAAGTATGAGCTTCTCGGCGAAGGTTGATCAATTTCTTTTGTGAAAAATCGATGTTTCGATTCAATTGAAACACTTGATAATTGATGTAATCGTAAAGCTCGTCAAGGTCTGGGGTATCGGCTGTTAATCCATTTCTTACCAAGGATATGGTGGTCTTTATCCAGAACGCGCTTCGGCTCATATCCCGCATTCTACGCACCAAAGCATTGACAAACGTTGGATTATGTATTTCCCGCTCTAAGGCAAATTTTACTAAACCTTCCGAAACCGAAAACGTGATGGATTCACCCCAAGCAGGATACGCCTGAAAATTGAACTCATGGGCTTGCACCTTGGTTAGGTTAAATGGAAGATCTTTGGCATAGATCAAATTTTTGCCTTCAAGTAAGCCTACCAACCACTCTTTTTCTCGTGGATTCAAGGAATTCGAGCAAAAATTGTGGGCAAAATAAAACGATATTTTATAAGCCTTAAAAAGCGATTCAATCATAAAACGCTGATAATCCAACCTTCGACTAGGCTCCATGGGTTTATTGCCCAACAGCTCCCCGAATTCTTCTTCCATTTTTGCGTATTCGACTTTCTCAAAAACTTGTGCATTGATTTCGTAAATAAAAAACAATCGCCCCAAGGTATCCATGCTCAACCATTTGATTTTATCAATGGGGATTCTGTCGAACAAGAAAGCAAAGAAAGTACAGAAGTTTTCCTTGAACAGCACAGAACTTTGGGGTTCAGGCAATAAATTCATCAACAATATTTCGTACAACTCGGAGGGTGCATCGTGACGATCCAAGACCTCAAAACACCGCAATAAAGGGTCCGTGTTCACGGAAAACGGCAACCGATGGTTATGGAGTCCGTGCCCAATGCCGTACTTCTGAATGCAAAAATGAACGGCCTCATTCGAATGATCTAATACATAGCGAAAAAAAACGTCCAATTGACGGACGGGAAATCGATGCAGCAGATGTTTCGCGATATCAGCCAACAACTTCAATTGAGGGCGTTTCGTCTTTATATTCGCTGTAGAGGTCAATACAAGGTTTGATAAACACTTTTCCCAAAATTCAGCATCACGCGCGTATTTCTTACCCTTGAACTGTTTGGCGAGAAACATCAAGCAATCCATTATTGCTTTATTATGAGTGAATTTTATGTACAACCTCACCGAGGTTTCCGATTTCAATAGAGGAATATCGGTTTTCGAATACAGGCTATCCAAGGCCTCAAAAAAATCTTTTTCGTGTAACCTCGATTCCCTAATCACCGCAGCCCTCAGGCCGTTGCGGTAATTGAGCATCCGCTCCTCCTCTGGTCCTAGTTTACGCTGAATGTTTACACCACCCGCTAGCAACTCCCTGTTCAGGGAAATAAAAAGATTTTTCGAACTCATTTTTAGGATTTAGGCCATACCTTACGTAAAACTTATGCAATCCTAACAGTTCGGTAAAAAAAAATAAAGTAATTAGTCCAATTTCCATTTTAACCCGCGGTTTCGCGTGTAAGGAATAGGGCCTTTGGCAAGCGCGTCTTCCAGAGCCTCTAGCTGCTCGAGCATCCCTTTAACACTTACTTCAAGCGTAGGATAAATTGCTTCTATGATCGAAAGATTAGCCTCTTGCGTTTTGGTAGCTCCTGTGGTATTGTCGTAAAGCATGTATTCCACCATACCCAATCGTCCGGTCAAGCTGGGCGCAGATTCAAATTCATGTTTAGCCAATAGAGGATCTCCATACATCACCATCTTCACCGAATCCATTCCCTTTTTCAGGGTCCGCAGTGTTTTCAAATATTCCAAAGAGGTGCCGGGATAATTCAACAACAAGGACTCCAACAACCCTACTTGTGACTCAAGCTCCCCAAGAATCTCTCCAACGCCATGCACTTTGCGGTTTATTGCGGATACCCTTTTGCGAAATGCATCCAAGGCCGAAGGATCTTTAGCCACCAAGGTTTGATTGTTCAATCCCTTCACCTCAAAAGCATGTCCTTTAACCAAGGTATCAATGCCCTGATCGCTCACCGAAACGATGTAGAGCAAAAAGGTACCTGGCGCAACTAAAAATCCATTTTCTCCTCCTGCAACGTTATTCACTGGATTCGATCTAAGGTTCCAAACCGTGCGAACTAGCCCTTTAGATGGTGAAGAGGTAAACCTTTTTACTTCCTTTCCTGAGGCGTCTAAAATGGCCCAAATTAAACGGGATGCGTTTTCTTGTTGTTCCTGTCGCAATTCCGTTAATGAAGGATAGTCCACGTTTTTTTTGTCTTTCTCCAAGGCCTTTTCCTTTTCCCTTCGTTGATCGATTTTCTTTTGAAAGCCCTCCTTCAAGTGCAGGGTAAATACAGCACCATAGGATGGATTTTCGGCCGACCAAAGATTGTGCCCTTGAAACCCTGTTCCTTCGAGCCCTAGAGGGTCAGCAGGCACATAGAGCAAAGCCGGTTGCGTAGGAAAAATGTAAGCTTTTTGTTCCAAGTTTTTTACGTTGAAATCACGCAAGGGACGATAATCATCCATCACGTAAAATCCGCGACCAAAAGTCGCTGCCACCAGGTCGCATTCGCGCTCTTGAATGTCTAAATCGTATACGGCTATCGTGGGTAAACCACCTAATTTCGTCCAATGCTTCCCTTCATCGTTGGTAAAATAGGCACCAAACTCCGTACCGACAAAAAGTAAATTCGGATCGACAAAGTCTTGTTTTATGCAATACACGGTTCCTCTCTCTGGCAAGTTGCCGTGAATTGCTGTCCATGTTGTTCCACAATCAGAAGATTTACACAAGTACGGTTTAAAATCTCCCTTTCGTTGATTATTAAAAGTAGCATAAACCACTTGCTCATTAAATCTTGAGGCAGTTAACATGTTTACGCGAGTTTGATCAGGAACTCCGGGAAACGTTGTTACCTTTTTCCAGTCTTTCCCACCGTTCTGGGATATTTGTACTAAACCATCATCTGTGCCGACAAACAGCAGTCCTTTCTGGATAGGAGATTCATCCAAGGCAACAATATTTCCGTATACGGTAGTTGAAGCATTCTTCATCACCGCATCGATGCTCCACACTTGGCCCATAACGGGCAATTTATTGCGGTCAATTTGCCGGGTCAAATCGGGCGAAATTTCTGTCCAGTCATCGCCCCGATTGGAGGATTTAAATACTTTATTCGCGGCAAAATATAAGGTAGAGGCATCGTGTTTCGAAACGAGCAAGGGAGCATCCCAATTCCATCGGTACCCTGGTTGATCTTTGCCAGGCATAGGTTGTATGGGCACCTTTTCTCCGCTTTGTTTGTCGTAACGAACCAACCAACCGTACTGCGCCTGAGCGTAGGTGATGTTGGGATTACTCCAATCGGTTGCTGATTCAAACCCGTCACCGCCGTTCGTAATAAACCAATCAGTATTAAGGATCCCTGAAACATTGGTTGTCCCAGAAGGGCCACCCATCGAGTTGTTGTCTTGCGTTCCCCCATAAATGTTGTAAAAAGGCTCATCGTTGTCCGTAGCTACCTTGTAAAACTGGGTAATGGGAAGGTTTTCGAAAAACCGCCATTCCTCCGCATGGCTATACGTTTCGTAAACACCTCCGTCGCAACCAACAACCCAATGATCGGTATTCGAAGGATCTATCCAAATCACATGATTGTCTACATGCTTGTGCGATTCGCCGGTCCGCTTGAAAGTGATACCAGCATCTTCGGAGTGATGCATGTAGGTATCCATGGCGAACACTTTACGTTTGTTCAGGGGGTCGCAAAAAATTTCCTGGTAGTAATTCCCGCTGGTGGAAAACCCGCCTTGTTTGCTCCATGTTTCGCCGTAGTTGGTGCTTAAATATACTCCTCCTTTATCATACCTTGCCTCAACGATGGCGTACACCCAACTGGGATCTGATGGAGCTACCGCCAGACCAATCCTTCCCATGTCGGATTTGGGCAAACCGTTCGCAATTTCCCGCCAAGTTTCTCCCCCGTCCGTGGATTTATATACGGTTGATTCGGGTCCTCCCCCAATGTAGGTCCATTCATGCCGGCGACGCTGGTGAGCAGAAGCATAAAGCACGTCAGGATTGCTCGGATCAATTTGCACTTCAGCGATTCCGGTTTCTTCGGAGACAAACAAGGTTCTTTTCCAAGTCTGACCTCCATCAGCAGACTTGTAAACCCCTCGCTCTCCTCCGCTACTCCAAAGCGGACCATAAGCAGCTACCCAAAGGATGTTTTCATTGCTGGGGTGAATCACAATGCTCCCAATATGCTCGGATGTTTTCAAACCCATGTTTGTATAGGACTTTCCACCATCCACCGATTTATAAACACCATCTCCGTAACTAACCGATCGCTGGTTGTTGTTTTCGCCTGTACCAACCCACACGACGTTTGGATTGGAAGATGCCATCTCAACACAACCAATGGAGTAGCTTCCATAACAGTCGAAAACCGGATTGAACGTAATACCATGATTGGTCGTCAACCAAACACCCCCGCTCGCTGCAGCGACTAACCACCGGTCTTTATTCGATGGGTGGATGGCAATGTCAGCAACCCTTCCGGAGGTTAAGGCTGGTCCAACCATCCTAAAATTGAGCGCTGCAACCGTGCTTTCATCGTACGGTAGTTTTTGAGGTTCCTTCGATACTCCTTTTTTCTGTCCCAAAACTAATGAGGACGCCATCAAGGCTAACAGCAAAACATTTTTCATCATTTTTTGGCAAAAAAGCCCGTGAAAGGACTTTGGTGATTTGGTAACTCTACACTTTCATACCCCGAACGAAGCGGTCTTTTCGTTTGACCTTCTCCAATTTCTTACGAGCTACCCGAAGGTAGGCGGATCTTGGGCTTCCGCGCAACACGTCAATCTTATAAGTTACACCTCCATAAGAAATTTTGGGGCCGCCAGCTTGATTCCAATCTACGTTGAAATAATAACGACGGGATGCTTCATTTTTAGCTACAAACGTCAATACTTTTCCATCGCCATTTTCAAAACGAACACGCATTTCCCCTTTATTGCTGTACGAGTCGAAAATACACGGAGTTCCGGCTTGAATGATAACAGATTCTTTGCGCGTGCTGGAATTATTTACTAGTGTACCGTTGCTCGTTGTCGCGGAATTTTCATTGCGAACCTCCTCATCCATTACGATCGTATGGGAAATGAAAAATTGGACCTTACCCAATTTTTCCTCAGTATCTAAGTTAAATTCATCGCGAATCTGATTCGTATAAGGAACCTGCATTGCACAGGATGCCAATAAAAAAAACAGGGGCAAAAGAAAAAAATAGTTCTTCATAAAGTAAAATATGGAAGTAAAGTTAATAAATATCCATCATATTCTCGGAGGGAATTAAAAAATGGAACATCTTTGTAAAAATGAAATTACCCTGGTTTATCGTTGTTTTGTTGACGGCAATTGCCTGCCGTCAAAATAACCAAGATGCAACGGTTGATTACGATACAATTCGCCCCAAAACCAAAAAATCTGAAAATCTGAAAAAACCTGAACAGGACTCCTCGAGCATAGAACTCACCGCCTTCAACAAGGATAGTGTTGACTTAAAAATTCTTGAAGCAACAACCTACGACACTTCCTATTTTCTTAACCGGTTTACCACTCCAGAAAATCGGCAACTTTTAAAACTCTCCTCATCGAAAAGCGAACTGACTTTTGGGATGTGGAAATTTGACGATAGCCTGTTACGTAAAAACGCCCTATTTAATTGGTTAGACCATTTTGGTACGAACAAAACGGCCATTAAATGGCTAAAACCGACGGTGTTGGGAAAAAACCATCAACTCGTCATCATCAACGACCATTCCATGATTGCTTTGAGCTGCGGAACGAAAATGAACCCCAGAGCTTGGATGAATTACCAACGGTTTAACTTTCCGGGCGATAGCCTCCGCTTTGTGCTAACCGCCTCACCTCAAGCAAAATGTAAATGGTTTAAAGTCAATTCATCAAATCAGCTCATCAAATGTCATCCTTAAAACTTATCAATCGTTCGTACGTTAGAGTTATCCCCAAAAATGCATTTTGGCAAGGAATTGACCCGAATGGCAAGGATCGGGAATTTCATCAATTTCATGAGCCCACCCTCTACCTGTTAGAGGAAGAACTCTGGGATGAGCGCTTTTTTTTAGAAAAAAACTATTTAAAAATTGCTCATTTCGAATTTCAACAGCATTTAGAAATTGCTGAAATACCCCAACATTTACCGAAAACAGTGGAGGATTTCAACGAATTGTTCGAAATGGGTTTTGGCAGCACCGTTGTTGATTTATTGCTCAAACCCGGTTTAGGATATTTATAAACGCTTTATCAGATTGATGTTTAAATATTGAGGGTCGTGGGTAACTTCCTCCCCCACCCATTCTGGCAATTCCAGAAGTTGGTGTTCATGTTCCAATTCCACCTCCGCCATGTACAAGCCATCTAACTCATTTTGAAACACGTCAATTTCCCAAACGACATTTTGATGTTGGAGGGTGTATCGAAGTTTAGTAAGAACCTGTGAGCAGAACCCCAGTAACTCTTGGCCCTCAGCCAGGGGAATTTCATATTCAAACTCCTCCCGGTTGAGCACGTTAGTGCCTATTTTTAAAGTTAAAAACGCCTTTTCATTTTTTATACGAATTCGCAATGACCGATCATTGGACGCTATTAAATAGGCTTGCTGTATGAAAACTTTTTGAGCATTGACGCCGTTGAGAAAATTTAAGTTTTTGACCAAAAATTTACGTTCAATCTCCTTCATGTTACCTATTCTGAAAAATAATCCATAAATTTAAGCGTTAAAAGCAACAATTGACTTTTAAACATCGTCTTAACCACATATTTGATAGAACTCTTATGAAAATAATCCATTCTTTGTTCCTAATCATTTTTCTTTCGGTAAACGGATTTGCTCAAAAAATGATTGCAACCCCGATCGGTCAACCGCAAATTGTTTACAGCGAAAATGGCATAATCGTTAGCTCTCAATTGACCGAATGCCAGAATCTGGACCGAGACGAAAAAATGACCTACAACATTTTGACATTAACCAACAACAACAACGTACCTGCAACCCTTAAGATGCGTCAAGACTCGTATTACAACGACAAATGCTACACCTGTGAAAACGATGAGTATACGTTTACCTTTAACCTAGGCGCCAGCGAGTCGAAACAAGGAAGTTGTTATGGAGATACCAATCCAGCCTTGTCCGTTTTCCACTCGATGAAAGACGGATATTACAAAGAAGTGTTGACAGACCTAAAAATGAACATTGTTCGTTTGAATTAACCCAACCCCATTGTTAACAACGCGCTTTCCTATTGGAAGGCGTTTTTTTTGTTCAAAAATTGACCACCCCATTTCGGTCAACATTTTCCGTAAATTTGAGCATGCTTAAGCTAAAATCTGCCACTCCGCGTTGGATTATCGTTTTAATTGATCTGTTGATGAGCATTTTCGCGCTGGGATTAGCTTATTTTATTCGTTTCGACATGAATACCAATTTAAAAGCGATGCAAAACGAATGGCTCGATAATTGGAAAGAATTTACAGCATATATCTCCATAAAACTAACGGTATTTTACTTTTTTAAAATACACCGTGGCTTAGTTAGATTTACGGCCACTGAAGACTTAAAACGGCTGTTTTCGGCCTCCATGACTTGCACGTTTATATTTATTATAATAAGCGCTGTTCGCGCAGGGTTTTTTCAAACTACCTATCTTTTCCCAAGTTCCATTCTTCTGATGGAGTTTATTATCAGTTTGATGCTTTTAACGGGTAGCCGATTTACCTTGAAACTTTGGTACCTTGAGTCTATCAAAAACCCTGAGCCTGCCCAAAAGATTTTAATTTATGGCGCAGGTTCCATGGGACTTATCGCAAAAAAAACCATTGAAAACGATCAACGGAATCCCCAGAAGATTTTCGGATTTCTGGATGATAACCCCAAGCTTTCTGGAAACCGGATTGACGGTCTAACCGTTTATTCCTCCACTGAGATTCAACGGCTGACGAGAGAACACAATCTTTCGGCAGTGATCATTGCCATCCGTAATCCATCCAACACTCGTTTAAATACAATGGTTGATTTTTGTTTGGCCCATTCGATAAAAATTCAGCGGGTTCAGGACCCTGTAACATGGGTAAACGGCACATTAACCATGAAGAAAATTCGAAAAATCAACATTGATGAACTCCTCGGTCGCGAAGAAATACAATTAAACCAAGTTGCGCTGCATCGGTCGCTAATCGAAAAAACTGTTTTGATCACTGGGGCGGCAGGGTCTATTGGAAGTGGCATTACGCTGGAAATCTTAAAACACTTTGAAGGGAAACTAATTTTAGTAGATCAAGCCGAATCGCCTTTGTATAACCTGCAGCAAGAACTTGTTAGTTTGGGAATCAAAAACCCTGTAAAGTTCTTAATCGGGGACATCAAGGATAAGGATTTTTTAAAGGAATTGTTTGCTGCCGAAAGCCCAAATGTGCTTTTTCATGCAGCTGCCTACAAACACGTGCCGTTAATGGAAGAAAATCCCCAACAAGCCATAGCCACCAATGTGGAAGGCACAAAAAATTTAGTGGATCTTGCATTGACCTATGGAGTTGAGAAATTTGTTTTCATTTCTACCGATAAAGCGGTAAATCCCACCAATATTATGGGCGCAAGTAAGCGAATTGCCGAAATGTATGTTCAAACCAAGGGAACTAACAGCACCACATCCTTCATTACTACCCGGTTTGGAAATGTGTTAGGATCCAATGGATCGGTGATTCCTCTTTTCCAAAAACAAATTGACGCAGGAGGCCCTGTGACGGTAACTGATCCACACGTAACTCGTTATTTTATGACCATCCCTGAGGCGTGTCAGTTGGTTCTGGAGGCTTTTGTAATGGGGGCGGGCGGTGAGATTTTTATTTTTGACATGGGCAATTCGGTGAAAATTCTTGATTTGGCAGAGAAAATGATTCGACTGCACGGGTTGGAGCCCAATCAGGACATTTCCATTAAGATGACGGGACTTCGACCTGGCGAAAAGCTTTACGAGGAACTGTTAGCTGACGAAGAAACTTCGCTAAGTACCCACCATCCCAAAATTTTGATTGCTAAAACGCGTGAAAATGATTTGGCATTCATGAAAGATTTGGAGGCATTGCTCGATTCCCGTCAATCCCTTTCCCAAAAAGTTGCCATTATGAAAAGATTGGTTCCTGAGTTCGTAAGTACCAATTCCTACATCAAAAACCTCAACCATGATTAGTCCTCACCCGGTAGATATTCGATTCAGCGATATTGACGCTTTTGGGCATGTCCACAATGCTGCCTACTTCCAGTATTTTGAATCCGCTCGGCTTTATTATTTTTCACAACTGCTCGGAGACGATTGGGACTGGAACCGAACAGGGATCATGTTGGTTGAAAATTATGCTCAGTATTTAAAACCTCTTCTCCTGAATGATCGAGCAAAAATTTCCCTCCATGTAACCAAAATAGGCAACAAAAGTTTTTCCCTCGAATACCAGCTTTCTGTGAACGATAAAATCCACTGTATGGGAAAAAGTAAACTAGTTTGTTTTGATCACTTGCGCAAAGCGAGCATAACGTTACCTGAAAAATTCAAACGGACATTAGAAGATTTGAAATGAACCGTTTTTTTCTCGTTTCCTCACTCATAAGTCTGCTGGTAATTTCACCAATCGCTCAAGAAAAAAGCCCTTGTGGCAACGTTCGCAAAAAAGCGGAACCGCGGGCTTACCTTAATTGTTCCGATAAAATCCTGTACGATAAAGAAATCAACACTTATGTGCTCGAAAAAGACGGTTTCACGCCCTTCAACGGGACCTGTCAAACCTACAACCGAAATGGCTATGTTTTGGAAGAATTAACCTGCATCGATGGCAAACGCAACGGCATTGACAATTCGTACTTCGGTTCGGGATGCCTCCAATCCACTCAAAGCTACATTCTCGGGATACAAAATGGGCCACAAAAAGTATTTTATGATTCTACAGGTCAGTTGCGGGCAGAGGAAAATTACCTTAATGGAAAATTACACGGTCGAGTTTGCAATTTTTCGCGTTATGGCGACACCTTACGCTACTTGAATTATCATGAAGCTGTACCGGATGGTGAGCAGCGAGAATATTATCCCAATGGAAAACTTGCGAAGGTGTCCCATTATGTAAAGGGCTTAATAGACGGAATGCATATTACGTATTCTACCGAAGGAAAGGTCGAATCCATATTGTCGTATAAAAAAGGAAAGAACAACGGCAAATGGGTATATTTCGCAGACAACGGTAAAGAGATTGGCATACAAAATTGGTTGATGGGGCAAAAAAACGGCGAGTTTAAAAGCCTTTCTGACAACGGTATTATCCTTGTGCAAGGAAGTTTTGACAAAGGTATCGCAATTGGCGAACACCTCGTAAACAACGAAAAAGGAAAACTGATTCACCAAACGATCTACGATAAGAAAGGGGTGAGACAATACGAGATGGAAATCGATGAGTTCGGGGATAAAAAAGTACTTTTTGACATCAACAAGACCAAAACGGAAACAGCCTTGGAAAACGAGGATGACAATCCTGAAAACATCGGAAAAAAAGAAGAAAAAAAACGGCAGAAGAAACGCAAAAAGGAACGCCGGAAAAAAGAAAAAGAATGAGCCATGAAAGAATGAGCGATCCACTGCACCAAGAGGCAATAGCCTCCATCTTTTATCGTTGGATTCAATTAATGCACCCAGATAGGATGAAATTTAACCCGAAATTCATAGCAAGCGACAAAGAAAAAGTAGTATTCGGAATGACTAAACACATGGGGAGATTTGTGGTTTCCATTACAACAATGCACCATGATTTAGCCCAGAATCAGCCAAAAAAGTTAAACCGAAGTTAAGGTCTTAACCTTGAATCATTCCAAGAAGCATGGAAAAACCTAAAAGGAATAGGCCAATGGCCACATAGGTTTGCACCCATTTCAAGGTGACTTTTTTTAAGGCATAGGATCCGATTAAAACGGCAACAAGAGCCGCCAAGCATGTGATAGCAAGCAAGCCCCAATCCAGCGAAGTCCCGTCCATTGCTAAAGCGTAAATGGATAAACGGCCCAAATCGGTGAACCAAGCAATCATGGCCGAGGTAGCCACCCAGCCTGAAACTTCCTTCATCCGATTCGCCAAAAAAGCACTCCGAAGCGCACCCTGATGACCGCTCAAACCTCCAAAAAAGCCGGAAAACAATCCGCCTAACCATAAAGGAACCGTTAAAGTGGCCTGCTTAAACTTCCATTCCATGTACGCGAAAACCAGCAGCAGTATTCCAATTACACAAGAAGTTAATTTAACCGGATGTAGAAAATCGAACGTTTGAGAAAAATCATAAACTTCTGCGTTCATCGAACTCATCGCATTCAAAACCCATGAACCGAAAAGGGCAGCAACAAAAGCGCTAATACCAAAAACTCCGACAATTTTCCAGTCCACGTTGCGGTTAAGAAGCACCTTGAAAGAACTGTTGGCAAAATGAACCAAAGCAGTAAACGCAATAGCCAATTCCGGAGGAAAATAAAAAAGCATTGCCGCCATCAATAGCGTTCCGAGCCCAAATCCCGAAAAAAAGGTGAGCAAAGATGCCAAAAAAGCCACCAAAGGAATCAACCAATCCATTACTTTTACACTCTAAACAAAACTAATGAAAAACGCAGACTTTCGCAGCGACACCGTTACCCTACCTACCCCATCGATGTTAAAAGCCATGATGGATGCTCCCTTGGGAGACGATGTTTTTCAAGAAGATCCGACCGTAAATGCTTTGGAGGCTTATGCAGCGGACCTTTTTGGAAAAGAGTCAGCTCTTTTTTGTGCCTCTGGAACCCAAACGAATCAAATTGCGATAATGGCACACACGAGCCCCGGTGGAGAAGTGATTTGCCATGCTGAAAGCCACATCTATAAATACGAAGGAGGCGGAATAGCCCGAAACAGCCAATGCTCTATGAAATTGGTTCAAGGAAATCTCGGAAGAATTCTACCCAACCAATTGGAGTCGTGCTTAAACAATCCGAAAGATGTTCATCTGCCGCTGACCCAACTCGTCTCGGTAGAAGACACCGCTAACCGAGGAGGTGGGGCCGTTTACAAAATAGAAGACCTCCGTGATATTCAGAAATTTTGTGCAACCAAAGGGCTACCCCTCCACCTCGATGGTGCTCGAATTTTCAATGCTTTGGCGGTAAATGGCATGAATACCAAGACCTACGGACAAATGTTTGATTCCATTTCGCTTTGTCTTTCCAAGGGCCTTGGCGCCCCGGTAGGATCTCTCCTTCTCGGAACCGAATCTTTTATAGAAAAGGCAAGAAGATTTCGAAAAGTCCTTGGCGGAGGTATGCGTCAGGCAGGAATATTAGCGGCAGCAGGCATTTACGCATTGGAAAATAATATAAGTCGCCTGCACGAAGACCACAGGAGGGCGAAACTGCTCGGTGAAACCCTTGTAATGCAATCCTGGGTGCAGGAAATCTTTCCGGTAGAGACGAATATCGTGGTTGCCGTTCTCCATAAGGAAGATCAAAGGGACCTAGTTCAACAACAGTTGATGGACCTCGGAATTGCTTGCATTGCTTTTGGCCCGGGAATGCTCCGTTTCGTTACACACCTTAACATCGATGATGAAGCGCTTGAAAAGGCAATTCTTGCCATCAAAAGTATTGGTAAACTGTAACCTTTTATGAATTTTCGCCTTAAAGGGATGATAAGCTTGTCGCCTATGCCAAAATGCTTCACACTTCTGTTACTGGCACTATGCACCCAATTTCTTGCTCAAAAAGATCCGTGCACAACCTCGGAAAAAAAGGCCATCAAAGCATTCCGGCAATTAAAGCTTGAAACGGATATCAATAAGGCTCTGACCTTATTTAAATCCTTGTATCAAACCTACGAAAACAATGCAGAATTGCCGTTCCTAATCGCAGAAAAAAGTTATATCCATTATCAAAAATTAAAACGAGATCCTAAAAAAGCAGTTGAAACACAGCAGTTCGAAACGCAAGCTTATCTGTTTTTTTCTTCTTCCTACGCGAAATGTAAGACCTTCCACGCGGACAACCTCTATTTCATTGCCTCCATCTTGGTGGGCAGGGGCGATATCGAACAAGCGATACCCTACCTCAGGGATTTCCTTACCTTTCCTGAGGACGATTTAATGCGCATTGCAAACGACCACTCAGAAAAAAAAGCAACCGTTAAAACATTCGTTGATGAATACGATAAAGTTCAAAAATTTAAAGATAATCCAGTGCCTTTCGAGCCGAGACTTGTGGAAAATGTTAGCTCTAACCTCGACGAATATTTTCCGATGATTTCTCCCGATAACGATTTATTATTTTTTACGCGGAAAGTCAATCGAAAAAATTTAGGCGATATGTCGGATAACATTGTTGAAGAATTCACCGTTGCAGAGCACCCGGATGTCAATTCCTCTCTCTTTTCTTACGGAAATCCCCTTCCCGCGCCATTCAACGACGGTACTTTTTTCAATTACGGTACTGCAACATTATCCACCGACAACAAAGAAATGATTATCTCAGCCTGTAAAAAGGAGGATATCTATAACCAGAAATACCTAAACTGCGACTTATACTCCACATCCTTCAAACGAACCGGAAAAGGAGGAAACGACTACCAGTGGTCTCCTTTGGTTAACCTGGGCCCTGATATCAACACGAAGGACGGGTGGGAAGCACAACCCTCACTATCCGCCGACGGAAAAACCCTTTTTTACACAACGAACCGAAAAGGATCGCGGGATAATGATATTTATTTCACCCTCAGGTTAGACGATGGAACTTGGACCCCGGGAAAACCCTTTAACGAAGTAAATACCTCTGGAAAGGACAAAAGTCCATTCTTTCACCAAGACGGACAAACCCTCTATTTTGTATCGGAATGCAACGAATCTCGGCCCGGCCTCGGTGGACTGGATATTTTTTACATTCGTAAGACCGCAACAGGATGGACAACACCGGAAAATATTGGATTCCCCATCAATACCGAAGGAGATGAGCTAGGGCTCTTTGTTTCCACTCAAGGAAAAATTGCTTATTACTCCAGCTATCAAAACGGAAATTGGAATATTTACGCCTTTGATCTTTACGATCAGGCCCGTCCCAAAGAAATTGTCATTATCAAAGGAGAATTGAAAAATGAAAAAAACGAGGCAGTGAAAGATGGTAAAATTGAAATTGCCTACGGAGTCGCAGGTAAAAAAATCACCATAGACGTGAGCCCGGACGATGGAAATTATGCGGCTGCCGTTGAGGTTGTAAAAGACGAACCCATTACTGTAACCCTTAAAAAGGAGGGCAGTGCGTTTTCATCGAAAGTCCTAACCTCTGAGGAATTGAACACCAATAACGTGAAGGTAGACGTTGCAGTCCAAACGTTAAAACCCGGAAAAAGCTATAACATAGAGGACTTACTCTTTGGCATAGATTCTTACGAACTTCCATCAAGTTCGCAATTAATACTTACGCGATTTGCAGATTATTTGAAGGAAAATCCTACGTTAAACATCGCAATCCATGGACATACTGACGATGTAGGGGATGATTCAAAAAACTTGATTTTATCTGAGAACAGAGCAAAAACAGCCATTAATTACCTTATCGACCAAGGGATTGATGCGAACCGACTAAGTGCCAAAGGCTTCGGAGAAAGCAAACCAAAAGTTCCGAATACGAACGCATTGAATCGATCGAAAAACCGAAGAACGGAATTTCTGTTGATTAGTGAGTGACGGCTTAAGCCTCCTTTTTGAAATTTTTGCGCTCCCTGATACGCGCGGATTTACCCGTGCGCTCACGGAAATAGAAGATGCGTGCACGACGTACAGCACCTCGTTTGACCACGGAGATGGATTCAATAAAAGGGCTGTTTAACGGAAAAATCCGTTCAACACCAATGTTTCCCGACATTTTGCGAACCGTAAACGTTTCTGTTGCTCCAGCTCCCCGTCGTTGTAACACAACCCCCTGAAACTGCTGGACGCGCTCTTTGTTACCTTCTTTGATTTTGTAACTTACGGAGACCGTATCTCCTGCACCAAAACTTGGAAGGTCGTTTCCTGCGAGAAGTTCTTTCTGAATTTGGCTAATTGCATCCATGGTACTCCGATTTAATCACTTTAAGGGGTGCAATATTACAATTTTTTTTTCAAAAGAAGATGAAAAACGTCAATTAATTGCGTACATGAGCAACAAGAGCAAAAAAACCACTCCGAAAATGATCAAAAGAGATTGATTCGTCACCTCCATTTTGGCAGGTTTCTCGACGGGCGCTTTCTTTTTTTGTTGGGAATGAGGCTGTGTATCGATATCAATAGGCTCGAGCTTATTCGGAGTAGGCGCGCTGTTATGCGTTTTCTTAACTCGATATTTTTCCCAATTGAATCGAAACTTTCCCCCTAAAACCACTTCATCTCCCGAGTTCAACAGAACAAAACCTTTCAATGGCACTCCATTCACCGCTGTACCATGGGATGAACCCAAATCCGTAATAAATACGTTACCTTCAGCATCGGCAAACAATTCCAAATGAACCTCAGCAATTGCAGCATCTTTGATAACAACTTGATTCGAGGCTTTACTGCCTACCTTTATATGAACGCGTGCTGACATCAACTATATATCTTATCAAATTTACGTAAAATTGCTGGAATCTCAGAACCTAGGATGTTGAACAACCCGAATGATTTACTACATTTGTTCTTATGGCAAAAACCATCGCGATAGCGAATCAAAAAGGCGGTGTAGGCAAGACAACAACCGCGATCAATTTGGGAGGCAGTTTAGGTGCATTGGAGTATAAAACGCTCATCATTGATGCAGATCCTCAGGCAAATTC
The DNA here is from genome assembly GCA_016866255.1 of Bacteroidota bacterium. Lineage (GTDB taxonomy): Bacteria > Bacteroidota > Bacteroidia > Flavobacteriales_D > Crocinitomicaceae > UBA952. The sequence continues at coordinate 181,021 of VGMY01000002.1, read as the reverse complement.
CACTTCCGGCCTTGGCTTTGAACCTACCAACGTAGATAATATCTACGAATGTTTGGTCAATCAAGCAGACCCCTTCGACTTACTTCTTGAAACCGCTTCTCCCCATCTGTACCTCTTGCCATCTCACATCGATCTTGTCGGGGCTGAGCTCGAGATGATCGATATGCCCGAACGCGAATACCTGCTAAAAAAAGCGATTGCAAAAATCACGGACCAATTCGACGTAATTCTCATCGATTGTTCGCCTTCACTCGGTTTGATAACGGTCAATGCTCTTGCTGCAGCAGATTCGGTATTGATTCCCGTACAATGCGAATACTTTGCCTTGGAGGGATTAAGTAAATTATTAAATACGGTCAAAATAGTTCAAACTCGCTTAAATCCTGATCTGGCCATTGAAGGAATGCTGTTAACGATGTACGACACCCGTTTGCGTTTAGCAAATCAAGTGGTGGATGAAGTCAAAACGCATTTTCAAGAGATGGTCTTCGATACCATCGTACACCGAAATACTACTTTATCAGAATCATCGAGTCACGGCATTCCCGTGATCATGCACGATGCTTCTTCCAAAGGTGCGATCAACTACCTCAACTTGGCAAGGGAAATTTTACAAAAGAATAACCTGACCAAAATGATTAACTCCGATAAAACTTTAGATCTAGAAAATGACTTCGAGCAGTAGAAAAAATCCAGCCCTTGGTAGGGGATTGAGTGCTCTTTTGAACGAGGCTAACGCCACCACGGGTGGAACAAGCACGGTACACATCAGTAAAATTCACCCCAATCCATTCAATCCACGCACCGACTTTGACAAGGAAGCCTTAAATGAACTTGCTTCGTCCATTAAAGAATTGGGCATCATACAACCCTTAACGCTGCGAAAATTAAACGCGGACAAATTTCAAATCATTTCGGGAGAACGAAGGTTCCGTGCCGCACAAATCGCAGGGCTCACCGAAGTTCCGGCATACGTTCGCATTGCCAACGATCAGAGCATGTTGGAAATGGCCTTGGTGGAAAATATCCAACGCGAAAACTTGAATGCGATCGAAATAGGCCTTTCTTACCAGCGACTGCTCGAGGAATGCAAGATGACGCAAACGGAACTTGGTCAAAAAATAGCCAAATCCCGTTCTGATATCACCAATCACTTGCGTTTGTTGAAACTCCCTGCAAAGATTCAAGCATGCGTTCGCGATGGTAAAATTTCCATGGGACACGCTAGGGCTCTGCTGAGCATAAACAACGAACAACAACAATTGGAGGCATTAACCGCTGTTTTGGAAAAAAATCTTTCGGTTAGGGAAACAGAACATTGGCAAAATAAAACAAGTAATCCCACAAGGTCAAGCAAACCAAAAACAGCTATATCACCGATCGAGCAACAGCTTAAAACAAACCTGGGGGTCTCGGTAAAATTAAAAGAAGGTCTTCGAGGTCAAGGTCAACTTATCCTCTCGTTTCGGACAACGGCACAACGAAACGCGCTGATTGATAAATTAACACAGGGATGAAACTCCTGTTTTACTTAAGTTTAACGCTGCTAGGCATGAATGCCTTAGCGCAAAAACCGCAAAAAAATCCTGCGTTGGACAGCCTATATCCCTATAAAAAGACAGCTTTATTGTCTGCCATGGTTCCCGGACTCGGGCAAATTTATAATTCCATTCATTCCACAAAACACCAACATGCTTTTTGGAAAGTTCCGCTGATTTACGCCGGCCTAGGTGCAACAACCTGGCTCTTAATCCAAAATCAACTCACGGTTAATAGCCTAAAAACAGAGTATAACGCACGACAGACCGGACCGCCGTTGAACCCAAGGTGGATGGACTATGACACCTATGCCCTTCTTTCCTTGTACGAACAATTTGCAAGCCTCCGCGATGTATCCATTTTGGGAGTGGGTGCAGTTTACCTATTTCAAATTTTGGATGCTGCGGTTGAAGCCCATTTTTTGAACTTCAGCATTTCCAAAGACCTGTCGCTGAATTTTACACCCTACGGCAATTCGCTGGGGATCGGTTGCAGCGCAAAGTTAACCTTTAAATAAGCATTTGTCGGATGAAAATAGCACTAATCGGTTACGGAAAAATGGGTCAAACCGTCGAACGACTCGCGCAATCCCGAGGTCATGAGATCGTCGCCACCTATTCTTCAAAAAACAGTTTTGGGAAGGAAGTGCAAAAGACGGCTGACGTAGCGATTGAATTCTCGAGGCCTGAACTTGCCATTCCCCACATTCAAAAGGCTGTAGCATTGGGCCTGCCCATCGTTGTTGGCACAACGGGCTGGAACCACCGTATAACCGAAGTAAAAGCTTTTGTAGAACAACACCAAGGCAGTTTATTGTACGCATCAAACTTCAGTTTAGGAGTCCACGTATTTCAAAAATTATGCATTCATCTTTCCCGCATGCTATCCCATCACGTTGACTATCAAATCAGCTTAGAGGAAACCCACCATACGCAAAAATTAGATGCCCCGAGCGGTACTGCCATAACGCTTGCAGAAGCCGTTATTGCAGAACACGAGGCCCTGAAAGAATGGAGACTAGGCTCCGAAATTTTACCGGGTGTGTTGCCCATTCAAGCCTCGCGAGTTCCCGATGTACCTGGTACACATGTCTTACAGGCAAAATCACATATCGACACCCTTCGTTTATCCCATCAGGCGCACAACCGCGATGGCTTTGCCGTTGGATCTGTTTTGGCAGCCGAATTTCTCTTAGGAAAAAAGGGTTTGTTTACCATGGATGATGTCCTTAACTTTAAGCCCTAAACCCCAGCAGAATGAGCTTTATTTATTTCTACCTACTGATTCTTATTAACCCCTTGCTTGGTCAATGGAACAGGTTCTTTGTTAAATTAGCAGCGACCGAAGAAGGTCAGAAAATGGGACTTAAGCCAACCCATGCCTACATTCCCATCTACAACTATTATCTGGTTTTTAAATTAACCAACGGAAAACCATTCTGGACTCTTCTGCTGCTTTTTCCCGGAGTGCATTTAGTAATGATGATGGTAGCAAACCTTAGTTTGATTCGCAGGTTTGGAAAATTTTCCCTTGTAGAGACGCTTCAAGGCATTTTCTTCCCCTTTTATTTGAATTATCAAATGGCAAGCGACGAAAAGTGCCTACCTGTTAAAGATACCAATTGGAATAACGCAAAAGAACTCGAAGCTCGAAAATGGGGAGACCATCTAGTGCTGTTTTTGTGCCTTCCTGTGTTAGGTCATGCTTTGCAATTTTTATTTTCATTAATCAGTAAGGCGAAAGTCGGGAGTAAAACCGGAGTTAAGGAATGGGGAGATTCTTTGGTTTTTGCCCTCGTTGCCGCTACAGTCATTCGGTCGTACGTGTTTGAACCCTTTCAAATTCCTACTGGCTCCATGGAAAAAACGATGCTTGTCGGTGATTTTTTATTCGTCAACAAGCTTGCCTATGGCCCTAAAGTTCCTGTTACCCCCCTCTCCTATCCTTTGGTGCACAACAATGTACCCTGGATCAACATTCCCTCTTATCTTACGATTGAAAAGGGATCTTACTTCAGGTTACCGGGATTTGGGAAAATAAAACCCTACGACATTGTGGTATTTAACTACCCTTCCGGAGATACGGCGGTGTACGATCCGCGCATTCCAAACGGTTTAATGGGACACGACTACCACGGATTAATCAACCAAGAAGCCACCTGGCAATTTCGAATTAAAAACAACCTGTATGGAAAAGGCGTCAACGCTTCCGATTCCTTGAAATTCATCGATTTCATGAAAAACATCGAATCTTGGCGTACCTTGGCTCGGACCAATTTAAGCAACGGATTATTTCCCATATATTCGCAAGAATACGCCGAGGGTATGAACCATGGCGGACTCATCTATCGCCCTGTTGATAAGCGGGAAAATTACATAAAGCGCTGTATAGGAACGCCCGGTGATGTTATAAAAATTGAGAACGCCACGGTATACCGCAATGGAAAACCTGCCAAGATATTTGATAACATGGCCTTTAAGTGGGATGTTAGTAAAGCTAGCACCACCTTGACCTCTCAAGAAATGATGGATAATTTTGGCTTGGAAAATGCTCCAGACGGATCGAGAATGGATTTTGAAGAAGGAGATTCAGCATCCCCCTATGTGTTAAATATCACTCCTATCGAAAAACAACAGATTCAGGAGGCTTATCCGACCGCGAAATTTGAGGTACATATTGATCGCCCCTCGTATGCTCGGGCAAAAAGAATTCCAAGCCCCGAGGAACTTATCGAAAACCTCGACTATTTTCCGAAAGATTTTTATGTCAACAATACCATGACGGACTTTCAGAAATTTGTCGTTCCGAAAAAAGGGGTAACCGTAAATCTTACCTCTCAAAATATCCCATGGTACAGAAGGATTATTTCCGCATACGAGGGACACGCCCTAGAAGAACGAAAGGATGGTATTTACATCGACGGAGTAAAAAGGGACAAATACACTTTTGCCATGAATTATTATTGGATGATGGGAGACAACCGCTACAATTCTGCTGATTCCCGCGTTTGGGGTTTTGTTCCCGAAGACCACATTGTGGGTCGCGCCTCGTTGGTTTGGTTATCCAATAGCCCTTACAAAGGAATCCGTGTAGAACGCATCTTTAAAAACGTGAGCCAAGAAGGTTCCTTTAGCGCACTTCAATGGATAGGTTTTGCGCTGGGCATCGTTTTACTCGTTTTGGTGTTTAAGTATCTCGTATAATGCTGTTTCCAACAGCGTATTTTCCATCAATTAGCTACTTAAAAGCCATGTGCGTGTCGAACAACGTGGTATTGATTGACCGCCACGAGCATTGGATAAAACAGAGCATTCGCAATCGCTGTGAAATTTTGGGATCGTCAGGACTTCACAAATTAGTCGTTCCCATATGCCACAAAAATGGAAAACAAACGCTTGGTTCGATAACTGTTGACGATGCAACAAAATGGCGTTGGAATCATTGGAAATCCATTAAAACAGCTTACGGTCGTTCTCCCTATTTTGAGCACTACGCGTTTGAGATTGAAGCCTGTATATTTCATGATTGTGAACGTTTAATTGAACTCAATCGCCAAATTCTCACGTTATTTATGCATGTTTGGGAACTACCTATACTAACCTCAGAAAGCGAAGAATTTATTCCCTACAACGACGGTGATTTTCGCCAAAAAAATTGGTTAACTAGACATGCAACCCACACCTCCTATCAGCAAGTTTTTCAACCCAGGGTAGCGACCATTTATAACGCTTCTGCTTTAGACTTGCTTTGCTGTGAAGGCCCACTTGGAAGAAATATCATTCTGAGTTAAGAATCGTCAAATCTGAGAATTAAGGTTCCCTTGATGAAAGTTGCTTAAGCAAAACTGCGCGAATTGAACTTTCCTTATACCTCATGGTAGATAAAAATCGCTGGATGGGTGGAATAAACCGTCAAGAATTCGAAACAATGCAAACCCGCACGCCTTACAGCCAAGGTACCCAATATGCTTTTATTTGGACAGCCAACCTGCTTGCCGGAAATAAAAAATCAAAAAAAGCGTTAATATGGTCAAAAAAGTGAAACAAGTCGCGTATCTTTGTAAATAGGTTATGATTAAAGCGTTTTCCAGTGTTTTATATATTGGCTTGTGTTGTTACACTCTTGGACAAATTAGCATTTCAGGAGGAACCGGAATTCTTAACGGTGTAGGCACGGGCTCCAAGCCTCTTGGGTTTCATTTAGGTCTCGAATTACCGAGATCCAGTGACTTGACGTTTTATGTGCGCGGTGCAGCCTATCTTCCCTCAGGAGGAGCAGACACGAATTATGCGAATATGACAGCCATTAGTCTTACAACGGTTCCATACACCTTGACCGTACCTTATCAAAACAGATCCGCAACGTATTATTTTGAAGGCGGAACTCGCTCGTACATGCTAAACGATTACGACAACGGTTTTGGACTTTACGGAGGAAGCGTTTTGGGTGTTGGAATCAACCAGACTCGTAAAGAGTACGAAGATTATGCATGGGAAGGCAAGTACTTACCAAGCAATGGAGATGAAAGGAAAGGAAATTACTATTATTTGGCGCTCGGAATACAAGGAGGTATGAAATATACGATTCCCATTAGGGGAACTATTTACTTCGATATGACAGGGACCTATTCTGTCCTCGGTTTTGCTAATAACGCAACAGGTAACTCCTCGCTTACGTATTCTCCCTTGAATTTTTTATTCAGTTTGGGCTATCGCCGAGATCTTTACTAACGCCTCAGCTACCTGATCCAGCGGTGCATCGGCATTGACAGAAAATGGAAATTTTTCATAAATCGGACCGCGCTCCCAATACAATTTCCTGAGCTTATTTAATAAGTCCTTACTATTAAGCCCTCCCATTAGCGGGCGCGAACCGGGAAGCAAAGATTCTTGTCGGGAAATGCGTTCAGCTGCAATTTCAGGAGAAACCTGGAGGTAAACGGTTAAGGCGTGATCGAACAACCATTGAAAATTGAATGGGCTCATAGGAAATCCTCCTCCGGTTGATATAAGACAAGGGCCTGTAGTTTTAAAATTACGGCAGAAATCGGACTCTTTTTCCCGAAAATATTCCCATCCTTTGGCAGCAACTATTTGTTGAACTGAATTTTTTTCTTCCTCCTCAATCCAACGATCGGTATCAAGGACCTTCCAACCAAGAGTTTCGCCTACCGTAGCAGCTAAGGTTGATTTACCACTCCCCATCAAACCAACTAAACACAAGGGTTTAAACATACACTTCAAAAATAATGAATGAAAATTGCTTATGGAAAAAAATACCTATATTTGCACCCTCAAATCAGCGATTCCGTAGCTCAGCTGGTAGAGCAATACACTTTTAATGTATGGGCCCTGGGTTCGAATCCCAGCGGAATCACAAAAGAAGTCCACTTCGGTACGAAGCGGACTTTTTTGTTTTCCCCGAATAAAGCTTGCTTTAATGAGGAAGAAAACAAAAAAGGCCGAAGCTTGCGATAGCAAGGTTGACTTTATGCTTGGAATGAGTCCATCACCCGGAAAACGAGCAACGCTCGTAATCCCAGAATTAACCTTTGCCAGAAAACAACTTAGGCCGAAGCTTGCGATAGCAAGGTTGACTTTATGCTTGGAATGAGTCCATCACCCGGAAAACGAGCAGCGCTCGTAATCCCAAAATTAACCTTTGCCAGAAAACAACTTAGTCCGAAGCTTGCGATAGCAAGGTTGACTTTATGCTTGGAATGAGTCCATCACCCGGAAAACGAGCAGCGCTCGTAATCCCAAAATTAACCTTTGCCAGAAAACAACTTAGTCCGAACCTTGCGCAAGCAAGGTGGACTTTATGCTTGGAATGAGTCCATTTCCGAGAAAACGAGCAGCGCTCGTAATCCCAAAATTAACCTTTGCCAGAAAACAACTTAGTCCGAAGCTTGCGATAGCAAGGTTGACTTTATGCTTGGAATGAGTCCATCACCCGGAAAACGAGCAGCGCTCGTAATCCCAAAATTAACCTTTGCCAGAAAACAACTTAGTCCGAAGCTTGCGATAGCAAGGTGGACTTTATGCTTGGAATGAGTCCATCACCCGGAAAACGAGCAGCGCTCGTAATCCCAAAATTAACCTTTGCCAGAAAACAACTTAGTCCGAAGCTAGAATACCAAACGATGGTGTTGGTAATGACGTTGTTTGGATTGGTTATCGAAGCGGATCCATCACAGGCATTTGGGCTCGAAGCATCGATCACCGTTAACGGCGAAGCAGGCTGCGCAAAAGCGAAGTTCAAGGCTAAAACAACGAAGGCAAAAGCGGTAGTAAGAATATTTTTCACCGTACAATTTTCATTAAAGGTACTCAAACTAATTCACCCAACAAATCATAGGGTTCGGCGGAAACCATTCGAACCATGGAAAAATCCCCAATAGGCACGTACAAATCCGGCGTGCGAAGCACCTTCACCTCGTTATCTACCTCGGGAGAATCAAATTCCGTTCGCCCAATAAAATAGTCCCCTTCCACCCGATCAAAAAGGGTTTTAAAGGTTCGTCCCACTTTGTGTTGGTTCAAGGCATGGCTAATTCCCGCTTGCATTTCCATGATTTCATCCGCACGTTTTCGCTTTAATTCCTCAGGAACGTCGTCGGCAAGTTGAAAGGCATGGGTGTTTTCCTCGTGAGAGTAGGTGAATATACCGAGGCGGTCAAACCGGCTGCGCTCTACAAAACCCTTCATTTCCTCAAAATCTGCTTCCGTTTCTCCAGGAAATCCTGAAATGAGGGTCGTGCGCAACGCAATTTCGGGAACTCGCTGTCGAATCGCATCCAACAATTCCTCAGTTTTTTCACGGGTAATGCCTCTGCGCATTGCTTGAAGCATGGCGGTGGAACCGTGCTGTAAAGGAATATCGAGGTAGTTACAAACGTTTTTACGTTCCCTCATAACTTCCAGAACATCCATGGGAAAACCTGCAGGGAACGCGTAATGCAAACGAATCCACTCAATGCCCTCGACGTCGGATAATTTTACTAGGAGCTCCGCCAAATTGCGTTTTTTGTAGAGGTCCAAACCGTAATAGGTTAAATCTTGAGCAATCAACAACAGTTCCTTGACTCCTTTTTTGGCCAAATCTTGGGCATTGGACACTAATTGTTCCATGGGAGTAGAAACGTGTTTGCCTCGCATTAAGGGAATGGCACAGAAAGAACAAGGGCGATCGCAGCCTTCGGCAATCTTGAAATAGGCGTAATGGTTGGGAGTCGTGAGCAACCGTTCGCCGACCAACTCATGCTTATAATCGGCTTTCAACGTTTTGAGGAGTCTAGGCAATTCCCGGGTGCCGAAATAGGCATCCACTTCAGGGATTTCGCTTTCTAAATCCGAACGATAGCGCTCGGAAAGGCAGCCTGTAACGTAAACCTTATCCACCAAACCTTGTGACTTCGCATCGACGTATTGGAGAATGGTATCAATGGATTCCTGTTTCGCATTATCGATAAAACCACAAGTGTTGATGATCACGATTTCCGATTCTTCTTGCCCTTCGTGTTGAACCTCAAAACGATTGGCTTTGAGTTGGGCCATCATGATTTCTGAGTCGAAAGTATTTTTAGAACAACCTAAGGTTACCACGTTGATCTTATTCTTGCGATGAGATTTGGTTTTCATAGGCTGCAAAAATAGAAAACCCTGGGCAGTATCCGGGTCTTTAGGTTTCTTTTATTACTTTTGACGAGCAAAGATTTTTATGACCATTGAAGAGTTATACAGGACGTTCACCGATGTTAATTTTCGCTATTTACGTTTCATGAAAACCCATAATTTCAGCAGAGAGCTTGTTGAACCTTACGATTCTTTGATTGAAACCATTCGTTTACAGGCACTTAAAATGGACTTCAGTCCAACGATGAACGAGGAACTCAATGCTCTAGGAAGGCTGGATTTAGACTTCGTCCCGAAACTTTCTTGGGCCGTTAATTTTGTTGGGTTCATAACTTTCGGCTACAGCAAACGGAAAATTACGAGACAGAAAACGAAATCCTATTACCTTAGGGAAATTCACCAGCGCCACCTCATCGTTCAATCCATCCAGAAGCATTTGGAAGAAGAGTAGTTTATCGCTTAATGATCTTAATATTTTGGGTCAATTGGCCTGAAATGTGAATTCTTGCGATATACAATCCAGCATTCCAATTTTCGGTCGAACATTGACATCCGCCTTGGTTGCATCGAATTTGGTGGATGAGTTTACCGTTGATATCGAAGACTTCAATGATGGAAGATTGGGGTACCTCTATGTTGACAAGATCACTGAACGGATTGGGATAAATCCTTCCCAAAACCTCTTCGTCTTCAAGCCCGGCTACGCAATTATTCATGGCTTCAAAAGTAGGTTGAGCAACATCGAATATCAACCCGGATTCTGGGCACCGTGCATACGATTGATCGGTCAATAAGGCAGGTAAAGTAACTTGATCAAGAACCGTCTGTCCATTGGAAAAAGAAAGATAATCGCCGGAGGCTCGCAATTTAAAATTTGCATGCAATCCCGTGGTTTGATGCAGGTCGTTGTCGGTCCAAACGATTAAATAGCTGTTTGGAAGCATTACGGTATTCGATGGAATCGTCCACTTAAGGGGATTTGCAGGATCATCGCTTAAAAAATATCCGCTTAAATCAACGGCACTGGAGGTGGTATTCAACAATTCTACCCAATCGTTGGACTCCCCGTACGGATCATCTTCGGTAAGTTCGTTATCGGACATGGCTTCGTTGAGTTGAACTTGCCCCGGCGTCGGGGCGGGAATGTTTAGATCCAAGGTGTGAAATTCATGTTCCGCCCTAACAGGACTGAATATACCAGCGTTGTTATTGTCGGCATACAGGTAGTATTCGAACCTTGGCCCGTTAGCGGTTACGTTGGCTCCATAGATATGATCTCCAGCCAATCCGTCGCCATGGTTCCCATCGTCATACATGGGTACGCGTGTAAAACGCAGGTGATGAAAGGTGCGATATCCCAGATAAACCGCAGTTTCATTCGACGCCGTTGCACTAATGGTAAAACTCTCGTTAAACGCCGGGGTGGGATTTGAAGCTGAAAAAGCGGTAATAGACGGTGCTACCAAGAGGTAATTGGCATTTGAATTGAAATATGTCACTCTATCGTTCATCAAGGTTTGAATTCCCGGAATCGAGAACCCACCGGGCCCTCCACCCGGAACGGCCGTCGTTAAACTATTTTGATATTGAGCGTAAGTATAAAACTTAAAAGGATCAGCTTGGACATGCGCATTGATGGTATTCCTCAAAGCATTGGCCTGATTCAAATACCAATTCGAAGCAAACATTTCTTGCAACATGGTTCGTACATGGGCCATGTACATGCGCTGATACATGGGGTTGTTTAAGATTTTCTTAATCAAAGGGTGGTTGTTTGAGTTGATGTTGGACAAAGGATCTAAATTGGCGCTTCCCGGCCCGCTGCCGGATCCCCCAGGAAATCCATTAAAACTCATGTTCAAATCCCAAACGGTAGGAACAAATCTTTGGTTAAGGTCTTTGTACAAGTAATAATTTTGACGAAACGAACCGCTGTAGGAATCGAGGTTCACGAGTACGTTGTTAAATGCCAACATCCAAATCGCGCGATCCAAGTCTAATTTATCTTCAATGCTCGCAAAATTATTGTTCAAGGTGTTAATCAAATCGACCAGATCGGTCCAACCGTAGTTGGATTTTAACTCATAGCCATTCGTATACAAGGATGAATCAGACCCTAAATATTTCAAATCCGGCGATGTCCCTCCTCCGGGACCTGCGCCTCCATTAGGATTGCATTTAAAAAAAGACCCCTTGAAATCGTAATAATAGTCAGTATTGAACTTATCGTTAATGCTTTCTGAGCTCGAGTACAAACCTCTTAGGCCGCCATTAATAAAAACATTGACAAAATTTGCTTTCGAGCAATCCATATAATTTTCAAGAACAGCATAGGATAGCACCTCCCGAATCATTGAGGGATCTTTGTAACCGTTTTGCAATTTAACATTGGTATACCCTTGATAATCTGCATCAGAATTAATCCAATTTAAGTTGATGTGCAAAGGATTTTTGCTGTTGTTAGGATTATAGGAGCTATTCCCTTTATACTTCACCCCGACCGAATCGAATACTGTCCCGTTAATTCTTACTGAATCCGCTAACAAGTAATCTTCGGTGGTTTGAGCTAAATTATCGAGAAGAGCATCCCAATTGGCTTGAGCAAAAAATATTTCTAACGTTTGTACCGTTTGTTTATCATAAAACGATTGAGAAACCGCGCAATTGACCCAGAAGATGAAATTAAAGAAATGCAAAATTCTCATACGCTACTGATGAATTATTTAGTAATCTCCGACTCTCCTACACTTAAGTTAATAAAAATTACAAAAATTATTTAACAATTATTTCATATTGGATAAAACATCTGGCTGTTAATAACAAATGGACTATCGGTAGAATTTTGAAAACAAGCACCCTAAATTTGTACGAAAGAAACAGGTCGATGAATCTCAAACACTTTATACTTCTATCGAGTGTGCTCCTCGGGTTACTGGCGTGTTCTCAACCCTCTGAAAATCACAAGACCCTGAACGTTCCCCAATTAAACGGAACAACAACTTTTCAGCTCTCTGATTTTTTGGGCGTCAATAAATTGCTAGATGAAGCGGTGGAAGAGGTATTCCGTCAATTGGACGACACTGCTATTGTTGCACAATTGCTTATGCCTGCCGTTGGCCGATACGGTCAAACCCTTGCAACGATTGAACAACACATTGACCAAAGGGTTATTGGAGGAATTTTAATGTTGAACGGAACCCAAAACGAATTCACCCAATGGATCACGAAATTTAATGCTTTAAATGAATCAAAAGCTAACCTTCCCTTTCTCTACAGCGCGGATGCTGAACCGAGTCTTGTCAATCGAAAAATTGGGGAATCTGCACCCGTTAAAAAAGCGGCAGAAATTAATTCCATGGAAGAGGTGATTAGCGTTGCCCAACAAATTGCCAAACTTCTAAACTCCATTGGGATTAACTACAACTTTGCACCTGTTGTGGATGTAGCTGGAAATGCTACCGTTGGTTACCGAGGATTTGGGAACAAACCCGAACAATTGATTCCATGGTCCAATGCGTTCATTCAAGAAACCCAAAACAACCGTATCATTGCAACTGCTAAGCACTTCCCTGGGCATGGGCTCGTGAGCGGCGACACCCACGCCTCGCTGCAAACCATTGACGGCGAACTTAAGGAAATTAAAAATTATCCGGAACTGATTTCGAAAGGAGTGCTCTCGATTATGGTCGCGCACATTGCCGTCAAGAATAACAAAAAATACGATACTCAAGGATTGCCTTCCACCTGTTCAAAAACTATAGTTACAGGTCTTTTGAAAAATGAACTGGGTTTCAAAGGCCTTATCGTTACAGATGCGATGAACATGGGGGGAGTAGTCAATGTTCCCCAATCCGCAACAAAAGCCATTTCCGCAGGTTGCGACATTATTTTAATGCCCGTTAACGCGGCTCAAGCACACAACGAGCTCCTTCAAGAATACCGAAAAAATAAGGACTTTCAACAGCAAGTGAACGAAGCAGCCAAAAAAGTGATGCGCATGAAAATTTGTTTGGGTCTGTTGTCTCAAGTCAAATAAACTTCTAACAGACCTTCAGGCGTTGTAAGCGTTAAAGTTTTTTCCGTTCGGTTTACTTTTTTATACAACTCCAAATTGAGGGGAATTAAGATCTCAACCCCCTCTTTATCCACTTGCAACAATGGATTGGAGGGATGGTCAATCACACCAATGGCGGTACCGATGTTGCCACGAACCGCATCAATCACGGTAAAACCCACAATTTCATGATCATAAAAGGAATGTTCGTCCAATACGGGGAGCAAGGAATCGCTCAAAAACACCGATTTACGCACCAACCGTCTTGCCTCAGCCTCGCTGTTCACCCCTTCTAATTTCAACACCATAAATCCGTTAATCATCGGCTTTACGGATTGAATAGGGAACGGGGTGGCAATGCCCTCTATCTCGAAAAAAATAACATTAAGACTGCGATAATTGTCAGGTTGTGTGACGTCTAAAAACAAGGAAACTTCACCTTTAAATCCGTGAAGTTTCGCAATATGACCAATTTGAAAATATCCTTTCAAACAATCTGATATGAATTATTCTTCCGAAGCTCCCTCCTCGGCAGCAGGCGCTTCCTCAACAGCAGGGGTTTCTTCGGCAGCAGGCGCTTCCTCAGCAGCAGGCGCTTCCTCAGCAGCAGGCGCTTCCTCAGCAGCAGGGGTTTCTTCGGCAGCAGGCGCTTCCTCAACAGCAGGGGTTTCTTCGGCAGCAGGCGCTTCCTCGGCAGCAGGCGCTTCCTCAGCAGCAGGCGCTTCCTCAGCAGCAGGCGCTTCCTCAGCAGCAGGCGCTTCCTCAGCAGCAGGCGCTTCCTCAGCAGCAGGCGCTTCCTCAACAGCAGCAGTTTCCTCAACAGCAGCAGTTTCCTCCATCTCAACAGCATCATCAACCGCTACGACTGGCTCTTCCAAAATGGCATTCGCTTTGGCTTCTATGGCGGCTGCTTTCGCTGCGTTGCTTTCCATTTCGGCTTTTAATCGATTTGCTCTTTCATTATCCGAGGCCTTTGACAACCCATCTTTCTTAGCTTGGATTTTATTTTCCTTCTCGAGTAACCAAAGGTCAAACTTTTTGGTAGCCTCTTCCTGCGTTAGTGCGCCTTTGGCCACTCCCTTTAACAAGTGATTTTTAAACAACACTCCCTTGTACGATAGTATCGCCCGAGCTGTATCGGTCATTTCTGCACCTACCCCAACCCAATAAAGCGTTCTATCAAAATTTATGGTAATTGTTGCAGGGTTGGAAACCGGATTGTAGGTTCCTAATTTTTCAATGAATTTGCCATCGCGCTTGGCCCGGCTGTCGGCCGCTACGAGATGAAAATAAGCATTTCCTTTTTTTCCGTGTCTTTGGAGACGAATTTTTGTTGCCATTGCTCGTTATTTATTGAGGTACGAAACCTCGGTGAATAATGTAATTTAAGGGCGCAAAGATACAAGAATTATTTCGACTAACAAGAAAACCTAACTCAATTTTAGGGTATACTGCAACATAACACTACGAGGTGGCTCGATTTTCAATGGCCGAAGCGAATAACTTCGATTTAATACATTGGACCCTACAAGCGCAATTTTATGATGCTCGTTTACGGTGTAGGATACCCTTGCATCAAAAATCATGTTTCCAAAGCGGTGAGAATAGAAATAATCCATGTAGCGAATGTTCTGTTTATCACCACCGGATGCAGCGGTCGTTTCCTCAAAATCTTTGATAATGGCATCCATATTTACGATTTTACTGAAATATTTCATGCTCAACCCCAACGAAAATTGCTCTTTTAAGGTCCATTCCGCGTCAAATTTAATGTTGTGTAAAAATCGGTACTTAAGAATTCCGCTCGCTGAGTCCAACGAAGTGGAATTGTAACTGTACTTTCGATTGATGTCATCGATGGCATATATGTAATCCGGGTTGAGCGTTTTCGGAACAATGTAATTGTACCCAGTTAAGAAATTCACTTCTGAATTTTTACTCAACTTACTTTTACCTGCGAAAGAAAGGTCTAAACCCAGAACACGAGATTTACCCGTATTCAGAAATTTAAAGCCCGCAAAAGATGCAGGAGCGCTCGCAACATCCCAAATTCCGAACATATATTCGATCGTGTTTTGATATTCTTGCCAAAAAGCAGCAACATCGAAATAGGCGTATACGCCGCCAATTTTAAGCCCTTGTTTTATTCCTACTTCACCATTCCAACTGCTTTCGGGAATTAAATCGGGATTTGGAAAGACCCCAAAGTTACCCACACCGGTCTTGATAAAGCGTTCTGTAATGGTTGGAAAACGAAATCCTTGTCCGAAAGAAGCGCGCAAGTAGGTTTCTTGATATAATTTCAGATTTGCACCGCAACGAAAAATGGGTTTAAACGCGGTAACTGTGTCATTGAGTTGAAAATATTCCGCACGCGCTCCAGCGGAAACATTCAAGGTTTTATTGATGGTTCTTTCCACCTGAGTGTAAGCTGAAAAGTTCAGAAGTTGGTTATTAGGATCTCCACTCCCGACGTACATATTGGCGAACGAATTCACGAACGATCCGGTTAAACCCCCTATAAAATCCATTCCTCCTAATTGTGCGTAAGACCTTTTAAACATATAATCCGAGTAATAGGTTGTTGCCCGGTTGTCTTGGTTTGCCGACATTTGGTTGTCATTGTACAAGATCCTTGTCCTTAGGTAATGATTGCCCCCCGCTTCGGTAATTAACTGAATAAAGGGATCCATGTTAAATATGGTTTGATCTTGTAAAAAAACTGCTCCAGGATAGGCCCTGTAAAGTCCAGAGGAATCATCGAGCCAGGCAAAAGAGAGGTTAGTGCGCGCTAACATGATGTTGCCGTTGAGGCCGTAGCTCAAACCGCTCACTTTTGTCGAACGTTTGCGAAGATTAAAATTAATCCTCGCCCTTTTCATCGCCATTTGCTTATCGCTAAAATCCGAAATTGTATCAACCACATAAGGACCCGGCTTCGGTGCACCAATGTATCCATTGTCGTAATTCATATTACCGCCCAGCACAATGTCCCAGTTTTTGTAGGACTTCGAATGAATAAAATTTGCGCCTGATATCAGCGGTATTCCTGACCACCATTTAGCCCCCTCCACAGAAGGTGAAGAATACATACCTGTATAGAGGTTGATTTTATTCAAAGGCTTCGATGTTGGATAGGCTGTACGAATGTGAATCGAGCCGGACAATGCTGAACTTCCTGAAAGAACACTCGCCGCACCTTTTATAATTTCTACCTGACTAATGTTTTCAACGGGTACAAAGCCCCACTCGGGGCGCCCCGCATCTCCGGAAAGCATCGGCATATCATCAACAAGTACAGCAACTTTAGCTCCTACTCCAAACGTAAAACCGCTTCCTCCACGAATTTGTGGTTCGCCATCCAAAATATTCAAACCCGGGGTTTGATCGAGTGCTGTTTCAATGCTGCGCGTATTTTTGTTTTCAATTAGCGAAGGTTTCATTACCACCATGGTCACTGTTTGCTCCTCCAGAGGCTTATCAAATTTACCTACAGCTACAGTTACTTGTCCTTTCTCAAGACTAAACGGCCTTAGTTTTATCGACACCACCTTTATTTCGTTCTCTTCCAACTTCAGCGAGAGGGTATCGGTTCGCATGCTGGTATAGCGCACCAAGAGCAAAACCGCTCCTGATGGAACCGTTAACTGAAACTTTCCATTTTTGTCCGTTTGGCACCCACGGGAAACATCGTAACGGTAAATTACACTCGCGCCTTCTACGGGTGCATCGCTATCGTCGTAAACAACCCCTTTGACTATGGCGGACTGGCCGTAAAAATGAAAAGCAAATAAAAACGCAACAAAAACGGAACAGAAATATTTCAAATTCTTAATTTACTGAAAATTTTGTCACTAAATATTTCCCGCCTTTTCCAGTGATGTGTGCAACGTAAAATCCCGACGTCAAAGGCATTGAAATCAGCTCTTTTGCAGCTGCCTCATAGACCACTTGACCATTTAACCCGATGATACGAAGATGACCTTGAACTTCGCCGTGAACATGGAGTAATCCTTCTGAGTAAGTAACGGCGAATGGTGAAGGCATTGGATCATCCAATCCAGCCCCGCCCCCATTGTACACAAGACTAATATCATCCAACAACACTTCGTCATTTGTTGCACCTCCTCCGGGTATGGAATTGGTCGCAAAAGTCGTTAAAATATAGGTTGGTGAAAGTCCCGTGTTCACAGATGGAACAAACGGAACAGAGAACCTAACCCATCCTCCATTGGTTGGAGAGAAGTTTAATTCAGCAACAGAGATAACATGAGGATCCGAATTAGGATCAATTGGATCGCGCACATCATAGCTATCATGGACAATAGCATGCATCCTTGCCATCTGATCTACTCCGGCACCGGCATGGGTGTATTTAGCCCAAAATACAATGGAGTCCGGATTTGCAAGGCACGCTTCCGAAAATAGCGTGTCGCTGGTTTGAGAATAATTGTAATTTGCAGAGTTCGCTGGAGATGTGCTGCCCATGTTGATTCGACCCGAAGTCATCGTTCCGTTAGCGACGATACCGAGAACACTGGTAGACCAAATCCGGGCGCAATACATGCCCGATGAACCTGCCCGCACATTGGTTGAACGTTCGATTTGCTTGTTGGCAAAACCAGAGAAAGGTCCTGAACCAGTTTTAAAGCTGTTCCAGTTAAACGGCTCCTCTGTTGGTGCGCCAACGTTCTGCCATTGTTCTAGGCTACCGTTGCCAAATTGGGATTGCGCAAAGGCCAAAGAACTCAATAAACAGGAAAAAACAAGTGTAATTTTTTTCATTGTATCTTAAATTTGTTGAAACAAATATAAAAATATCCTTTAACTTGATGGTTTTTCATTCTTGATGTTAAAGAACCTTAACTTTGCTGTATGCAACAGGCGTGCTATCAGATCATGGAACATTTTTCGACCTTGCAAGGAGAAGGCTACCACAGCGGCCGTTCCGCCTATTTTCTTCGTCTATCCGGGTGCGATATTGCTTGTGTTTGGTGCGATGTCAAAGAAAGTTGGTCAGCAGTGGTAGGAGAATCCTACAGCCTGGAAAGAATTCAGGAACTTACTGAAAATCACAACTTTGTGGTATTGACCGGCGGCGAGCCCGCTATGCACAACTTGTATCCGCTCACGCAACTGCTACATCGTCATGAGAAATATGTGAGCATCGAAACCTCCGGATGTTATCCCCTTAAGGGATCGGTAGATTGGTACACTTTTTCGCCCAAAAAATTTAAAGAACCCTGCGAGGAGGCCTACACCCTCGCAAATGAATTAAAGGTGGTCATTTACCACCTTTCCGATTTAGAGTGGGCTAAAAACCATTCCGAGAAGGTGAGCGATTCTTGCTTACTTTACCTTCAACCGGAATGGAGCAAAAGAGCTTTCTTGCAAGAAGGCATTATTTCCTTCATACACCGTAACCCACGCTGGAAACTCTCGTTACAAACCCACAAATACCTTGAAATTCCCTAATGAAGCAATGCGTATTCCTTCTTACGTTGTTCTTTCTCATGCGTTCGGTTTGTGGACAATACTCGAGTAACAACAAAAAAGCGGTCAAATTATTCAAAGAAGCTCAAGTAGTTCCTTCTCAACAAATAGATCCCGGAACGGGCTATCCGGACTTCAGTTCGGGGATCAAAATTTTAAATAAGTGCTTATTAAAAGATCCTAACTTTTGGGAGGCATATTTACTTCGTGCTGAATTTCACCTCAACCTTCGTAAAAAATCCGAGGCAATTTTCGATTATGAAAATGCTTTAAAGATTAACCCGGAGCATTCGAGAACGGGCATGACCTTTTTTCAACTTGGAGACCTTTATCTTGACCGAGGAGAATATTCCAAAGCGTTACAGTACATCCAACAATTTCTAAAAAACCCCAACGCCAACAGCGATTACATAAAGTTGGGAAAACTCATTTACGAAAGCGCGGTCTTTTCCATAGAGGCGCTAAAAAATCCCGTTGCCTTTGACCCAATAAATGCCGGGCCGGGAATCAATACCGTTCATGCAGAATACTACCCCTCGCTTACGGTAGATGGAAAAAAGATTTTTTTCACCCGAGCGCTACCCTATGAAAGCAACAACATTCAAGAAGATTTTTTCACCTCCAATTTTTCAGACAACAATTGGGGTAACGCTATCCCCATGCCCTTGAATGTGAATTCGGAACGCAACGAAGGTGCTCCTACCGTTTCTGCTAACGGGAGAGGATTGGTATTTGTAGCCTGCTCCGACGAAAGTGGCGATTACGGTGAAAACCGCAAGGGCAAGGGAAGTTGTGACCTGTTTTATACGGAACGCATAGGCAACAAATGGTCCAACCCGGTAAACATCGGTGGCGAAATCAATACCTATCATTGGGAAACCCAACCATCGCTTTCTGCGGATGGGAAAACCTTGTATTTTATTCGGGGGCTTAGGGGCAAAGGTGCCGACTTCCGCAACAGCGATATTTATGTGAGTCGAATCGGTGAAAACGGAACATGGTCGGCTGCCGAACGCTTGCCCGACATAATTAACACACCTTATGCGGAAGAATCCGTGCACATTCATCCCGACGGGAAAACGCTGTATTTCGCCTCTCGAGGGCATGCGGGTTTGGGGGGATCTGACCTTTATGTTAGCCAAATCGGTGCTGATGGTAAATGGTCCAAACCCAAGAATTTGGGGTATCCCATTAATACCCTCAACGACGAAAATTCCTTAATTGTGGCTCCGCAGGGAAATATTGCTTTTTTTGCTTCGGATCGAGCCGGAGGCTACGGAGATTTGGACATCTACCTGTTTGAATTGCCGAAAAATTTGCAACCGACAACCACCTACTATTTTGACGGAAAAGTTTTTGAAGCAGCAACCCTGTCGCCTTTAGGAGGCCACTTTACCTTGAAGGATATTGCTACTGGCGAAGTTGTGATCATCAGTGATGCAGATCCTTTAACCGGGACCTTCAGTGTTCCTTTACCGAGCAATCGCCAATATGTCATTGATGTTACATTTCCGGGGTACGCACCAACCTCGCTTGGATTCGATTTAACCTATGATGAAAACCAAACAACCTATCACTTGGATATTCCTATGAATCCAATAGGAAGTGGTAAAGAAAACATTCTTCACAACATTTATTTCGATTTAAACAGTGCTAAACTTCGCAGCGAATCTTATGTCGAATTGAATAATCTCGCTAACTTCCTGCGCACGAACCCAAGCTTAACCATAGAATTAGGTGGGCATACCGATACTCGGGGCGATGCCACAGATAATATGAAATTGTCGACGGAAAGAGCTAAGGCGGTATATGATTATCTGGTCCAAAGCGAACACATTGCAGCTGTTCGCATGAGCTATAGAGGCTACGGCGAGTTATCACCAATTATCAGCGATCAGGAAATCTCGGCACTACCTTCGGAGGACGAAAAAGAGAACGCGCACCAGATCAATCGCAGAACCGTATATAAAATAATGAAATAGTGGCATTTTTAAGGTTAATAAGAATTCAAAATCTCATTTTAATAGCCCTCACCATGGTAGGGGTCAAGCAAGCGGTTTTAATGCAACCCTTAGGGGATTACCAGAACTTCTTATTTATGTTGTTCATCCTTTCAACGGTACTTATTGCCGGAGCAGGAAATGCCATTAACGATTATTTCGACGTTCGAGCTGACCGCTTAAACCGACCGAATAAAATCGTAGTTGGTAAAACGCTGCAAAAAAGGTGGGCCATCATTATTCATTGGGCATTTAATGCCCTAGGATTCTTTATTTCCCTTATCTTAAGCATTTCTCTTCATTCATGGTTTTTCCTATTCATTCACCTTTTCTCCTCAACACTGCTCTGGGTTTATTCAGTATATTTAAAAAAGATTTTATTCTGGTCAAACGTTTCCATTGCCTTTCTGGTGGGTCTAATCCCGCTTATCAGTTTGACTTTCTTCAAGATTGCCGGAGTAAAAACCCAACACACTAATGTGGTACTGTTGGTTTCTTTGTTTGCGTTTCTCATCAATTTATCCCGAGAAATTATAAAAGATATACAAGATGTTCAAGGAGATCAGCTCATAAAAGTTCGTTCTTTACCCATCGTAATAGGTATTCAACGATCCAGAAATATGGTTTCTCTCATGTGCATTAGCGTTCTTTTTCCCTTTACAACGCTGCTGTTCGATGCCTCGGTTCCTACCAATTCTTTCTTTTTTGCAATGTTATCCTCTGCACTGGCATTCTGTATTTTGGCAGCTATTCTCAACACGCTTAGCGTCAACATTTCACGGATATCTCTAACGCTGAAACTGAGTATGTTCGCTGGAGTAATTTCGCTATTTCTTCTATGAAACTCATCCTCGGATCGAACTCACCTCGCAGGGTAGAACTTTTAACGCGTATGGGCTATGCATTTGAACAGCGTGTTGCTAATATTAACGAAAAGATTGATGTTACAATCCCATGGTATAAAGTCCCAGAAGATATTTCGCTGCGCAAAATGAAGGCCCTGAGAAAAAATCTTTTAGAAGATGAATTGTTGATTTGTGCAGATACGCTGGTTTTCATTGACAAGACCCCGTTAAGCAAACCAACACATATCGAGGAGGCCCGAACAATGCTGCAGATTTTATCGGATCGAAAACATGAGGTAATCACGGGAGTTTGTCTTGCAACCCTCCATACATATAATACGTTTTACGAACGCACCACCGTTGAATTCCGATCTTTAGAAAAAAGTGAGATAACGCAATACTTGACCCGGGAAAATGCGTTGGATCGAGCGGGAGCCTACGGAATTCAAGATTGGATTGGACTTATTGGAATTCGAACCATTAAGGGTTCTTATACGAACGTCATGGGGCTCCCCACCGAACGCTTATACCTCGAACTAAAAAAGTTTACGCAATAAAAAAGCTGTCCTCAGACAGCTTTTTAACGAACTTTAGAAAAAATTATTTGATAACAAACGTGACCCTTCGATTGTAGGCATATCGCATGTCGTCATCGGCATCCGCAGGTATCTCTTTCGTGTTCTCATTGCTGGCTCCCATGGGGCGGGGAATGATTCTTGAAGCAGAAATTTCAAAACGCTCCATCAAGCGTTCCTTAATATAATCAATGCGCTTTTCGGAGAGGTTTGCAAATTGAGCGACGATGTCTTCATCGTCGGCAAATTCGAGGGCTAATGAATCCTCCATTTGGTCGTTGTTGGAAAAAATCTCAACAGATGCACCTTCATTTTCTTTCAAATAGGAAGCCAGAAAATCAATAATTTCTTTGCCCGTTTCATCAGGCTTGCTCTCTCCTTGTGAGTAATAAATGACCTGAGCCTCGACATTATCTGCTGCAGAGAGCTTATCCGAGATAATCATATCCTTGGTAATTTGCGTTCGAGATAATTGAATCATTGTCGTGGTGTCGCGTTTAATGCAGTAGCACTTATCTTTTGAATCGACCTCCTTGATTCGAACATTATCGATGTAGTAATAAGCCATTGGCTGTAATACGGGAACTTCCGCTAATTCCTCGCCATCCCTCTCCATTTTCTTTGGATCGATTTTTTTGTTGACCTCATATTTGGTTTTGTCATTCATGGCAAAATTACCAATAACCACGCCTGTTTCATCGCCTTTGGCTCTGTAGATATTACAAACCTTATCCCACCCTCCGTAGGAATTGTAGATGCGGTTTTTTGTGTTGTAAATTACACGCCCCGCCGAATTATCATCGTAAAAAGGACCCGACGGTTCTTCTATATTCTCCGTTTGGTAGTCAGCAAAATTTTTGACAAACATCAAACCTATGTTATTCGTTGCGAATTTTGAAGCCTCGGCCATGGAAACGCTCATTTCGATACAATACATTTTCCCGGCAGTCATTTTTACCCCTTTCTTGCCGGTTTCATCGGTAAAAGGAATGGTAATGTAAGAGCGCTCTTTGGCCAATTTACCTTGTTTGTAGGTCACAATTCCCGCATAACCCAGGTTCTTGTCGCCGTAGCGAAATAAACTGGCATCATCGCCCTCAAATTTTTCATCAGCAAAGGCTTTTGGTTGGGCGTACCCGTACAAATTGACACCAACACCAAAGTCTCCACTACCTATAAATGCGTCTGCGGGGTATTGTGAAGACGGTCTTAAACCCCTCAATAATCCGATTTGACCCTCCTCAGAAACCTCAACATCCGAATCTTGCAATTTATCGAAAGTGTAATTCAACAACTTGGCTGACTTATCGCCTTTTTTTTGCGCAAAAAAAGAACTTGAAAAAATCAAGGAAACGCATAAAACGCCCCAATTAAGCATACTTTGTTTCATAATTTTTAACAGTATTAATGAATACTTTCGCGTGTTCGAAATCTACATCCGGATAAACGCCGTGTCCCAAATTTACAATATGTCGGGGACTTTTGAACGAATTCAACAATTTTTTTGTTTCGCCCTCAATGGTTTTTTTGTTGGCATACAAAAGACATGGATCTAAATTACCCTGAAGCGTTTTGGTTTCCTTTACCAAACTCCGCGCCAACTCAACTTCCATATTCCAGTCTAAGCCAAGAGCGGTGCAAGGCAGATTAGCCATATCGATCAAGGATCCCAAAGCACCTTTGGAGAAAACGGTGAAGGGGAAACCTTCAAAGGCCTTAACAATTTTAGCAATGTACCCTAAACCGAATACAGCATATTGTTCTCTCCCTAAAATTCCCGCCCATGAATCAAAAAGCTGTAATGCATCAACTCCGGAGTTCACTTGTTCTCTCATGTATTCAATGGTGACGTCAGTAATTCGACCAAGCAATTCGTGTGCCAAAACGGGGTTCGTGTAGAGCAACTTTTTCGCTTCGGAAAATGTTTTAGAACCCTTCCCCTCCACCATGTAACAAAAAATGGTCCATGGAGCTCCAGCAAAACCAATGAGCGGAATACGATTATTTAAACCCTCTTTGGTAAGCTTTATCGCCTCGAAAACATAAGAAAGACGTTCCTTAACATCAACCTCCCCATCCAACTTGAATAAATCTGCCTCGGAGCGAATCGTTTCTGAAAAGTAAGGCCCACGATGTTCTACCATGTCGTAGGTCAATCCCATGGCATCGGGAACAACCAGAATATCGGAAAATAAAATGGCCGCATCAACGTCAAGGCGATCCACAGGTTGGAGAGTTACCTCTGCTGCTAAGCCCGGGGTTTCAACTAATT
This sequence comes from Bacteroidota bacterium, assembly GCA_016866255.1. GTDB lineage: Bacteria > Bacteroidota > Bacteroidia > Flavobacteriales_D > Crocinitomicaceae > UBA952. The sequence continues at coordinate 156,609 of VGMY01000002.1, read as the reverse complement.
CTTTAAATCCACTCAATTTTGACCGAAGAATTCTATACTCCGGCAAAATTCTACCCGCTTGGCGCATTAGCCAAACGGGATACCGCGGGATGCTCTCCCCTCGGTGTGCCCGCAAATAAAGATCATTTTTTAACATTGCTGGCAAAGATAGTGAAAACCTACCAAGCGATTATTGGCCTTTGCATTGCAGCTAAAAAATCATTAGCCTTGCTGAAATGACGACACCCCAAAAATCCCCTATGTGCTGCAAGCGGTGATGGATGAGGTGCGCATAATATGAGATGTTTGGCCCCGTCAATAAGCGGTATTTTTCGCTGTGCATGTGCACCCCAAAGCATAAATACCAAGTGGTCGACTTGCTTACTTAGACGGGTAATTACAGCGTCCGTAAATTGTTCCCAGCCCAAGCCTTTGTGAGATCCCGGCTGACCTTCTTTCACGGTTAGCACCGAATTCAACAGCAATACTCCTTGAGTCCGCCATGCGCCTAAGTTTCCGTTTTGGGGGCAATCCATGCTCATGTCGCTTGTGAGTTCCCGAAAAATATTGCTTAAACTCCTCGGAAGGGGTGAAACATCTCGCTCCACAGAAAAAGCCAAACCGTGGGCGTGACCTCGCGTAGGATAAGGGTCTTGCCCTAAAATCACCACCCGCACTTCGCTCGGTTGGATTCCTGAGAAAGCTTCATACACACGATGGATTGGGGGAAATACCTTATCGGGATGCGCCTCGTATTCTCTCAACACCCTATTATGCAGGTTTACATAATACCTGCTGTTGATTTCAGTTGTTAAAAATTCCTGCCATTCTAGCGATAGGCTGAACATCATGCCACAGGAATTTTTGTGCGAATTGATGCAATAAGATTGAAGTAATTGTCATTAAGCGCCTTCAACTTTTTTTGTTTTACCTGACTCAAACGAAACATCAACTTTAGCCTTGAAAGAACCTTCAAATAGGCCAAAGAAAACCAACCAATGGAAAAGAAATAAGCACTAGCAACCACCCAGTTCCACGGCGCTATGCAGGATAAGGCAGCTAGCAACCATAGCAAAAAAGGGATGTTGATAATTGGTACGATAATTACCGCCAAAACCATTTTGGTAGAGCCCCAATAAACGGGGCGTTTTAGAGTCCTCTCGACCCACCATTTTATAACGTGAATAGGCAGCGCAGCGTGCATCAACCCAAGTATAGCAAAAGGTAAATGCAACAAAACGTTGAACAACCCAGGAATTATTCGACTGGGCTTTTCGGCTGCCGCAAATCGTTCTGGTTCCGATACCCCTTGCCGACAGAGTTCTTCTTTGTAATCGGCTATTTCGTCACGTAAAACGGTTAACTCCTGGCAATGTTCGAAAGGATGCGCGTTAATCCAAGTTGCCAGTTCAAGTGCATATTGCCACCGATGTTCAAAAGAAATAGAAGGATCGAAACACAAAGGATGTATGCCTTTTCGGGTGAGCATCATAAGGTCCTCGTGAAAATCTGCCATTTCAGGGGTTTTTACATCCGGAATAAGGGTCCTCATATCGGCATCAAGTAGTACCGTTACCTCCGTTATGGTTTTAGAAGGATTTTCAAGATAAGATTCTCGATAATCGTTCAAGCAAATTTTGTTGCCTGCATCAACTAAAACATCACTGCCTATTAAATTGAAATCGCTGTAATTAATTCCTAAACCTTGCAGGTAAACAGGGTTTCTCCAGCCATCCTCAATAAGTGCCGAGAAACCAATGCGGGCTGCGCCTTTCTTGATGGGATGAAGGCGACGCTGAATCCGGTCATGGGTGAATCCTTCGCCGAAAATTAAAATGTTTCTTCGTCGACCGAGCAAACGATTGGTTTTAATAAAGCTTTCCTTATTTTTTTCAACCGTGTCAACCCGATCCCTTTGTCGGTAAATCGGGAGCATATGCAAGGACCAAAAAATCCAATTTGTAAATCGGTTAAAGACGTCTGCTCGCACCATGAAATGAACTATTGGTTTTCGCAATGAAGCAATTAACAAAGGATCCATGAATGATCCTTGATGGTTGCTGACAAATATGGTACGGCCGAAAAAATAGGGGCTTTTCTTACGAATGATGATCTTGCGAAAATAAAGCCGAAATGAATATTGGAATGCGCACCACATTAAAAAGTAAGAAAAGCGCATAAAACGAAATTACGTTGTTAAAAGGTACTAAATTAACAATCTTACTTTCATAATTAACTTATCAAATTAAAAAGAGGACCAAGTTAAATTTTACCTTAGGTGCATGAAAACAATCGGTATTTTTTGTGGAGGATTTTCTTCCGAGTTCGAAATTTCCATGAAAAGCGTCAATACCATCCTCGACCATTTTCCCGATGGTTTTAGCCCTTTAATCATAAAGGTGACCCGCGAAGGCTGGTTAACCGAAATGAACGGTAAATCCGGAATATTCGATTTGAACTGTGCCTCAGCAATCATCCAAGAACAAATTATTCCTCTTACCGGCGCGTTGGTGTACACGCACGGTGATCCCGGAGAAAACGGGAAAATACAGGCCTATTTGGACATGTTTAAGGTTCCTTACATCAATTCTGATCCCTTAGCCTCTTCACTTTCGTTTGATAAGTGGTATTGTAATCAGTTTTTAAAATCCTTTGGGTTTTCTGTTGCAAAATCCATTTTAAGCAAAAAAAACAGCAATCTTGACACAAACAGAATTGTTAACGAGCTAGGCCTTCCATTATTTATCAAACCGACGAATTCCGGATCGAGTTACGGGATTTCGAAGGTTAAATCAGCAAATGAATTGCAAAAAGCGTTGGCATTAGCCTACACCGAAGGGGAAACGGCGGTAATCGAATCTTTTCTCAACGGCATCGAAGTCACCTGTGGTGTTTATCGCAAAGCATCGGAAATACAAGCCTTACCCCTAACCGAAATTGTGTCGGAAAACGAGTATTTTGATTTCGAGGCAAAATACCAAGGGAAATCGCAAGAAATCACACCTGCTCGAATTTCTCCAGAACACACCTTGTCCATTCAGGCTCAATCAATCGAAATCTATAAGCTGTTAAATTTAAGATCCATTGCACGCATTGATTTTATGTTAGTTGACTCAACACCTTACGTAATTGAAGTAAATACAACCCCGGGATTTTCCGCGGAAAGCATCGTCCCTAAAATGCTCAAAGAGGCCGGCATTCCTTATTCTGAATTTTGGAATGATATTTTTGAAACCGAATTAAAGAGCAGCTAGACCATTCAACAATTCTTGCATCAAGGCTTTGATATGACTTTGTTCGCACTTAAAACCGCTAGCAATCAAGGTAAAAACGATGGTTCTCCCCGACAGGGTGTAGACGAAACCCGAATAGGACTTGACGCCTGTCATGGTTCCGCTTTTCGCGAAAACGCGGCCCTCGCCGGCTTGTCCCAAACAAAGATCTTTAATCGTACCCGACTTACCGGCAATGGGTAACGAATTTTTAAATGCCCCATACAACGCTGAGTTGCAAGCATAAGACAGTATTTGGCATAAATGTTTGGCTGAAATACGGTTGTAACGCGACAGCCCACTCCCATCGTATAAGCGAAGGTTTGTAGTATCCATTCTTGAAGACAAATATTGTTGATAGACTTTCAGACCATTGCTGTTAGAACCTAAACCCGTCAACTTATATGCAACACCGTTTAAAAGTCCCTCCGCAAAAAAATTTACACTTTTTTTATTTGTCCATTCAACGATTTCACCTACCGTACGACCTTCGATTTTTGCCACCTGCTGTATTGCATCATAGTCTGGTAACACCAAATTTTTATTCCGTACTCCAAAGACCCCCTTGGTAACAACAAATCCGCGCATTTTGAATGTCTCCGCAAGAACATCTGCAAAATTCTGTTCCGGATCAGCTACAGAACCACGTACCTTAAAATTTGATTCGTAAGCAGGAAGTTTACCGGTAGCCGTGCGCTTTTCACTGTACGCCTCCCCTTGCAGGTTCGAATTATCGCCTCGCGCTCGGGAACTGGTAATTAGATTTTTTAATTGAAGTCGCGTTTGGTTGGGATAGGTTGAAATTAGTTGAGCTCTACTTCCGGGCTTACCCGTGGAAAAATAATAATTAACGGCATTATCGTAATAATTGATCCCAGCAGAAAAGGCACCGTAGTAATTGCCCGAGTCCCATGCTGACCAACCCTTTGGGGTTCCTTCGTAACCGAAAGATGAACCGTCAATGATAACAGAGCCGCTTACCTTGCTAATTCCTTTATGCTTTAACATATCTACCAATCCGAATAACGCATTTACCTCTAGGCCTTCTCCGTGGAAAAATTTGCTGCCAAAAGAAACATCTCCCAAACCTCTTATCCAGACATTTCCGGTCAACACACTGTCTTTTATTGTTCCATCCGTATAGCACTCCGTCGCAAAACGATATTCCGAGCCTAGCAATTCCAATGCCATCATCGTCGAAAATACCTTGGTGGTAGATGCAGTCGGAAGCGCCACATTGCTTTGAAAGCTCAGCAGGGTATCTCCGGAAAAAATATCCACAGCCAACAGGCTACTCTGTGCGGCCGAAATATGAGGATCGCTTAAGTATTCAGCCATGCGATCCGAAATGCTTTGCGCTATTCCGTGGTTTCCAAGCATGAAACAACTCAAAATAGCGTAACTTCGAAATGCAATCATCGTATCACAAAAATTAAAAAATATATGCGAGTTATTCAGGATCCATGGTTTTTTTTTCAACATAATTGATGGGTAAAGAAAATTCTGAAAAAATAAAAATACTTCGAATTATCAATCGATTTAACATTGGGGGGCCCATTTGGAACGTTGCCCTGTTGACGAAACACCTCCCTGAAAACTACGAAACAAAATTGGTAGGTGGTCAAGCCAATGTTACGGAAGCATCGGCAATGGAGATATTGGAAAAGCTCAATATTACGGCGAGTATTTTACCCTCAATGTCACGAAAATTGAACTTAACCCGAGACTTAAAGGCTTTTTTTGAGCTCCGAAAGATCATTCGAGAATTCAAACCTCAAATCGTGCATACCCATGCATCAAAGGCGGGTTTTTTAGGACGTCTTGCGGCATTTACATCGGGAGTACCCGTTGTTGTTCACACGTATCATGGCCACGTATTTGAAAGTTATTTCGGAAAAATCAAAAGTTCCTTAATTAAACACGTTGAGCGCTTGCTAGCGCTAAAGACCACAGCTGTAGTAGCCATATCTGAAGCGCAAAAGAAGGCAATCAACGAACAATTTCGCATTTGCGCTTCTTCCAAAACCCACGTAATACCCTTGGGATTTGACTTGACTCCCTTTCACCCCAATGCAGTAATAAGATTAACGGCCCGCAAAGAATATCAGTTGAGCGACGCCACCATTGCCGTGGGAATCGTAGGCCGTTTAACGCCCATTAAAAACCATGAAATGTTTTTAAATGCGGCGCATCTTGTCGTATCAAACTCGCCATTGAATTATCGATTCTTTATTGCGGGAGACGGGGAGATGAAAACCGAGTTGCAAGAACACGCAGAGCTATTGGGAATCTCTCACAAGGTTGTGTTCACCTCGTGGATTTTCCCCATGGATCGATTCTATGCTGCCATGGACCTAATTTGTTTGACTTCACTCAACGAAGGTACTCCCGTAACCTTAATTGAGGCGCAAGCCGCCGGAATCCCGGTGATCAGCACAGATGTCGGGGGAGTCAAAAATACCCTAATCAACCATGAAACCGGCCTACTCCTTAGCTCCTTTGACTCAAAAGAACTTGCGGAAAAAATAGAATACCTGAGCACTCATCGCGAAAAGCGAATTCAAATGTCAAAAAATGCTCATACCTTTGCTGTTGAGCAACATTCTTACAGCCAGCTGATAGGTCGTATGGATAACTTGTATCAAAAATTATTGAACGATGCATAATTGGAAATTATTTGGAGGACTCTTTTTTTTGATGATATTGGTTTCCTGTAAAACCATCAATTCCAATCGAATTTTATTTCCGGAGGAAGGTAGCGCTTTGATCATCGAGTCGCTGCCCCCTTCAAACAGCACCTCGCAAATTATTCCCGGAGATGTTCTATCGATTGATTTTTACCCGAACAACGGTGAATTGAAAATAATTGGTAAAGTCAATGAGCAATCGGCCGATGAGAAAAGAAACTCGAGCTATGTGGTAGACCAGCAAGGAAATGTAACACTTCCACTTATAGGCAGTGTACAAGTGAATGGAAAAACCGTTGATGAGGTAAAAGTCATCTTGATAGGTCAATTGTCGAAGGTAATCCGAGAGCCTTTTGTTCAGGTGAGCATCGAAAATGAAAGAGTGGTATTATTTTCAGGAAAGGACGCAGGTAAAGTGATACCACTAACCCAACAAAACACCACTCTTGTTGAAGTAATTGCACTTGGCGGAGGATTGAAGAATTATGCGAAAGCAAAAGAAGTGCACCTTTTACGAAAAATCAATGGGTCCTATAAGGTTTACCGACTCGATATATCGTCCCTCGACAACATGAAGCCCGCAGCGACACTGGTCCATAATCATGATATCGTTGTTGTCAATTATTATCCCCGAACGGTGCAAAATAGCTTACAGGAAATCAATCCTTGGTTGAACCTTGCTGTAGCCGGCCTTGCGTTGGTTTCCATCATTTTACGATTTTATCCATGAAGAAACCGAGCCGAAGATTAAATGATTCCTTTAATCCTGTAATACTTCAAAATGTCTTGGCGAAACATTGGTATAAACCCTTGTTGGCCTTTGCCGTAATTTTTATCGCCGTATTTCTTTACTTCCGTTACACCAAACCCATTTTCGAATCTCAAGCGGTGCTTCAAATAATTCAAGAGAATAAAACACAGCAACTTTTGAACAACAACTTAGGGGTCTCAAGCACCCAACGCAGTTTATCGGAGGATGTTGAATTACTTCGCTCACCGATTTTGTTTAAAAATGCTGTTCAGGGATTAGGCCTCCACACTTTTGTGCACAACGACGGCCAATTACTCACCGAAAACTTATACGGATTTACACCCTTTTCAATAATAACCAACCAAGTCTCAGATTCTGGTATTTGCGCAATAAAAATTAACATTGAACCTCTTGAAAAAAACAGGTTCTCCCTGAGTTACGCCTATCAAAATAAGACGTATCGCATCTCCGGACGTCTTGCTAAACTTATTAAATCCCCGCATTTTGAAATTTTAATAAAAGCACAAAATGAAAGGAAATTTTTTGAATTAATCGAAAACGGAAGCATCTATTTCACCTTTAACCACCAACAAGACCTTGTAAAATTACTCCAAAGTGGATTGAGCATTGCTATCATTGACGAAGCAGCCAGGACAATCCAAATATCGTACCGTCACGAGAATAGGAAACTTGCTTACAACCTCATGCAAAGTCTTATCCGTGGTTATTTTACGTTTGAACGAATGCATAAGCAGGAGGAAAACTTGAAAACGCTCACCTTCATTGACAACCAACTAGACTCCCTTTCCACCATTTTAAATACCTCAAAGGACAGCCTCAGTAAATTTCAGCGTACACAAAATTTGCCAAGCCTTGAATACGAAGAATCCGATATAACAAAAAATCTATCCACCCTGAATACGCGTATCATGGAAATCAACGAAGAACTTTACGCGGTGGATTACCTGCAAAAAAACATCTCAGATCAAGTATCTCGTCCTGAAATTTTCAAAATACTGCCAGAGTTGGTAGGAAAAAGAAGCTTCGAAGGTTCTCTCACGCGCCAGATTGAAGAACTAAAACGCCTGCTAGAAATCAAGGAGGATCTTCTCCAAGACATTTCATATGAAAGCAAAAAGGTTCGGTTAACCAACGACCGAATCACAACCTGCGTTCAAGGAATTCGTCGCAGTATCTCCACCATTCACGATCGACTCAGGCACGAAAAAAGAATTTTAGATAACCAGGCTGAAGGCTTCGAAGGGCGGCTTTTAGGATTACCGGATAAAGCATCGGAATTCAACCGCTTGAAATATATGGAAGAGTTAAACAGAAATTATTTTAATCAATACACGGCAAAAAAAATAGAATTTCAATTAAGTAATGCTGGTTACTCCACTAAAAACCAAATACTTAGCCCTCCAGAATTATCCAACTTACCCATTTCTCCAAACCGCAACAAGACCCTCCTTTTTGCCATCATACTGGCATCCATCATCGGTTTTGGAAGCCTGTTTCTTGATTACCTCTTTTATAATCAAATTACCTCATTGGATGATCTTAAATCCCTACTTCCCGAATCCACTACGGTGCTCGGAATTGTCCCGATGCACAAAAGGAAAATGATGTATTCACAAATTGTCATAACGGATGCACCGAAGTCGCGCCTTACTGAGTCTATCCGAAACATTAAATCCAACATGAATTTTGTCAACCAAAACGCGAAAACCGTTGCCGTGTCTTCCTCGATATCCGGGGAGGGAAAAACCTTTGTTCTTCTCAATTTGGCAGCTACCTATGCTCTTGCTGGGAAAAAATGCATTTTGTTGGATCTTGATCTTAGAAAACCTAAAGTCCACCACGGTTTCGGGGTCCCAAACGAAAAAGGAATGAGCCAAATCTTATCGGGATTGATGCCCTTACACGAGGCAATAAGCTCGTCAAAAATTACGAACCTCGATTTTATTACAGCTGGTCCCGTACCTCCCAACCCATCCGATCTTATTCAAGGAGCGACCTTGTCAAAGGTTCTGGAGGAACTTAAAGGAAACTACGATATCCTTTTTATCGACAATCCACCGGTTGGTTTGGTTTCAGACGGCATCAATATTTTAACGCAATGCGACATTCCCATTTATTTATTCAAGGCCAATTATTCCAAAAGAGAGTATGCCGAACAAATCATGAATCTATTTTCCATTCAGAAAATGCAAAAAATCAACGTTATTCTGAATGCTGTTCCAACAAGTGGTGGGTTCTACGCATATGGGTATGGGTATGGATACGGTTATGGATACGGTTATGGATACGGAAACCATTACGGGGGTTACTACTCCGATGATCGCACCGAACCATGGTGGAAAAACTTGTTGACCAAATTAACATTTTGGAACAAGAAAAAAGTGAAGCATGAAAGTTGAATATTTTTCGATCGAGGGCTTGGTTAAGATTACTCCCAATGTATTCGACGATGAGCGGGGCTATTTCATGGAAACCTTTAACGCTGTTCGCTACAAGGAGGTTCTCCCTTTCAATTTTCTTCAAGACAATGTTTCGTCTTCAAGATATGGAGTGATTCGTGGTCTTCATTTTCAGTTTCCTCCCTACGCTCAAGGAAAATTGGTGCAAGTTTTGAGAGGTAAAGCTCTAGACGTTGCCGTTGATCTTCGAAAAAATTCCCCAACCTACGGCAAATGCCAAACCATCGAACTTTCCGAAATTAATCGGACACAATTTTACATTCCCGAAGGATTTGCCCACGGCTTTTTGGCGTTAGAAGACCATACGCTGTTGAGTTACAAGTGTACCTCGGTTTATTCGGCTGAGCACGAGGGCACCTTACTTTGGAACGACCCGGATCTTGGAATTCAGTGGCCCGACGTTCCAAAAATCGTTTCTTCCAAAGACGAAAATGGCATTCCTTTACGCTTATTCGATAGTCCATTCGCGTTATGAATTCAAGCCTGAAGCTTATATTGTTCTTCCTTGGAACTTTCCTCGCCACACTTGCACTGATGATCGTGCTGCTTGAATTTTCGCGTACTCTCGGAATTCGCGGCAACAATAATACCGACAAAAGGTGGAGCAAAAGTTCCAAACCCTCGTTGGGGGGAATTGCAATTTTTTTATCGGTCTTCTTTTCATTAATTACTTACCTCATTTCGCACCCCCTTGAAAATGTATTCAGTGATTCTTCCTTTGTATATTTCTTCGTTGGTATGTGTTTGGCTTTCTTTATGGGATTATCCGACGATGCCTTCGACACAAAGCCTTTGATTAAATTAACTGCTCAAATCTTTTGTGGTTTGCTCATTGGTTTTTCAAAAAAGTTAATTCCTGTAAGTGAGGTCGAATCCATCAATCTTATGGTTACCGTCTTGTGGACCGTAGGGGTGATGAATTCCCTAAATATGCTCGATAACATGGACGGAATTGCGGCCAGTATAGCAACCAGCGCACTCATCAACTTTATCTGCATTAGCCTCTTTTTCTGTAATCATGTTTCGGATATCTACCTATTTTTATTAATCGGTTTTATTGGCGCAACAGCGAGTTTCTTAACGTTCAACAAACCTCCTTCAAAGTTATTTATGGGAGACTCAGGAAGCCAACTTATCGGCTACGTTTTGGCCTATTTTTCGGTGTTCATTTTATGGGACGAGAAGGGAATTTCTGAAATTCCATTTTGGGTAGCCACCCTTATTCTCATGATGATATTGGCAATGCCTTTTATCGATACATTTACCGTGGTATACAATCGCGTTAAACGAGGAGCGTCACCTGCAAGAGGAGGTAAAGACCACACAACGCACCATTTAGTTTATTCGGGTTACTCCGAATTTCAAGTATGGTTGATTTTTACGGCTTTTTCCTTCACCCTGGGAGGCCTTGGATTGGTGATGCTGTGCCTCTATAGTGCGGGAGCTGGTTATTGGATTTTAGCCCTGTTTTTTCCACTAATTATAGCGTTTTATTATTTTTTTCGACGAACTCATGTTTTCACTCCCCCCGCTTCGAAATCATCAAGCGACACTAATTCTTAGTACCCTATTGACTCTTTGCTTTTGCTCCCCTCCCCCTAAAAAAATTACCAAAAGAGAAAATAAATCGCCTACAAACGGTTTTCCAACCATTCCAAAATCCATTACATTTTTCGGAAAAGTTTGTTCCCTGGCCGACCAAGATGTTCAAGAACGACTAGATCGGGAACTGTTGGTAAATGCTTTTTACCAGAGTAGTACGACGCTAATCATCAAAAAAAGCGCCCGATATTTCCCCATAATTGAACCTATCCTTCGTTCAGAGGGCATCCCGGAGGATTTCAAGTACTTGTGTGTAATTGAAAGTAATTTGAATAATGTTACCAGCCCGGCGGGAGCAACAGGATTATGGCAATTTATGCCTGCCACAGCCCTTGAATATGGCCTCAAGATCAACTCGGAAATCGATGAAAGACATCACTTGGAAAAAAGCACTAAAGCGGCATGTGCCCTAATCAAATCCAATTACGCGTTATTCAATAATTGGGTTAATGCCTGCGCAGCCTATAATAGAGGTCCGAATGGTTTACTACAAGACTTTAAATCCCAAGGAGTACAACATTATTTTGATGCCGAAATGAACCTCGAGACTGCCAGGTATGTTTTAAGAATCATGGCGCTTAAAATGATTCTCGAGAACCCTGAACCTTACGGATTTCGTATTCCTGCAAAAAGCCGCTATCCACGTTATAAGACGAAAAAATTCTTGATCAACCGGCCCATCACAAACATCTCAAAATGGTCTATCGAGCACGGGGTTAATCAGAAAATACTGCGCCTGCTCAATCCATGGATATTAGGAAACCAATTGACGGAAAAATCCCTACCCTGCTTCATTGATTTACCAAAGGATGCCCAACAATTAAACAATAAGCATTCATTGTGAGCACCAAATCGATAGGGCCTTACGTTCGTCTCTACGGAGCTCGTGAACACAACCTTAAAAACGTTGACCTATCCTTCAAACGTCAGCAGCTTATTGTGCTAACAGGTATGAGTGGCAGCGGAAAAAGTTCGCTTGCCTTTAACACGCTGTTTGCGGAGGGGCAGAGAAGATATATTGAAACCTTCTCCTCCTATGTTCGCCAATTTATGGGTGGGCTTGAACGCCCAAATATCGACAAAATAGAAGGTTTATGCCCAGTGATATCCATAGAACAAAAAACGGTTTCGAGGTCTCCTCGCTCTACCGTTGGCACCATAACCGAACTCAATGACTTTTTACGATTGCTCTTTGCCCGAACATCGATTGCCTATTCGATGCAAACCGGCGAAAAAATGGTCAAATACAGCGATCGGCAAATAGCCGAGCTGATTCAAGAACAATATTCAGGAAAAAAATATGCGCTTCTCGCCCCAAAAATCCGTGCTCGAAAAGGACATTACAAAGAACTATTTGAACAAATTATTCGACAAGGTTACACAAAAGCTCGTGTTGATGGTAAAATTCTTGATGTCAAACCAGGAATGAAATTAGATCGCTACAAAACGCATGATATCGAAATAGTGATCGATCGATTTTCCGAAAATTCCACCGACAAAGATCGCCTTTACCAAGCTATTGCAACAGGTATGAAGTTAGGATCTGGCTTTGTTTTAGTGCTTGACTGGGACTCCAATGAAATCCGTTATTTTAGCCGAAACCTCATGTGTCCTACTACCGGTATCGCATATCCCGAACCTGAACCCAATCTATTTTCCTTTAACTCGCCTTATGGCGCGTGCCCCGCTTGTCATGGACTGGGCGAGATAAGCGCAATAGATCTGAATAAAATAATTCCTGATGCTTCAAAATCAATTGCCAAAGGAGGGATCGCTCCCTTGGGTGCCATGAAAAACAATTGGTTTTTCGTCAAATTGGAATCCTTTGTAGCTTCTTTAGGGCATACATTAGCAACTCCCTTGAACGAGTTCAATGAACAGGAAATCAACCTCTTGATTTATGGAAATGAAGGCCTTGAGTCCTTGCTTAATCAGCAACATGAACCCTTTGAAGGAATTGCTCAATTTATGCTTCGTTATAAAGAAGACGGCGATCCCACCCTCGTTCGATGGGTTGAGCAATTTTTGGAAAAAAAACGATGCGATACCTGCCATGGTCATCGGTTGAAACAAGAAGCATTGCATTTTAAAATTGGTAATTGCCATATAGGTGACATTTCCAATATGGATTTAACGGTCTTGGCTGGATGGGTAAACGGCATAGAAAAGTATTTTGACCAAGATCAACAGCGCATCGGAGCCGAGATTATCAAAGAGATTCGAAGCAGACTGGCATTTATTCTGGAAGTAGGTTTAGGATACCTCACCCTAGGTAGATCCTCAAAAAGCTTATCGGGAGGGGAAGCTCAACGAATTCGCTTAGCCACACAAATTGGTACGGAACTCATCAACGTAATGTACATTTTGGACGAACCCTCCATTGGCCTGCACCAGAGGGATAACCAAAAATTGATTCGCGCCCTCAAAAAATTGAGGGATGCAGGAAATACGGTCGTTGTGGTGGAACACGATAAGGAAATGATATTAGCAGCCGATGAAATCATCGACATAGGCCCTAAAGCAGGAGTCAACGGAGGAGAAATCGTATTTCAGGGCTCCGTAGAACAAATGCTTGCTTCAACCTCCGTAACGGCAAGTTATTTTACTGGAGAAAAACGCATTGAAGTTCCCAAGAACCGAAGAAAAGGAACCGGAAAAAACCTTGTTTTATTCGGGGCTAAAGGAAATACCCTGAAAAATATCACCTTAAAGCTACCCTTGGGAACCTTCACCTGTATGACTGGGGTTTCCGGGAGTGGAAAATCCACGCTCATCAACCATACACTCTTCCCTATATTGATGAAGCATTTTCATAACAGCACATCTAATCCATTGGAGTATGAAGGGATTGATGGATTAGAACACCTTGATAAAGTAATTTCCATCGATCAAAGTCCCATTGGACGCACACCGCGTTCCAATCCTGTAACTTACACCAAGGTATTCGATGAAATCCGCAGTTTATTCGCATCGCTTCCCGAAGCCCAAATACGCGGTTACAAACCCGGACGATTTTCATTCAATGTAAGCGGAGGTAAATGCGAAACGTGCAGCGGTGCAGGTTTGCAATTGGTTGAAATGAACTTTCTACCGGATGTCTATGTCACCTGCGAAACATGTCAGGGAAAACGTTACAACAAGGAAACCTTAGAAGTGAAGTACAGAGGAAAAAACATATCCGATGTTCTCAATATGTCCATTGCAGAGTCTGTTGATTTTTTTGAAAATCAACCTAAAATTTACAGGACCTTGAAAACCCTAGATAGCGTGGGATTGGGTTATTTAACTTTGGGACAAGCTTCCACCACCCTTTCCGGCGGCGAGGCACAGCGCATTAAATTAGCATCAGAACTTACAAAACGGGCAACAGGAAAGACCCTTTATCTATTGGATGAACCTTCAACCGGACTGCATTTTGAAGATATTAAAATGTTGTTAAATGTTCTTCACAGACTTGTGGATGAAGGAAATACAGTCCTCGTTATAGAACACAACTTAGACATTATTAAAACCGCGGACTACATTATAGACTTAGGTCCTGAAGGAGGAAAACAGGGAGGACAAATTATTGCAAGTGGAAGTCCAGAACATATGATTCGTAAACACCGTGAGGATTCACCAACAGCCTATTTTTTAGCCGAGGAGTTAAAATAAATCACGGCGTTAAAAAAAAATGTAATTTTGCATGCTTAACCAAAATAAGAATCATGGCAGTAGAAATAACCGATCAAAATTTCACCGAATTAGTCCTGAACTCCGAAAAACCTGTGTTAATTGATTTTTGGGCAGAATGGTGCGGCCCTTGTCGAATGATTGGCCCTGTGGTTGAGGAATTACACAATGAATATGGAGGGCGGGCGATCATAGGCAAGGTAAATGTGGATCATAATTCAGAGATGGCGAACAAATACCAAGTGCGAAGCATACCGACAATTTTATTCATTAAAAACGGAGAAGTTGTTGACCGTTCCGTGGGTAACGTTCCAAAAGCGACGCTCGCATCAAAGCTGGATGCCATACTTTAAGGAAATCAGCTTCCCGATATGGAAAATCTTTTACGGAGGCTAAAATATTACGGTATAGGGTTCGGGATAGGGCTCGTCTTTGTCATCGTATTATTTCGTCAAAAAGGATGTTCGTGGACCCCTGGAAATCGCGTCAAATCTGCTGTACTCGAACGCATCGTATTCGTTGATTCTTTGGATATGGTATTTTTGAAGACCCACAAAATCACGCCCAAAAAATTGAAAAAGTTCATCCTGCACGGCACGGTATCTTTCATGGACAGTAAGCGGAGCGGCAATGAGAAAATTTACCATTTTAATGGAACTTTAGGTAAAAATAATTCGTTCAATTGCCTACTTGCCTACCGGGAGAATAGCGCAGTAGTCGATGTGGATTTTTTACACGATAAACCGCAGGATTACAAAAGGCTGGAAGGCAATGCAAGGCCATTTCTGTACACAACAAAAAACTGGTTTTCCGGCAAACTCGAACTACTCAAAGTTTTAGAAAAAGGCCTACCTGTGGCACCCGAAAAATTCACCCAACTGTTTTTATCAAGAGGAACCTTAAATGCAGACTGTTCAAACCTCGATGTCCAAAAGCCCATTTGCTATTTAAACTACCCCTTTGGAAGCGATTCCGTGCATCAAGATCTTTTGCTTAAAACAACCTGGTTTCAGGAAAAGATAGAAATCCTGGATGTGACAACCGAAGCCTGCGTCGCACGCAAAAAGTAACATATACAAGCACTTATTTGTTGATAAAATGGCTGAGCGACGAATCCAGGCATTACTTTAATAAATACTTTTGAAACATGGAATTTAGTGCTAGACAAATCGCGGACTTACTGCAGGGAACGGTTGAGGGCGAAGAACAAGTTTGCGTAAATAACTTGGCGAAAATCGAAGAAGGGCAACTCGGTTCCCTCACTTTTTTAGCTAATCCAAAATACGAACCGTTCATTTACCATACAGCATCCAGCGTTTGCATCGTAAATAAGTCCTTTGAACCGAAACAAGCCCTGCCTCCTTCACTGACCCTAATTCGCGTTACCGATGCTTACGCGAGTTTTGCCGAGATCCTGAAAATGTACGCCCAAATTCAAAAAAAACCAACAAGAATTGAACAACCGTGTTACATTGATCCCTCTGCTGAGATTGGAGCAAATTGCTACATCGGGGCCTTTGTCTACCTTGGCGCAAACGTTGTAATAGGAGATAATTGTGCTATCTTTCCCGGAACATATGTGGGAGATTACAGCCAAATTGGTAACAACACCACCTTGCATTCCGGGGTACAAATTTATGATCGCATGCTAATTGGTCAGCGCTGCATTATCCACGCTGGAACCGTGATTGGAAGTGATGGCTTTGGTTTCGCTCCCGATAGTCAGGGAATTTACAGTAAAGTCCCTCAAATTGGGAATGTGATTATCTCCGACGATGTGGAAATCGGTGCAAATTGCACGATAGACCGGGCCACCCTGGGTTCGACAAAAATTGGTAGTGGCGTTAAAATTGATAACCTTTGCCAAATTGCTCACAATGTGGAAATTGGCGATCATACCGCAATGGCTTCTCAGGCAGGAATTGCAGGCTCTGCAAAATTGGGCAAATTTGTGATGGTAGGCGGCCAAACAGGAATAAATGGACATCTTTCGATTGCTGATAAAACAAAAATCGTCGCACAATCTGGAATTCCATCTTCCATAACATCTGCGGATACCTTTATGGGCTCGCCAGCAATTACCTTGAATGATTTCAAACGTTCCCACATAGTTTTTCGACGGTTACCCCAAATTATGGACGAAATAGAGACCATGCGAAAAGAGTTAATTGATTTAAAAAAAAATAAACACAAGTAATGGTAGAAACTCAATGTACGTTGACCGAAGCGATTCAATTTATCGGAGTTGGGTTGCATAGTGGAAAAAAAGTAAATCTAACTATTTGTCCGGCGCCAGAAAACCATGGATATATCTTTCAAAGGACAGATGTTGAAGGTCAACCCCTCATTCCGGCAGATGTCGATTTGGTGATTGCAACCGATCGAGGGACGACTTTGGAACATCATGGAGTTCGCGTCCAAACTACGGAACATGTGCTTGCTGCTCTTGTTGGATGTGGCATAGATAATGCCCTAATTAAGCTCGATGGGCCTGAAATTCCAATTTTAGACGGCAGTTCCATGCCTTTTGTGCATGCCATTGAGAAAGTGGGAAAAAGTAACCAAAACGCCGAGCGTGTTTACCTGGAGCTTGACGAGATTATTCCATGGGAGGATACCGCCCGCAACATCGAATTTTTAGCAGTTCCCAATCCGATCTTTCGAATAACCGTGATGGTAGACTATAATTCCCCCGTTTTGGGCACACAACACGCAAGCATGTACAACCTAGGGGAATTTAATCGTGAAATCGCCCCATGTAGAACCTTTTGTTTTCTGAGGGAGTTGGAAGTACTTGCAAAAAATAACCTCATTAAAGGGGGGGATTTGGACAACGCCATCGTTCTGGTTGACCGCACGGATGTTACAAAAGAAGAACTGCATCGCCTGGCAACTCTGCTCGGAAAGACCAATCTCGACATCAGCATTGAAAAAATTGGGGTGCTGAATAGCAGTAAACTGCAGTTTGAAAACGAACCAGCAAGACATAAACTTCTCGATATTGTTGGAGATTTAGCCCTAGTTGGCCGACCAATAAAAGCCCATATTCTGGCTGCAAGGCCGGGACATTTCGGAAACGTTGCTTTTGCCAAAATCCTCAAAGAACAAATTAAAAAACAACAATCCAAGGAGCGTTTCTTCGATCTCAGTCAAAAACCGGTTTACACCATAAAGCAAATTGAGGAAATACTTCCCCATCGTTATCCATTCTTGTTGGTCGATAAAGTAATCTCCATTACGGAAAATGAGATAATTGGCCTTAAAAACATCACCTTTAATGAACCTGTGTTTACAGGACATTTCCCAGGAAATCCGGTATTCCCCGGGGTATTGCAAGTGGAAGCCATGGCTCAAGTTGGCGGGATTTTCGCGTTGCACCGTTTAGATGATCCCCACCTCTATACTACCTACTTCATGAAAATTGATAACGTTCGATTCAAATCGAAAGTGTTGCCCGGAGATACCCTCATTTTCGCATTGAAACTTATGTCGCCCATTCGAAGAGGCCTCGTGGAAATGTCGGGTACTGCTTACGTAAACGGCCATGTTGTGATGCAAGCAGAAATGCTCGCTCAAGTTATAAAAGATAAAGCATGATTTCTCCACTCGCCGAAATACATCCCAACGCAACTATCGGTGCAAACGTTCAATTAGCTCCTTTTAGTGCCATTCATGAGGATGTTATCGTTGGTGAAAACACGGTGATTCACAGCAACGTGCATTTATATCCGGGCACACGAATTGGGCAAAATTGTGAAATTTTTCCAGGCGCAGTCATTGGAGTAATCCCACAGGACCTGAAATTCGAAGGGGAATACACGACCGTCGAAATCGGAGACCACACCAAAATACGTGAGTGCGTTACCATTCACCGGGGTACGAAACACACAGGAAAAACAACCATTGGATCCCACTGCCTACTCATGACTTATGTTCATGTAGCGCACGATTGTCAAATTGGAAATAACGTGATTTTAGCCAGCTATACGGGCTTGTCAGGACATGTGACGATCGACGATTTTGCCATTTTGGAGGGAAAAGTAGCAGCACAACAATTTGTGCACATCGGTAAGCACGCTTTTATTGGAGGCGCATCCCTCATCCGTAAGGATGTGCCGCCGTACATCAAGGCAGCTCGCGAGCCCTTAACCTTTGCGGGCGTAAATTCGATAGGTTTACGTCGGCGAGGTTTTAGCGACGAGGTCGTTCAACAAATCGAAGACATATATCGATGCCTGTATGTCCAGAACAGCAACTTAGCAAAGGGAATTGAGTCGGCACTTGAAACCCTTCCTGAATCTGTTTTGCGGAATGAAATCCTAAGTTTTATCCAGGCATCCGATAAAGGCGTTATTCGAGGAATGATTTAAGCATGCTTCACCGAGGAGAAATCGTTACATTAAACATCGAGGGGTACGCTTTTGGTGGTAAAGGTATTGCGAAAATACCCATGGATGGATCCCATTTCGTAGTATTTGTTGACAACGCGTTTCCCGGTCAAGTAGTGAGTGCTAAAATCAGTACAAAACGCAAAAATCACGCAGAAGCAAAATTGGTGGAGGTGATTAAGCGGGCTCCCTGTGAAAAGATTTCCGAGTTTCAAGAAATCTCTGGCGCACCCTACCTGTTTGTCCCAGAGGAACTGCAGCGCGCAATGAAGTCGGAGTCCACACTAAGCACTTTTTCCAAAATCAGTGGACAAAAGAATATGGAACGACTCTTCGATGAATACATAGCCTCCCCGTCTTCTTACTTCTATAGAAACAAAATGGAGTATAGTTTTTCCAGCATTGAACACATCGCGGAAACAGGAGAAGAATTGGACAACGCCTTTGCTCTTGGGTTTAAGCGAAGAGGCACATGGTGGAAAGTCGAAAATTTAAATCGCCCAAGCGGTTTATTCGACCAGGAATGGGAAAGTCAACTTCCTATCTTAAGGACCTTTCTTCAAGACAGCCAACTTCCCGCCTGGCATCCCCCTCAGAAAAAAGGATTTTTTCGCCATATCATTGTGCGAAAATCCTTCAAAGACGACCGACTTCTCGTGCATTTAGTCACCTCGTCGAAAGGCATTAAATCCTTTAACGCCCCATCCTTTGTGGCAAAACTCCTCGAACTTCACGGAGAACGGATTGCGGGAGTGCAACACACCGTTAACGATGAAGTGGCCGACCGATCTAAAATTGAGAACGGCCGAACCATGCAATTGTTCGGTTCTCCCTGGGTGGAGGAAATTTTATTAGGCCTAACCTTTCAAATGCGTATGGAAAGTTTTTTTCAAACCAATCCAAAATGCGCTGAATTGCTTTATCAAAAAGCTATTGACTATTTGTTGGAAGATTTGAACGATGGAGAAGAAATTTTGGACTTGTTTTGTGGTACGGGAACCATCGCACAACTCATCGCTCAACGAAAAAAAGAGGAAAAAATCTCGGGCGTTGATTTGGTTGCTGAGGCCATCGAGGATGCAAAAGAAAATGCCCTAAAAAACGGCTTAAGCAATGTTTCTTTCTACGCTTCTGATGTTGGTAAATTTCTGAAGGAACACCCTCATCTCGAAGGTAAAATTGCAGCGGTAGTTTTGGACCCTCCACGAGCCGGGATCGCACCTAAAACCTTGTTAAAAACTATCGGATTGGGTGCAAGGAGGATCGTGTATATCTCGTGCAATCCTTCAACACAAGCCCGTGATGCCTCCATATTATTTGAAGCCGGCTATTCGTTAGAAAAATTCAGCCTAGTGGACCAATTTCCCCACACGGGGCATATTGAATCGATTGCGAAATTTATAAAAAAATGAAAGTAAGTATTGTTTCCATTGGTGATGAATTATTGATCGGTCAAACGATCAATACCAACGCTTCTTGGCTGGGCCTTGAACTTTCATCGATTGGAGCGCGCATCCTGCAAGTTCTCACCATTTCAGACGATCCACATCAAATAATCCGTGCCATAGAATTGTCGGAATCTGACCTAATCATCGTAACAGGAGGTTTAGGACCAACCAAAGACGATCGAACCAAAAAGGTGTTGGCAAATTATTTTGAAATGCCTTTGGTACATGATGCCACTACCTTGAAGCATATCGAAGCATTTTTCGCCCGTAGAAATCGCCCTATGCTGCAGGCGAACATAGACCAAGCTCTGTTGCCAAGGGGATGCGAAATTTTACCGAATCAGTGGGGAACTGCAGCAGGAATGTGGTTCGAAGGAAAGGGGAAGTCGCTCATCTGTTTGCCGGGAGTTCCCTACGAAATGAAAGGTATTTTTTCGGAGGAAATTCTTCCTCGACTAAAGAAAAGGTTTACCCTAAACGCGCTATTCCATCGAACGGTCATTACTCAAGGAATTGGTGAAAGTTTTTTAGCGGAGCGCATTGCAAAATGGGAAGAGTCCTTAGAACAGCAAAACCTGAGCCTCGCCTACCTGCCCTCGCCGGGTTTGGTTAAATTGCGCATTGGCTCACTACGTGGTAGCGAGGATGCTGCATTGATCAATTTAAAGATGGATGAACTTAAAACCTTGATTCCCGAATTCATAATAGGCTACGAGGGTGATACCGTGGCGGGAGTGGTAGGAGAACTGTTGAAAAAATTCCAAAAAACGGTCGGTACTGTGGAGAGTTGTACCGCAGGAAATGTAGCCTCTTCTTTGGCAGGAATCTCAGGGTCTTCCGACTATTTCCGAGGTGCTTTAATTACGTATCAAACCTCCTTAAAAACACAACTTCTCAACATCCCAGCCACTTTTATCGAACAATACGATGTCGTGAGTTTCGAAGTTGCGAAACAGATGGCGGAAGAAGGAAGAAAGCAGTTGCGCACCGACTACTGCCTCAGTACTACGGGGGTCATGGGTCCTTCAAAAGGAGATTCTCAAGATGAGATTGGAACCGTCTGGGTTGGATTAGCCGGACCTTTTGGCTCGGATGCAAAACGCTTCATTTTTGGAGATGAGCGTTCGCGAAATATAGATATGACAACCTTAGCCGCACTCAATTTTCTGAGGCTAGCACTTGTGGAACAAGCGCACAATTACCGCAAATAATATTTGACCTAAAAATATATTATTCTTGTTTATTTAGGAAAAAAGTCGTTTCTTTGCACCCGTTTTATCTATTCAGAAAGACCAAGAAGTATGTCACGCATTTGTCAACTCACTGGAAAATCCGTAATGGTAGGGAACAATGTTTCCCACTCCAACCGTAAAACCAAGCGCCGTTTTCTACCAAATCTCTTAACTAAGAAATTTTATGTGCCGGAAGAGGATAATTTTATTACCCTCAAGGTTTCAGCGGCTGCCTTGCGTACGGTCAACAAGAAAGGTATTTCAGCCTGTCTCAAAGAAGCTCGTGCCAAAGGTTTTCTTAAGTAAATAAAGTAACGTAACAACGAATCCACATGGCAAAAAAAGCAAAAGGAAATCGAATTCAGGTGATACTTCAGTGCACTGAACACAAGGACTCAGGCATGGCAGGTATGTCACGTTATATTACCACCAAAAACCGAAAAAATACGCCCGACCGAATAGAATTGAAAAAGTACAATCCCGTTCTCAAACGTTACACCGTTCACAAAGAAATTAAATAAATAAGTCATGGCGAAGAAAGTAGTTGCAACTTTACAGAAAGGCGGCGGGAAAGAGCACACCAAAGTGATTAAAATGGTGAAATCAGCAAAAACCGGCTCTTACACTACCAAAGAAGAAATTGTGCACAACGATAAGGTGCGACAATGGTTTTCTAAACAATAAGTCTCAAGAACGCTGTCCCGGTATTGCCGGGATTTTTTTTGTACCATGGGCTTATTTGATTTTTTTACACGCGGCAAAAACGACAACCTGAATAAAGGGGTTGAAAAGACCAAGCAATCCTTTTTATCTAAAATTTCTCGCGCAATTCTCGGTAAATCAACCGTGGATGCAGAGGTGCTCGACAATTTGGAGGAGCTTTTGATAGCCTCGGATGTGGGAGTAGCGACAACATTAAAAATCATTGAACGCATCGAAGCTCGGGTAAGGCGCGACAAAATCATTAATACCGAAGAGCTTCACCAAATTTTAAAAGAGGAAATCTCCGGCTTACTCGCCGACAGTAAGATATCCCTGGAACAAAACCAAACAATCAACCCAGGAGAACCCTATGTAATTATGGTAGTGGGTGTAAATGGCGTTGGTAAGACAACCACTATCGGGAAATTAGCACACCAGTTCAAGGGCGGGGGTAAAAAAGTACTCTTAGGTGCTGCCGATACGTTCAGAGCTGCCGCCGTAGACCAATTGGTGATCTGGGCCCAGCGCGTTGGCGTAGACATCGTTCAGCAAGGCATGAATGCCGACCCGGCAAGCGTTGCCTTTGATACACTTCAATCGGCAAAAGCCCAAAACGCCGATGTTGTCATCATCGACACGGCAGGTCGACTGCACAACAAAGTGAATTTGATGAACGAATTGGGGAAAATCAAACGGGTGATGAACAAGGTATTTCCGAACGCACCGCACGAAATTTTATTAGTTTTAGATGGATCGACCGGACAAAATGCTTACGAACAAGCCAAGCAATTTGCTCAAGCCACCGATATAAATGCCTTAGCTATAACTAAGTTGGACGGAACAGCTAAAGGGGGGGTTGTTATTGGAATATCCGATCAAATGCAAATCCCCGTTAAATATATTGGAGTGGGCGAAACCCCAGAGGACCTTCAATTATTCGAAAAAAGCGCATTTGTCGAAGCCCTGTTTAGCGAAAGCAAATAATTACGGTATCCTGCTTACCATAAATTCGAAGCATTAAATTACAAATTGCGTAACTTCGCACAAAACTTTCCCATGCTGAAATCGCTGCTCTTTATCTCTGCAATCTTTCCCACTTTTGGTTTTTCATTTGCACAACTTTATAATGTTAGAGGCTTTGTGAGCGATAAAACTACAGGAGAAGCAATTAGCAATGAAAAAGTTACCCTACTTGGAGGGGATAGTTCACTTGTTGCCGGAGCTGTGACCGATCAAAACGGGCTGTTCTCCATTCCAAAGTTGGAAGCTGGTGGGTACATTCTGAGGTTAAAAATTTCCGGCTACGAAAAAACTACTTTACCCATCACATTAGGAGGCGCTCAAAAAATACTGGATGTTGTAATCCAACTAACGCCAACCAACCTGACCTTCAACGATGTGGTCGTGAGCGCCGACGCAAAAACCAAAAAAACCAAACCTGAGGTTGGCCTTATTAAGTTCGATAAAACCGCCGTTGAGCGCATTCCGGTTTATGGTGCAGAAAGCGACATACTCGGCGCCGTTTCCGTAACTCCGGGAGTTACCACCACGGGCGATCAGGGAGGCCAATTCTACGTACGAGGCGGAACTCCCATTCAAAATAAAACACTTTTGGATGGAATGACCATTTACAACCCTTTTCATTCTATCGGTTTTTTCTCCATATTCGAAACCGAACTCGTAAAATCTGTGGATATCTACACCGGGGGCTTTGATTCCAAATACGGCGGGAGGGTTTCCTCCATCATGGATATTTCATACCGCGATGGTGATCGAGGGGCTTTTGGAGGAAAGGCTTCTTTGTCTCCTTTTCTTGCCAAACTCGTTTTGGAAGGTCCCTTGGGCAGGCCTGTTAAAGGACAACTTTCTTCAGGGTCCTATGTTTTCACGGCAAAACACAGCCTTTTGGACTATACCTCCAAATCCTTGTATCCTAGGGTTAACGAGGGAGAAGGTCTGCCGTTTAATTTTACGGACCTGTATGGAAAAATGACGTTTACCGCTGATGGAGGTTCCAAGGTAAGTGTTTTTGGTTTTCACAACCGGGATAGTGTAAATTACCAAATTGCGGATTTAAATTGGCAAGCTTCCGGAGGAGGTTTGAATTTCTTGCTAATTCCCTCAGGTTCTCCGGTACTCGTGCGAGGGCATGTTAACGGTTCTAATTTTAAGACCACTTTTGACGAGTCTGAGGTTGAACCCCGCTATTCTCTCATTGGGGGCTTCGACCTGGGGTTTGATTTCTCATATTTTTTAAGAAATGAAGGAGAAATGAGCTACGGCATCAATTTCTCAGGATTCAATACCGAATTTGTAACGTTTAATGAACTTAAGCGACGTATTGAATTAATTAACTTTAACACAGAAATTGGCGCCTATTATAACTACCGGAGGGTTTCTAAAAACCTCAGATGGGTTGTACAGGCAGGAATTCGGATTCAAGCCTATGCTTCCTTGAGTACCATTTCTCCTGAGCCTCGCTTAGGGTTAAAATACAACGCTTCTGAAAGGTTGCGACTTAAATGTTCCGGCGGACGATATTCCCAAAATTTCACCTCGGCTTCCAGCGATAAAGACATCGTTAACCTGTTTAATGGCCTGCTTTCAGCTCCAACGAATGTGCAGGAGGAGTTTGTAAACGAATACGGAAATACCAGGGCCATTAACAATGGACTGCAGTACGCTTGGCACGGAATAATTGGGATGGAATACGACCTAAATAAAAATAATTTTATCAATGTGGAAGGTTATTACAAGTATTTTTCGCAATTAAGTAACATCAATCAAAATAAACTATACGAAGATTTGGCGCAGTTCGCATACGTGGCCGATGTTTTTAAAAAGGATTTCATTATAGAGTCAGGTACCACTTACGGAATCGATGTGCTCTACAAGTTAACGCTGAACAGGCTTTTCTTTTGGGGTGTTTACTCGTACAGCCATTCGACTCGTTGGGATGGTTTTAGCGAGTATTTCCCAGTATTCGACCGAAGACACAACGTAAATCTCGTGGGCTCTTATCAATTTCGAAAGAAAAAGGACCTCGAGCTAAACGTGCGTTGGAATTTAGGATCAGGACTTCCTTTCACCCCAACAGCAGGATTTTACCAAACAGAAAACTTTTCAGGAGGTATTATCACCGACTATGTGACCAACAACCCATCTACGATCAGTACTCTCCTGGGCACCTTCAACAGCCGGAGGCTTCCCTACTATCATCGACTTGATATCACCTTAAAAAAACACTTCAACTTCAAAAATAAAACACAGCTTGAAGTGACCGGGAATATTACTAACACCTACAACCGAAGAAACATCTTTTACGTGAACAGAATTACCTCGAAAATTATTTATCAGTTTCCGATCCTACCGAGTTTAGGCGTTAGTTATAAGTTTTAACCATGGCAACACTGCACCCATTCCGAGCTATCCGTCCGGTCAGGGACAAAGTGCACCTTGTAGCAACAAGGCCCTACTATTCCTATAAAAAGAACGTCTTAAAAGCCAAAATTGAGGATAACCCATTTACCCTCCTCCATATCATCAATCCCGAGTTCAATAAGGCCTTGAAAACAAATCCAAATTCGAAGGAGCGGTTTAACTTGGTGAAAAAAGGATACCAATCGTTTCAGGAAAAAGGGATATTGATTCAAGATGCGATACCTCACCTTTACATATACCGACAATCGGGTCCTGATACGTGCTACCTGGGAATTGTTGGAGGCGGTGATGCTGAGGATTACCTTAACGGCATCATCAAAAAACATGAAGCGACAATCACAGCACGAGAAGAGGTTTTTACCGAATACCTTGAAACAGTAGGTTTGAACGCAGAGCCTGTACTCATGTCTTATCAAGGCAACGAAACCATTGATGCCGTGCTTGAAAAGGCCATTCAGTATCGTCCTGAATATGACTTTACCACAACGGATTTAATCCAACACGAACTATGGATTCTTGAACCAAGGCTTACCCAAAATCTCGTTCGTGCCTTTCAAGACATACCCGCCACCTACATCGCCGACGGCCATCATCGGAGTGCATCCTCCATTTCATTCTATTTACAACAAAAATCCCAAGGCAATACGTTAAGAGGTAGTAAATTTCTGTGCTATTACGTAAACGAGTCCGACCTTAAAATAATGGAATTTCACCGCTTGATAAAGCATCTCAACGGACTAACACCGGAATCTTTTCTGGAACAAGTTCAAAAATGCGGTTCCGTCAGGGAACTCCCTGCTCCGAGAAAACCCGAAAAAAAGCACGAAATAACCCTTTACCTCGAGCGAACTTGCTATAGCTTATTACTCCACGAAAACACTATACAAAAAAATCATCCAACCTTGAGTTTGGATACGGAATTGCTAACACAATGGATTTTACAACCCATTTTGGGCATTCAGGATTTAAAAAATTCCAACGACATCTCGTTTGTCCCAGGAAATGTTCCCTTTATTGAGGTATTAAACGAAGTTAATGATAACAACTTTAACGTGGCTTTCTTTCTATACCCTTCAACCATCGAAGAAATAAAAAGAGTGGCGGATCACGGCATGTACATGCCTCCAAAATCCACTTGGATTGAACCTAAACTGCGAAGTGGTCTAACGATTATGGACATAAATGATTAGGGATCAAATTAAGCAACTTAGCGTGGGACTGCCTCCTGGAACTCGGCTCATTGCGGTATCTAAAACGCACACTGCGGACAAAATCATGGAGGCCTACGAGGCCGGACAGCGGGATTTTGGCGAAAACAAAGTACAAGAATTGGTAGCGAAATACGAAGCACTACCCAAGGATATCCGATGGCACATGATCGGTCACTTACAGAGTAATAAGGTTAAATACATTGCCCCCTTTGTGCATTTGATTCACGGCGTCGATAGTGTAAAACTGCTGCAGGAAATCGATAAACAGGGACAAAAAATAGGACGTAAGATTCCATGCTTACTACAATTTCATATCGCACAAGAGGAAAGCAAATTTGGTTTTTCGAAGGAGGAAGTCAACGCATTGCTATCTTCTACCAAACTTGCCGACCTGAGGCACATACAACTTTGTGGAGTGATGGGCATGGCCACGTTTACCGAGAAATCAGTACAAATTCGTCGGGAATTTCAGGAATTAGCCTCGATCTTCAAAGCCCTAAAACAAGACCATTTTTCTTCGGTTGAAAGCTTTCAAGAAATTTCGATGGGCATGAGCGACGACTATCCCATTGCCGTCGAAGAAGGCAGCACTATAATTCGGGTAGGAAGTAAAATTTTTGGTGAAAGATTGTGATTACATTTATAAAAATAAAAATTCCTAATTTTAGTTCAAGCGATAATTTTGTTAGACTTTCGATAATATCGTTCGACAAATTTCTGATGCCATTTTCGTTCATGGATTTGAACCAGGTATGTTTTCTGGGAAAATCGTAAAGTCCTTACCGAATCATGCAAAACTCTCGGAAATAATCGCGCTTTACAGTGAGCACTTACTTTCGTTCAAGGGCGTATATTCAACCGCAGAGCAAACAAAAGCATTAAGCGATTTCCGATTCAAATTAGTTGAACTTTACAATTCGGAATCTCCGAATTAGAAAATTTAGATGGTATGCACAAATTAATAAAGCCTGCGCTATTTCTGTTAGTAATTATTGGCGTTTTTTTGGGTTTAGCCTTTAGCGGCATATTACCCTCAGCCATCAATCCTTTTAAGAAAAAGGAAATGGAAATCACAGAAACAGCTCTAAAAGTAGAGGATGTAAAGGCCATCGCACAGCTATTCACTCAGCAGTACGTAAATGAATTTATTGTAAAAAAGGTTCATAAAACCAAAGGATTTTTATACGGGTACTCGACAGATCAATTAATTATTATTGCAAAAGGAACGTGTTTTGCGGGTACCGATTTGTCGGGATTGAAACAAGAAGACATTAAAATTCTTGACTCGTTATCCGTGGAAATAACTATTCCCAAGGCCAAAATCCTTCAAAGTATAATTAACCCAAGTGGATTTAACATATTTGTGTCCGAAGGTTATTGGGATGACAACTACAAGGCAGTGCAAAAGGTGAAACTAGAAGCGGTAAAAACCTTGGAGAAGATGGCCAAAAATACCGCCATTCTAAAAAAGGCTGACGCAAAGTCTATAGAAATTATGGAGAAGTTCATGCGGTCCGTGGGATATTCAAACGTTAATGTAAAACTGAAATGAAAACAATCTATATTCTCGTGCTTGCTGTACTCGTTGTTTCGTGCACCAAAGTAGAAGATGTAAATGGAATCAACGACAAGAAAGTAATTGATGCTATTAAAGCCATGAGCAAATTGGGGACCTCGGAATACACCCTGAGCAAAGTTTTGGCTGGAGAAGATAGTCAATGGTATACGATAGGCTCACGTAAAATTATTATTCAATGTAAAGCCTACCTTATAACTGGAATAGATGCTAGTCAAATTCAATTTACCGATGTAAATCCTAAAGAAAAAAAGATAAAACTTACCATCCCACCTGTTGAAATACTCACATTCAATATCCCCCCCAACCATATTAAAACAATAAGTTTGGATGTTGGATTTTTCAGGAATAAATTCTCATCAAAGGAAAGGCAACAATTCGAAACAATCGCTGAGAGTAAAATAAAAGAACAAATTAAAGAGCTTAATATTGTTGCTGAAACGGAAAAAAATGCGAAAATCTTCTTAGAAAGTATTTTAAGATCTTCGGGATTTGTCTCAATTGAAATACAATCTTCACCCAGTAAGATTTAAACTAAATTATTTTCTACCCTTCAATATCGAATTCAAAAATTGCTTAATTTTAAAATAAAAAACTATGGGATTATTTTCTAACTTCTTCGACCGGTTCAAGTCTTCTGATTTTGATATCGAACCCAACCAAAAAGTGAAAACAGTACAAGCTGATTTCAAAGAGAATTTTGGTTTAACGTTACGTGTTTATAAGGGAAAAGTACTCGCTGATCCTGATTTCACCTTTGCTCAGTTAAATCAACGCACTTCGAAAAATGTTAACTGGAATACCGATGATTTGAAGATTCGAGCAAGCATGACGATAAAACAAGTTGAAGACATGATCAGTGAACAATTCGGATTGACCGTTCAGGTAGCGAACGAACATGATACGTATTGTGTTGCTAACCACTATACGATTGGTCAAGCTACGCGAAAAGAAGATTTAGAAGATTGGTGTAAAAAAGAAGGATTTGCCAACAGCGAAGCGTATTTAAAAAAGGAAGGATTCAAGGACTGGGACGAATACTACGCCAAAAAACATAATAAATAATAAGGTTTCTTACTTTTTATCGTACACCAATTCGCAAACGTTTTCGGGAGTAAAGTACTTTGTGGCCACGGCATTAATCTCTTCCAATGTTACCGCTTGAATCTTGTCAAAGGTTTCGGAGAGGGTGTCGATTCGATCGTACACCAGTAGGGTTTTACCATTTGCCATGCATCGCGCATTGTTACTTTCCGAGGAGATCGAAAGCTGCCCCAAAAATTGAACCTTAAGTTTTTGTAATTGTGCTTTCGATAACCCTTGCGAGCTAAGCTTAAAAAGTTCCTTTTTGGCCAATTCTATGGACTGATCCATATTTTTCTGTTCTGCAGACAGCAGAATCGCCCAATATCCCGAGTCTTCCAAAACGGTATAATTCGCCTCCACATGGTAGGCCAAGCCGTATTTCTCACGAATGACCAAATTCAGCCGAGCGTTCATTGCAGGCCCCCCGAGGTAATTAATCAAAAGGGTCATCATCAACCGGTCATCGTCCCGAAAAGAGGGTGCATATGCCCCAAGGATAGCATGGGATTGGTGGTTAGACTCCTTTTTTCGAAGTTGAAAAGGGGGGGCCTTTACAGGAGCTTCAAATTGTACATTGTTTGCCTTCGGGGGCAATTCCGATAGAAATCGGTTTGCTAAATGCACCAACTGGTGTTTAGACTCATTGCCAACATAGGAAATAACCAAGTTATCGGCTGAGAAATTCGAATGCATGAAATCCAATAAATCTGCCTGTTTAAATTCCCGTACGGTTTTTTTTGTTCCTAAGATTGGAGCACCCAGCGTACTGCCAGCAAATAAAAGCGCATCAAAATCATCCATTAAACGGTCTACTGGACTGTCTTTATAAGAATTAATTTCGTCGATAATTACCTCTTTCTCCTTTTCAATTTCTTCGAGAGGGAAGATCGAATTCATAACCAGATCCGAAATCAACTCAAAGGTCCTCTTGGTGTATTTCTGCAAAAAGGTGGCGTGCACGCAAATTTCTTCCTTCGCGGTGAAGGCATTCAACTCCCCTCCAACCTCATCGAGACGCGATAAAATCCACATGGGGCCGTGGTTTTTCGTGCCTTTAAAAATACAATGTTCAAGATAGTGGGCTAAACCCATTTTTTCCATGGGTTCACTCCTACTCCCTCCCTTAAAGTAAAAGGCTATATGTCCTACAGCACTGTTGGATTTCAAGAATACAATTCGAATTCCCGAGGGAAGGGTTATTATTTCGGGGCAACGTTCTTTCATACCATCACGGATTCAACCGATAGACAACCCACTGGTCTTGTTGTTGCTCAAAGACCAACCTCTCATGCAAACGAGAAGGTTTACCTTGCCAAAACTCAAATTTGCTCGGACTCAAAGCCAAACCGCCCCAATGCTCGGGACGTGGCACCTTACCGGGATATTGAGCCGCAATCTGCTCGAACCTCAACCGAATTTCTTCTTCAGAAGATAAGGGCTCTGATTGATGGGATGCCCAGGCACCCAATTGGCTTTCTCTTGGACGCGAAGCGAAATATGCATCGCTCATCCTTTCATCAATTTTCCGCACCTGCCCTTGAATTCGAATTTGACGCTCTAATCCTGGCCAAAAAAATAATAAGCTAGCTTGGGGGTTTTTCCATAAATCTTGTCCTTTTGCCGAGCGATAATTGGTGTAAAAAACAAGCGTTTGATCTGTTATTTCTTTCAAGTACACCACACGAGAACTTGGCATAGATGAAGCATTTACCGTTGAAATGACCATGGCATTCGGTTCCAATTCTTGTAACCTCACCGCTTCGCTCAGCCAGTATTCAAAACCAACCCAAGGATTGTCGAAGCTGAGGGATTCAGCATTCCTGGAGAAATCGCTGTGATCGTTGCGTAAGTCGTCGATGGGATTACTCATTATCGTCCTCAAAATGGTCTTCTAGCGTATTGTCTTCGACAGATTCATCAGCTTCATTGTCTTGTGAGCCTTCAACATCAGTACCTGGAGCGCTGTAAACAACACCACGTTGGTCGCTGGATGGCTCGTCGCTTTTTTGAGCGACGTTGACGGGAGCTTGAGCGTCCTCCTCGCGGTACGGGAAAATATCGACAATGCCCGAGGAAACAATAGAAAGCACCTGGTAATCAATCATCAATCCTGCCAGACTGTCCTCCATTCGCCCGTAGGCTTCTTTTACATCCGAAGCTGAAACCAAGAAATTTTGCGCTACATTTTTCTTTTTATCGCCATCTTCTTCCTCTATTCCGTAGGTGATCTTACACTTAAACCACTTTGCCGAATCTTCGTACTGAAAAATATCTGCCAAATCCGTTCGTGCAATTCCAACCACCATAAATTCTCCCCGTATTAGAGCACCCAGCTCCTCGTAAATTCTAGCCTCGGCATCTGTGAAGCTGACAGCGGCTAACAAATACGGCTCCGTCACTCGTTTTAAGGTTCCGTTCTCCAGCTGCTTCGTATACCTTACTTTAACGGTAAACCAAGTGTTCATCATAGGATTTATTTATCTTACAAAAGTAAAGGAACTTTTGCTGAAAACGACCCTTGTTGAAAAGTTATTCCGTCGGATTTAAGCTTGTTTTCCGAAACCAAATGGCAATAAATCCGCAACCGAGAGCACAATCATGGTACGCTGATCTTGGTTCACCATGATCACTCTAATGGGAGGTTTTTGCCGGTTCTCCGATTCTAGCATAACCTGACGACAAGCGCCGCACGGGGAAAGCAATTGCTCATCGGGCATTAAACCGCCTTCTGCAACAATACACAAGGTGTCAATTTCAATCTCTGGGTGATTTGCACCAACGTAATTAAGAGCCACGCGCTCAGCACAAAGCCCTGAGGGAAAGGCAATATTTTCTTGATTGGAACCGCAGATTATTTCACCTGTTGCAAGTAATACCGATGCGCCAACCTTAAATTTACTGTAAGGCGCATAAGCTTTCCCCATGGCCAATACAGCATGTTCTACTAATTTTTGGTCAGGCTCTGCAAGTTGATTCCAATGAGCAAATAACTGATAGAAAAACTTGTGCTCTTGTAAAGCCATATCAACCATTACGAACTCCTTACTACAAGGTTACGTTAATTCAGACGGTAGCTTACAATTTTTTCAACTTTCTGAATAAAATGATGCGGTTTAAAAGTGCGCCAATCCAACTCATCTAACTCTCCCCCCATCGCGAAATAAGCATCTATGTTGATTCGTTGAAGTTCTTTGGCTACGTGAGAATGAACGTTTACGGCAGCAATCCAGCCATCTTCAATATCATCGAACCATTCCTCGTAGTAACAATCATCGGAAAAATGAAAGTTTAACACATTTTCAAAAATCAACACGAAATTTCGAATTCCATTATCAATTAGAGGATTTACAACGTTCGACTTCAAGGTCATGATGTCATTCTCAATAGCATCGTTCCACTCACCTATGAGTTCGATAGCGCAACTGTTCGTCTCGTAGTCCACAAAAAGAATTTTTAAATACAAGGTATTTGAACCAAACTCATCCCACTGTGGATGGATCAGGAAATTATAGATGCGGTGCTCAAATTCAAATTCGCTGTACTCCCGCCCATAGAAAGGGGATTTTGGGTCTTCAGCAGCAATGTACTCACCCCTCCAACGGAAAAACGGTTCGATGTAATGCATATCGATGCAAAAGTCGAACAAAAAAATCAAAAAAAAGCACCCAAAGGTGCCTTTCTGAAAGCTAAACCCTCTTAATAATAATCTTTCAAATCTACCGTGGTACCCTCAAGATCGTCGTAGATTTTGACAATCACGCGTTTAGTATCTCCATCGTAGACTAAGTCACCTACATTTCCTGAAAAACCGGCAGTTGTAAAGGGACTCACCGTGGAGCAACAAGAGCCGTAACCAACACTTGACCCTACACCTATCTTAACGGATATGCCCTTGGATCCAGTACCTTTAATTTTAAAAGAAATGCGCGCTTTAGGAGTTGCGAAAGATCCCACATTAGCCATGGATGATGGTTGCGCTACAGCGCTTTTCGGCTCAGAACTGCACGACGAAAGAACCATGAACCCGCCCAATACAAGGCTCAGTCCAAAAGAATTGAATGTTAACATACGGTTGAATTTTTATTTTTATAAAACTAATAAAAAAATCTTTCGAATCCCAATACCTTTGCGCTATGGCAAAAGATAAATTGGCGCGCTTTGCCGCCATCAAGACCTTTCCAAACGTACTGGAACATCACTACCAAGCATCCTTTCCCATGAAGGGTCATTGGCACCGTGATTTTTTCAAGAACGATCATCCCTTGGTGTTGGAATTGGGATGCGGTAAGGGCGAATATTCCGTGGGCATGGCCCGATTGTTTCCGGAGAAAAACTTCCTTGGCTTGGACATCAAAGGCAACCGCATATTCATAGGTGCGCGACAAGCGCTCAAAGAAAACCTTAACAACGTGGGATTTTTGAGAACCCGCATCGATTTTGTGGAGTCCTTGTTCGGTCCCAACGAAGTGGATGAAATCTGGCTCACCTTTTCCGATCCACAACCCCAAAAACCCAAAAAAAGGTTGAGCTCGTCGCTTTTCATCAACCGCTACAGGACGTTTTTGAAACCCGGAGGAACGATTCACATGAAAACCGACAACGATCTGCTGTTTGATTTTACCATGGAAGAAATCGAATTGCACGGTTATACCATCATCGATTACCGTCCGGACCTGTACGCTACGCTAAACGGTGCCGAAGACTCCGTTGAAAACACCATTTTTCGCATCAAAACGCATTACGAAACCTTGTTCCACGCAAAAGGTCACGTGATCAAGTACGTGAGTTTTAAGGTGCACTGAGTCTATGCAGCGAATTACCAACGGAATATATCAAGGTGCTGATGGTCGCGAGAGCTTGTATGACCTTTTCCTACCCGAAAATTGGCAAGGGGATTTGATCTTATTCGTCCATGGGTTCATGGGCTTTAAAGATTGGGGCGCTTGGAACGTAGTAGCAGCCTATTTTGAACAACAAGGCTATGCATTTGCGAAGCTCAACCTCAGCCATAACGGTGGAACCATGGAAAACCCGTTGGATTTTCCGGACCTGGAAGCCTTTTCGAACAACACTTACTCCAAAGAAGTGGAAGACCTAAGCTTAATTCGAAAGCACCTTGCTGCGAAAATTCACGCAAAGAGGTTTTACCTCATCGGTCATTCACGGGGTGGCGCAGCAGTGATCTTGAACGCAAGGGACGAGTACGTTGACAAAATCGTACTTTGGGCCTCTATTTGCGATATTGGACGGCGTTTTCCCGAAGGTCCAGCGCTAGAAGATTGGAAAAACCAGGGGTATCGCACCGTACTGAACGGACGAACCCGGCAGGAACTCCCGCAGCAATATAGCTTGTACGAGGACTATCTTAACAATGCATCCCAGCTCAACCTCGAAGCAGCCGTAAAATCGATGAGCACACCGATCCTTGTAATCCATGGAGACCAAGACCGTTCGGTGGAACTTGCGGAAGGAGAAGCCTTAGCGGCTTGGAGCCGAACGAAGCTTGCGGTAATTCCCGGAGCAGATCACGTATTTGGGGCAAGTCACCCGTGGACCAAGGATGAACTACCGCAAGATCTTTTAGAGGTTTGTAAACGAACTTGTGATTTTATCGAGGAATAAATCAACTTTTCTATTCAAGAAAATCTAACTACCTTTGCAGTCGGGGTAAGTCTTTTACGACCAGCTCCCTCTGAATCCTCCAGGACGGGAACGTAGCAAAGGTATGAGGTTGTAGCGGTGCGATAAAAGTAGCTTACCCTCTTTTTTTTGGATGTTAGGACATTAGGATGTTAGGACTTTCGGTGAATCTATCTACCCGTAGGTTCAAAGTCCTGAAAATCCTTTAGTCCTTGAATCTTTGAATCCTTAATTCTTTTAATCCTTTATTCATTTTTCACTACCTTTAAACTATGAAATGGTTTTCAATTTTCAGTTTAGCAATGGTTGTTAGTTGCGCCAAGAATACGGCATGTACTTCTGCCACGAAAGGAAAAATAAAGAATTTGACCGGACTTGACGGCTGTGGTTGGGTGATTGAAGCGGAAGGAAAAACGTTTGAACCCTTAAACCTTAACGACTTCGACACAACTTTGATAAAGAACAACCAGAAAATTTACTTCACGTACCAGCCCTCTCCTGCGGGGTCTATTTGCATGGTGGGTGAAACCGTTCAGCTAACTTGCGTTGAGAAACGGTAACAACAATTAAACAGTAATATGAAAGTATTTCCTTACATCATCTTAATGATCGTCTCAATCGCATCATGCCAGACAATAGACCCGGAGGAACCTACAAAAACAAGTAAAAAAACCGAGGCAAACGAACCTATATCTTGGATTATTCCCACAGGAAAAACCGTTGAAACGCGGTTTAATTCACCCGAAGGGTTTACGCGAACTGCCATAGGCAGCAATTCATTTGGACTGTCTTTGAGAAATCTACCGCTTAAAGCGGATGGTGCCGAAGTTTTGGAATTCGATGGAACGGTCAAGTTAAATCATCAAACCTACCTGGCGGTAGTCGATCTTCCCATCGGAACAAAAGACTTGCATCAATGCGCAGATGCCATTATGCGTCTTCGAGCTGAATACCTTTTTAGTCAATCAAGATTCAACGAAATCTCCTTTCGCCAAGCAAGCGGTAAAACCATCTCTTACACCACCTGGTTGGCAGGAAAAACACCGGATAAAACGAATCTTTGGACGTATTTAGAAACCGTTTTTAACACGTGTAACACCACTTCCTTAAAACAACAGTTAGTAAGTAAACCCCTCGAAACGTTGGCGATAGGGGATGTGTTTATTACAGGACCTCCACCGGGACTGCCATTTGGCCATGCCATTATTATCGTGGATAAATGTGCAGATAAAGCTGGTAAGGTACAATTCATGCTAGCCCAAAGTTATATGCCAGCCCAAGAAATTCAAATCCTCGACAACCCCTCCAACCCAGGCTGCCCGTGGTACGACCTCGATTTTGGAACTACATTGCATACACCGCAATGGGATTTCACGGCTAGTCAACTGAAATCTTTCGAATGAGAACACGGTCTATTTTCGTAGCCTGCATCGCTTTATTTTCCCTCAGCGCATGTCAAAAAGGAGGCTGCACGGAACATGCAAAATTGCCATGTGACGTGATTGACATCAACCCCAACTATTACGATCCAATTTGCGATTGCCATGGCAACACGTATCAAAACGAGGCAGTCATTCAATGCCACGAAGGAAAAACAAAGTACAAAAAAGGGAAGTGTAAATAACCCATTCCTTTCACTAGAATCCCTACCTTTGCAGGGATGAAAATTTCCGCTTCCATTTACAGCGATGCCCGCAATAACTTGTCAGCCACTATAGCGGATTTGGATGCTCATCAAGTCGACCTCCTGCACGTGGATTGCAACGATGATCTTTCGGTTTTTGACGACATTATCGCTTTGCGAAAAATCACCGACATTCCCGTGGATTTGCACATCATCACGCCTACTCCCTCCAAGTTTTATGCTCGGTTGTTAGAAGTTCCCGTAGAGTACATTACGTTTCAATTGGAACCCCTGCAAGAACCCCTAAATTGGCCTCCAGCATTCAAAGGATCAAAAGGAGTAGCCATTACTACCGACACTTCGATTGATGCTTTCGAAGCGCATGAGAACTGCGATTTTATTTTGATCATGGCAACTGTTCCTGGCCAATCCGGCGGAACATTTAACAAGGATAATTTCAGGAAAATACGCACCTTTCGCAAACGGTATCCCAACAAATCCATCCACGTGGACGGCGGCGTGAACGGCGAAGTTTCTTTCATCTTACGGAACATGGGCGTTAGCACGGCCGTTTCCGGTTCCTACCTTTTCAAAGGACCAAGCATCGGAAATGCTCTCATGAACCTTACTGCTCGATCGCACGATTCTTCCTATTGCGTAGAAGACTTTATGATACCCTTAGAGGAATGTCCCGTTGCCTCAACCGAGAACGCAAGCACCGAAAACATCCTGGAAATCATCGAAAACGGTAAACTCGGTTTTTGCCTTGTAACGAAGCCAGATAACCAACTTGAAGGCATTGTTTCGAGTGCAGACATCCGAAAAGCGCTGCTACATCAATTAAAAACCCAAGAAATAATAACACCAAAATTACTTATCAACCCGAACCCAGTAACCATTCAAGCTTCAGATTCTGTTTTTACCCTTCTCAAATTGCTTAAACGCACCACATTTCCTGTAATGTATCTTCCTGTGATATCCAAGGACCAAAAAGCCGTAGGAATCCTTAATTTTGTAAATCTTATCAAAGGGGAACTATGATTTTACGTTTAAAGCCTCACGTGACTGAATCCGAGGCCATATCTTTGGCAGCTTCCATCAAAGCCATTTACCTTTTCGACGGAGCACACACCTTAGTGACGGGTTCTTCCCTCAAGGTAGTTCCTGAGGAATTAATCGATTTCACCGAGACTTCCTGGGTATTTCCCAACGACATGCAGTTGGCCAGCAGAAATTACTTCGCTGAAACGAGAAATATTTCGTTCGGAAACACCACCATTGGGGGCAGTAGCCGTAACACCGTACTTATTGGCGGACCATGTTCCGTAGAATCGGAAGAACAACTCGAAAGCGCTGCGCAATTGCTGGTTAAATTGGGATTAAACAACTTGCGAGGAGGTGCCTACAAGCCGCGGACGAGTCCATACTCCTTTCAAGGAATGGGATTGGATGGCCTTCAATTGCTTGCTAAAATGCGGGAAAAATACGGGTTGACAGTAATCACTGAAGCACGCGATGCAACGCATATCCATCAAATCATAGAACATACGGATATTATACAAATCGGTGCAAAGGCGATGTACGACCAAGGAATTTTACGTGCTTGTGCCAAAATCACCAAACCCGTACTGATCAAACGTGGTTTCGGAACTACCCTTCAAGAACTGGTTCAAGCCGCTGAATTTATCCTCTCCGGAGGCAATCAAAACGTTATGGTTTGTGAACGTGGAATCCGGACCTTTGAAACGGGAACGCGTTTCACCTTGGACTTGTGCGGCGTGGCTTGGTTAAAAGAACACACCAATTTACCAGTCATTCTCGATCCATCGCATGCCATGGGATATGCTTATGGTGTTCCCTCGTTGGCCAAAGCTTGCGTA
This sequence comes from Bacteroidota bacterium, assembly GCA_016866255.1. Taxonomy (GTDB): domain Bacteria; phylum Bacteroidota; class Bacteroidia; order Flavobacteriales_D; family Crocinitomicaceae; genus UBA952. Next base: position 117,938 of record VGMY01000002.1, on the reverse strand, counting down.
GCCATGGGAATCGACGGATTGTTAATTGAAACGCACCCTAACCCTAAAGTGGCTAAATCGGACGCATCACAACAGTTAACGTATGAAGCCTTTGAACAATTGTACCGAGAACTTCAACCCGTGGCCTCTGCCGTAGGATACCGCATTGTATGATACATTTAGAACAAAACATCCGAGGATTGTGCGCCAAACATGGTTTGCATTACAACGACTTTCTAGCTGATCTCGAGGTGGACGAAGTCCGCGAGCTAACCCTGTATGATTTAGAAGCCATTGCCGAAGAATATTCCCTGGATCTCATGGGTCTTTTGTTCAAGCCTTTGTTCCATGAAGAAAACTTAGCTAACAAACTGAAAAACATTAAATTACTGATACTGGACGTAGACGGTGTCATGACAGACGGTGGTATGTATTGGACCGAATCAGGCGATCAAATGAAAAAATTTAATACCAAAGATGGCCTCGGAATTATGGGCCTTACGAAAAAAGGGTTTCATGTTGGAATCATTTCCTCGGGTTTCACAAAAACCATCGTTCAAAAAAGGGCCGAAACATTGGGGATTTCGCGTTGCTATGTAGGAACTGAACCCAAAATAGCCGTGCTGCAAACATGGTGTCAAGAACTGCAGGTAGCTATGCATGAAGTAGCTCTCATTGGCGACGACATCAACGATTTAGAGGTGATGAACCAAGTGGGAATTGCAGCATGCCCTGCGGATGCGGTAAACGAGGTGAAATCTGTATGTTCCATCATCTTAAGCCAGCGCGGAGGAGAGGGTTGCATTCGAGAATTCATTGATGGCTATTTGAATCATTATTGCTAACATGAACATCATAAAAATTGGGATCATCAAAGAAGGAAAGATTCCTCCTGATTTCAGGTCACCGCTCACCCCAAAACAATGCAAAATCCTTCAAACGCAGTATCCTTTTGTGGAAGTTTGGGTTCAGGCAAGCCCCATCAGAACCTTTTCCGACCAAGAATACCTCGATGAAGGAATTCAGGTAGCGCACGACATCAGCACCTGTGATATTATCCTTGGAATAAAAGAAGTTCCCATTCTTCAATTAGTGCCGAATAAAACCTTTCTTTTTTTCTCACACACCCTAAAAAAACAATCCCACAATCGCCAATTGCTCATTGAGATTCTACGCCGCAAAATTCGTTTAATCGATTATGAAGCCATACGAGATAAATATAAAAAACGATTGATCGGATTTGGTCGTTATGCAGGAATCGTAGGGTGCTACAATGGATTTTTAACCTATGGGCTCAAGCATCAGTTATATTCCCTAAAACCTGCCTATCTGTGTGCCAACCGCAACGAGTTGGAGCAGGAATTAACGAAAGTAACCTTACCAAGAAATTTCAAATGTTTGCTAACCGGTTTTGGCCGCGTTGGACATGGCGCTGGCGAAATTATACGGTTGCTACCGATCAAGGAGGTGAGCCCTGAAGAATATATAACCGAAGAATTCAACGAGCCCGTTTATTGTCAATTAGAGGCGGGAGATTATTATCAAAACAGCGATGGCACCTTTGATAAGGCGGAATTCTACGCAAATCCTCAAGGTTATGTTTGCACCTTGCATCGATTTGCGCAAAGCACGGATATGTACATGCCTTGCCACTACTGGGATAACCGCTCTGCCTTTTTACTTACGAAAGAGGATTTGATCAATAATCCCCGTCTCAAGGTGATTGCCGATATTTCATGCGACGTCAATGGTCCAATTGCAAGCACCATTCGTCCTTCACAAATCGGGGACGCCATCTACGGATTCAACCCACATACAGGACTGGAAACCGATTTTCGCGAAAGCGATGCTTTAGCTGTAATGGCCATTGATAACTTACCCTGCGAATTGCCTAAAGATGCTTCGGAAGATTTCGGAAATGATTTGCTCAAGCACGTGTTTCCAAGATTATTGATGGACGATCCCGATAACATAATTTGCGAAGCAACGGAAACAACCTTTGAGGGTAAACTCAACGGTCCTTTTCACTACTTGAGCGACTTTGTTCGAGAACTTTAAATTTTTGCTCTCGGTAGAGCAAAAACCAACATAAAGCCGCTAGTAAAAAAGCACCCGGTAAAATCAACATACCAATCCGCAAATTTCCGACCGAATCAGACACTCTTCCAACCAACTCGGGTGACCATAAATCTCCAAAAGCGTGGATCATAAAAATACAGATAGCCATAGCCGAAGCGCGCATGGAGGATGGTACGCTTTCCAAAATGACCGTATTAATGGGGCCGGTAGATTGAAAGAGAAAAATCAGCGAAATCCCAATACAAATCATGCTCAAAAGGGTATTTTGTGTTAGGAAAGAGATGAAAGAGAAGGGTACCGCAAACAGCATGGAAACTACCAATAATTTAGCGTAACCTGCTGGATTCGATTGACGCCAGAGGTTTGCAAAATACCCCCCAATGAGGGTTCCAACAATTCCTCCAAACACCAAACACGGCCCGAGAAATAAGGCAGCATCTGCCTCTTTCATACCGTGAACTCGATGCAAAAAAGAGGGCCCCCAAAACGAAAAAGCCCCCATAGCAAAGGTGTAAAATACGTAGCCAAAATTCACCAATAAATATTCCTTGTTTTTCGAAAGAGCCCAAATACTTTTCAGCGAAATCTTTTCCTTTTTTTCGCCCACATCGTTCATCCCTCGCTCGGGTTCAGGAATAAAAAACAATAACGCAGCAAGCAGAAAACCGGGTAAACCGGTAATAAAAAAGGCACTCCTCCACCCTAATTGGGCAGCTAAAATTCCTCCTAAGGCGAAACCGCAGGCAGCACCAATAGGAACGGCCATCGAGAAAAATGTAATGGCCTTATTCCTGCGATTCGATGGATAAGCGTCGGAAATAACCGCCGGGGCAATGGCGCCAAAACTGGCTTCTCCCAACCCTACCATAATTCTGCAAAAAATCATGAAAGAAAATCCTTGTGCCAAGCCGGTTAAACAAGTTCCGAGGGACCAACCAATAATACCAACGGCCATCAGTTTTCTTCGGGACAATTTATCGCCCAAATACCCAAAAATGGGAGAGGTTAAAAAATACCCTAACATAAAAGCAGTTGCTAACCGCCCCATATCCGCATCACTTTGGATCCCAAGATCTTCTTTTATGGGCTCCAACACCGCAGATAAAACATATCGGTCGAGAAAATTAAATAAATTGATGACGGTAAGCAAAATCAACAGACGTTTCGCCATGGGAAAAGGGCGATGATCGCTTGAATTCGACTGCATAATACAAACATAAGGATATTTCAATCACGTAACTAAGCGCAAATAAACTTACGTAAAGGGAATTAAGGTAACTTTGTCCTATGGACATGAGAACAACCATAGAATCGGCTTGGGAAAACCGAGAGGAGTTGAAGCTTGCCTCAACACAGCGAGCCATCTGCGAAGTAATTGAAGCATTGGACAAGGGTCGGTTACGCGTTGCAGAACCCCTATCCAACGGAACTTGGCAAGTCAATGAATGGGTTAAAAAGGCCGTGGTGATGTATTTCCCAATACGCGAGATGGAAACGATGGAAGTGGGCCCTTTTGAGTTTCACGATAAAATGGCACTTAAAAAAGATTATGCGAGCTTGGGGGTACGCGTAGTACCCGGTGCAAGTGCTCGCTACGGTTCGTACCTTGCCCCTGGCGTGATTATGATGCCTTCGTATGTGAACATTGGTGCTTATGTTGATTCAGGAACCATGGTAGATACATGGGCAACGGTAGGCAGCTGTGCCCAAATAGGAAAAAACGTCCACCTCAGCGGTGGTGTTGGCATTGGTGGTGTCTTAGAACCCCTACAAGCTTCCCCTGTAATTGTCGAAGATGACGCTTTTGTCGGATCGCGGTGCATCGTCGTAGAGGGCGTACGAATAGGTAAGGCAGCGGTACTGGGTGCGAACGTTGTACTAACGAAAAGCACTAAAATTCTCGATGTGTCAGGAAAGGAAATCCATGAATTCAAGGGCTATGTACCAGAACGGAGCGTCGTAATACCGGGGTCCTACGATAAATCGTTTCCTGCGGGCACTTTCCAAGTTCCTTGTGCGTTGATTATTGGAAAGCGCTCCGCTTCCACCGACTTAAAAACATCCCTGAATGAAGTTCTTCGAGAGTATTCCATAGCTGTATAATTTTCTGTAACTTTACGTTTTGAGAAACAATGGAATTGTCCTCCTTATCCTCTATATCTCCAATCGACGGCAGATATCGTTCTAAAACGCAATCCTTAGGGGCTTATTTCTCTGAATTTGCGTTGATAAAATACCGTGTTCGCATCGAAATAGAGTATTTTTTGGCGCTGTTGGATTTGGGCCTTGTACCAACCAAGGGCCATGTCGTTCACCGAGAGCTCAGAGCCATTTACCTAAATTTCAACGTCCAAGACGCCGAAGCGATTAAAACTTTAGAGAAGACCAACAACCACGATGTAAAATCCGTAGAATATTTTATCAAAGAACGCCTTAAAAATTTGGGGTACGACAACTCCGTGGAATTTGTTCATTTCGGCTTAACCTCACAAGACATCAACAATACAGCTATTCCGCTTTCGGTAAAGGATGCCCTAGAAGAAGTCCTTTTCCCCGCTTTTGAGAAACTGCTCGTTCAACTGAGCGATCTAGCCTCGACCTGGGAACGCGTTCCAATGTTGGCACGCACCCACGGCCAACCAGCCTCACCAACTCGACTTGGGAAAGAAATTCGCGTTTTTTCAGAGCGCTTGAGTTTGCAACTTTCCGAGGCGAAGCGCCTGCCTCATGCTGCGAAATTTGGAGGAGCAACAGGTAATTTTAATGCCCACCACATTGCCTACCCATCCATCGACTGGGTAAAATTCGCTAATGAATTCATCACAGGTTTTGGGCTGCAAAGAAGTCAAACCACCACACAAATCGAGCACTACGATTATTTATCTGCGCTTTGCGATGCTATCAAACGGCTGAACAACATTTTGATCGATTTAAACCGCGATTGTTGGACCTACATTTCCATGGATTACTTCAAGCAACATCTAAAACCTGATGAAATCGGTTCAAGCGCGATGCCCCATAAAGTCAATCCCATTGATTTTGAAAATTCCGAAGGTAACCTAGGATTGGCCAACGCCTTATTCGAATTCCTTGCTGCTAAACTGCCCATATCTAGGCTTCAACGGGACTTGACAGACTCAACCGTTTTGCGGAATATCGGGGTGCCGATGGCTCATACCCTGATTGCGATACATTCTACTAGCATTGGCCTTTCCAAACTGCTTTTGAACGAAGAGAAGATACAAGCAGATCTTGAAGATAATTGGATCGTAATCGCCGAGGCAATTCAAACGGTTTTACGCCGTGAAAATTATCCTGAACCCTACGAAATTCTCAAAATACTTACCCGCACGAATGCTAAAATAAGGCAAAAAGAAATGCACGAATTCATCGATAATTTGGAAATACGTCAGGAACTCAAAGAGGAATTAAAACGCATAACACCATGGAACTACACAGGAATTTGAAAGGATTAAGCGTTGTATTGAATCTGATCTTAACATTGCACGTTTCGTCCCAGAACCTTCCGATCAATTGGGGGCCATTGGAAATGAAGCGCGGAACCCTCATCGATATTTCCCCCATACGTTCGGCTGACTTTTATGCGCTTCGTTATTCCGGCTCATTATTGGGCTCTTACCGGTTAAACACCTACAATCAGCTTGCTTTTGTCAGTCAGCAACGAATAAAACCCGTAACGGAGAGTGGCCTGGCGACCGTAGAGACTTCAGCCTTTTTTGCGGAAAAATTTCAAGTTTTTTTGAGTGATCGAATGGGAACCACGATGACCCTATATAGCCAATCCATCCTTGATGGTGAGGAAAACATGCCCTCGGAAATTCGTTGCAGTTATGAGGACAAGCGCATGGGTGCAAGACCGAATTTTGAACTGTTGCAATCCCAAAATCAACAATTTCTTGCGATTACCTATGAAATACCGGGAAGGAGGACCAATCGGGATATTCACGGTTATGTTTTATTCGACTCCACATTCACCGAAATTGGAAGAGGCGAATACCTGTTGCCTTTTGACGGAAATATGTCTACCATCAACCAAAATCACATTACAAACCGCGGTGAATACCTTATTGCCGTGACCGAGCATAAAAATCCAAATGACCGGTTCTTCGGCAGATCGTGGGAAAATTTCAAAGCATTTCACATTTATAAAATCAAGAAAGACAGCCTCCAGGAGTTTAACCTTGAATTATCGGACAAACGCATCGATGACCTGACGATGAGTTCCAATAATACCGGATTGGTTTCGATAACAGGTCTTTATGGCCGCGGAAATAACAACGGCATCGAAGGGGTATTCTCGGTGAATATGGACACCAATAAAGACAGTATCATAAGCTACAAGTACTCGCCTTTCGACCGAAGCATATTCCAAAATTCGCGCTCAGAGATCCAATTAACCAACTTTATCCGAAGAAATAACAATCGCGGAGAAAATCCTCAGGTATTTTCGTACAAACTTCGTCAAATTCAAACCCTCGAAGACAACAGCCAAGTAGGATACCTTGAACAATATTTTGAACGTCAATTTACCAATTACGACTCTCGAACCGGAGTGACCACGGTAAATAACTATTATTACTACTTGGACATTATCGTCTTTAAATTAAGTCCCGATGGCACCTACCTGTGGGGCTCCAAAATTCCCAAGAATCAAATAACCATGAATGATAACGGCCCCTTTAGCTCCTTTGTTGGGTTTAATAACCAACGAAATGCCTACGTCCTATTCAACGATAATAAAAGAAATTACAACGACGATGGAACATTCTCACGAAATAGCGATAACAGCGGCATTTATGGTCTAAACCTGAGTGCATGGAGAAATGTTGTTGCCCTCGTTACTATTGATTTAGCAACCGGTAACCTCGAAAGAAACACCATGTTTTCACGGAAGGAATTATCGGCTATTGCAGTCCCAAAAACGATGAAAGTAGATTGGAAAAATCAGGAAGTTTTAATGTACGCTGTAAATCGAAACCGTGAAAAATTTGGGCTCATTTCCTTCAAGTAATTGGTGGCTCTATTGGTTGTTAAGCTTACTTTTTGCCTGTAAAAATGAACAGAACCCACGAGCAACACTTACGGAAACCATTGACGTAACGGCCCTTGATCCCCATTCATATGCCAATTTTAACGAAATTCAAACGAAGCATTTGTCCCTGGAATTGGACGTTAGTTTCGCAAATAAAACCATTTACGGCATTGCTCGTCATGAGGTCGTTAATAAAAATGCGAAAAAGGCAGTATTTGATATCAATGGTCCCCTCATTCAAAAAGTAACCATCGGACCTAAACATCAAGAAGTTGAAGTAGATTTCGTCATCGGTAAAATGGATGAAGATTCGGTTCTCGGTCAACCGTTGATTGTAAGCATCCAACCATCCACAAAGTTCATCAACATCTACTACAAAACCGGAGTACGATGCGACGCTGTTGAATGGGTGAACCCCGAGTTGGAAAAGGATGCGTTTTTGTACACACAAGGCCAAGCGATTCTCACTAGAAGCTGGATTCCATTGCAGGATGCTCCGTCAAATAGAATTACTTATGACGCCTGTGTCAAGGTTGAACCCGGACTTATGGCGCTCATGAGCGCTGAAAACCCCACCTCAATCGACTCAAGTGGTATCTACCGCTTTCAAATGAAGTACCCCATTCCATCTTATTTAATCGCATTAACAGTGGGGGATATTCAATACCATCCCTACAACGAACGTTGTGGAGTGTATGCTCCGAAAAATATGATTTTAAAAGCTAAAAATGAGTTCAGCGAACTTCCAAAAATGATGCATGCGATCGAAAAACACTTCGGCCCCTATGCTTGGGGGAAATATGATATCATGGTTCAGCACCCCTCATTCCCCTTCGGTGGCATGGAAAATCCATGTCTGACATTTTTGAATCCATCGATTATTGCAGGGGATAAAAGTTTGGTTTCGGTGGTGGCTCACGAATTAGCCCATTCCTGGTCGGGGAATTTGGTTACTAACGAAACATGGAATGACTTTTGGCTGAATGAAGGAGTTACGGTCTATCTTGAACACCGTATCATGGAGGAACTTTTCGGAAGCGACTACAGCGAAATGCTGAGTGAAATTGAATGGAGCGAATTGCAAAAAGAAATGATTCAAATTGAGCAATCTCAACACCCTGAGGATGGAGCGTTGTTGTTGCAACTTAAAAACCGTAATCCCGATGACGGTATGACAAGCGTAGCCTACATCAAAGGTGCTTATTTTTTAAAAACGCTCGAACATCTTGTAGGGCGCACGAAAATGGACGAATTTTTAACAAACTACTTTAAACGTTATCGCTTTAAATCCATTAACACCGAAAAATTTGTTGCGTTGTTGAAGGAAACGCTACTAGGTTCTAGGTATTCAAATTTTAATTATCAATCATGGATTTATGAGACGGGGATTCCTACCAATAGCTATCAAAAGTCTTCATCACTACTGGAAAAAATGCAATCTCTTGCCGACAAGACGAACCGCGGTATCGATATTTTTGCGCCTCAGCGAAAGGTACGATGGATTAAAAAAAGCCTGACTTCAAAAAAACAGAAGAAGGTCGTTTTTACGAAACGGTTGAACGTCCAAGATTTTACCACGCAGCAATGGATTATGTATTTTCGCAGTCTGAACGCTGCAGTATCTGCTGAAAAACTTCAAAAAATAAATGAATACGGCAGCTTCAGTTCCTCCAACAGCGAGGTTCGTTTTGAATGGTTCTTATTGAATTTAAGAAATCGAAATTGGAAGATTGAACCCGAACTAAAACAGTTCATTCAAAGCACAGGAAGAAGAAAATACATTTTACCTCTGTTCTCCGCCATTGTTAAAGATAAAAGCCGCCTTGATTGGGCGAGGGAAGTATATTCGAATGCGCGACATAACTACCATTCAGTAACCCGGAATTCCGTGGAAAAATTATTGTACTAAGCTACCTAATTCGCTATTTCACTCAGGTAGCGCAGACGGACCAAACGCAGTTCTTCCTCCGAATACAAACCGTCAAATTCCCGATAAGCCTGGCTGATATCATCCGATTCGGCAGAATTGAAATAATCGAAAATTTCCTCTTGTTCTGTCATATCAATTCGTTTGTTGATATAGTAGGAAAGGTTTACCCGAGTTCCGGAGGAAACAATGGTTTCAATTTCCTGCAAAATTTCGTCGAACGATTTTCCCTGATTTGCCGCGAAATCCTCAAGCGATAATTGTCGATCAATATTTTGAATGAGCTGAACCTTGAGTCCCGATTTATTGACGAGAGACTTAAAAACAAAATCTTGAGGACGATCGATATCGTTATCCAAAACATAATTTTCAATCAATGCGATAAATGGCGCTCCAAAGCGATTTGCTTTGCCCGCACCCACACCCTGAACGTGCGTCAACTCTTCTAAAGTGATAGGGTACTGAAGGCACATATCCTTCAAGGAAGGGTCTTGAAAAACCACAAACGGAGGTACGTTCATTTCTTTGGCGACCGATTTCCTCAGGTCGAGCAATAAATCGTACAAAATAGCATCAAAAGCAGTATCTCTGCCCGAGAGGACCAATGCATCAGGGTCGTCGGTATTCGAAAAATCATGTTCTTTGAGAAGCGGGAAAGAACCTGGCTGCCTCACAAAATTTTGCCCCTCATTCGTCAGGCGCAACAATCCGAACGACTCAACATCCTTCTCAAGTAAACCGCCAATGATTACCTGTCGTATGACCGCATTCCAAAAATGCTCATCTTTTTCCTTACCGATGCCGAAATTTGGCAACAATTGGTGTTTAAAGGCTTTAATTTCGGCGGTAACCTGTCCTGATAAAAAAGAGCAGTAATGTTTCGCCTTGAATTGTTCATCAAAGGATTGAACCGTCTTTAATAAGGTAAGAACGTATTCTCCCCCTTCTTTTCGTTCGCGAGGAAACTTACAGTTGTCGCATAAATTGGTGCATCCCTGCACATCAAAATTTTCGCCAAAATAATGCAAAATATATTTTCGCCGGCACACCGAGGTTTCGGCATAAGACACAATTTCATGCAGTAACTGGCGCCCTATTTCCTGCTCAGTAAGCGGTTTATTGGCCAGGAACTTATCCAATTTTTCGATGTCCTTGTACGAGTAAAAAGCGATGCATTCTCCGGTACCTCCGTCCCTACCTGCTCTTCCCGTTTCTTGGTAATAACTTTCGATGCTTTTAGGAATATCATGATGGATGACAAACCGCACATCTGGTTTATCAATACCCATACCAAAGGCAATCGTAGCAACAATTACATTAACCTCCTCCATGAGGAACATATCCTGGTGTTTTGAACGCGAATCGGCATCCAATCCAGCATGATAGGGAAGCGCCTTAATTCCGTTAACTTGCAACAACTCCGCGATTTCCTCCACTTTTTTTCGACTGAGGCAGTAAACGATTCCGCTTTCACCCTCCTTCGATTTGATGTACTTAATGATTTCTTTCTCCACCTGGCGCTTTGGGCGGATTTCATAATATAAATTGGGGCGGTTGAAAGAATCCTTGAACACTACGGCGTCCAACATGTTCAAGTTTTTCTGGATGTCCAATTGCACTTTGGGCGTTGCGGTGGCGGTTAATGCGATGACCGGGACATGTGATATTTTTTCGAATATTTCTCGTAGTCGTCGATATTCTGGCCGAAAATCATGCCCCCATTCTGAGATACAATGCGCTTCATCTATGGCGAAAAACGAAATGTTCACTTGCGATAGGAAATTAATGTTTTCTTGCTTTGTCAGTGACTCTGGTGCCACGTAGAGCATTTTCGTGATACCGCTAACGATATCTTTTTTGACCTTTTGGATTTCATTCTTAGAAAGCGATGAATTCAAGACATGTGCGATATTACCTACATCGCTTACAAAACGAATGGCATCCACTTGATTTTTCATTAAAGCAATCAGAGGCGAAACAATTACAGCCGTGCCTTCCATCATTAAGGCAGGTAATTGATAGCACAAGGACTTCCCACCCCCCGTCGGCATAATTACGAAGGTGTTCCGTCCGCCGAGGATGTTTTCGATAATTTGCTCTTGCTCCCCCTTAAAGGATTCAAAACCGAAATAATGGTGTAATGACTCCTTGAGGTCTGATTTTAACATATGGGTTGGTGCCACATTCACGCTAACTTAAGTTTAATTACTTGGTTACTCAAATATACATCTAAACAACCGTTTTAGCAAGAAGTTTTACCAGACCATTTATTTTTCCTGAGCAATTTACCCATTATACGCTTCTACCCTCTGAACCTCGGGTAAATGTTGCTTTAATAAGGTCTCAATCCCACCCTTGAGGGTAGCGGTGCTCGAAGGACAACCCGAACAAGAACCTTTTAATATCAAATTGACGGTCCCTTCCTTGAATCCCACATAATCAATGGCTCCGCCGTCGTTTTCTACTGCTGGACGCACATATTGATCTAGAAGCGCTAAAATGGGTTCATCCAATTCACTAGGTTGCGCAATTTCAGGCCGTTCTTTGGCAACTTGTTTTTCTGCAGCAATGGGCATTTGTATAAGCACCTCTTTACCCTCGGATAAAAATTCTCGGATAAACTCGCGCAATTCCATCGTGATGAAATCCCAAGGTACATTGTCGGTTTTCGTGATTGTTATGAAATTTGCTGCAATAAATACCTTGCGGACAAAAGGAAAGATAAATAAGGCCTCAGCCAACGGAGAAAAACCAACAGCCTCTTGACGTTTATTGAACTCAACAGAGTCGCCTGCTGGCAATAAGTGCTTGTTCGCGACAAATTTCATGGTTGTAGGATTTGGCGTCATTTCAGCATAAACGGTTACCGGTATTTTCATAAACAAAATTTGATCATAAAATTAAGGACAAATCACGAATCTCCGGAAAGGGAAAAACGAAAATAGGGTATCGACTCGCGAATAGGTTGTCCATGTATCCTTGGATAGCCGCTGGCATCTAACATCGGATACCTACACGCGCGTTGCGGCTTTTTTCGATGCCATAAGGAATTATGGGCGATGGTATTTTGGCATAAATTCCTTATTCGTTCGCTATCGATTCCAACATCAATTCCCAAGGATTGGCCTGACACTCCATAACGGCAACCGCTAAAAAATATCCCATGCGCGGTCTTGCCATAGGCGGAGGCCGACAAATCTTTGTAAAAAAAGGCCTTGCCATTGAAAGAATGTTCTCGAATTTGCAGTCCTGAGGTTTCACCCGTCCATAATATGATGCCTGAATTGATGGACCAGTTATTATTTCGATACCTGTAGAACAACATGGCCGTTCGATATCGGTCTTTGCCCTTCCCAGCAAAAAAATCGTTCTCAAAATAAAGTGAGTGACCTAGATATTCCCCTCTGAAAGCTCCCGAGGATTGGCGAGTTCCCACGTTGTCATAATACCATAAATATGCGTATCCAAGAATGCTGCTACGGCTAAAAGGATTTCGTAAGATGCCTTGTTCAAAATCCCCCAAACCCAGTGTGCTTTTACCCTTCCAGGCTAAACCAAGGTAACTTTTAGCCTCCCACATCCTTTTCCGACCTCCCAGCGAAGCGTAACTGTAGGAGAAATCACTGCCAAAACTGACCAAAAATTGAGAGTGTGCCATCGTTCCACATAGGCCCAAACCAACACGTTGATCGTGGGAACCCAGTGAAAATATGGTTCTTACACCAAGGAAAAGGCTCTGCGAATGCAAGGTGTTAATAGGACTTCCCAATAAAAAAAGCCAGCAAACTAACCGAAGAATCACTTGCCTTTTAGTTCCATGGCTTTCAAGGTGTTCATCATCAAAGATGCGATGGTCATCGGACCCACCCCGCCCGGAACGGGAGTAATCATGGTGCATTTCGGAGCTACCTTTTCAAAATCTACATCCCCCGCCAAACGCCATCCTTTGGCTGTTTTTGGATCCTCAATTCGGGTGGTTCCCACATCAATGACGACCGCCCCTTCTTTTACCATATCTGCTGTCACAAATCCAGGCTGACCAACCGCCGCAATGAGAATATCTGCTTGGCGAACAATTGCTGAAAGGTTATTGGTTTTTGAATGGGCCAAGGTTACGGTACAATTTCCTGGATTGGCATTTCTACCTAACATAATGGAAAGGGGCATCCCTACAATATTACTACGACCAATGATGACACAGTTTTTACCCTCAGTAACAATGTTTTTTCGGCGAATCAATTCCAAAATTCCAGCAGGAGTCGCCGGAAGGAACCCAGGCAAATGAACCACCATATTACCGAGGTTGCGCGGATGGAAACCGTCAATATCTTTTAAGGGATCTATGGCCTGAGTTACTTTTAATTCGTCGATATGCTTGGGAAGCGGTAATTGCACAATAAATCCGTCAATGCTTCGATCGGTGTTAAGGGCTTCAACTTTCGCTAACAAAACATCTTCCGCCACCGAGTCATCGTAATGAATCAAGGTGCTCTCAAAGCCAATTTCTTCGCATGCTTTAACTTTATTTTGAACGTATGTCATGGAAGCGCTGTCGGCACCGACCAGGACAGCTGCTAAATGTGGAATTTTTTTTCCCTTCACTTTACGTTCTTGCACAGCAATCTTCAATTCCTCTTTTATTTCCTTCGATATGGCTTTTCCATCAATAATTTCCATAGCGTAAAGATACGGATTTATCCCTTGGTTATTCAGCTCATTGTTCCAATAGTTGCGTATCTTTGCTGAAAACAGGAACTATGAAAAATTTCTTTTTTTGCCTATGTTTTCCTTTCCTTCCTTACGCCCAAACTACGTTCCATGGATCGGAAATTGGAGTCGAAATTTTTGCGGGAGCCTCTAATCTTGGTGGCTCGATAGGCGGCAATTTGAAATATGCCGCAATACTCAATGAACGATGGGCAGTAGGGCCATCGTTTCGATACCAACGCACTTGGTCGAATAATTTCGGCCAAAAAATCGGTTTTGCCACTTATGGGGGTGGGGTATACGCTCACTACAGAATACAAAACGCCCTGTTTCTGGGAGGAGAATTTGAAATGTTGCGTAACCCATTCAATTTTATCCTTTTGAATTACACATCGCGAACATGGGCTCCCACCCTCTTTCTCGGAGGTGGATTCTCAAGAGAATTTAACGGAAAAATTCGTGTCAATGGAGGTATTTTTTATGACGTAATCAATGCCGAAAACAGTCCTTTTCGGTCGAGCTATTCGATACAAATAAAAGACGAGCAAGGGCAAGTCGTTCGCATTCTTCCTATCATATATCGCATAGCGTTTTTCTTTCCCATAGGAGCTTCTGGAGAATGAAAATTGGCATCGTATTGTACCCTACTTTTGGAGGAAGCGGCGTTGTAGCGACAGAGCTGGGCAAAATTCTTGCGAGTAAAGGGCATCTCATTCATTTTATCACCTACTCACAACCGGTAAGACTCGGGAGGTTTCAAAAAAATATTTTTTACCACGAAGTCGCTGTTTCAGACTATCCCTTATTCGAATTTCAACCCTATGAAACAACCTTAGCTTCGAAAATAATCGATGTTGTAAAATATGAACAATTGGACCTTCTCCACGTTCACTACGCCATTCCCCACGCATCTGCCGCTTACATGGCCCAACACATTTTAAAAGAGGAAAATATTACCATTCCCTTCGTAACCACACTGCACGGAACCGACATCACGTTAATTGGTAAAGACCCTTCTTTTGTACCGGTAGTGCAATTTTGCATCAATGCATCAAACGCCGTTACCGCGGTCTCGGAAAATCTTAAAGCTGAAACGCTTGCGCATTTTAAAGTTCATAGAAATGTTCACGTAATTCCTAACTTTATACATACCGAAGAGCATCTCCCCGACGAAAACCCAGAACTTCGCAAAGCTTATGCACTTCCGCATGAGCCAATACTCTGTCACATCTCCAATTTTCGCAAGGTAAAACGCGTCGACGACGTCATTCGTGTTTTTAACCGAGTAAACGCAGCGACTCCATCAAAACTCATTCTTGTTGGCGACGGTCCTGATCGTTACGCGTGCGAACAGTTATGCAGAACCTTGGGACTCTGCGACCGAATCATATTTCTGGGAAAATTGCGTGAAACCCGACAAGTTCTGGAATTAGCAGATATTTTCGTTCTACCCTCAGAAAATGAAAGTTTTGGGTTAGCGGCTTTGGAGGCTCTCGCGGTGGGAGTTCCGGTAGTTTCAAGCAACACGGGCGGAATACCTGAAGTAAATCGCGACGGCTACTCGGGGTTTTTATCTGAAGTTGGCGACATTGAACACATGACCTCCAATACTTTAAGGTTGCTGAATCCCGCGGATAAAATGCGTTTTCGTCTGCAAGCCCTCGATCAAGCCAAAACTTTCAGCCCTGAGGAGATTATCCCTAAATATGAAGAAATTTACCATAACTTAGTTGAAAACAAAAAACCATGAACATTGGCGTTTTACTTTCGGGAAGCGGAGTTTACGATGGTGCAGAAATTCAAGAGGCGGTTTTAACACTTTTAGCTATTGACGAAATGGGTTGGAACGCTGTTTGCCTTTCGTTAAACCAAACTCAGCACCATGTAATAAATCATCTTACGGGAGAACCCATGGAAGAGTCGCGAAACATGCTTGTTGAGGCCGCTCGCATTGCTCGCGGAAACATTAAAAACGTAATGGAAATAGAGCCCGCGGATTTGGATGCTTTGGTGATTCCGGGGGGATTTGGTAGCGCGAAGAATTTTTCCACTTGGGCATTTGATGGCCCCTCTGCATCGATTTCAGCTGAGGTAAAATTATTGTTGGTCAACATGGTTAATGTGGGTAAACCTATCGTTGCCTTGTGCGTCAGCCCCATACTTGTGGCTAAAGCCCTGGAAGGTTCAAACATCAACCCTCATCTATCATTAGGAAGCTCTCAAGGATCCTCGCCCTACGATATTTCAGAATTTAATTCAGGATTAACTCAAACGGGAGCGGTTGCCGAAGACACAACAATTGATGAGATCCTTATAGATACGAAAAACCGGATCGTATGCGCGCCTTGCTACATGATGGACGCCAGCATTTCTGCAGTTCGCAAAAACATCGTGCAGTCGATGGAAGCATTGAAAAATCTGTTGTGAACCAGGACGAAAAAAAATATCAAGAATGGGCAACACGTCGAAAAGAACACTTAGATGGCCTCAATGCCGAAATCTTATTCTCCAAAATAGTTCAAAAAGATCGCGGCGCTTTGGCCGCTGCCATCACCCTCATCGAAAGCGCGAAAGCTAAGCACCGCCAGGAAGCCAATGCACTGATTTCAAAGTGCCTTCCCCACAGCGGTAAAGCATGGAGAATTGGAATTACCGGAGTGCCCGGGGTAGGAAAAAGCACCTTCATTGAAGCCATTGGAGAAACCCTCGTTCAAAGAGGCCACAGCCTTGCCATTATGGCCATCGATCCAAGTTCCAATGTGAGCGGTGGCAGTATTCTCGGAGATAAAACACGGATGGAAAAACTGGCAGCCATGGATAAGGTATTCATTCGCCCAACTGCAGCGGGAAATACGTTGGGAGGAGTGGCTCAGCACACCCGAGAAACCGTGATTCTTTGCGAGGCCGCTGGCTATGACATCATTTTCATCGAAACGGTGGGCGTTGGTCAAAGCGAAACAGTAGTGCACTCTATGGTAGATTTTTTCCTGTTGCTCATGCTGTCAGGCGCCGGAGACGAATTGCAGGGTATTAAGCGGGGAATTATGGAAATGGCAGACGGCATTCTCATCACGAAAGCCGATTTCGGCAACGAAGCCTCTGCAAATCAGGCAAAAAAAATCTATGAGAATGCGTTGCATTTGCTTCAAGCAAAAGAAAGCGGCTGGTTACCGAAAGTAGCTCCGATTTCAAGCATAACTCGCAAAGACCTACACCATCCTTTACAATGGTGGGATTCCTACTTCAAAATGGTTCGGGAGACCGGCTATTTGGAGGTCAAACGCAAATTGCAGGATTTGCGTTTTTTTGAAGAGAGTTTTCAATATCGAATGGCTAATTTCATTGCTCAGGACCATAATATTCGAAAAAAATACGAGGAACTTCAACTAAAAATAACCGAGGGAACCACTTCTCCTTATGAGGCCGCAGACGCCTTACTTAAAACGATTGTTCACCATGGAATCCTTTGAAATCAAAAACGATTACATCGAATTAATTGCCCTCCTTAAAGCGACCGGAATCGCCGAAACAGGAGGCCATGCAAAAAAAATTGTGGATGCAGGTGAAGTACAACGTAATGGTTTAATCGAAACCCGCAGACGAGCGAAATTGGTTCGTGGTGATAGGATACTGATTTTTGGACGATGTTACAAAATTGAGTAGTTCAAATTATCGATGTAAGATGATTTCAACTAAGAATATTAAAATTATGAACCATCACGCTAAAGCATTCGTTCCTGGACAGAGCGTTTCCATTTTGACAGAAGCAGGAGTTTTTGTGGTTGTCGGTATCGAGAATCATTTCTTAACAGTAGAGGATGAGGAAGGATTTCAACGACGGGTTCCTCGTCATCTCGTGGTGGGGCGAAAATTGGTGGAATCCCCTGTGATTGTGAAAGATGAGCCTTCCCGAATAAGTGCCGCAAAAAAAGTTCTTGGAAAAAAGCTGACTCCAAGCATTGATCTTCATGCGGAAGCGTTGGGCCTGAGCGCCCGGCAATCGAAAAATTTGCTACAGCTCCAATTAAGCGCCTGCCAACAATTTTTGAATACTTGCATCAAAAACCGTCATACAAAATGCATCGTCATTCACGGAGTCGGCGATGGAACTCTGCGAAATGCCGTAAGGCAAATGCTATCGCAAAAACCGGGAATTAAGTTCCACGACGGAAACCTATCGCCGCGAGGTGTTGGCTCAACCCTAATTGAACTGAGGCTGCAGTCGGTAACTCAATTTTAATAGGATTTTACCGCTCCTTTTTGCCCCTGAGGAATATCAAATATCCAATGATAATACCCCACAAAATGGCTACCGGTAAAACCCATTTTTCGCTCATAGGAAATCGGAAATGTTAAACGATTTTTGCTATCCAGCCCTTTGACACCAGTTTGTGGAGCAACGCCATCTTGCAAACAAGCCGCTTGACGTAATGGACCTTTAGCAAAACAACCGTATTGGTAAATTTCATCCCATTGGGTTGGTTTTATTTGTCCAGCTTGAGCGTTTTCGGGCGCAAGAATATAAAAAGCTTTGTATTGACAAGAAGAACCTAATGCGTCGATCATTCCCAAGGCATAGGCGTATCCCATGCTGTGTGCCACAAAAAATAGCGTGTCATTTCTTCCGTAATTCGGAACTTCGTTCAACAATTGGAGTAAGTTCATGCCCGCAATTTTGCCATTTCTTCGCCGCAAGTTAAACCCTTTACGATTGGATTTGAAAGGAAGATTTAAAAGGGTTCGTTGTTGACCTGCTGAGGTTTTGATGTACTCACACCGGTGCCTACCCTTGCATGGCTTTGGATATGCTGAGGATGTTTGTAAAAAGTTCATAATCGAGCGGTAATTGGATGTTGCAACGGAATGGTGTCCGTCTGCATAATAGACTTCGTTGGGCTTTATTCGATCAATGAATTGTTGATCAAAGGCTCCCCAGGGACGCCAATAATCGAAGCGGTCTTCCACATAACAGACATTTTTTGAACTGGGAAATTCTACACCATTATTACCAATGCTGGTAAAAGCATCTATGGCTGACGCACTTGTGGAGACAGGCCTGTAACCGTTGACAAAAACCAGAATTCTTTTTCCTACATCAGGCTGAACAAATTTTTTGGCTATCTCTTCTTTAGAATAGTTAGTAACCGATGTTTTAACGAAATTTCCTTGCTCATTAAAGTACGTGTATACCAAAAGATGCGTCTGCGCCTGCGCTTGATAATTTTTCCAATGCAATTCGTCTGAATCACCGATAAAGCGCAGGGACCTCATTTTATTGCTGGAGTCAACAACAACTTTAAAATAAAGGACCTTTTTCATGCGCTTCATTTTCCACCGTTCGCGCTCTTTAATGTAAACTTCCCAATATAAGCCGTTTGACGGTTGATCAACCACAGAATTACTGCTGTTAAGGTGTTGAATGAATTTGTCCATGGAAATATTTCCAAGTTTCTCATAGTTCGTTGAATTAAAAAACCACGACTTGTACACGGAATCCGTAGTCCAAAACACTAGGTAGCCAATAAGGAAAAAATTTGCCCACAAAACCAACCTTAAAAAACGGAATTTCCAACGTTTTTCGGTCGTGAAAACTAAATCCAACCTTTCATTGGTTTTCTTACGAAATATCAGCATAACAAACAAAGCGATTGAAACCAGGGCAACATGCACTGGAGCAATAAAGCGAGCCGCTTTAGCATAAAAAGGACGAATCCAATAATTATCAACAGCTAAATTTACCTTGCCTGAATTTCTTTTATAGGGCAAGGTTAAGCCTTTGGTCAATTGTAAAGAACCATCAGGATTTTTCTCCCAATACGCATGAGCAACTAACCCATTGGTGGAAACCAAATTTTCAACATCGTCGTGAAACAAATAGGTTTTTTTACCACCCGCGGAGTCCAATCTCAGAAGCCCACTAACCAGAGAATCTAAGGTCAATGAATCGCCTAGCCCTTTTGATTCAGCGTACAATCGAAACATGGATTCTCCTAGATTACTGCTGGATTTTCCTGCTAAGAAAAAAATATTTTTACCGGGAATAAAAAAGGATCCTGAAGTATCAGCGGTAACGAAAAAATAAAAATCATTGAAACGTTTCTTATGCGAATTATTAAAAAAGGCATCCCGGTATTTTCGCATGGTCGTTGAATAAAAGGGAGCCTCCTCGCCCCACGTAAGCGGTGCCAATTTACCCGCTAAAGGGTGCGTGAAATAGGTTACCTCAATTTGGGTACCTAAGCGAAGAGCGAATTGCCGTAAATTCGAAGTGTTAGTTGCTTTTTTCGAAAGGGAGGGTTCGGTTAGGACCGCATAAAAATGGAGTTCAGTTTGCGAACATACGGTAAAAGTCTGCAACCCTAAAAATAGGGCTATGTAAAGGTTACAGGTGTAAAAAAGCTTTTTTAGCCAACAATTGCTCATTCGATTCACGGTAGTTTGGATCATCCACACAACAATCTACCGGACACACCGCAGCACACTGAGGTTCGTCGTGAAAGCCTACACATTCAGTACATTTATTGTGGGTAATGTAATAGACATCCATACTTACGGGAGCTTGAGCCGCACTTGCATCGATCCATGAACCGTTGGGTGCAGTCACATCGCCAATGAGTGACGTTCCGTCTTGGTATTTCCACTCGGCTCCTCCTTCGTAAATAGCATTATTTGGACACTCAGGCTCACAGGCGCCACAATTAATGCACTCATCGGTTATCATAATTGCCATAACATTCCAAAGTTTAGGTAAAGATAATGCAGGTAAATCAAATATTGAAAACACTTAGGTAACAATCTTTGCTCTACTTTTGTTGCATGGAGCGTGCAGAATTAGTAAGGAATCTCGTTGCCTTGGGAGAAATAATGGCCCAAGTTGGCCAAGGCAAATCCATACATAGCCGGCACTTTTCCCAACAAATTGCTGAGCAACTGGAGGAAACCGTACGAACGGAAGTAGCCAAGAACGGTTGGTTCAACGAAAGCAACGTTCGATGCGCCTTCTTCGAAGCCAGCGCATGGTTGACAGAAGTAAAACTTACCCGATTTATCGAAGGGCAGCCTTTCTATAAGTTCAGAAAAGGGCTTGGTTTAATCTTGGCAGGTAACGTTCCGTTGGTAGGGTTCCACGATTTCTTATGCGGACTGATGATGGGTTGCCGTTTAAAAATCAAAATGAGTTCTGACGACAATCGCTTGTTGCCAATACTTGTAAAAGCACTCCGTGAACTGAACCGCGATTTCGAAAATATTGTCGATTTAAACCCCCTGAAATTGACCGAATATGATGCAATTATCGGTACAGGAACCAATACGGCGCTTCTCCATTTTAGGTCTTTTTTTAAGGAGGTTCCACACTTGCTTCGAGGAAACCGCACTTCGATAGCTGTACTTACCGGAAACGAATCGGATCAGGATTTAGAAGACCTTGGAAAGGACATTTTTCTTTATTTTGGTCGCGGTTGCAGAAATGTGACTCACCTCGTAGTTCCTAAAGATTATTCGATGGAAGGATTTTTTCGGTCTATTTTACCTTTCGAAGACGTTCTGCAAAATAAAAAATATGGGAACAACTACGAATACCATCGGGCCATATTTCTGCTAAGTCAGCAATCCTTGCTGGATAATGGATTTATATTATTAAAAGAAAGCTCGGAGTTGCATCCTCCACTGGCTATGCTCTACTTTCACACTTATACAGATCGCTCTGAAGTAGACACCTATTTAAAAAATCACGAAGACCAAATTCAATGCATTATTGGAAAAGATTATTCCCCTTTCGGCAGCGCGCAGAAACCGAATCTGAATGACTTTGCGGATAACCGAAACACCTTGAATTGGCTAACAAGGGTGTTGAATTAACGGGGATTCTTTACTTTTGCAAGCTATGGGAATTTTTGGTGAAGGCATTGTATATAAAACTGCCGAGGAAATTGCGATAATGCGTGAAGCCGCCCTGGTGGTAAGCCGAACCCTGGGGCTGGTAGCCAAACACCTTCAACCTGGGGTTACTCCCGCTTCATTAGATCAAATGGCGGAAAACTACATACGACAGCAAAAAGCGATTCCGGGGTTTAAAGGCCTGTACGGGTGTCCGAGCACTTTGCTGATTTCAATCAACGAACAGGTTGTTCACGGGCTACCGACCAAACGCCCGATCCAAGAGGGGGATCTAGTTTCAGTGGATTGCGGGGCCATCTACAAGGGCTATTACGGCGATCATGCGTACACTTTTGAAGTGGGTGAAGTGAGCCCTGAAAAGAAAAAATTATGTAAAGTCACAAAAGAATGCTTGTATTTAGGTATTGAGGCATGTACTACTTCCAATCGCATCGAGGACATTGGCTATGCCATTCAACGGCATGCTGAAGCTAACGGTTTTGGCATAGTCAGGGATCTGGTAGGCCATGGCCTAGGGACTAAATTGCACGAAGAACCCCAAGTCCCTAATTACGGGAGAAGGGGTCAAGGTAAACGAATACAAAACGGACTCACCATCGCAATAGAACCGATGATTAATATGGGAACCTGGAAGGTAAAAACTTTATCGGACGAATGGACCATCGTTACAGAGGACGGCCTGCCTAGCGCCCATTTCGAACACGATGTAGCCGTGGTTGACGGAAAGGCTGAAATCCTGTCCTCGTTCGAATATATTTACGAGGCCCTAAAATTATAGATGGAAAAATCTGTAAAAATTGCCTTAACCGGTTTTTTGGTAGCGCTTGCATTTACGCTAAGCTATTACCTCGAAGTCGGTAGCTGGATTGTTCCATACCCCTTGTTCAGCTTTCTGCTGCTCATCGTGATTATTTTTCAGCTAATTGCTTATAAAAACATTTACCTGAACTATCTTCCGCTGTTATTTTTAGCGGTACTTCGATGTTTGCGTAACCCGTTGACCTACACTTTTTTCATGGACGAAGCTGCTTACGATACCTTATGTAAAGGATCGTACTTTGATGCAATAGGTATTATTGAAATGGCATGGTTACTCGTTCTTATTCCATGCACCATAGGTTGGAAGGAACTTAGCCACAAAATTCCCATTAGAAGCCTTACCATTGTTTTTAATTTAGTTCTGGGGTTTCTCAATGCCTTACTACCGCTTTACGCATTTGCCATAATTTCAACGACTCTGCTAGCCCTTAAAATCAAGCACCCTGCCATTCCAACTTTTGTCCTAATCGCCATTTTTGATCTTTTACAGGCCTGCAGTGCCTGAAAATTTTCCTCGTTAAAAGGACCGAACAGCGCGCACTAAGGTTCTGCTTGTTTTGTCGAAGTAATTCGTCGGTTTGAAATCGAAAAAACTGTAAAACCAAGCCGAGGCTGCGTTGGATTGCGTAGAAGACCAATATAAATTCATTTCAATACTGTCGGCTCCGTCTATGTCGGCTAATGCTTTTTCGACGGCAAACAAGTGCGTATTAATGATTGATAATTCAAAGATAGCCGGAAGGTACCAATCATCATAACCCTCACTTAAATACCCATTGCATAATCCAGCTGCTGTTGTTGTGTCTTTGGTTGCCATCAAAATAGCCTCGGTATTGGACTGACCGTTCCAGGTACTGGTACAATTCTGAACCTCTAAATCCTTGGGTCCCCAAATGGCTTCTCGGCCCACATTCTTCAATGAAACTACCAATCCATGTTCATGACCTGAAGAATCTTGATATACATAATAGATTATGCCTCCCTCGGCATATTCGCCCACAAAATGCGATTTTTGGCTTACAGCTCCGAACGAAAATCCAAAAAATATACCACTAATCAATAATTTCAACGACATAAAGTTTTGTGTTAATGTACAAACAAACTTAGTGAAACCATTTCGATTAAAGTTTATAAATGGCGTAATGCTGGTTTTGAAAGATGCATAAACCTTCAAATTCGCTTGGGATGGCATGTCGATTAAGTATCAAGTAGCGACAGCCTAATGTTTTCAACTTATGGATGAATTGTACATCACACATGACCTCGCTGCTTAAATTCCAACCTTTTCTGCCTAAAAAATATAGTTCTAAAGGATTGCTGTTTCCATTTATGGCCACCAAGGCATTGTTAGGAATATGCTTTTGCGCAATCGGCTCAAGTTGCAGTTTGTAGGCCTCTTTGGTGTTGTAGCGAAAGTCATGGGACTGATTCGCAATGGATTCTAGGGCGATCAGAGATAACAGTATCCATGCGTACTTTCCAAACTCTTTCAGTGCGTAAGCGCCGAGAATGGCAAGCACCGGAACTAAGGGTAAAATGTAGTATTCATGAGTTAGGAATATTTCGCCGGATTTCAAGGCGTAAGCCATAAATAGTAAGAAAAAAAAGGGTGCAGCAACTCTGACGGAAAGATCGGGTTGCTTCCTAAATGCTCGATATAGCGCGAACAATATTAATCCAAATGCGAGGTAACTGAAGAAAGGATGGAAAATTAGGTGTCTCAATAAGGCGAAAGGTTGTTCAAAAAAAAGACGGACTCCATCCGAAAAATTTCCGCCGAGATTATACCAATTCCCGTATCTTTTCGCCAAAAAGGGATTCCAAATGAAATACCAAATAAAAGCCGGTAACACCGAAATCAGGGGTAGCGTCAAAACCCAGGTTTTTTTGGGTTTATCACGAAAATATAAATAAGCAAAAACCACCGTGGTCGACAAGGGCAAAACCGAAATCTTCAAAAGCAATCCGAGGGACAACAACCCAAAGCAAAGCACCACGTCCTTCCATCGGCCAAACCTTAATGCCTCAAAAAAATAAAATAATCCCATAATGTAAACCGCAAGAGCCGCAGTGTCTGACATCACTTTTCGGCTGTACATAAAGTAGCAAGAAACCCCTAAAAGCAAGGTTGCGTAGAAGGCGATCCTTTCACCGGAAAATCGGACGATTAAGGCATAGAAGTAAGCAAGGCCCAAGGTAGAAAGCAATACATTGATGAAACGCCCCAACCAAGGGTGAAACCCAAAGAAATGCGCTAACTCTCCTTGAATGAAATACAAGATCGGAAATTCCATACCGATAACTCCCGAGCCACCGTTGGTTTCGTCTACCATCGGGAAGCAAAACGAAGTATTGCCCTCAAAATAATTTCGGGCAACCATCAGGCCTGTTGCTTGCCGCCAACTGTGCGCTGCTTCAAGTGGAGGGTGCCAAATTCCGAGGAGGTGAATCAGAAAAAAAATAAAAATCCAGAAACCTACCGATTTAACATACGAATCGTAGAATGTCCGCAATAAAATCACTTAACGGTTGTTTTCGATAACGTACGTCAGTACCTTCTCCATCAAATGCGCTCGATCCTTACCCATCACGTTGTGCTTGTGCATAGGGTAAGCAAAAAAGTCAACTTGTTTTCCGTCTTCTACAAACTTTTTGATCAAAGAATAATTGTGCTGCATCACCACGACATCATCCACAGTACCATGGATTAACAATAATTTTCCACTTAAATTTTGAGTATAATTCGTTAGCGCATTTTTTAGATACCCTTCCTGATTTTCGTCTGGCCTATCCATGTACCTTTCGCCGTACATCACCTCATAATACTTCCAATCGGTTACGGGACCACCTGCAACGCCCGCGTTGAATACGCCAGGATGGCGTAACATAAGCGATGTGGTCATAAAACCCCCAAAGGACCAACCATGAACGGCCAAACGCTTTGCATCAACGTAGGGTAAAGATTTCAGAAATTCCACACCGCTCAATTGGTCTTCCATTTCAATGTCCCCTAAACGGCGGTGAATTTGGGATTCGAAGGCAAATCCTCGCTCTGCCGAACCGCGGTTGTCCAGGGTGAAAATCAAATAGCCTTGGGCTGCCAACCAATTCATCCACAAATTTGCGCCGGCATTAAAACCGTTCGTTACCATCTGCGCGTGTGGTCCGCCATAGACGTATACCAAAACCGGATATTTCCGCGTTGCATCAAAATCTGCCGGTTTTACCATTCGGTAGTATAAATCGGAACCATCTTTCGCTTTAATAAATCCAATTTCTGATATTCCCAGGGCGTAATCGTCCAAGGGATTGGTGGACTCTTTAATGAATTTAGCCATTTTTCCATTGGTGGTATAAATCATTTCACGATTGGGAATCGACAAGCTGGAGAATCCGTCGTAGTAGTAAAGCCCATCATCGGATAAATCAAAGCGATGTACGCCGTCATTCTTCGTAATTGCACGCGCATTTCCTTCAAAATCGGTTCCATAAATCATAGTATTACAGGGATTATCCCCTGTTGCGGCATAATAGATGAGTTTCTTCAGAGGGTCCACCTCAAGAATGTCCTTAACGACGAAGGAATGCTTGGTGATTTGCTTTTCATTCAGAGCCGCGCCACTAAAATTAACGCGGTATATATTCATAAATCCATCTTTTTCCGACAACCAAAGGAAATCGTTAGTGCCCCCTAAAAAATAAGCAGGATGCTCTGGCTCCACCCATTTTCCATTGCTTTCATACCAAAGAGTTTTCACCTTTTTCCCAGTAATAACATCGAAGGCATTTAACCAATATTCGTTTTGCCCTCGGTTTACCTCGGCAATTAAACAATACTTCTCGTCGGGAGTAAAGGCAAAATTGGTAAGATAATCGTCGGAATTGCCACTGGGTTTTATGTAAATTATTTTCTTGTTTTTGAAGTTGTAAATTCCAACCCTCGGTTTTTCGGATTTCTGTCCTGCCATGGGATACTTGATGGAAATTAAGGACCCAGGCGTTGTGGTGACATCGAGTAAAGGATAATCTGCCACCTCGGATTCATCTTTTTGATAGAAAGCTAAAAAATTGCCTTTATCCGACCAAAATAAGCCCTTCTCAATACCGAACTCATTTCGGGCGATGGACTGACCCGAAACGATGTTTTTATCCTTGTTTTTGGTAATGGGCTTCCCATTCATATAAACATTATTCTCGAGGGTGTAAGCGCATTTACCTGAGGGTGTGTGATAATTGACGTTTTCCCAATTTTCCATGCCTTGATGCTTCAATGAAAGGGATTTCGTGATCACATTGTAGGTAAAAATAACGGAAGCATTGTTCACTAAAATTTCATCTTTAGCAATCCATTCGTAACCATACAGGTTTTGAATTTTGGCACCATCGGGTAGCTGTTTATTCACTTCGTCTACGGTACACGCAACGCGTTCTTCCTGATCCATGAAGGTGTAGCGAAGTATGGACTTATAATCCGAGGAAAGCAAGGTGAACTCGGAGGCGTTCTTGACCCAAGAAAACCCAACGGTGCGCTGAGGACTTAAGGCGCGCTGTTTCAGCACCGATTCGTTAACGGTTAGAGTTTTTTTCTGAGCTGTAATTGCCCATGAACCACTAAAAATGAAGAGGAGGATAAAACTACGCATGGTTATTTACGATGAATGAATTGATTAAAAAAGGTTTCCACAGGCTTTCCGATTTCATAAGCCTTCAGCAACGTTTCAAGGAGCTGGTCACCTAAGAGAAGTGCTGTGGGAAAGGTGGTAAAGAAGTAGAATTGTTTGTTGTAAAGCAAGGGTTGTTTGATGGCAAAATCCTTTAAATCTGCGGGAAGCACTTTATTCTTTTCGCCTCTAATTTCACCAAAAAATTCCACAAATTCGGGCTGGGTTATGAGGTTTTTAAAATCCGAAGCATGTGCGGCGATGCCTTCCCTTAGTTCTTGGAGTTGTTCTTTATCGATTTCATAAACGCCGCCATAAACCCTGAGGTGTTCCGGCGAAAATTCAAAATAAATACCGTTAATAGCCGTACTTTTTTTACCTCCGGGTGCAATCACTGCTGAACACATCAGTTTGTAGGGAGTTTTATCGTTCGAGAAGCGAATATCGCGGTTAATGCGAAAAATACAGTCTTTCGCCAACAGTTCGTTGAAAACCGGATAATTCTCCGAAAGCCGGTCAATCAACGCTTGGGTGAAGGCAGAAAACGGCTTCTTAACGTGATTTTCATAACGGAAACGGTTTCTATCGAACCATTCCTTATGGTTATTTGATGCCAATTCCATGAAAAAATTCAAATATTCTTGGCTGAAATAGGGCATGTCTGAAAAATTTGTTTGGAAAGGTACTTAAAAAGCCCTAAAAGTTCATAATACCCATCAAATACTGTTGTAAAGTTGGGATAGGTTGAAAAAAAGAGTATCTTTGCACCCTTAAATTTTATTAATTAATTAGGAACCTTATGAATTCTTACGAAACTGTTTTCATTTTAACTCCCGTTTTGTCTGAGGACCAGGCAAAGGAAGCAGTGCAGAAGTTCGAGGGCGATATCAAAGGCATGGGTGCCAAGATCAAGCATTCGGAAAACTGGGGTCTGCGCAAAATGGCTTATCCAATCCAGAAAAAATCCACTGGATTTTACCATTTAATTGAATTTGAAGCTGCTGGATCTGTCATTGCAGAATATGAATTAATGATGAAACGCGATGAGCGCGTGCTTCGTTTTTTAACAGTACGCATGGACGCTGACCACGTAGCTTATGCTGAAAAGCGTCGTTCAAAACTCGCTGCTAATTAATCCATTAACCCAATTAATTATAAAGAACATGATGTCAAACGATATTCGATACTTGAACCCGGTAGCGATTGAGATTACCAAATCGAAATACTGCCGTTTTAAAAAATCTGGAATTAAATTTTTAGATTATAAAGACGCAAACTACTTACTAAAGTTGGTCAACGAGCAAGGAAAAATACTTCCGCGTCGTCTTACGGGAACCTCTGCCAAATTCCAAGGTAGGGTAAACAAAGCCATTAAGCGTGCGCGCCATCTGGCACTTATGCCATATGTTGGCGACATGTTGAAATAACCCCAATTAAAAAATACTATCATGGAAGTAATATTAATTAAGAACGTTGACAAATTGGGTTATGCTCACGAGCTAGTAACCGTCAAGCCAGGGTACGGTAGAAACTTTTTAATCCCACAAGGCTACGCTGTTTTAGCCACCCCTGCTGCAAAAAAAGCGCACGCTGAAGCGGTACGACAAAGAGCGCACAAAGAGGCTAAATTGCAAGAAAAAGCGCAGGCGGTAGCAGAAAATTTGGCGAATAGTAGGGTGTCAATAGCTACAAAAGCTGGGGAAAATGGAAAAATATACGGATCCATTAACGCGCTACAATTAGCCGAAGCCTTAACCAAAGCAGGATTCGACATCGATCGCAAATCGCTGAAAATCAAAGATGAGCCCATTCGCGAATTGGGAACCTTCAGTGCAGAGGCCAACCTATTTAAAGGCGTTAAACAGACGTTCCAATTCGAAGTGGTCTCTGAATAACCGAATTGGTCCAATTTTGCAGAAGTCCACGGAATGGTTGCTACAGCGCAATTTCCTGCAGAGCGTAGACACCAAAATCGTTGTTGTGCCAGGCCTTTTCAATGCGGTAATTTTTAATCCACAAAAAGGTTGGAAAACTGCCTTCCGTTATGGGTAGAAGCTCTTTTTGATGCAAAGCCAACCTGCAGAAAATTTCTTCCGATAGAAGCTTATCGTACGCCGAAACATCTAAAGAGTCGGTTCCCAACACCCAATATTGGGTTTTGCCGGGCAACTTCTGATGAATCTGATTCATGAGCTTTGTAGACTCCGAACAATACTTACAACCCGGCAGAGCAACCACCACTACCCCCGATTCAAAAGGAAATTCCAGCGAGCTTTTCGGACAATATCCCATCGACATCAAATCCCCCCGATAAATGGGAAAGGCAAGAAAATAGATACCAAAAGGCAATACTGCTAATAGAAAAACCAGGGATGCGTTCACCCATTTTTTAACTTTTAAACCTTGCCGAAAAACGGCAATGGCTAAACCCAATCCCAAGAAAACCATCAAAAAATAAGGCAAGAACTTCGAAAGAAAGAACGAACTTCCTAATTTGAGCAATAATAATTCAAGTGCATTCATAACAAAAAAAAAGGGAGACAAAGCTCCCTGTTACATTTAATTGGATTATCC
Source organism: Bacteroidota bacterium (assembly GCA_016866255.1). Taxonomy (GTDB): domain Bacteria; phylum Bacteroidota; class Bacteroidia; order Flavobacteriales_D; family Crocinitomicaceae; genus UBA952. The sequence continues at coordinate 88,240 of VGMY01000002.1, read as the reverse complement.
TATTGGATTTCGCAATCTACAGCAACTCCAGTAAGCGCATCTTCGGGAAGATCCCCGTCATCACATTGCTCTTCCGCATTGCTTTTAGTGTCATTTATAGTTACACTACTAGAAGCTCCTGGGAATTCTTCACCATCAATAAATCCTGTACAAGTACAAGTATAGTCTTTTTTGCAGGAGGCCATTAAAAAAAGACCCAACCCAAAGATTAATAACATTTTTTTCATAATAAAAATTTTAAAAGATGATTAAAGATAGACTTTTTTAAACACTTCCGAAAAAAAACTTTTCAACAGTTAAAAGAAGTCCTACTGAATTTCACAATCTTGTTCAATACCAAAAATGTACCCATCGCTTTCATCACACGTCGCTGTTGCATTCTTTTTAGTATCATTGATCGTAACTGTTGATACCGTTTGACCACCTATTTTGCATACACAAGTGTAGTCTTTTTTGCATGAAGCTAATAGGAAAAGACCAAAACCGAAAGCTAAAAGTATCTTTTTCATAACATGAAATTTAAAAGTTTATCAAAGTTAATCACTTTTGTTTTTAAGACTTCAAATGCCCTTCTTTTTTAACATTCGCAGCGCGCCCATAGCGAAAATACCAGGCAAGGGTGGCGGATGGAATCAAATCGGTAAAAGGAAATAGTTCTTCGAAGAACGTAAAACTCGCCCAGGATAATTTCTTCCCAAACAGCAGAAAAACCAGCAGGGCTGACAGGGGCGCCCAAAAAGCATCGAATACTTCGCCAAACGAAGGAATGAGATAGGACATCACCCCGATCATGTCGATGAGAAGGGCTATCACCAATTTTAACGTTTGATTCGAGGTGTTTTGTCGAGGGTTCATAGCGTTTTGTAGAATACGAATGTACTAAATCGAAGCATTTTACCTCTCCCTCCTTGCGATTTTTAATAGAAATCCCTACGTCTTGCAACAAGTTGCTATTTTTGTAAAAAAATTGATCATGTCAAACCATCTTCTTAAAGGCAAAAAAGGAATTATTTTCGGTGCACTTAACGACCAATCCATCGCTTGGAAAGTTGCGGAGCGTGCGCACGAGGAAGGAGCCGAATTTGTTTTAACCAATGCCCCTATCGCCATGCGTATGGGAGAAATCAACGGTCTTGCTGAAAAAACGGGGAGTAAAGTAATCCCTGCCGATGCAACCAATACCGAGGACCTTGAAAATCTTGTAACCCAATCCCTCGACATCCTTGGGGGAAAGATAGACTTTGTATTGCACTCAATCGGCATGTCCCCCAACGTTCGAAAAGGCAAGCATTACACCGAGAGCAATTATCAATTTTACCAACAAACCATGGACGTTTCGGCCATGTCGTTGCACAAAACATTGGCTACGCTTTACAAGCACGACGCCATGAACGATTGGGGTTCGGTGCTTGCCTTAACCTACATTGCTGCCCAACGCATTTTTCCAGATTATAACGATATGGCAGATGCCAAATCGCTGCTTGAGTCCATTGCGCGTTCCTTTGGTTATCATTACGGCATCGCAAAAAAAGTTCGAGTGAATACGATTTCTCAATCGCCAACCGTAACAACTGCCGGACAAGGAATCAAAGGGTTCAACGAATTCATCAATTTCTCAGAGCAGATGTCGCCACTTGGAAATGCAACCGCCCTTGCTTGTGCAGATTATTGCATTTCGATGTTTTCGGACTTAACGCGTTATGTTACCATGCAGAATTTGTTCCATGACGGGGGCTTCTCAAATACCGGCGTGACACAGCAGGTTATTGAACGGTTTGGTAATTAATTGACAGAAAACACGAGTACCGCACGTTTTAGTTCCTAGTTTCCGGCGGCCTTTTCAAAAACTTTGGTTAAGTCAACCCTATGTATCCAACTGATCCATAAAATGTGATTTCTTTCCATGTCGGTGGCATTCGGTTTTATGATAAATTGATTTAGATAGCCCAACTGCACATTCGAATTGGAGGTAAATTGCCAACCCAAGGCAGCAATAAAGCGGTTTTGATCAAGAGGATTCTTGGCTATTCCCTTCCCAAAACCCACAAAAAGTTCATTGTTGAGGTTCAAAAACAAGGTGTTTTTTGCCAACTCCTTTCGCGTTATTGGAAAGGTTACCATGGCCCTGTACCTGATCCGATTGAGATAAATTGGAGAAACTTCAGCGATTTCAGCTCCGCTATTTTTAGCATACTGCTCAAGAAAGCGCTGTTCAATTCGGTACCGATGCTGCAATTCAAAGCGTCCCATTTTATGCTTTACGTTGACCTGTTCAAAGATTCGATTTTCATCAAATTCATGTAAAATCGGCTGAACTCCGTATGGAAATGTTTTGATCCATGCGTAACCCCCCATCAGAGAAACTTCAGGGGTAATTTGATATCCAACTCCAAATCGCAAAAGTGACTGTTGCCAGTGCCTAAAACCTTCGGCACGTCGCCATTGATACTCACTCATCAAAAACGTTTTTCCGCTCACCTTATAAAAACCATTGTAAAGGGCCCAACCATTGAATTGATTGACCATGTTTTTTTGTGCATGCGTTGAAAATTGAGCAGCACATATTATTAATAGCAGGTATCTCATCACTTTGCAAAAGTAAATGATTTGCATTGAACATCAAGAAAGCCGGAAATTCAACAGCAAAAGTTATCTTTGTGGGGTAAGATGAAGCCAAGGTTGAATTCAAAATCGTTCATTGCTCTTGAGGAGGAATACGGTGCTCACAACTACCACCCAATACCGGTAGTTTTGGAACGAGGCTCCGGAATTCATGTTTGGGACGTGGATGGGAAAAAATACTTTGACTTTCTTTCTGCTTATTCAGCAGTAAACCAAGGCCATTGCCACCCCAAAATCTTGAACGCCCTCAAGCAACAAGCATCCAAACTAACCCTTACATCGAGAGCTTTTCACAACAATAGGCTCGGGCTCTTTGAAGCATTTCTTCACAAACAATTTGGCTACGATAAGGTGCTTCCCATGAATACTGGGGCAGAGGCCGTTGAGACAGCCATCAAACTCGCAAGGAAATGGGCATACGAAGTCAAAGGTATCCCGGAAAATCGGGGTAACATTGTGGTATGTGAAGGAAATTTTCACGGAAGGACTACCACCATTATTTCCTTTTCTTCAGATGAGGGATCAAAAAAAAATTTTGGGCCCCACACCCCCGGGTTTATAAGCATCCCTTACAACGATATTCGTGCTATGCAGGATGCTTTATCCCGAGAAAACACCATTGGAATTCTCGTTGAACCTGTGCAAGGGGAGGCTGGAGTAATTGTTCCATCCAATGACTACATTCCTGCGATTCGGCAAACTTGTAACCAAACCAATACCTTATTTATTGCCGATGAGATTCAAACAGGATTAGCAAGAACAGGAAGTTTATTAGCCGTCTGCGGTGTATGCGATTGCCAAAAACAGTGCGAACGCAGGGGCACCTACCAAAGGCCCGATATTTTAATTCTCGGTAAAGCTTTGGGAGGGGGCGTTTATCCCGTCTCCGGAGTATTAGCAGATAATTACATCATGGAAGTTATTAAACCGGGCCAACACGGATCTACTTTTGGAGGCAACCCATTAGCGGCAGCTGTTGCAGAAGAGGCAGTGAAAGTTGTGATAGACGAACACCTGATGGTCAATTCACGGAAATTAGGCCTAAAATTCAAGGCTGCTATGCAGGAACTTGTAAACCTAAAAGGGCTATTTCGGGAAGTCAGGGGTAAAGGGCTGCTCAACGCAATTGTCATCAATGACACACCAGAAAGCAATACCGCGTGGCGTTTTTGTGTAAATCTTGCCGAAAATGGCCTTTTAGTAAAACCCACCCAGGGCAATATCATTCGATTTGCTCCACCCTTGATCATAACCGAACAGGAAATGGATCAATGCATTTCAATAATTCAAGCAACGTTTCATCAATTTACCCCTTAAATCGTGGCACAAAAAATTAAATTTGGGACCGACGGATGGCGTGCCATCATAGCACAAGATTTTACCGTTGAAAACGTTGCCAGGGTCACCGAAGCAACGGGCATATGGCTCAAGGAGCGTTTTGAAAACCCATCAGTGGTTATTGGTCACGATTGCCGTTTTGCGGGGGAATTATTCATGCATACCGCGGCTGCCGTATTGGTTCAACAAGGCATTAAGGTATATATTGCTCAGGGATTTGTTTCTACCCCGATGATTTCATTGGGTGCCCACCAACACGGATGTGAAATAGGCATTATTCTTACAGCGAGCCATAATCCACCCTCGTACAACGGATTTAAACTAAAGGCGAAATTCGGTGGACCACTACAACCCGAAAAAATCAACGAAATTGAAGCCATTATCCCCGATGTGTGCAGAATCGATTACACCAATTTTTCCATTGAAAACGCATTGTCAAAAGGACAAATCGAGGTTTTACCGCTGGAAAAAGAGTACATTGATCATGTCAAAGCCAGCTTCGATTTAACGGCAATACAGCAATCAGGATTACGCTTAATGTACGATGCCATGTACGGTGCGGGTCAACGGGTTATACCGCAGGTACTTCCATCAACCACCTTACTGCATTGCAATCCTAATCCTTCGTTTATGGGCCAAGCGCCAGAACCGATCGGCAAGAACTTGCAAGAACTTGCGCAGTACATTAAAAGCCATCAAAACATCGACTGTGCATTGGCTACGGATGGAGATGCTGACCGCATCGGTTTGTACGATAGCCATGGAGAATTTGTGGATTCTCATCACATTATCCTCTTGTTGATTCACTACTTGGTGAAGTATAAGGGCATGTCTGGAAAGGTAGCTATCGCGTTTAGCGTTACCCCAAGAGTCTACAAAATGTGTGCGCACTACAACTTGGAGCATACCACGACTAAAATCGGATTCAAAGACATCGCTGCCATCATGGTCAACGAAGACGTACTTCTTGGAGGAGAGGAATCTGGCGGGATTGCCGTTAAAGGACACATTCCTGAGCGCGATGGTATATGGATGGGACTTATTCTTTGGGAGTTTATGGCCACTTCCGGCAAAACGTTAGAAGAGTTGATTGCGGAAGTTTATGAAATCGTTGGGCCTTTTAAATTCGAGCGAAACGACTTGCACATTACGGAAGCATTGAAGCAAAAAATCATTAAAAATTGTCAGGACAACACCTATAAATCCTTTGGTAAATACACGGTACGCGATGTTAAAACTACCGATGGATTCAAGTATTTCTTCGATGATGACCGCTGGGTCATGATTCGACCTTCTGGAACTGAACCTGTGCTAAGAACCTATGCTGAAGCGCCCACTTTGGAAGAAGTTCGGGAAATCCTAAAGGCCACGGAGGAAGCTATTTGCGCGTAGTATTTACCGCTACCCCAAGGCCACGTCCAAGACCATCATCACCACAAAACCGGCAATGAACCCGAGTACCGCAAGATCGGTGTATTTATCGCGTTGCGTTTCGGGGATAACTTCTTCTACCACGACAAATATCATGGCGCCTGCTGCGAAAGCAAGGGCAAAGGGTAAAATGGGTTGAATGTAAATAACCGCCAAAGCGCCTACCACACCCGCAATGGGTTCAACAATGGCCGAAAGTTGACCGTACCAAAATGCTTTAAATCGGCTAGCACCTGCTCTTCGCAGAGGCATTGCTACGGCAAAGCCCTCCGGAAAATTCTGAATAGCAATCCCCAAAGCCAATGCCACCGCTGCACCTATTGTTGCTCCCCCCATTCCATTTGCAGCAGCCCCAAATAATACGCCAACCGCTAAACCTTCTGGTATGTTATGAAGCGTGATGGCGAGCACCAACAAGGTTGTTTTATGAAGTTGTGTCTTGACCCCCTCGGATTCGTTTTCGTTAAAATTGATGTGCAAATGGGGCATTTTCTTGTCCAAAAAATACAGAAATAAGGCCCCGGTAAGAAATCCCACTGCCGCCGGCATCCATGGAAAATTGGGAAATAATTTCTGTGACATTTCTATGGATGGATTTAACAACGACCAAAAACTTGCGGCTACCATGATTCCACCGGTAAAGCCGAGCATGGCGTCTAAAACGCCGCGGTGCATGTTTTTAAAGAAAAAGACCAAGGAGGCGCCAGCAGCAGTTATTACCCAAGTGAAGACCGTCGCCCAAAAAGCCGCCCAAACTGGGTGTAGTGTAGCAATATAATTAACGATATCCTCCATGCCCACAAAAGTACCAATGATTTGCTAAAACTGGTTGAAAATATTATCTTTGAAAGGACTAATAAGTACCCATGAAAAAAATCTTCTTTTTTTTCCTCCTTTTTACCGCAGCCTTTCTGAATGGCTGTAATCGAAAAAACGATACCGTTCTTCGGGTTTATGTTGGTTATAACGGCCAACCAAAACTCAACGCAAAGGTAGTAATTGACGGAGTAACCCAAAATCCTCCCTATTCCCCTTTCGTAATGTCAGAAGTAACCGATGTCAACGGATTGGTTGAATTCAACCTGAAAGATTACATCAAACCGGGTTCTTATGGTGGAAGTACGATAGATTGTACGGTATTCCTCATCAAAAACTCTCCTCAAAGCGATACCGTAAAAACCATTTTTGTTGAGGCTTTCAAAACCACAAAGCAAGAATTTCTTTTTTAACAGGGATTCTGTACACGTCCTGACGAAGGTGCATTTTTTGTACCTTTGCGCCAGTTTTCAATTTCATGGACAAGAAGGCAACAACTCGTAAAGACGACTATTCAAAGTGGTATAACGACCTCGTGCACAACGCAGATTTAGCGGAGCATTCGGATGTGAAAGGGTGCATGGTCATAAAACCTTACGGTTATGCAATTTGGGAAAATATGAGGGACGTGTTGGACAGAATGTTTAAAGATACTGGGCATTCTAACGCCTACTTCCCCTTATTCATCCCCAAATCTTACCTGAGCAAAGAGGCCAGTCATGTCGAGGGGTTTGCGAAAGAATGTGCGGTTGTCACGCATTACCGCCTTAAAGCAAGCGCTGACGGCAAAGGTGTTGAAGTTGACCCCGAAGCGAAACTGCAAGAAGAACTCATTGTTCGGCCAACATCAGAAACAATCATTTGGAACTCCTACCGAAATTGGATTCAATCTTATCGAGATCTGCCAATTCTCATTAATCAGTGGGCTAATGTTGTTCGTTGGGAAATGCGCACACGCCTGTTCTTGCGTACAGCGGAATTTCTATGGCAAGAAGGGCATACTGCCCATGCAACGAAAGAGGAAGCCATAGCCGAAACCGAACAAATGCTTCGCGTTTACGCGGATTTTTCCGAAAACTACATGGCCATGCCAGTAATCTTGGGAAGAAAAACGCCCGGTGAACGATTTGCCGGCGCAGAGGACACCTTGTGCATTGAGGCCATGATGCAAGACGGAAAAGCCCTTCAAGCTGGAACATCCCATTTTTTAGGACAGAATTTTGCTAAAGCATTTGAGGTAAAGTTTGCGGATAAAAGTGGAAAATTGGATTACGTTTGGGCCACTTCGTGGGGTGTCTCTACCCGACTCATGGGAGCCTTGGTGATGACCCATTCCGACGATGAAGGATTGGTGTTGCCCCCAATGCTTGCTCCCATTCAAGTGGTAGCGGTTCCGATTTACAAAACCGAAGATGAATTCCATCGAGTTGAAGAGAAGTTCATGTCCCTTGGAAAAGAACTTAAAGCCAAAGGAATTCGGTTTAAATTGGATAGCGACGACAATAAGCGCCCAGGTTGGAAATTTAACGAATACGAGGTAAAAGGGGTTCCGATTCGCTTAGCGATGGGCCCAAGAGATCTAGAAAATGGGCAAATTGAGCTCGCACGTCGAGACACCAAAGAGAAATCGAACATCTCCATAGATATAGCTGCAGAAAGCATCGCCCAGCTTTTGGAGGACATTCAATCCAATCTTTTCGAACGTTCCAAATTGCATCGAGCCAATAACACCTTTGAGGTGGATACTTACGAAGAATTCAAGCAGCGCATCGATCAGGGAGGCTTTTTCTTAGCACATTGGGACGGAACCGAAGCGACCGAAGAATTGGTCAAAAATGAAACCAAGGCCACGATTCGTTGCATTCCTTTTACCGACCATCCCGTTCCTGGAAAATGCATGGTGACAGGTCAGCCATCGGTACAACGGGTGATTTTCGCGAAAGCTTACTAAACTTGGGCGAATTTCGATTCAAACATTTCACGCTGTTTCACAACCAAGATTCGTTTTCTGTTGGAACCGATGCCATGGTGTTGGGTGCCTTGGTACAAGGCCCAGATCATGGAAGAATTCTAGACGCTGGAGCGGGTTCTGGGGTTCTTGGCTTGATGGCAGCACAAAAATTCAGCTCCAGTCATGTGGACTGCATCGAAATCGATGAAAAAGCTTTTCTCGAATGCCAAGAAAACCTGCGAAAAAGCCCGTTTCAAGGGCGCATACATGCCATTCATTCGAATCTGTTAGATTTTCAATCCGAGGAACTATACACCACAATAATTACCAATCCACCCTATTATTGTTCTGATAATTTTTCCAGCCCTCGAAACCAACGGGAAAAACACCTGAACTCCGAAGAACTCCATCGTTGGTTCATGCGTTGTTACCAATTGCTAGCACCGCACGGCACGCTTTGGTTCATCGTCCCAACTTCTAGCAAGGAGACCGTGGAGTTGATTTTTAAACGTTTTGAAATGCATATTCTTCGGGAAATTAACGTCCAAAACCAGCACGGCATTACCGTAAGAATGGTTTACGGAATAACCCAACAAGCCATTAAAAAGGAGTCTTCCATACTTAAACTCAGAAATATTGACGGAACCTACAGCAACGATTACCTTGATCTTACCGCTGAATTCCATGCCACAGGCATCGACAAATAGCGGCTGACTTACCTTCATCGCGCGCCGTTATATCACATCTTGCAAAGCAGCTTGAACACCAAGAATGGTTAAAGTTAACCCAAATCGAATCAGGGTATGGAACTCTTAAACGGATCGTTGCAGTTTGAATTCCGAGGATTTATGAAAGGTGATTTTGGTATAATCTTGTTCCGCCATAGAAAGGAGGAAAGGCGTCTCCGCAAGGAACACCCAATTTTCGTCCTTATCCAAAGCCATATGATTGGATTTTACACGGTGAAAGCGCTGCAACTCCTCCTCATCTGAGGAAGTTATCCAACAGGCTTTGACATAATTTTTCGGGACAAAACGGCAATTTGCACCGTACTCGTGAATTAGACGGTAGTTGATTACCTCGAATTGAAGCTGACCCACAGTTCCAACAATTTTTCGATTACCGGGTTGTTGGATGAACAGTTGTGCCACCCCTTCATCAATCAACTGTCGTATTCCTTTATCCAACTGCTTAGATTTCATGGGATCTAAATTTTCCAACTCCTGAAATATCTCCGGGGAAAAGCTTGGAATACCCTGATACATCATTTTCTCCCCTTCAGTAAGGGTGTCTCCGATTTTGAAATTACCCGAATCGTAGAGCCCTACCACATCTCCCGGAAAGGCTTCATCAATGACACTTTTATCTTGTGCCATGAAAGAAGTGGGGTTGGGAAACTTCATTTTTTTGTCAGAACGGACATGGTAATAAAACTGATTGCGCTCAAATTTTCCCGAAACAATTCGTAAAAAAGCAATTCTATCGCGGTGCTTGGGGTCTAGATTTGCATGAATCTTAAAAACAAAGCCGCTGAATTTATCTTCGTTCGGGTGAATAAACCGCAAATCGCTTGTCCGACCTCTCGGAGATGGAGAAATTTCGCAAAAGGTATCGAGCAGTTCTTTAACGCCGAAATTATTTACTGCCGAACCAAAGAAAACAGGGGCCATATCGCCGGCCAAATACTCCTCACGCTGAAAAGGATCGTAAACCCCTTCAATCATTTCCAATTCCTCCCTTAACTCATTCGCGGGAGCTTCTCCTAATATATCGTCCAATTTTGGGTCGTCGAGGTTTTCAAAAGAAAGGACATCTTCGGAAATTTTTGTTTTATTGGCTGCAAACAAATTCAATCCTTTACGGTAAATATTATAGACCCCTTGAAACCGGTCGCCCATGCCGATGGGCCAAGTAAGCGGACAAACCTTAATTGCAAGAACTTTCTCCAGTTCATCCAACAAGTCGAAAGCTTCTTTTCCGTCTCGATCGAGTTTGTTAATAAAAATAATGACCGGTGTTTTTCGCATGCGGCAAACTTCCATCAAGCGCTCGGTTTGCTCCTCCACCCCATTAGCGCAATCGATCACCAAAATGACGGAATCCACCGCAGTAAGGGTACGAAACGTATCTTCGGCAAAATCTTTATGACCAGGAGTATCGAGAATATTAATTTGTTTACCGTTGTACTTAAATGCCATAACCGAGGTGGCGACAGAAATTCCCCTTTGCTTTTCGATTTCCATGAAATCTGAAGTTGCGGTTTTTTTAATCTTATTGTTTTTGACAGCACCGGCAGTTTGAATTGCCCCCCCAAACAACAACAATTTTTCGGTGAGTGTGGTTTTACCCGCATCGGGATGGGAAATGATTCCGAAAGTTCTTCGTTTCTCGGTGGCTTCCTGGTTTTTCATATGGCACAAAAAAAGACCACACACCTGCGGCTTTGAAAGTTTTTTGTTAGGGTTTTAAAATATCTCAGAAGGCGAAAAATGAAAGGCCCCCTCAATGGCAGCATTTTCATCCGAATCGCTACCGTGGACAGCATTTCTGCTCTTGCTCTCGGCATAGGCCCTTCGAATCGTTCCTTCTTCTGCCTCTGCAGGATCCGTGGAACCTATCAATTTACGAAAGGATGCCACAGCGTCCTCCTTTTCCAGGATGGCGGCAACAATCGTACCTGAGGTCATGTAGGATACAAGTTCATCGTAGAACGGGCGTTCCTTGTGAACAGCATAAAATTCACCTGCCTGTTTTTCTGTCAACCGAGTATATTTCATGGCTTTAACGGTGAATCCATTTTGGATGATCATGTCCATGATTTTACCCATATGCCCGTTTTCAACAGCGTCCGGTTTTAACATGGTAAAGGTTCTATTGGTAGCCATTAATTCGTATTTTGGTGCAAAGATAGTCAATCTTTTTAGTCCATAAAATTCGAACAATATGAAGCGTTACATTCCCTTATTACTGCTAACGGTTCCCATTTTCACCAACTCATGTATTGAGAACGACACCAAGCCCGAGCCGCGAATTATGCCTAAGACCGAACACGCGGCGAAGAGTAAGAAAAAACCGCCTGAAAACCCAGATAGGTCATTATTACCGGAAGAAAGCCCTTCAACACCCAAACGGAATTTAGCAGCCAAGCAACAACAAAAAAGACCAAGAGTTGAGGTTAAGACCCAAAACAACGTCCCGGACTACCCCGAAAATAAGGACCTCGACTTTAAAAATCCAGCGTTGGATAAATGGGCCAACGCCTACCTCAACGATCCACAATGGCAAGAACAATATTTGACCAGCATAGCCTATTATTTAAGCAGCGTTCAACGAAACCTGGATCAACACCCTGAGCGTAAAACCGACAAAAGCACGATTGTTTCAAACTACCGTGAAAAGATGTCGCAAACTTTCTACAGGAGTCCTGAATTCGTAGAGTTTGCGAGAAACCAATTCGAAAAATCTCCCGAACTTGCGACTTTTCTTTCACGCAATGCTGGTCAGATTACTGTTGATTGAGGGATTGAGATAAGACCTTGCGTTTCGTGGCAAATTCGATGATGATGCCTATAGTAGGCTGAAGGATGCCCGATTCATTCTCAATGAACTTTGTTAAATAACGGGTACCATCGTTCGATACAAGAGGAGCGCCATTGGCATCCGTTTGAAGCAGTAAAATTGGTGCAACCTTGGTTTTATAACCGTATGCATTTTGAATATCCAGGTAAAAATTCAAGTTGAATTTATCGAGGAAGAACTTTTTATCCAAGCGAATGTTCAGCTGATGAAAACTGGCTTCCCTTTGAGTATTCAATTGATCATAATCCAAAACACCAACCCCATTGACGTTCCAATTGTCAATTAAACTGGATGTTGCAACATCGTAGGGAGTGTAAGGAGAACCGCCGGAAAACAACCAACGCATCCCCAATTCCCAACCTTTTTTGAAACGCTTTCCACCGGTTAAAGAAACAATATGACGGCTATCCCATGCGGTTGGAACATATCGATCGTTTTTATCCTTAAACTCGGAAATAACATAGGTGTAGGCTAACACAGCATAAAATCCTTTGTATAATTTCTGTTGAAATAACAACTCACCGCCGTAAGTTCTCCCGGTAGAAATGCTCTTTACAGCTTCATTGCCCACTACCCCAAAATCAGAACCAATATTCGCCAACGAAATGGAGTCCTTTAAACTGAAAGGGTAACGGGAATAGTTTTTATAAAAACCCTCAAGGGTAAATCGTGAACTCTGCTTAGTCCGATATTCGGCGCCCAAGACATAATGGTCTGCACGGATGTACTTTAAACCGTTTTCCTTATTCACCAGCGCTCCAGTATTATTTCGATAACCAAGTATTGTATATGCAGGCAGTTGGTGATAACGAGCCACATTCGCATTCAAGGCAAAGAATTCGTTGATGCGATAATTTAACGAAAAAGAAGGCGATAACTGATTAAAGGGGTTTGCCATTTCCTTTGAATAGTTTGAACCATCCATGCGCAATCCAAAGGAAAGGTTCAATCGTTCTTTGAACAAGGATTGGCTCGCTTGCGAGAACACCGAATACTTGCTGAGAAACAAATCGGAGACATAATCAACCTTGACGGGGTAACCTTGTACGGTGATGTTCAACATAGATTCATTTCGGTACCGCACGTATTCATAACCTGTACCTACGTTCCATCGGAAACCGTTTTTACGATAGGTATGTTCCATGCGCAGTTTATTTTCGGCCTCAAATGAAGCATAATTTTGCAGGAGGTTTGATGGTATTTCGATTAAGTCTTTGTACCGATAAGCCTCGTTGTTCAACATGTTTCGAGAAACTACTACGGTTTGAATAGATTGTTCGCCAAAATGTTGGTAATTTACCCCAAAGGTGTAATTCCATTGGCTTTGCATTGGAATATTACCCAATAGAAAATTGTTGTATTCTACCTGTTCGGTATCGGTATTTCCCTCATTAACCTTTGCATTTAAGGCAAATTGATCAATGGCCCCCAAACCAATGAACGAAATTCGGTTTTTGGCGTTGAGATTCACATTGACTTTGTACTGAAAGTCGTTGTAAGTTGGTAAAATGGGCAATTTAAGGGCAGCAAAAAGGAATTGTAAATAGGAGCGGCGTGCCGAAAAAATAAAGTTGGCCTTTTTTCCTAACGGCCCATCAAAAGTGAGAGCCGCATCACTCGAACCCAAGGCAAAGTTGGTAATAAGCCCGTCTTCGTTACCGTCTTTCTGTTTGAAGGCCAGAACACTGCTGAGTCCGTTGGCGCGATTTGCAGGAAAAGCACCAGAATAAAAATCCACCTCGCTGATGAAATTTACATTTAATAAACCCACTGGTCCACCGCTTGAACCTTGGGTTGCAAAGTGGTTAATGTTCGGTACTTCAATTCCATCCAAGTAGAATTTGTTTTCACCTGGTGAACCACCACGTATAATAATATCATTTCGAAAAGTTGCCCTCGAAGCAACCCCGGGAAGTGCTGCAATCACTTTACTTACATCGCGGTTGGCTCCCGGCAGACGCTCTATTTCCGTAGAATTCAACGACTTTAATGAAACCGGAGACTCGATATTTCGAACGAATTTAGGACCTTTAACCACCACTTCCTCGGCATCTTTTCCGGTAAAAATCTCATCCAGCGCCAACAATAGGTTGACAGTACGTGCATTGGTTACTGTGATTTCATTCTGAAACGCAGTGTTATAGCCAATGGATGAGGCTCTAAAGGTATAAACCCCCGGAGGAAGATTCTTAAACTCAAAGCTGCCTAATGAATCGGAGATAGCGCCCTGTGAAATTTCGACAACAAAAATTTTAACCCCTTCGATGGGCTTATTGTTGGCTGAATTAACGGTAAAACCACGAACCAACCCTTTCTGAGCCGTTATAAAAAAGGGTAAAGCGAACATTAGGAGTGCTGCAATTTTTCGCATGGTGAACTTTACGAAAAAAAACAAACTCCTTTCAAAATGGTTCAATCAACCTATTCCTTACCCAGCATTTCGTCCTTTAAGCTTTGCTGTGCAGGCTTTGTACCGAGCCAAATCGCAAATAAGGCTTTTTTGAATTCCAATCCCGGAATGGTTCCTTTGAGTTCGCCGTTTTTGAACACTTTAGTTCCATTATTCGGGTCATAATCCAAGTAAATTTTATCTTGATCCTTGAATTCCTCGCTCAAATAAGACATAAATTTCTTTTGTTCATCGGCTGTGGCTTTCCCCGAGCTGGCATTTTTAAATCCTTCCGTTACCGACTCCTTGAATCGTTCTCGCGTGACCATGCTTGAAACCAAGCGAATGTGAATTCCCATTTCCTCATCGGCATTGATAATGGTAGAAGCTTCTTTTGATTTTTTCTTCAAATAAAGGGCACCCACATACATGTCCATAAAATATTTGGTTCGAACGCCTGCACCATTGATCATAACGGGCACATTGCTTATCTCGCTTTCGGTGTAAAACTCTACACCGTGGAACGTTTTGGTTTTTTTACTCTGCGAAAAAACCGTTTGAGTCAGTGTTACAGTAATCACCAGCATCAAAAGTGTGTTTAAGGTTTTCATAGTTTCTTTTTGTTGTGTTTCGTAAAGATACCTAAAAATATTAAACCAATATTTTCAATGATTTTTTTTCCTTGAAGAGTCATAACCGACTCGGGATGGAACTGAACTCCATAAAGCATTCGAGTTTCGGAGGCCAAAGCCATTAGAACTTCGCTGGTGTCAACAGCAACCCTGTATTGCTCTGGTAAATCTTCCACAGACCAACTGTGATACAAACCGACCTCAATGGGTTCGCAAACCCCGTCAAACATTGAACAAGGACGATAAAGCATAAGTGGTCTTGCAATTCCATGACGCACCTCGGGTACATTGTGCAATTTTCCCCCTAAATGAAGACCAATGCCTTGCATTCCCAGACACACTCCAAAAACAGGAATCGATGAGTCACAATACCTTATTACCCGCATCATAGAGGACGTTTCCTCGGGTAATCCCGGGCCCGGAGATAAGACTACTCCACAATACGAAGAGAGAAACGATAAAGATTTGGTGGAAATTTCGTCGTCCCTCAAAACATCCACATCGAACTTCAGAGCCCGAAAATAGTGGACCAAATTGTAAACAAAAGAGTCGTAAAAGTCAATTACCAGAATACGCACAAGCCACAAAAATCTTTATTTTTACAAAGTTATCTTTTTCAAACCTTACAGAACACTTACCTTGAAAAAAGCCATTCATAGCTCAAAAGCACCGGCTCCAATCGGACCCTACTCTCCCGCTGTCGCAATAGGTAACCAACTTTACATTAGTGGCCAAATTCCGATAGAACCCTCTAGCGGGAGGCTTATCTCGGAATCCATCGAGCTCTCAACCTTGCAAGTCATGAAAAATATTGAAGATTTACTCCATGCTGCCGGGTACGGCTTGGAAGATGTCGTGAAATGTACCGTTTTTTTGCGCGACTTCAATAATTTTCAGGGAATGAACAATATTTACGGTAGCTTTTTCGTTGCAACCCCTCCGGCACGTGAAACTGTGGAGGTAAGTCGCCTGCCGATGGATGCAATGATTGAGATTTCTTGCATCGCAATAAAATCTTGAACAGCGAAAAAAACATAGCGCTTTCGGTAATTATCGTCAATTACAATGTTGCATTTTTTCTGGAACAATGCCTGAACTCCATCTTTCAATCAAAAGGCATTGAAGCCCTTGAGGTTATCGTTGTGGACAATCGAAGCAGCGACAACTCGATTGCTATGGTGAAACAAAAATTTCCTCAAGTCAAACTCCTGACTAATGACCGGAATTTAGGATTCTCTAAAGCCAACAATCAAGGCATCAAAATCGCCAATGGGGAATTCATCGTTTTGCTAAATCCCGATACAGTCGTGGAGGAACAGACGTTTGAAAAAACGCTGAAAACGTTCAAAGACGATTCGCAAATCGGAGGAGTCGGTGTGAAAATGGTGGATGGAAAAGGTCAATTTCTACCCGAGTCCAAACGCGGACTTCCCACACCCTGGGTTGCCTTCTACAAGGTTTTTGGACTTTCGGCCCTTTTTCCGCGTTCAAAACAATTTGGAAAATACCATTTGAGTTATTTAAGCCCTGATAAAAATCACGATGTCGATATTTTGAGCGGGGCCTTCATGGGTATTCGCAAATCCATTTTGAATCAAATTGGGTTGTTGGACGAAACTTTTTTTATGTACGGCGAAGACATCGATTTATCTTACCGCATCACCAAAGCAGGTTACAAGAACCGTTATTTAGCCGACACCGCCATCATTCATTACAAGGGAGAAAGCACCAAAAAGAGTTCCGTAAATTACGTGTTTGTTTTTTACAAAGCGATGATTATTTTCGCAAGAAAACACTTTTCTCAAAACCATGCATTTTTCTTTTCGGGCCTTGTTTACTTAGGAATTCTTGTTCGAGCCTGTTTAGCACTAATGCGCCGTTTCGTAACGTTCTACCTCCCCCCCCTTGTAAGCAATGCGATTTCATTAGCGGGCTTATATGCACTCACCTACCCATGGCAAATGAACGAAATTGCCTTTCCAAAATCAGCATACTATTGGATGATTCCTTGGTATTGGACGATCTGGGCCTCGAGCAATTTATTAGGTGGTACCTACGACCCGCCTTTCAAAACCTTAAAAGTGTTTAAATCGACTTTTTTTGCAACCTTCGTTATTTTGGTCGTCTATGCACTACTGCCGAAGACGCTTCAATTTTCGCGGCTTTACATCCTATTTGGCGCACTCTGGTTTGCCCTGTGGGTTTTGTTCGATCGCTTGATTCATTACCTCATTCTACGTCGCTCTAACGGTTGGAACCTGCGCAGAAAAACCCGTTTTTTAATCGTTGCAGACGCCCATGAGTTTTCGCGGATTAAATCCATGGTTTTAGAACAAGTCACCGAGGTAGCATATCTTCACGGAGCGTATGTGTCTTCGCCCTATGTCGAGAGCAAAGCCGACGGAAATGTGTTGCACGAAACCCTTAATTTTGAGGATTACGATGAAATTATTTTCAGCGCTAAGGATTTGACCGCGAAAACCATCATTCATTGGATGACTACAATCGTTCAGCCGAACATGGACTTTAAAATTGCCCAACCGGAATCGGATTTTATCATTGGTAGCAATTCGCTGGAAAAACAAGGTGAATTTTATAAAATGAACATCAACAACCTTAGCCGTCCCGAAAATTTACGCTCGAAGCGATTTTTGGACATCATTACTTGTTTAATGCTTTTAATAAGTTCTTGGGCTATTATCTGGTTTTTTCGGAATAAACGCAAGTTGATCGCCAATTTTTTGGAGGTTTTACGATCCAGAAAAACATGGGTTGGATTTTTTCCAACAGCGGGACAATACATTGACCCCTTATTGCCTCGGATCAAAACAGGAGTCCTGCACCCCAACATGAACGAAAACGTAACCTCTGAAGAATTAAAAGAGAAGCTCAATCTCATCTATGCCCGCGATTACTCCTTAGTTCAAGACATTAAAATTATAACCGCGTCGTTTTTTTTACTGGACGGATCAATAAAGGTTCAGAAATAGGACAATTTTACTAATTTTACAAGTGATTGACTGAAGACCAATGGCAGAAATTGAAATCCGTTTGCCCAAAATGGGGGAAAGCGTTACCGAGGCAACCATAACGAACTGGCTTAAAAATATCGGTGATGCCGTTGCCATAGATGAACCGTTGGTTGAGGTGGCTACCGATAAAGTAGATAATGAACTGCCGTCCGAAGCCTCTGGCATTTTAATCAAACAACTGTTTCAAAAAGATGAAGTAGCTCAAGTTGGGGACGTTATTGCCATCCTATCTGCGAACGGAACTTCGGTACATGCGGAAAATAGTGCCCTTGAAGTTGAAGCCCCCCCCCCTGCACAAAACCAAACTGCTGACGCAAATAGCAAGACCTCCGCTGACCCGACGGCTTCCGTTTCGACCATCACCAACCGATCAAATCGTTTCTATTCACCGCTGGTCAAAAGTATAGCTCAACAAGAGGGGTTGGATCAAAGCGAGTTAGATCATCTTGTAGGAACAGGCTCAGAAGGGAGGGTTACCAAAAAAGACCTTCTTGCGTATTTAGCAAATCGAGGACAGAAACCCACCTTCGCAGCGATTCCACCAGCTGCAACCAACGTTGAACGTGTTTCAGTTCCAAGGCCAGCGGTGCAACCTTCTGCAGGAGATGAGATCATTGAAATGGACCGCATGCGGAGATTGATTGCGGACCACATGGTCATGTCAAAACAGGTTTCTCCTCACGTTACGTCGTTTGTAGAGGCTGATGTGACGAACCTGGTAAATTGGCGAAACCGAATCAAGCAAGAATATCAGGAGAAAACAGGTGAAAACATTACGTTCACCCCTATTTTCATCGAAGCTGTTGTTAAAGCCATTCAGGATTTCCCCATGATTAATGTTTCGGTAAATGGTACAAGCATCCTTAAGAAAAAAGATATTCATATCGGAATGGCAACCGCTCTGCCATCGGGAAATTTAATAGTACCCGTGATTAAACACGCAGACCGACTTAATTTGAGTGGATTGGCAAAGGCGGTTAACGAATTGGCAAATAATGCGAGAAATAATAAATTAAATTCCGAGGATGTTCAAGGTGGAACGTACACCATCACAAATGTCGGTACTTTTGGAAATGTTATGGGTACCCCAATCATCAATCAGCCCCAAGTTGCCATAATGGCCTTCGGCGCAATTCGCAAAATACCTGCAGTTATAGAAACTCCTGAGGGAGATTGCATTGGTATTCGACAGAAAATGTTCCTTTCACATTCTTACGATCACCGCGTTATTGACGGCGCATTGGGAGGACAATTCGTGAAAAGGGTTGCTCAATATTTAGAACAATTCGATATTTTGCAGAAAATTTAGTTAACTTCAACAAAAAAAAAAAAAATGAATAAAGTACTTATTTTATTTCTCTCATTTAGTACGGCATATGGCCAAATGACCGAAAATGAGGTGCGAAAGATGGTCGAAAATTCCAAAGACGCGAACCTCGTGGTCGAGTGTTCTCGTTTTCTTCAGGAAAACTTTTATCATTTTGCAGATATCGTTGCGGATAAGTTGCTCAAATTAGACGCTAAAAACGGGAATTATAATTATCGGAAAGGTTTTATTTTACTTGGTCTGAATAAGGATCCACAAATGGCCTTAAAATATCTCGAAATAGGTTCCGCGCAAACTCAAATCAACTATGACATCTACAACCCGAACGAAAAATCAGCTCCCATTGACGTTTTTTACCATATGGGGGTTTGTCATCACCGTTTGGGGAATCTGGATATGGCGTTAACCAATTACAATAAATTTTTGGATAAGACGCAAAAGAATTCTACGTTGATCCCAAGTGCCACGACGCGAATTGCCCAAATCGCCATCGCTAAAAAATTAATGGGAAGTGCTACAACAGAAACACTGCCTTTAAACAATACTGTGAACACCCCATTCAATGATCAAAGTCCTTTAATTTCTGCAGACGGAAAATCACTGCTATTATCCTCTGCTCGTCCTCGGGAAAACAACGCCAGTATCGCTTATGTAGAACCGATGTTTAACGTTTTACCCTCAGATATTTATTGCGTTATTCAGTCTAAAAATACCTGGGGCGATGCGACCATGTTTGCAATGAACGAACTGAAAAGAGATGAAATTATTAGTTCGTCAAGCACAAATGAACGCAGCGTAAATTACTCTGCTTGGAATGATCCAAAAATGTACGGTTCTGATTTTAACAACGGCTCTTTTTCAAAAGAAAAGGAGGTGCAAGTTGCTGTGGATAACCTAAAAGATAAGAACCCACCTTTCAACATGCAGTTCAATGTCAGCTCGAATGGAAATACGGCATATTTTGTTTCAAATGCCATGAGCGGAAAAGGTGGATGGGATCTATTTATGGTAGAGAAAAAAGGAGAAGCATGGGGACCGGCAACCAACTTAGGTGAGCTTAACACCGATGCAAACGAAATTGCTCCGTTCATTTCGTTGGATGGCAAGACCTTATATTTTGCCTGCGACTCTAAAGAAAGTATGGGTGGATATGACATCTTCAAGTCGTCGCGGGATCAAAACGGCATGTGGTCAAAGCCGGTCAACCTGGGTAATAAAGTCAACTCCCTATCTGATGATATTTCGTTCAGTGTCACTGCCGATGGTAAGGTTGCCTATGTGGCCTCTAATCGCATCGGCGGTAAAGGCGGTTACGATGTTTACGCCTTGAATGCCCAAGAAACACCATCCGGAAGCGCTGTGCTTAATGGAAGAATCATCAACACAAAAGGTAACCCAATTCCTGAAACCTCTTACATGACGTTGCGGTGTAAAAATTGCTCAAATACCCTAGAAACCGTCATTACCTCTCGCATGCGCGACGGAGTTTTTGTTTCGGCACTCGAAAAGTGCAAAGAATACGAAATTGCTTATTACTACGGGCCGGAAAGTAGGAAGGTATTCAAAGACGGGTTTAAAACCTCCTGCAATGATGATTTTGAAATGATTGAGAAAAAAGTTCTCATCATCGACGATGATAGAATCATAATCCCCTTTCCTACCTATGAAATCAAAGGGGTTGTGGTTGATATTTCGACCAAAGCTGCCATTGCAGGTGCACAAGTTTCCCTGGCGATTAATAATAATTCCGTGCAAGCTACTTCGGAAATCAATGGAATATATTCCTCAAACATCCTTGAGGAATATCAATACGAAGATCATGTTAAAGGAACAGTAAATGTTACAGCTGATGGATATTTGGCAGCTTCAGCCACCGTAGATACAGATCTTTTATCGGATTCCGTGGTCACGGTTAATTTCCAACTGGAAGCTACGCAGAAAGGATTTATAGGAGGCCCTTACTTGGTCAACTATCAATTTGACCGATACAATCTGACCGACTATTCAAAAAACAAACTTAATGACGTGATTAAGGTGATGAACGACAACCCCACCTTGGCCATTGAAATTCGTTCGCATACTGACAGCCGTGGTCCTTCCATTTACAACCAATGGTTAAGCAACATGCGTGCTAAAACCGCCAAAGAATACATCCAAAAAATTGTGGTGAATCCTGAGCGGATTACGGCGAAAGGTTACGGAGAATCTGAACTGTTGATGCCATGTGGTGATGGTGTTCCTTGCAAGGAATCCGATCATTTTCAAAATCGAAGAACCGAGTTCATTATCCTTAAATAATTCGGATGGCATTATCGCTGATGCGTCCTTTGTGTTTTTTCGACCTTGAAACCACTGGGACCCAAATCACCAAAGACCGCATTGTACAGATTGCCTTTGTTAAGTTGTATCCCAACGGACAGCGCGTAACAAAGTTGTGTTTGGTGAACCCTGGAATTTCCATTCCACCGAATATTGCTGAGATTCATGGGATTACCGACGAAAAGGTCCAAGACGCCCCAAAACTGGAAGAAATCGCTGAAGAACTCATTGCGTTTGTGGGGGACTCAGATTTAGCGGGCTACAATTCCAATAAATTTGACATACCCTTCATGGTGGAAGAATTTTACCGTGTGGGGCATCCTTTTCCGATGGAAGGTAGAAATTTCGTGGACGTTCAGAATATTTTTCACAAGATGGAACAACGAACCTTGGCGGCAGCGTATCAATTCTATTGCGGACAAACCATGGAAAACGCCCACGACGCCCTTTACGATACGGAAGTAACCTTGGATGTTTTCTTGGCTCAACTCAAGCGCTATGAACAATTAAGTCAAGACATTCCTGCCTTAGCAGCATTCTCAAGCAACAGCCCAATGGGAGCGGTAGATTTTGCTGGTCGCTTAGCCAAAAACGAACATAACGAAATCATGTACAATTTTGGAAAACACAAAGGACGTACCGTGGAAGAGGTTATGAAAATTGAACCAGGCTATTATGGTTGGATGCTCGATGCCGATTTCCCTTTCCAAACGAAAGATTGCCTGAGGGCGGAAGTTTCACGCCTCAAAGCCCTTAGAGAGCAAAACAAAACCGAAGGATTCCAAGACAAGCTTCTACAATTGTCTTCGAAATTCAAAAAGCCATGAAAATCATTTGCATCGGGAGAAACTATGCGGATCATGCTGCAGAGATGAAAGCGGAACTCCCTACGGCTCCCGTGTTCTTCATGAAACCCGAGACGGCAATCCTCAAAGATAAGGTTCTTTACCACCCCTCTTTTTCACAGGAATTACACTATGAGTGCGAGATCGTTGTTAAAATGGATAAAATAGGTAAGCACATTGCTCCCGAATTCGCTACCAACTATTACAGCCAAATCAGTCTTGGAATTGATTTTACCGCCCGTGACCTGCAAAGCCGTTGCAAGGAAAAAGGACTCCCCTGGGAGATCGCCAAGGCGTTTGACAACAGTGCCGTAGTTTCGGAGCATTGGCTGCCCGCACATGAATTCCCCCTCGAAACGGTGAATTTTTCTTTCTATCAAAACGGTGTACTAAAACAACAAGCCTGTGGAAAAGACATGCTTTTTTCCATCGACCAAATATTGGGCTATGTTTCACGGTTCGTTACGCTTAAGCCCGGCGATTTAATTTTTACAGGCACACCCTCAGGAGTGGGGCCGGTAGCTATTGGAGATATCCTACGAGGTACGCTTGCGCGTCAGGATATGTTCGAAATTACGGTGAAATAATTTATGGTTTGACAAACCTCAACCTGAACCCGTCTTCCAGAACAACCGTATAAATTCCGGGTTGTATGTTAGCAACATTCACCAACATCTCTTTACCGAAAGCAAACTCTTCTACCACTAATTTTCCTTCCAAACTGATCACTTGAATTTTCCCCAAGGGCTTATCACTGCGCAGTTTAAAGGTTGACTCAGATGGATTCGGATAAAGTTCCACATGTTTTGCATCAGCCTCTTGGATGGATAAATTTACTCCCTGCTCGTGCTCCAATCGAAAAATTCCGCCCAAATCTTGTCCTACGTACAATTCTAATTTTTGGTCGTTGTCGACATCGCAAACGCTAACAGCGGCAAAGGAACCTACATTTAATCCTAAAAAGGGAAAAGAACGTAGGTGAAACATCTCATTCAAAGCATGGTCTATGCTGTCGTAAAAATGCAATTGGCCGTCGTATCCACCCACAATCAGGTAAGTGGTGTCCTTCCATCGAAAAAAATGGGGAAAGGGGAATCCATCAGGTGTTGCTGTTTGAATGTCAATTTCGCCCAGAAAATTGGTTATTTGAACAAAATTTGGAACAAATGCCGTTCCCTCATTTCTGTAATAACTCAAGGTGCCTGTTTTTTCTCCCACAACTAAATCCAACAGGCCGTCAGCATCAAGATCGAACAATTGGGGTGCTGCCATTTGCCCAACGTCAATCGCCGCATAGAAGGAAGAGGGTGAAGCAAAACTCGGAGAGTTACCGGACGAATTGTTTTGAAAATACTTCAACGTCCCATTTTCCAACCCCAATATAAGATCGGGTTTTCCATCGGCATTGATATCCCCGAACGTAGGGATAGCACGCAAACCCGCTGTGCTCTGGCTCAGGTTTAAAAAATCGTCATCTACAAACGTAAATACGGGTTGATTGGCCGTTCCCGTATTTTTATAATATGCCAAACGCGTTTCTTGCAGTAAGGTCGGTTTGTAGGCAAAGTAGTTGGCAACGAATAAATCAGGGAGGCTATCGTTAGTTACATCTACCAAAACCGGAATACTCCCAATCCCGTGTTCAATCATGTCCTGTTGCAGAAATGCGTCCGTTTCAAAGACAAAATTTGGGATTAAATTCGTTCCTTGATTCGCGTATTTCCAAACACTTCGCTCATTTTCTGAAGTTCCCTTGGCGTTCGGAGCGCATAAAATATCTTTCTTCCCATCAAAGTCTACATCGAGGTAAAAAGCACCGGGAAAAAGTTGTAAATTTAAAGGAACGGAGTTTGAAGGAAATGCCGGATCTACCGAAATCATGAGCGAATTGCTATTAGGGCTGTTGCCGCCATTCATCAGTTTATTCAAATTTCCGTAGGCAACATCTCCTATCAGCAAATCTAGCACTTGGTTGTTATCGAAATCCAAGGCCAACAGCGTTGACCCTGCGTGAGCTTTCTCCTCGTTTTCGGGTTTAATAATTTCGGGGATTTCAGGATTGGGTACGTTGCCCGTGGTGCACAAACTGCTCGTACTGAACAGGGTTATAGCGTTGGTGGTCACAGACTCATTAAATCCTCCCCAGCAACGGTTCTTCAGAGAGTAAATCAAGCTATCACAGTGTCCGTACAATTCTTTCGACATATTTTTATGGTATTCCACATGATCGCCTGAAATGGAAAAGGTAAGAATGTCTAGGTCTAGGTCACCATCGACGTCCACAATTGCCGGAATGTCCGCCGCACTAACATAGAGCCCCATGAATAAACCGTTATAATCGGAATATAACAAGTTTTTTTCCAATTCCCATTGCAAACCAGAAGCTAAACTGCCCACGTTTTTAAAAACTTGAATACCCCCAATTCCTTGTGTAAACAAATCGTTTTTACCATCTAAGTTATAATCCGCAAAATACAGGCGGTAACGTAGGTCGTTGGGAAAGAACGAGGGTCCGTAAGGATTCCATTGGTAGGAATGCGCTCCGGCTTGCACCACATGTTCAAAAACCTTAATTTGATCATTACTTCGGTCGAAGGCAATAAGATCCAGATCGCCATCGTAATCGTAGTCCAATTCGGAAAATTGGGGATAGTTTAACCCACCTGCCCAAGGAAACTTAAGCGCATTTCCCAATTTTACAACAGGAACTGAATCGTTGTAAATGAACTGAAATTGAGCGCTTACGCTGCTACAGTAACAAAATAACGCTGTAAAAAAAACGAATCGTAGTTCAGATATTCTGTACATGCGGTAAATTTACGCAAGAAAAGCATAGGAGATGATGAACTTATTATGAATCCTTGCCATATTCAGTTCCTTCACCAAATCCACCCAAATAAACCTCGAGGCACTAGGCATTAGCAATAGCTTTACGGCAGCCAACAATTTACCTGGAACATCTGCGCAAATTGCCGCTTCGTTGAATCACAACCTTCCATGGCGAGAACCCCCCCTTACTGCTAGTGGACCAAGAATACCTCGACATCATTGTTCCTTCGGGGCAAATTTGGATCCATCCCCGAGCACTCATAACAACTCAACCGCAACTTCGTTGCGTCGGGCAATAATGTCCCATGGGGCGTTATACGCCATGAAAAGAAAGGGTTCCTTGAAAGGGATGTTTTCCTTTTTCAAGGCTGCTTTCAAAAGGTCCTGGTATTTAGTAATTTTGCGGTCGCTGGCCCAACCACCGAATCGAATTACGGCCAATCGTTTCGGCTGAACCTCTGTAATTTCTACGCGGCTTGAATTCGGTTGCGGTAAGTCGGTTTTCGCGTATTGCTTTGGCATCACAAAGTACATGCTGGCCTCCTGACCTTGCTCCATGATTACTGGAGAAGTCATGGCAATTTTTTGTTGATTTTGGTTATTGCCGAAAATGTACGAAGCCACGTTGCGAAATCCTTGCGAACCGTAATCATCGAAAGACGCTCCGGGCAGACTGGTCTTAGCAACTACCATCGCAGCGTATTGACGAATTTCAATTCGCCAAGAAAGTTCTTTTTCAACAACGTAATCAGGTTTTTCAATGCGGCCCATATAAAAAGAGTTAAGTCCTATTAAAGCAATGGCGATCACTGCGGTTCCTATGAATAATCGTTTCATTGAATGTTTTTTAGTGAAAACAAACAACTGCCCAAAAAGTTGGTTTTGAAAAAACATCAGGGCAGACTATTCAAGGATAATAGTCTTTTATCATCCCCTCTGGGTACGGGTTTAAAACCCGCACCCAGAGGGAAATTACTGCCTCCTTATCCAGAGCGATTCCGTTGCCTGGCATGCTTTTCCGAGCAAACACACCACGTACATTCCGCTTGGAACATTGCTTAAGTCGATGATATTTTTGCCTGAATCATTGAGCGTTTCACGCACCACAACCCTCCCCAAAGCATCGAATAATTCCACGCTTTCATACGAAGCTTGCCCTTCAATTTCAACCGTGAGCTGGGTACTTGCCGGATTGGGATATACTTTATACCCTAGGCCATGGTCCAACAATCCTGCACAACCTTCAACGCTAATTGCTTGGGTGTAGAAAGAGGTTCCTGCTGCATTTTCAACGTAGACGGTCACATGATAGGTACCGGTCTGTTCAAAGTTGATGGTGGGATTGGCTTCCGTGGAATACGAGGGAATGACCCCGTTGGAAAAAGACCAAAAATACTGGTTGTTGGTGCCCATGCCGTCGTACGTCAATTGCAATGGAACTCCAAGACAAGCCGGCGAAGCATCGGTGACATATGAGGCTACAGGAACTACTTCGGTGCTTGCATCGTTGCGGGTGTACCAAATCGGTGAAGTGAAAATCTCGTCGCCATCGGCTTGAACGATGCGGGCATAATAGTAGTAGGTTTCACCGTTTAACAAGGTATCCGTATACGTTGCCATGGACAAACCGTTGATTTGTGTCAATAGAGTAGCTTGCTGGCCGCTGGCTGGAACTCCGTGGTAGATGTAAATAGCGGATACCGTCTCCGACAAATCCAAATCGATGCAATCAATGAAAATGGTGGGATTGCCACTTTGCTCTAAAATGCTGCCCATGGGCTGTTCGTTGATTTTAAATTCGGGCCGAAAGTTCCAATCGTCGGTGGAGTAAAAATGCATTTTCCGCAAAGCATACATCATGTCGTTTTTCGTGAGAGTTGGAGCTAACAAACCCATTCTACCCTGCTGCGAACGACCAAAAACGCTGTAATGGGTGTCGTGGTCTAAACCAATTCCAACATGATAGCCCTGTTTCAACAACTGCGTGTACCTAGACCAATATGAACCGGTTGAGGGGTTACTATACGAAATGTTTTGCGAAAAAGCAGGGCCGCTCCGGAACGGCATACCAACCACCGCTTGGTCCGCGGTTGCGTCCCATGGTTTGAGTAAAAGCGAATCGTAATCTGCCGCTTGTGGATGCGCCAAATATCCGAAACAATTGGGTTTACTATTAATCACATTCCATAAACCATGGAAATCCGTCGGTTGCACATATTCCTCATAGAGGTTGTTTTCCCATCCAATTAAGCTATCGTAACCGTAAATGAGCACATGGCCTCCCTGCGAAATGATTCCCCATTCCATGCCGTAAAGTGCCACAAAACTGTCCTCCACCGTAGCTAACTCCGCATCGGCAATTCCGTTGTAATAATGTTGTTTACTTGCCATTCCAGCCGCGCTGTGGTTATGCTCAGAAATTCCGTAAAAATCAATGTGTTCTGATTCCTTCGCGTACACAAAGTCCTGATAAGGTGTATACAAACCCGAAGTTAAGCTATCTTTATTCCCATCCGAATACCCTGAATGGGCATGGATATTCCCAAAATAATAGTTGTAGGATTGCCCAAAACAAAGCGTTTGAAGTATCAAAAAAATCAATGTCCATCGAGGTTTCATGAGGCCAAAGTAAGGAATATTAAGTAATTGTTAATTCTTGAAACGCTCGTTGACGATTTCATAGACGACGTGTTGAATGTTGGTACGAATATTCATGTCACGGATTTTCCAATTGTCTTGACTTGGATGAACGCGGTTCGAGAGGAACACGAATACCACCTCGTTTTTGCGGTCGGCCCATGCCAAGGTTCCAGTAAAACCCGAATGGCCAAAACTCTGCTGAGAAGCCAATTCATCGCAGGTTCCTCCCCCGCTAGCACTTGGACGGTCGAAACCAATTCCTCTTTTATTCCCGGCGAATTGCGCCTTCGTAAATTCTTGCACCGTAGCTTCATCGAAGAAGGTTTGACCCGCATAGGTCCCTTTATTCAAGAACAACTGCATGATGCTGGCCAAATCGGTTGCGTTGGAAAACAAGCCAGCATGTCCCGCAACCCCACCGAGCATGGCGGCACCCGGATCGTGCACGTACCCCCAAAGCAACTGCCTGCGAAAGTAATTTTCGTTTTCCGTGGGTACAATCTGCTCCTTGGCAAAATGGGTTAAGGGTTTATAGCCGATGTATTGAAGCCCCATGGCTTGATAAAAGGTAGAGCGAACATAGGCATCCAAGGACTGACCCGTAAGTTTTTCAAAAATGGGCTGCATGAAATAATAGCACAAATCGGAATACACGTATTTTTTTTCCTTCAGAGGATTCCGTAAAATCCGAGCATACATGGAGTCTTTGTACACGGATTTCATGTACAATTCATCCGCTACTTCCAAACTAAATACCTCATCCTTTTGGGTTGAATACCACGGTAACGAGGGTTTTCCATCGGTAAGGGTGCGCTTGTAAAAAGGAATAAAAGGTTCCAATCCTGCCTGATGGGCCATCATTTCACGAATCACAATGCTTTTATAGGCCGTTTCTCCCGTTACTTCAGGAATGTATTTCCCTAAACGCTCGTTCAGGATTAATTTCCCATCGGTATGCAACTTCATGGCCGTTAACGTGGATGCAGCGATTTTGGTAATAGAGGCAATGTCGTACAGGGAATTATCGCTCACTTTTGAAGAGGCCTTGTCGTAAGTATAGCTTCCAAAGGATTTGCGGTAAATTACCTTGCCTTTAACGGCCACCACGATTTGGCATCCAGGATACGCTCCTGCACTAATGCCGTTTAACGCCATTTGATCTATTTTTTCAAAGCGCTTCGAATCCATGCCCAACTCCTCCGGTTGACCAAAACTAAGGCGGCCGTTTGCTCTTACATCTATGCCAGCTCCACTTTTAAAATCGAGAAAAGAATTATTCAACCTGCCTGAAATAGCTAGCGCACCTAGCAACTTTTGTGCAGTTCGATGTTGAACCTCAGGGTGGTTTTCAGGGGCCAAAACAATTGCGTTAAACATGCCTAGATGCTCCGCCTTAATGTTCTTCGTGTCTCCAAAAATCACCAAAATCATCTCCTTACTTTTTGGGATTTTTGCCAGGGCCTTAAGTGACCATTCGCCTAAAAATGCGGCATTAGAACTCTCAGCGTGCAAGCTTACTATACAGCGATCAGCAGCAACAATTTTATCAAATGCCACAAGATCATTTTTGTAAAAAGGATAAATTTTCGGCTGAAAAAATAAATTCAAGCCCTCAACGAATGCATCGCTGTTGCCTCCCAAGGTAATGACCGAAAAATTTGGATGCAGGTTATTCAGAGGAAGCAGTTCTCCCTCGTTTTTTAAACAAATAACCGATTCATCCAAGACCTTTGACAACCATTGGGGTTTGTCACCAAGGGCTTTGAGCGATTGATGGAACCAATGCTTTTGCACCTCGGGTTTGCTTGATGCAGAAAGAGCCTTGACTAATACAGCATTCACAAGAAACCCCATACCTAAAAGAGCCCCTGCGCCCAAAGCTACTCGGATAACGTACTTGAACATTTTTACGAAAGTACTACTATGGCGCGGCTAAACATTAATACATTGCTTTTGTTATGAACACTGTATCATTAAATTGTTAGCAAAACATTGGCCATTTCTAGTAGGGTGGAGAAATTAAGGTTAGATTTGTAGCAGGAATGTGATGGCCTCTGAGGATAATAACTTAACATTCAACGATGGAAAGTTTAAAAACTAAGTCAGAAATAAATACCACCTCTCAGCAGTTTTGGAACCTTACTCCGCATGAACTAACGGAACTTACCCTACGACTGCAACAAGGACGCCTCACGCACAATGGAACCTTGGCAATCAACACCGGAAAATTCACAGGAAGATCTCCTAAAGACCGCTTTATCGTCAAGGACCATCTTACTCAAGACAACGTTTGGTGGGGCGATATCAATATTGCTTTCAGCCCTGAAGCCTTTGAGAGACTGTACCAAAAAATGATGCACTATGCCAGTAACATTCCACTTTATGTGCGCGACGCTTATGCTTGCGCATCGTTGAAGTACCGCATGCCACTTCGCGTGGTTACCGAATATCCCTGGTCCAACCTTTTCGCCTACAACATATTCCTAAGACCAAATGAAGAAGAGTTGAAATATTTTGAAGCCGAGTGGCAGGTGATTTGCTTGCCCGGATTCCTGGCAGATCCTTTGCTGGATGAAACACGCCAGGCTAATTTTGTGGTATTGAACTTCTCCCGAAAAATGGTCCTCATCGGCGGAACAGGTTATACCGGAGAGATTAAAAAAAGCATTTTTTCCGCGTTGAATTATTTGCTGCCTCGAGAAAAAAACGTGCTTTCCATGCATTGTTCCGCCAACATTGGGCAAGACGGTGATACAGCGATTTTCTTTGGATTATCCGGTACCGGCAAAACCACCTTATCATCAGACCCTAAGCGGCGATTAATAGGAGACGATGAACACGGTTGGGCACACGATGAGATATTCAATTTCGAAGGGGGATGCTATGCAAAAACGATCGATTTAAGCCACGAAAAGGAACCTCAAATATTCGATGCCATCAAACCCGGAGCTCTGTTGGAGAACATTGGTTTCAAAAAAGGCTCCAACGAACCGGATTATTACGATAGTTCCATTACGGAAAACACGCGAGTTTCCTATCCGATCGATCACATTGGCAACATTGTTGTACCATCCGTCGGTTGTACTCCTAAGAACATCTTTTTTCTAACAGCAGATGCCTTTGGAGTACTGCCACCGATTTCGCGTTTAAACAAGGATCAAGCCATGTACCATTTCATGTCAGGCTACACCGCAAAAGTTGCCGGAACAGAAGTAGGAATTTCCGAGCCCACCACAACCTTTTCTGCGGGGTTTGGCGCGGCTTTTCTTCCCCTTCATCCCGCTAAATATGCGGAATTGTTGGGGGAAAAATTGGAGGGAACGGACATTCGAGTTTGGTTGATAAACACCGGTTGGACAGGAGGTAGTTATGGCCTTGGAAGTCGTATTAAGCTTAGTTACACTAGGGCCATGATAACGGCTGCGCTGTCAGGAAAACTCGACAGCGTTCCCTACGAAACCATAGCCATGTTTGACCTGGCAATTCCCACGGTGTGCGAGGGAGTTCCTACCGCATTGCTCAACCCGCGAAACACTTGGAAAAACAAGAAATTGTACGACCAAACAGCCCGAAATTTGGCTGAAAAATTTAATAAAAATTTTGAAAAATTTGAAGCTCA
The DNA here is from genome assembly GCA_016866255.1 of Bacteroidota bacterium. Taxonomy (GTDB): domain Bacteria; phylum Bacteroidota; class Bacteroidia; order Flavobacteriales_D; family Crocinitomicaceae; genus UBA952. The sequence continues at coordinate 56,871 of VGMY01000002.1, read as the reverse complement.
AACCCCGTTGAACATATTAAAAGCAGGACCGCAAATCAAACTTTAGATGGTTTTGGCACCTTAACAATGATAATTAGAAAAGAAAGCATGTTATTTTCTTCCACTTTTAAATCCCGTTTCGAAATACTTACGCTTTACTTTGGTATCTCCACGTTCATCATCCACGCAAGCATCATTTTTTTACTCAAATTAGGTTGGCTTGATCCACAGTATTTTCCCAAAAATCTTTTTGGGAATCCTTTCTCCGCTTTGTTTTCCCCGTTTAGTTCCCTATTGGTTTATGAAGTGTATTTGCTGATTTACTACTTACGCAAAAGTTACACAAAAAGCATTTCCAAACAGTTGGAAATTATGGCACTTATTTTGCTAAGGAATTGTTTTAAAGATGCAGGCGGACTCACCGAAGGCACAAATTTGCTCATGAGCAGCGAATTGATTAAAGATCTTAGCGGCTTTATTATCCTTATGCTTCTTGTCTGGTTATTTCATCGCATTGATGCCAGTCGAGTCGATCACAAGTTTCAACTCTCGGAACGCTTTGTGGCACTTAAAGACAAAATGGCAACGGTGCTCATGATTATCTTTTTTGGACTTTCCATTTTTTCATTCTCGGATTGGCTCCTCGACCTCATTAGGTTTTCCTCGAACCATCAAGAATTAGAGAACCCCTCCCACGTTTTTTACCGCGAGTTTTTTACCCTTCTTACCTTTGCTGATGTTATTTTACTTCTCAGCAGCGCAAAAAATTTACAGAATACCATACTCATCATACGAAACTCAGGTTATGTACTTGCGACATTTCTTTTGAGAATTTCGTTTTCGTTGGAAGGATGGGAGCGCATATCCATCTTGATCATGGGTGCATCTATGGCTGTTTTTATGTTGTGGATAAGTCGAAGACGTGTTTTCCTCGAGGTACAAGAAGAATAAGGCTCGAATAATATTTTTTTCCTGAAATTCTCAAAGAGTTTAGCCCAAAAGTTGGGAGTTTAAAAGGCTACACCGCCATTTTCTTGACCTCAACCCAAAATACGAGTCGTTCATGGGCCAAACGTCAACTCATCGGGGTCAATTTAATCACCCTTGAGGCAGAAGGTTTTATCGTATTTCCGAATCCTTGCGAAGCGTCCTTTTGGATTGTTCTAAGCGATGGCTGGGTCGGAAAAAGCTATACCGTGACCAATGGCATGGGGCAGCACGTGGCCGATGGAATAGTAAGCGGTATTTCACCAGTGATTCATGCCCCTTGGGCCTCGGGCGTTTACCTTATCGAAATCGACGGCATGGTGCGTCGCTTGGTGGTGGAATAACGTTAATCAATCACGAGCATAGGTAAGGTTAATTCCTGCCCTGATGTGGTTGAAATTTTTAAGAAAAAATAACCCTTTCCGAAATCTGCTTTAATGGGAACGTCCAACGCTTCACCGTTCATATATTGAATCCTTCCCTGCATATCATAAATGGAAATTTTTCGAATGTTTTCGAAGTTTGACACTTGAAAAACAGCGTTCGACCTTATGGGGTTTGGAAGCACATTAAACCGGTCAAAATCGCTATTCTGTGCTAAACCCACCTGTAAAAAAACTCCTTCTTCTGCACCAATCTCATAGGTTGCGCCTAATGGGAGTGAATGCCAAAAATAATCCATGAAACTGCCAATGCCGAACATGGTATACAAATCTAAGCCTTGGTTAATAGCAGGTGAATTTGAAGTAAGGCGATAGCTCATAAGGGATTCTGTTGGGTTTGGATACAAAATAGGTGCAGGGTTCCATAAATTGGTTAACTGTGGATTGGATACTATGCCATAATCATTGTTCAACCATTTTTCACAATAATTCCCTGCGGTGCGGAAAGAAGCCAATGAGCTATGAGAACTTCCATAAAAAAACTCCGGTGTTTGACCATTAGACCAGTAGAGGTTATTGATGAATCTTGGTTCATCGCCTAAAAAGGTCGCGGGAACATTAATCAATGGCAATCCATCGGTAATGAACTGGTTATTGTAGCATTCAACCCCTGCCATGGTGCTACCGTAATCGGTCATCTGAAACGCTCCAAAAGTAGGATAGTTATTCGTGTTAGAGGAAGAGGTTATAACCGTATTGTTATGAATTCTGAGGCCCGACCATTGAGTTCCAGGTGCGGTAAAAAGGGTAACAGAACTGTTGTTGGTTCTGGCATCGTTCACGCTAAAATTATACCGAACCAAATTGCTTCCCCAAGGTCGTGCACCCGGGAAATTTCCTAACAAAATACCCGCACCATCGTTGTCATGAGAATAATTGTATTGCAATACGGAATTGGTTGTTCCGCCGTCCAAATCAAAACCTAAACCGTCGCATCCATTTCCGGAACCCGATTTATTGTGATGGCTTTCATTGAACTGGATAATAATATGGTTCGCCGCATAGACCCAAATACCTCCAGGACCACCACAAGCAGTATTTTGGCTTCCGGTATTGTATACCACACAACGTTCGATTAATGCTGAGTCGATTTGGGATAAAACAATACCACTTCCTTTATGAGAATTCGCTGAATAGCCGGTAATATCATGAACCTTGGTATGTTTGATCTGGAAACCGTAATGTTGATAGTTGGTAGAATTTTGCGTATCGTAGGCGATGCTCACAATCCCATTTTCGCGGCAATCATGAACCGTACAAGAATCAATTTTCACATTTCGAAAACCAGAATTGACCGATGCTGACCAATTGGAATAGAAGCGAATTCCACAATATCCAAATCCAGTAACCTCAATGTTATTCAGCTGGATATTTCTAAGATATCCAGTCGGTAAGTCCGTGTAGAATAAAACGCCGTCACTGTTCGACGCCATTCCAACACCTGGTCCTTGAAACATCAAATTTTTCAAAATGAATCCTTGGGTATTAGTCGCCTTGAAACCACATTTTGCCGTGGTGAGGGTTTGAATCGTAGCAATTCCATTCCCATAGGAACCAATAAAAAAAGGGTTATTTGGATTATTTGCATCCAAGGCATCGAATTCGAGGTTACCGGTGTAACTGAAATTACCCTCAAAAAGAAGGGAGTCACCGGGAGCAAACATGAAATTGTTAACTGAGGAAATTGCGTTCCACGCGCTGTTAGGACTTAATCCGCTGCTATTGTTCCCATTTGGGCTAACATAATAGGTGGTGCTATGCGCTTCAAAAGAAGCTACAAAACAGAACATTGTTAACCATATTTTATCGAATCTGAAGTAGTTTTTCCGAAGATTGTTTTCCATTTGAAATTTTTAATAGATAATTTCCTGCTTGAATGTTGGATTTTAAATCATATATCAAAATCGGTTCGTTTTGCTCCGCCTCAAAAACCTTATGGCCATTCAAATCGAATAAAGCAATGGTTGCGGGAATACTCCCTTTACCTAGATCCAAGGTAAATGATCCTAGAGCCGGATTGGGGAAGATTTCAACATCGCTGTAGGCTGTTTCGTCCAGTTTTGACCCTTGTGGCTCGTTGAATATTTCAAATAACCCTTGAGCGTACCATCGTGCCAAATAGTCATTTGGATGAAGGGAATTGGCCGTGCAGTGATTGGCACCTTTGCGCTGATAAATCGTGTCGCTCATCGAAGTCATATCGAACACTACGGTACCTACGGTATCCAAATTCAACATGGCTGCTCTAAATCCGTACATATCCATTGCACCGTTCGCAGGAGCCCCCATTCCGTTGACATCCGGCAACATGTTCGAAATTAAAATAAATTCAACGTCAGGGTTATGGGTTTTCATTTTATTCATTGCTGATTGTAAGCTGTTCATAAATGACGCCGTTGATGTTCCCCAAATATCATTCATTCCCATGTCGATGATCACCAAGTCAGGGTTATTAGGATTCACCAATGGCTCACAATAATTATCGACCCATGCAATCGTTTTGCCGCCACAAGAACTGTTGAGCATGCTGGTATTATTTCCAAAAACTTGATTAAGTTTTGTGCCAAGCATATCGATGTAACTATGCATGTAGGGGACATTGGCTTGAAAATTATTCGGATCACCGATGAAACCGCTCACATTCAAACCGCAGGTAATGGACATTCCAATCGCCTGAACGGTTAATGGAAGTTGGTTCTGCAATTTTGCCATCGTCTTTGGTAACTGTTGACCGCGATAAGTTAAATTGTTGTTGGCATTCCAATTGGATCGATTGGGAATATACGTAACATTGGTCCATGAACTGTGCTGTTTATTTTCCAATCCGCTGCCAAAGGTAGTGGTTACCGTAGTGGATACATTGGGACTTATCTGAGTAATGGTATTTCCATTCAGCTGATAATCGACTCCTTGAGAAAAGGACGTATTGTAATTGTAGTTCTTGACTGAAATGACTTGGGCTGGTTCAAACATTAAATGAGCACTTGAACCTACTCCATCCAGAAAAATTAATTCGTTGTAAATGGTGTCACAATTCCAAAATGGATTCATGTAGCGGTTAAAATTTATCTGAGGCATGTTGTTTCCATAATGAGGGAACTCATAATATCCGCCTGCGACTGGCGAAACCAATACCCACGCCGCTAGTGCTGGTGAACATGACCATGATGCTTCACCCGCAGGTGCAACCAACAATGGATTGCACTGAGCATCGTAAAAAGTACAGCTTCCGCCGGCATAATACACCGTGTTTGGATTGGCTGCAACAGCGCCAACAGGGGGAGTACATTGCGAATGAATGGCGGAGTAGCAGCATAATGCGAAGAATAGTTTAAGCATTTTATAAATACAATATTTGACTTGACTCAAAAATAACCAATAAATTACTCAATTTCAATTTATTGTGTAGCAAGCAACAGTAAAATAATATCTTGAACGGCGATAAAATTCACCAACCTTTTTCATCCTGCTCGGTCTTACTTCCACGGCTCAATAATTCATTCCAAAGGCCCATAAAGGAATAACATTGAGATAAGTTTAACTTGCAATCCTCCCTTGATTATACAAAACGCACAACAAATTGAGCAATATATTCTAAAAATGCTCAACAGAAAGTGCAAAATGAATATTTTAAAAAGAATTATTCATGGTCCTGTACTACTTCACGCGGTTAAAAGCCATGGCTTTCAGCATCCAATTGGGTAGGAATTTACCGGGTTGACGGTTTTTCAAGTTGAGGTACCAACCGATTTTCTTTATCACCGGTACTTTGTGGGTTTCCACGAATTCAACCCACGCACCATCGGGGTCTTCGATATAGGAAAATCGACCCCCTGCCTCCCCCATATCGAAGGTATTGGCACTGTCCACCGTGAAAGGGAATCCCGCTTGCTCACATTTACGTTTCAGGGCGTCCATTCCTTGAATATCAAAGCACAAATGAATAAAGCCCCAATCGCCCCAAAAACGGTTTTCAAAGATGCGTTTCACATCGGTGCGGTCCATGGCTTGAACCAATTCAATGGAGGTCGGTCCTAGCAATTTCGCAAAAGGACCTTTTCTCGCCTCGCGGTGAATTAACTTAACCCGTCGGAAGGTTCCTTGCGATAGCGGAGAGAAATCCTCGAAAGAACCCGTAACATCGTAGACCACCGTTTCATAGCCTAGGACGTCGCGGTATAACTTCAACGATTGTTCTATGGACGACACACCGATGATAATTCCAGCCACGCCTCCGCAATTTGAGGGATGACCTGTGGCCGTGAACCAACCGGAACCTTCTACAATTTGAAAAGGATTTCCGTTCGGATCTTCGACAAAATAGGTTAACGAACCGTCGGGTGAATTAGAAAGAGAACCTAAGATTTTGACTCCTTGCTGAACCATGTAATTGTAGGAGCTGCGCACGTCGCGCGATTTAATTTTACACGAAAAAAGACCTAAATCGCCCAACTGCACTTCAAAGGTTGGTTTTTCGGTATTTCGGCTAGTGTATTGCCAGATTTCAAAGCCTCCTCCGCCGTCCATGCTCAAGGCAAGGGTAGCGGTGCGCGCTTGCACCTTATCGCCCGTATATTGAATCATCAAAGGCGCCTCAGCCGCCTCTTCAAAAATCCGAACATCCACGCCAAACATGGTACGATACCAAGTCCATATTTCTTGAACATCTGGAACACCAATACCCACTTGTTGAATTCCGCAAATTATAGGTTCCAAGGCGAATTTTTTACAAAGGTAATTTTTCTACCGAACCGCACGTTCATTGAACAGAACATAGCCAAAACTCAGTTGAAAATTCCACGGTTTTGAAACCAAGGGAAAATAATTCACGGTGGCTCTCAAGGGACCTAACGGAGTAAAAAAGAGTAAACTGGCCGAGCCGAGGAAACTGTTCGCTTGAAAGGGTTTTTCGTAAGCAATGGAACCGTCGTTCTGTTTTGCAAGCACCACAAAAGGCTGGTAAAAGTAGGCATCGATGCGCGCTTCAAAGGATTTAACCAAAGGAAAAACAGCATTCACGCCTAAACAAAGGAACTGGGGTGACCGGTATTCCTTAAAAAAATACGTTTCCAAATCAGGAATTACGTTTAGGGTAGGCATCGACAGCAAACTGGCCGTGTAATTGGCGAACAAGGACTGCGAGTTCAGCATGGCTTTTCCGTGAAAACCTACGTGCAATTTAGGAAGGGTTAAAAAATAATACTGCCCTTCTATGTTTAGGTTTAACCAATCGTGTTGTTTACGGACGGTTGAATCAAATTGAGCTGTGGTACCAGGAACACTTGTTTCCATGGCGGACAAAAATTTTGCTTTTAACGTAAAGAAGTGTCCCTCGCTTGCGAATTGCTTACGATTAAGAGCGTTGTCGGTAATTTCATACGAAACCAGGTTTCCCTTTAAAATTGTCTCATCCGTGGTATCCGTGCTGAGAAAGTTCATGGTTTGGTAGTAATCATCTTCCAAGGAAAACATCCGAACATCGAGTTCGCCGCGGGAATTCGTCAAGATAGGATGCTTAAACTTGAGACCGAAGTACATTTCATTTTGCACAAGAAAAGACGGTTTCACGTCTTCAAAAAACGTCGCATAACTGCGGTAATAATCCCAACGATTCATGGTAAAATAGGCATTGGTGCTCACCGGGAAAATGCCGGGGAAATCGACATTCCATTCAGTCCTCACAGAACCGTAGAATTTTCCAAAATACGATTCCGCGTGAAGGGCACTTGCCACCCTTCCAAGGTGCCGATACGTTAATCCAAGGTATCCCATGTTCACAGGACGCGAGGATAAATGCCCCCCAATTCTAAGTTTGAAGGGCTTCGATTTTTTCACGTTCAGGTCGAGCTTGTAAGTATTGTCCGATTGTTGGTTCAAACGAGGAAAAATAAAATCGATTTGCTCAGAAGAATGCAATTTATAGTAGCGTTGTTCCAGTTGATTCCAATTCATAAAGCGCCTTTGCCTCGCTCCCAGCATGGAACGAGTAACATATTGAGCTGCCTTCGGATTTTCCACATTAACGGAAATTGCGGTAGCCAAAAATTCATTTGTGGATTTTTTGAAAGCGGCTCGACGCTCTCCTAAGGTTGTTGAATTGGCAGAATCTTTGACTTCCATCTTGATTGAATCTAATGCTAAGAGGGTTTGACGGTAACCCGATTCAATGGCTTCAGTAGCTTTCGAAAAGTCAAAAGTTCCAACCTCTAACTTTGGCTGAATGATAATCGCATCCTTGCAAGGAAGTTTGTAAATCGTGGGGAACCGAGTTAATTGGTCCAATAAACCGAGAAAATCTTGCTCATCTTTCACTTGGGTATTGGTAGAAACGTTGCTGCCGATGATAAAATCGGGATGAAACGTTTGATACATCACATCGATGGGGAAATTGTTGTATAAGCCGCCATCAAAATAAATTACACCATCGATTTTAATGGGATTCAAATACAACGGATAGGTCATTGAAGCACGAACGGCAGCATTTAAATCACCTCGACCAAATGCTACCGGTCTTTTCCGCGCAACATCACTGGCTATGCAGCGATACGGAACCAAGAGTTGGTCGAAGTCGCTCATTTTTACAACGCCAATTTGTCCTATCAAACGAAACATTTCAAAATCCAAGGCCATAGGATTTACAAAATTCATAGGCAAGGAATTGCTTAACAGCGAGTCAAAGGAAAAGGGAAAGGAAATCATAGAAGCATCCGGATAACGTTCCCGGTACAAATACCTTCTTCCGGTTGGAACAATTCCTAAGGAGAGATTCTGAAACCGTTGCGAGGTCACCAAGGCTTCCATTTCCCAAGGACTCATTCCACAGGCATACATGGCACCTACAAAAGCTCCAACCGATGTCCCACAGATATAATCAATCGGTATATGATGCTCTTCCAAGGCTTTCAAAACCCCGATGTGGGCAAGACCCGAGGCTCCCCCACCGCTTAGAACCAAGCCTACTTTCTTCTGAGCCATACCAAGCTCTGAATGAAGGTGACAAAAAATCATAAGAAAAAAGATGATTAAACCCTTCAAAGTTTGTTCATTTGCACAAAAATACACGCAATTTTTTGCCCATGAACCAAGAGCGAACAGAAAGCCAAAATAATTTCACCATAACCCTAAAATGTTTCTACGGTTTCGAAGAAGTGCTCAAGGAAGAATTGGTAGAACTTGGTTATACCAATTGCCAAGTTGGCAATCGGGCGGTTTCTCTTAACGGAACATGGAAAGATGTTTACTTTCTCAACCTCTACAGCCGTTGCGCCATTAGTGTTTTAGTTGAGATTACGCGGTTTGCCTTTCGAGGCGAACAAGATTTGTACGATGCTTCGCTCAGCGTGAAATGGTCCAATTGGTTTCATGAGTCGCAAACTTTCGTGGTTCGTGGAGCCATCCAAACGCAAAGAGTGCGCAACACCCATTATCCTTTTTTGCTCATTAAAGACGGCATCGTTGACCATTTTCGAGAATACAACAAAGAACGGCCATCGATTGATACCAAACATCCAAAAATTGTGATTGACCTCTACCTAAACGATCGAGAGGGAGTTCTTTCGGTTAACACCAGCGGTTTACCGCTTTTTCAACGAGGATACCGAACTTCTACAGGAATTGCACCCATCAACGAAGTGGTGGCTGCGTCTTTAATTCGGCTTTCAGGGTGGAACCGAAAGCAAGCCTTTTACGACCCGTTTTGCGGTTCAGGTACCTTCCTAATAGAGGCCGCTCTTTTGGCTACAGGTATTCCATCTAACATAGAACGAACCCATTATGCCTTTAAAAATTTAGCCAACTTTAATGGAACCCTGTGGGAAGAAATCTACGATAATGCCCCTAGAATCGTAAGGTCCCTGCCTTGTTCAATAAGCGGATCGGACATTTCCGATGAAATGGTCATCAAAGCAAGAAGAAATCTCAGGGGTTTTTCTTTTGGACGTTTTATTGAGGTTAGTTCCAAAGATTTCCGAGAAATAACCGAGAAAAAAGGCATCCAATTCATGCTAACAAACCCACCCTACGATGAACGCATGCAGCTTGAAGACGATGAACTTTATCAACAACTGGGAACCTGGATGAAACACACCATGCAAGAAATCCCCATATGGATCATCAGCAACAATGCTGAGGGATTCAAGGCAATTGGTCTGAAAGCAAGTCAAAAAATGGAAGTCTTCAATGGAGCTCTTCGCTGCAGTTTTCGCCGCTATGATACTTACGATTCCTCAATCAACGATCGCCAATAGGGACATAATTTCGGCAAGTTGAACCTAAGTAAACTTGTCTTGGCCGTCCAATGGGCTCTTTATTTTCGGTCATTTCCTTCCACTGAGCGATCCAACCGGGGAGACGCCCAAATGCAAACATAACGGTAAACATCTCCGTAGGGACTCCAATAGCCTTGTAAATGATACCTGAATAGAAGTCAACATTTGGATACAAGCTTCTCGACTTGAAATACTCATCCTCCAAAGCAACTTTCTCCAGTTTCTTTGCAACATCAAGCAGCGGATCGTTAATGCCCAACTTTTCCAATACCTCATCGCAGGACCTTTTAATGATGGTGGCTCGCGGATCGAAATTCTTATAAACGCGGTGACCGAAGCCCATCAACCGGAAAGGATCTTCCTTGTCTTTCGCCTTTGCTACCCACTTATCTACGTTTCCACCATCCAAAACGATCTGCTCCAACATTTCAATGACTTCTTGATTTGCTCCACCGTGCAAAGGTCCCCATAGTGCAGAGATTCCTGCAGCCACCGATGAGTAAAGATTGGCATTCGCTGAACCAACCATTCTCACCGTTGACGTGGAACAATTTTGTTCGTGATCGGCGTGTAGGATGAGTAAAGTATTTAGGGCCGAGACAATCACTGGATCTACGGAGTAATCCTCCGTAGGCATGGAAAACATCATGTACAAAAAGTTGGTTACGTAATCGTACTGATTTCTCGGGTACATGAAGGGATGACTGGTGGAGTTTTTATAGGACCAAGCGGCGAGGGTAGGTAATTTGGCAATCAACCGGTGAACCGTGAGGTTCTTCTTTTCCGCACTCCTATTAGGATCCAAGGATTCCGGATAAAACGTGGAAAGCGACGAAATCATGGATGAAAGTACGCCCATGGGATGCGCCTTTGCAGGATATGCCTCAAAAAAACGTTTCATATCCTCGTGAACTAAGGTGTGTTTTTTGATGCTGTTTTCAAATGATTCCAATTCAATTTGAGTGGGTAAATTGCCATAAATGAGCAAGTAAGAAACTTCCAAAAACGAAGCTTTTTCAGCCAATTGCTCTATTGGATAACCCCGGTAAAGCAAGATTCCTTCTTCACCGTCCAAAAACGTAATAGCACTTTTGGTAGAGCCCGTATTCTTGTACCCGGAATCAAGGGTAATATACCCCGATAAATCCCTCAATTTCGAAATATCAATGGCTTTCTCGTTCTCAGTTCCCCGAACGATGGGCAGTTCATAAACTTTTCCATCTAATTCAATTTTGGCAGTTTCGCTCATAGGATGTTTTTCTCGTTAAAATTTCCACCGCCTAATTTAGTGAAGAAATTTATCTTAATTGCGAAAATAGCCGACAAAAAGGCTTTTTTTATGGGGTAAGTCTGTCAAGCATCACAAATTTCTCAAAATATACTCGAACATGAGGGAAAATAAGTGATTTCGTGTGTTTCCACCATAAATACCGTGATTTTTATTCGGATAGGCAAAAAAGTCAAATTGTTTGTTTGCTTTCACTAAGGCCGTAACCATGTCGGCACTGTTCTGAAAATGCACGTTATCGTCTGCCATTCCGTGAATCAACAGGTATTTACCTTTCATTTGATCAACATGGTTGATTGGAGAATTATCGTCATAACCCTTTGGATTCTCCTGCGGTGTTCGCATGAAGCGCTCCGTATAAATGTTGTCGTAATACCTCCAGTTCGTTACGGGAGCCACCGCGATCCCCATTTTAAAGACCTCTGCACCCTTGGTCATGGCCAACGAAGACATAAACCCGCCGTAACTCCACCCCATGATTCCAATCCGACTCCCGTCAACATACGGAAGGGTTTGGAAAAATTTTGCTGCACCTATGAAATCCTCCACTTCCAATTTGCCCAACTGAAGGTACGTTGCTTTCTTAAAATCAGCCCCGCGGTATTGTGTGCCTCGTGGATCGACACTTACCACAATGTATCCTTTAGAAGCCAATAACTGATGGTACATAAAATCATTTCCATCCCACTGGTTGGTCACCTCATTATGCCCAGGACCTCCATAAACGTTCATATAAAGAGGATATTTATTGCTGTTCGAAAATTCAGGGGGTAACATAACTGAGGCATTTAAGGTGACGCCATTCACCTCGATTGATTGGAAGGTTTTCTTGCTCAAACCCAGAGGCGATAATTTGGCCGCTAACACGGCATTATCCTCTAACCGTTTGATGAGCTTTCCTTCTCCGTCAAACAGCGAATAAACAGGAGGAGTATTCGCTTCGGAAAACACGCCCACATAATATTTCATTCCTTGGGTAAAGTTCGCCTCCGTCCAACCTTCCAAGGGGGATAAAACCTGGACTTCCTTTGAGGGGATATGCATGCGGCAAAGCACTTTTGAAATACCGGACTGTCCGGAGCGAGTAAAATAAAAGTTGGTTCCATCTTGACTCACCCCATAGGCATCGATCAAGTCCAATTCACCGCTGGTGACGGGGTTAAGTTTGCCAGAATAATCCAGCGCATACAATTGATTGTACCCTGATTTTTCGGAGGTAAAGAAAAACCCTTCACCGTTGGGCATAAAATGCAAGCATTCGTTGACATCCACATAGGTTGAGCTAACATCGGTAAAAAGAATCGAATGAAGCGGTTTTTTTCCGCTAAAATCGACCATATGATATTTGAGGCTATCTTGATGACGGTTCATGGTTTGAAGGAGCAAACGGTTGGAAATGTTAGACCATTGAATGCGAGGGATGTACTCATAATCCCCAATTTCTAAGGAGTTAATTTTTTGGGGAGTAGAAATGTTGACCCAATGGGCTGTAACCTTCGAATTTTCTTCTCCTGCTTTGGGATATTTGTATTCGTAACGGGTTGGATATAATTCACCAAAAAAGTCAATACCGAATTCCTGAACCCGCTTTTCAACGAACTTCAAAAACGCCAGATATTTAGAGTCCGACGACCAACTGTAGGCTTTTGTAACCGAAAATTCCTCCTCATATACCCAATCCGTGGTGCCGTTGATGACTTTGTTGCGTTTTCCGTCGGTCGTAATTTGGGTGATTTTATGGCTTGAAAGATCTTTAACATAGAGATCGTTTTTGAAAATGAAAGATACCTTTTTTCCGTCGGGCGAATATTCCGCGAGGGTTTGAGGGCTCAATGTTTCGGACAAAGGTTCTAGGAACCGAGTATCTAAATCGTAGAGAAAATATACAGCGTTATAACTTCTGCGGTAAACGGGGGCAATGGATGTTTTAATAAGGACTTTGCGCTCTGATTCATCGAAACTGTAATCCTCAATATTCACTATTTTTCCACGATAGGTTAACTCTCTTGCTGCAATGAGGTGTGTTGGGGCTTCGTTAGGCTTGGAAATGTAGGAGAGCATTAAGTTTCCTTCCGCATCCAATTGCGTAGTTCGATCTCCGTCTTGAAGGGTATTAAAACCGTCTACTCCCAACGAACGGTATTCATATTTTTTCCAAATTTTTTCCACCGTAATCTCTTGTGGGAATATGGGTAAAGAGATTAACACAAATGCAATAATATGAAGGTAATGCATGGCAAATTTTTCCTTCGAAAATAGCATTTTTAGTGAGATTGTTAAAATTAATAGAAAGGTAACCTTGTCAAATGGCCTTCAATAAGTAAAATCGAGTTACCTTTGTAAAAAATATCGATTATGAAACATTTTGTTACGTTAAGTTTATTTATTTCGTCTTGCGTTGCATTGGCTCAGAGCAATTGTTCTGAACTGTTCATTTCAGAATACGTTGAAGGATGGTCGAACAACAAAGCCCTTGAAATTTATAATCCAACGAACCAAGCAGTAAATTTGAGCGGCTATTTTGTAGTTCGATATGCAAACGGCGCCTCGTCGGCAACTGTGGTAAACTCCGTACAGTTGTCCGGTTCAGTTGAACCATACGGTGTTTATGTCGCTGTTTTGGAAAAACTTGATTCCAGTGGAACAGGTCAGGAAGCCCCAATTTGGGACTCCCTGCAGGCGCGAGCTGATGGCTTCTATTGCCCAGTGTACAATACCTCAAATGCCTTCTATTGGAATGGAAATGACGTTGTCGTCCTTGCCAAGGGAACACTTCCCGCTAATGGGGCCACTGTTATAAGCCCCGCCAATATCCCGGGCTTTGCCTTGGTGGATATCTTTGGAAAAATTGGTGAAAATCCCGCCAACTCCTCGGGTTCCTCCGCCGGTAACGACGGCGCTTGGTCTACCACCTTTCCCTACAACAACGGGCAGGGTGTGTTGGTAACGAAGGACCATTCCATGATTCGTAAGGTAAGCATTCAAAAAGGGGTTACTAATCAAGTTGCCTTCTTTGATCCCTTATTAGAGTGGGATACCATTCCTGCAGTAATTGTTCGATTAGATCAAAACGGAAACCCAGTACTTGGCAACAGCGGAAACCCAATCTTAGACGGAAACTGGAATTCACTGGGAACACACGATTGTCAATGTAATCCTGCATCGATAAATGACATGGATGAGTTGGCTTACTCGATTTATCCGAATCCATCTGGCGGAACCTTCTATATTAACAACGCTACAGCAATAAAAAAACTGCAGGTTTTGGATATTTTCGGCCAAGTTATTATGAGCAGAGAGGTTCAAAAACAAAAACTCATTACCTTGGAAATTAACGAACCCAAAGGTGTGTATTTTGTAAAAATATTTACGAAGGAAGGGCGAACTGATACTCGAAAAATAATTATCCGATAAACTCACCGTTTATTCAACATTGGTATTGACGCAATGCGTGTTTACATTCTCCTTTTCGCATGCTCGCTGTGTCCTATTTGGTTCGCTCAACAAGGTCAAGTTAGCGGGATAATTTCTGAAGGAGCTACGGGACAATCTGTTGGAGGGGCCAAAATAGAGGTCAAATTGAGAACTTCGGGGGCCGTAGTGAATCGATTGCTCTCCGAAATTAACGGATTCTACAGCATACAAAACCTGCCTTTCGGCGACTATCGCATAACCGTTACGATGGTTTCATTCGATACGGTAATAAGAGACTTTAAATTGAATCAATCGGAACTCATCCTGAACATCAACATGGCCGGCAGTTTGGAATTTGACGAAGTCAGAGTGATAGGGAATGTCGTAAAAGATGGCCCCGTCCCCATAGCGGTCACGAAGATCAGTACCCAAAAAATTCAAGAAGAGTTGGGCTCACGCGATTTACCTATGTTGCTTAATGGGACTGCGGGGGTTTACGCCACCCAATCGGGTGGAGGCGACGGCGATGCGCGCATCAATGTTCGGGGCTTCGATCAACGAAATGTGGGGGTAATGATCGACGGAGTGCCTGTAAACGACATGGAAAACGGTTGGGTTTATTGGTCCAATTGGTTTGGTTTAGACGCAATTACAGCCACCATGCAAGTCCAGCGGGGATTGGGTGCCACAAAAATTGCTATGCCATCAATTGGCGGGACACTTAACATAATCACTCAAGGTATCGGAAACAAACGAGGCGGTACGATAAAGCAGGAGTATGGTACAGGAAACCTCATGCGAACAACTGCATCTTACAATACAGGTATTTTGACGGGAGGTTGGGGACTGACCGCGGCACTCTCCTACAAACAAGCAACAGGATGGGTGGAAGGAACCCCTAGCCAAGGATTTTTCGGTTATCTGAAAGTGTCGAAACAATTTGAACAACATTTACTCACACTTTCCGCTTTTGCTGCTCCTCAACAACACGGACAGCGGTCGTTTCGCCAACCTATCCAATATTGGAGTGAGGAAGAAGCACGGAACAATGGAGCCACGATCGACACGAATGCAATGTTCAACGATATGGGCTTACGCTACAACCAACATTGGGGTTATAGAACCGTTAACGGAAAGCAAGAGGTCGTTTCTGAGCGTTTAAACTATTACAATAAACCGCAATTCACGCTGAAAGATTTTTGGAAAGTCAATAAGCATTTGTCCATTTCGAACCTTGCCTATGCCTCCATTGGACGTGGTGGAGGAACGGCATTATTCAATTCATCCGCGATCATTCGAGATTCCAACAATTTGATCGATTGGGACACCATGACTTATTTTAACCAATACAACCCGCTATTTGGTACCCCCAACATTGACGCTCAATATTCTCCTACCGAAATTAAAAGTTCGCAAATCCTGTTATCCAGCGTGAACAACCACTTTTGGGTAGGTTATTTAGGGCAAGTGAATTATGAGGTCAAGAAAGGATTCGAGTTTTCTGCCGGATTAGACGCACGTTATTACCGCGGTTCACATTACCAGGAAGTGAAGGATTTATTAGGGGGCGACTACTATGTAGATTTATCGGATAAAAATGCGGCAAGTCCTATGAAGCGTGTGGGCGATAAAATCGCGAAGAATCTGTTCAACGCAAACCGCGATGGCTTGGTATCTTGGTTAGGGGCATTTTCTCAAGTTTCCTATGAGTCCAAAACCGTAAGTGCCTTTGTCAACCTGACAGGGATCGGAAATGGTTATCAAGGAATTGACTATTTCCAAAAACGCGAACTAAATCTTGGAGATACCGTTCTGCAATTTGGATTTGGCGATACGATTACCTATAACGGTCAAACCTACCACAGCTATTCTGAGGGCGTAGATTACGTAAAAACCCCCTGGAAGTACATTCCTGGTTTTACCATTAAAGAGGGAGTATGCGTCAAGTTCAGCGATTATGCGAGTGTATTTTTAAACATAGGTTATTTGAACCGTACTCCGATGTTTTCCAATGTAATTGATAATAATTACAACAAGTTTTTTGGGGTGATTAACAACGAGAAAATCCTAGCATTTGAACAAGGTTTTTCATACGCAGCTCGAAATTTCGGTATCAACCTTAACGGATATCTTACCAACTGGAAGAACAAACCTTTTCCATACGGTGTAGCCGTTCCGGATCCAAATGATCCTACGGAAACCATTCGTGTAAATATCAACGGAATGGACGCCATCCACATGGGAGGAGAAATTGATATCGCCTGGGAAATTGACAAAAAAGTCTCCACCGAATTCATGTTTTCCATGGGAGACTGGTTTTGGAATTCTTCTAAAACCATCATCATTCCACAATACGATTCGTTGGAATACACGTTCAATGCTGAAGGAGTTGGCGTAGGCGATGCTGCGCAAACGGCGCTATCGGCAACGGTGAGGTATGAGCCCATTAAAAACCTGTATTTCAAAGGTCAGTTTCAGTATTTCGACCGCTATTTTTCCGACTTCAATCCATTCTCGCTGCAAGGAGCTAACGGAGGAAGACAATCTTGGATGATGCCTTCATATTACCTTGTTAATTTCTATGCTGGATACCGGTTCAAAATTGGCGAAGACGCCTTAAACCTTTCCGCCAACGTGATTAATTTACTGAACACGGTGTTTATCGCCGATGCCACGAATAACAACAACGGTAGTAATCAAAACTTTGATGCTACCTCCGCTGCGGTTATGTTCGGCCAGGGGTTCCGATTTAATGTATCTTTATCTTATCAATTTTAAGTATGAAACAAATTATTACACTTTTTTCTATTGTATTTATCCTATATTTTCAGGCACAAACAATTCAACAGGTTCGCAGTATGTCGATTGGAGCAACGGTAACCGTAAGAGGAGTAGTTTCAAACGGTTCTGAACTCGGTATTATACGCTACCTGCAAGACGAAACTGCGGGAATTGCCTGCTACGGAAATAATTTGAGCAGTTTAACCACCGGAGATTCCATTACCGCCACGGGAGTTTTGTTTGATTTCAGTGGATTATTGGAATTATCGCCGACCAACAGTTTTACCGATCATGGACCTGTTACTCCAAACGTACCTCAAGTAATACCGATTACCAGCGCGGGTGAAGCGTTGGAATCCCAACTTATCCGAATTGAGAACGTTATCTTTGTTCAAACCGGTAATTTTGCAGTAGGGAACAGCACGGTGCAAATCACCAACGGTGCTAATACCTTGGACGTTCGGATTAACGCATCCACCAATATCGACGGAACGCCCATTCCCGTTGGACCGGTTTCGATTACTGGGTTAATGGGACAATTCAACGCGAACTATCAAGTCGTTCCGCGAAGTTTAGCGGACATCGTTCCTTACGTTGCGCCCGTTCGAGAAATCAATGTCAAAATCAACGGAACCACCGCATTGAATAATACAACGTATGTTGTTGGAAATACCGCTAACAATGTAATCACCATCGAAAACAGCGGAGTGCAATCGCTTACGGTGTCTGGAACATCCCTTACAGGAGCGAATGCTTCCGATTACACCACCAACCTGAATGCCACTACGGTTGCAGGTCTTGGAACAGAGAATTTTACCCTTACATTTACTCCAACGGGTAATGGAACTCGTACGGCTACGCTATCCATTGCCAATAACGACAGCGATGAAAACCCATATATCATTAATTTATTAGCGGTCGGATTAGACAATCTAGCGACTGAACCAATCACTAATGCAGCAAATCTTGCCTTCTCAAATGTTCAAGCCTACACCTTGACAGGTTCATACACCGCCGGCAACGGGGCAGAAAAATACTTGGTGTTATGGTCAAAAACCGCACCTGTTTCAGGAACTCCTTTAGACGGAACAACGTACCTCAGAGGTGACCTTCTTGGAAATGCGAAAGTTGCCTACTCAGGAAGTTCAACCAACTTTGTGCCTCGGGGCGTACGCGCCAATCAACCCTACTATTTTGCGGTTTTTGCATTCAACGGACCTGCAGGATTTGAGAATTACAAAACGACCAGCCCGGCAACGGGTAATACGACAACTACGGGCTTGAATGTTGGTAATTATTACAGCGGTATTAATTCCCAGATCCCCACCTTCCTAAGCAATTTATCTGCTCTTATAAATCCGCATACATTCATCAGTTATTTTAACTATAAACAGACGATCATGAATCAGTTTGAAGTGAGCGACACCACCAACGGACAGTCCTACGTAACGTGCGTTTACACCGGAGAAAATAAAGTTTTCAGCGATCCTTTTGATTGGACTGCCACTGGTTACTCAAGAGAACACTCCTTTTGCCATTCTTGGATGGCGTCTTTCCCTTGCAATGACCCTGAGCAACCCGAATATACTGACCAACATAATCTCTACCCTACGAATTTTGCCAATGCTAACTCCTATCGCAGCAACTTACCCCTATTGGATATCACCGGAAATGTACTTTTTAGTTTTTTAGAAGGAAGCGTTGGTTATAACGGAAACCAAATGTGTTACGAACCCAGAGACGCGCAAAAAGGAAATGCCGCGCGCTCCATTTTTTATGAAGCAACCTGCTATAATGGCCAAGGGGGATTGAACTGGAGTTTTCCTGCCTACCAGGATCAAGAATCTTTAAAAAACTGGCACTTCAACGACCCACCGGATTCCTATGAAATAGCACGTCAAGAGTACATCTTCAGCGTTCAAGGGAACCGAAATCCTTACATTGATTCCGCAGAATTCGTATGCCATGTGAACTTTGCCAACATGAGTTATTTGGCAGAAAATTGCAACGTAGGTATGGAAGAACAATTGGCAGCTAATTTCTCCGTGTTTCCGGTACCCAGCCGAAACCAAGTCTATGCGCAGGTGAACAACACGACCATAACCGCTTATAAGGTTTGTGATCTTAGCGGGCGAGTGATCATGGAAGCGTCGAACCTTGAGTTACCGGTACTCATTCTTGACGGGGCTCAGCTTAACATTGGAAAATACCTACTTACCGTTCAAACTCCCTTTGGAACTGCTCAAAAAAGTTTCTTAATCGAGTAATGCGTCCACTTCGCTTACCATTTTGGTTATTAGTACTTGGAGCATGCTCCCAAAAAATCAGCTTGCAAGGCGGCACCAAAAACGTAGGTTTAGATCAGGGCTACCCTACCAAACTGGAGATAAGTTCCATCATTCAGCCCTATTCCGACAGTTTAACCGCAGAAATGGGAGAGGTCATTGGCCGCGCAGACACGAGTTTTGACCTGAGCTATCCCAACTCGAATTTAATGAACTGGGTGGCAGATGCCCTATTGCAGCAAGAGACGCAGGCAGTTAAAATGCGGGAGCCAGTAGTGGTACTGCTGAATGCCGGAGGATTAAGGTCGAGCATTAACCGCGGAGACATAACGGTCGGAGATCTCTACAAGCTCATGCCTTTCGATAATGTGGTAGCATGGGTTCGATTACCGGTGGAACGGATACCCGATATTGAAAAAAACTTATCGCAACAAGCCAAAGGCGTTGCCCTATCCAATGCACGTTTTGAAAAAGGCAAATTAATGGTAGGTAACTTATTACCGGAACACACCCACATTACCTTCATCACCTCGGATTATCTGGCTTATGGAGGCGATAAAATGACCTTTTTCCTGCAACCGGAGTCGGTAAGCGTTAGTCAGCACAACCTACGCGACGTTTTCATCCAAGCAGTAAAACAGCAAGGAACCCTTTCCAACCGAACCGAAAAGCGCTACATTCCATGAACCGAAGACGATTTATTGAAACCACAGGCTTGGTCACTCTGGGCGTTTTGAGCGGAAGCCTAGATTTACGGGCTCAAACCATCGCAAGAGGCAAAAAACTAACTATCCTCCACACCAACGATACGCATTCGAACATCGATCCTTTTCCGATGTCGCATTCGAAGTATCCGGGAATGGGTGGGGTAGCAAAACGAGCCGCCTTGATTGAAAAAATCCGCTCGGAAGAGGAGCATGTATTGCTCTTGGATTCAGGCGATATTTTTCAAGGTACACCCTACTTCAACAAATACCACGGGGTGCTCGAAATGAAACTCATGAGCGCCTTGCAATACGATGCTTCGACCATGGGTAATCACGATTTCGACATCGGATTAGACGGATTTAAAAAGGCACAGCAACATGCCAATTTCCCCTTCCTTTGCAGCAACTACGATTTTAACAACACCCTCCTCGAAGGCGCAACCCTACCTCATTTAATTCTTAAGAAAGGTGGGCTTCGTATCGGATTATTTGGCGTTGGGGTAAATCTTGATGGCTTGGCAGGAAAAGCCAATTACGGAGGAATGAATTACCTTGATCCGGTGCAGGTAGCCAACGATACGGCCAAGCACTTAAAGGAACAGCGCTGTGACCTTATCGTATGTTTATCGCATTTAGGGTTTGAATATGCCTCGAATCAAGTATCGGATAAGGTATTGGCTGCCCAAAGCAGCAACATTCACCTCATACTCGGCGGACATACCCATACCTTTTTGGAAAAACCCTTGTTCACGGAAAACCGCGATAAACAGCCGGTATTGATCAACCAAACAGGATGGGCAGGCTTATTCCTCGGGCGCATAGATATTGATTTTCAGAGATCCTTATTCCGACATGAAATGTTGGTAGTGTAAGATCGAACGCTTAACCTATTGGATCGTATTCGTGAATTTCATGAATGTTTAACATGATTTTTCCTTTCCCGTTAGCACGTGGCACCATGGGTTTAAATTTCGCATTAGGGACAAGATCAGCAAAGGTGTAGGAATGCCTGGAATGAACCATTTGTTCGTAGGTATCGTCAATCGCTTTGATGAAAATGAGAAATTCCGCATCGACTCTTTGATAATCCTCCATGCTAAAAAGGTGAAGTGGACTTTCGTCGTTCAAGGGATGAACCACCGTCCAGGTGAGGGCTAAAAAATTAATTTTCTTAAGCTCTAAGTCTAGAGGTCGAAAAAAACGGCGACCTGTTGATTCATCAACCATGGATAAAACGACCTGGACTTCCGCTTCAATTAATTCATTTTTCTTGGGATTAGTCAATCGAAACATCAGAGCATTGCCTTCTTTGTAGGGAGAAATAAGTATGTTTCGGCTGAATAAAAATAGGCTTTGTGGCCGTGAAAACCTGGCATAAAGAATACCGGTTGCTAAGGCAAAACCCATTAAACCTAGGGCCGCTTCTACCGTTGCAACCAACCCTGCCAGGTTTCCTTTAGGGTAAAGATGTCCATAGCCTACGGTGGTAAAGGTCTGGGCACTGAAAAAAAACAACTGCATGAAATCGTTGAACCACGTCGTAGGTTTTAAATTACCAAAATGCTCAACGCCAATGGCCATGTACATCATGGCAAAAAGGGTATTGATGACGACGTAACCGAAAATTACTACCGATAAAAACTTGCCTGTCGGCATGGTAATGAGTAAGTGATACCCGTCGAAATTCTCCCAAAAGTGCTTTCCTTTCCGCTGTATGTTAAAGGAACCGTCGGGGTTCAGGTACCGTGTATTGGAGGTATAATTTTTAGTGCCAAAGCCAATTTCATCCGTCGATTTTTCCGTTTCCATGGCTTAAAAATAATGGATTTTAATGATTCTATGGTGTTCTAAGCACCCCAACGTTAAATCAAAAAAATGAAGTGTTTAAACTTCCGTTAAATATCGAATTTCGATACCCTCTAGCACATTTTTCATTGATAAAGTCAGTATTTTTGAACGAACAAACCTACTCATCTTGAAAATCAAACTTTTAGCCATATCAACGCTATTACTTTTGGGCCACTTGAAGGCCCAAACCAGCGTTACCCCTCAAGAGTGCATTGCACCCTTTTACCACGGCGTAGCCTCGGGCGACCCCTTGAGCGATTGTGTAATTATCTGGACACGGGTTACTCCGGTGGATTACGGTCAAACTTTAACGGGTACCTACCACGTCGCCACAGATGATCAATTCACGAATGTGGTTGCCAACGGCACGTATAGCACCGATTCCACCAAAGACTTCACCGTAAAAATCGATGTTACGGGTCTCAATCCCAATACATTTTACTACTATGAATTCGAACATAATGGTGCCTACAGTTTGGTTGGGAGAACCAAAACCTTGCCCGTTGGAAATGTGGACAACATGCGCCTCGCAGTGGTATCTTGTGCCAGTTTAGAGTCTGGGTATTTTAATGCCTACGACGCCATTGCCCTGCGCAACGATGTGGATGCAGTGCTCATGCTCGGCGATTACATCTACGAATACGAAACCCAAGGATTTGGACCAAATGCCAACGTGGATCGTACGTGGGAGCCTGCCGTGGAGATAACGGAACTGAACGAATACCGCTTACGGTATAATTCGTACCGATTGGATTATGCCTTGCGGAAATTGCACCAAAACTTTCCATGGATCTGCATTTGGGATGACCACGAAACAGCGAACGATGCTTACAGCGGGGGTGCAGGAAACCATCAAGCCAACGAAGGTCCTTGGAACCTGCGCATGGAAGCGGGAAAACGCGCCTACTTTGAATGGATTCCCATTCGTCCGAAAGCTCCGGGAAATCAGGAAATTTTCCGAACCTTCGAACTGGGAGATCTTGCCAAAATCATCATGCTGGATACGCGTTTGGAGGGACGAGAAGAACAACTGGGAGCGAACGATCCGAACTTTGCAGACACGAGTAGAACCCTACTTGGCGCAACGCAACTCAATTGGTTTAAAAATGAACTAAGCACAACGACCCAACCTTGGAAAATCATAGGAAATCAAGTCATGGTAGGGGCCGTAGAATTGCTTGGAAATCCCGTCAATACAGACTCTTGGGACGGTTACCCTGCAGAACGCCAGAAATTATTTGACCATCTTTCCGCTAACAACATTGAGAATACGGTGGTACTCACAGGAGACATTCATACCAGTTGGGCTTTGGACCTGAAAAATGGAAATACTTCGGTTGGAGTGGAAATGGTAACACCAAGCGTTACTTCTCCTGGTTCTCCCATCAATTTATCAGCCCTCATCACCGTTCAAAATCCGCACATCAAATACGTAGAACTCACCAAAAAAGGGTTTATTCTAGTGGATATCACGCCTCAACAAGTACAGGGCGATTGGTACAATGTAGCTACCATCAACCAGATGGATCCAACCAGCAGCTGCGTTAAATCGTATGTTACGAATGCGGGCAGCAATGCGCTAACCTTGGCCAATGCACCAGCTATTGGTCATGGGACTTTCCCTCAAGCCTTGGCAGGACCTTGCAGCCGATTTTTTGTCGGGATAGAAGATGTTTCAAAAGGCGTAATATTGGGGTTATATCCTAATCCAAGTGCCGACTTAATTAAACTGCAGACTCATCAAATTCCCTTCGACACGTTCTACGCAGTTGCATCGGATGGAACCACGATTCCTCTTCAGCATTCTACAAGTGCTTGGGAAAACGGAACAACCATTACCTCGGTAGATATTCAGCAACTCCCATCCGGCAGTTATTACTTGGTATTTGGTAGCGATAACTGCCCATTCAAGGTGCGATTTGTTAAAACCTAAAAGTTCGCAGATTTCGAGTCCTGTAAAGTTTTAATTTTATGCTCCATGAAATATATCCTATTGGTAGGTATTTTTTTGTTGAAAGCTCACCTCAATGCTCAAACGAAAAAAAAGATTACCTATGACTTTTCGTGTTTGGAAAGTTCAACCACCATTTGGCTTGCGGACTGGGAAAAAGAAATAATTTCAACGCTTGGAGTTGAAGCGACTTTTACCGAGGAAATTAACGTAGGATTACAAGTATTGGACGAGTGTAAAAAGGAGTACACCTTTATTTCCTCGGGAGCTGAAATCGACTTACTTCGTGGAATCCTCAATAAATTGAAACTTAAAATTCAGAAACCGAGAGGGTTTACCTATCAAATTTATTACATCGATGATCCCATGGTTAATGCCTTTACAGCAGGAGGTAAAATATTTTTTACTAAAGGAATGTATAAATTTTGCAAAGATAAACACGAAATGGCGGCTATCTTAGCACACGAAATAGCCCACAACGAATTAGGACATATTCGTGATAATATCGCAAAAAGTAAAACATACGATAAATATATCGGTAAACATTTCGGTAAGTTTAGCGTATTCGTTGCAAATATTTTAACCCTTTCTTTCAACCAAAAGAATGAAGCACATTGCGACATGTGGGGAGTAGATTTAGCCAGAAATACCGGCTATCAAACGTGCCAAACCATCTCACTTTGGAAACGTATGCAAGCCAAAGAAGGAAAAGAGAATCAAAGTATTACATCCCTATTAAATACTCATCCCTATTCAGGTAGGAGAGCCGACTGCGTTAAAAACCATCTTAAAACCAACTACGCTATCCAGTGCAATGAGTAAGGCCTTGTTTTCTAGTTTTCATACGTAGAGTCTTTCAAAAGGGGTTTCTGAGCATGTGGTTCACGCGAAATTCTTCACCCTAAGAACAAACCTTGAGAATTAGTCCACAATTAGCAGTGCTTTTGATACCTATATGAACGAAACCTATCGGTTAGGGTTTACAGCAGGCTATCGTTGAAATGAACATTGGGAACTCGAAGCACAAAGCAGCAACTTACTGAATGCTTCCGAAAGAAAATACTTAGGCGAACCTTGGAGAAATTTGACCACCGAGTATTATGGCAGACCTTGCCAGATGGCGCTTCGATATTCGTTGTGAGCTTCATGCAGTGACCTTCGAATTCTCATAATACCTTTAAGACAAATAGAAGCCTACTCCACTACCATAATTTTTATCGCTTTTCTCGAACTTCGAAGCAAATAAAAACCTGGTGCTACGTTCATTCTTAGGTTATTGGTTGAAGGATCAACCTCCAAAACTAAACGACCGTTATAATCCCATAAATTCCACGCTCCTTCAGGTAAGGTCACTTCTGAGCCACGCTGCACCAAGGTAGGAATCGTTAAGGGCGCATCGCTTTCGTTAAGCGATCCGGTAAATACCGTCAAATTCACCGTTACGGTGCTGTCGCACCCGTTAACCGTTATCAGATTTTGTGTGTATGCACCGCTTTGCATGTAGGTTTGATTGTTCCACACAAAACTTCCCGTTACGGTCGTATCGAAACTTGTATCATAAGAAGGGTCTAGTGTAAAATCAACGGTGACCACTGAGTCGCAACCTAAAACTGAGGTAAGTGTCTGTTGGTACGTGCCCGTTTGGTTGTATGTTATACCATTTAAGGTGAAAGGAGTACATTGAGAAACTTCAAATTCTATAGTACTTCCATTCAACACTGTTAATTGTAAGTTGACCACTGAATCGCACCCGGCAACCGTTGTTCCTTGATAGGTATACGTTCCACTGTTTGTGTAGGCTTGATTGTTCCAAATAAAAGTATCGCAGGCCGTTTCCACCAACAAACTGTTATAAGCCTCATTGATCAACACCGTTTGCGAGGCCGATGGTCCTTGACCGCACTGGTTCGAAGCGTTGACCGTTACCGTTACGGAGTTCACACCCGCGATGACAGGGTAAGAAATACTTGGCTGTACCGTGGTGCCTTGTACTCCTTGATTGGACCAATTGTACTGTGTGGCACCGCTGACGTTGTTCACAATAAAGATAATGGAAGTACTATTGCTGCACACGCTCGCTGGCGTGTTGACAAAGATGGGCGCCTGAACAGGGGGATTGATAATACTAACCGTTACAGCAAGCCGATTTTGCGATTCGAGCCCTCCAACTGTTTGAGATGCGTGATAAGTGGCCCCATTGACCAAAGGAGTTCCTCCAGCCAGTGGACTTCCTCCCGAAGCGTTGGCATACCATTGTATGTTCGACCCAACCGCTGCCAATTGAGCAACCGTTGCACCGGCACAATAGGTTTGATTTGCTGATCCTGTGGGTGGTGGGGTTACAGGAACCAGGGTCAAAGTAGCCGTGGTGATTCCCCGATTGGTGTTTCCATGGTAGGAATAATTGAAGGAATTGGTGTTGGCACGAGCCCAAATCAAAGAGAGGGTTCCCGCTGCTGCCGTAAACGTGTAATCGTTCGGGTCGCCGGTGCTCAGAGCTCGCGTTGCTATGATGGTTCGCACCCCACCCGCGACTTGATCTGAAGTAATCGTCCAATTTTGTTGTGCGTCTGTTGCAGGTGCGCTATATCCAGTAAGATGCGCGTCAAAAGACGTCAATGCTCCGGCGGTATGGACTCCAACTACGTCGGTTCCGGCTGCCATGGAGGCTGCATTAAATCCAAGAGAAAACCAACGCGTTGAAGGCCCTGTCACCGTTAAGGTTACGTTGGGTCCAAGGTCCAATTTAGCGGTCATCGCTAGTCCTGCGGTTGAGGACAGATTTACGACCCCGGTAGTGTAGTTTTGGGCCAAAAAGGTGCCGACTACAAACGTAAATAATAACAGCAAATTATTCTTTCTCATAAGGTTTAAATTGTTGGCTAAGTTGTTCATCTTTATAGAATTTTAAGAGTTCTCTCAAGCTCCTTCCTTGTTGATCCGGTATTGAGGTATTCGCTTTGTAACGAAGTAAACTTCTAACAATTTCATAGCGTTTAAGACTCATAGCCATGTGCAAGGGCGTTCCAAATTGCTCAAATTGGCAAGTGTCGTTAGGAGAGTATCCTAGGGCTAAAATGTAGTCCAACATTTCCACGTTGTCCTTAAAAATCATTCCGTAAATCGCCGATCCTTCCGCAGCGCAATAGGTAACATCGGCTCCCTGGGTGATCAAGTACTTCGCTACTTCATTATTTCCCCGGTAACAGGCCAAAATGAAGGGGGTTATTCCGCGATCCGACAATCGGTTAAGCGCCATAGAGTCTTTATCCAAGCATGCCTTCATCTGTTCAACGGTACCGGTTCTGGCCAATTCATGCACGTCTTGAGCAACAATCCAAGCGTTCATCGATACAAAGAGAAGAATTACTAAATTTTTCATCATATTGGATGTAAAAATAACCCATTAAAGGGAATAAAAGTTCATTTATTAGTAACGTTTTAGGTGAAAAAACACATGACCCTGCTGCTCGTCACTTCCTAACCCGGTCAAGCGGTACTTCATGAAATACACCCCTTCCAAAGCTTCGTTGCCGTTGGCCGTGGTGCCATCCCACAATTGATTCAACTGGTTCAATACGGCCATAACTTCGCCCCAACGGTTGACAATAACCGCTTCTTGGGTTAAAGCGTTAATCGATTGAATCCCATACGTATCGTTTTGACCATCACCGTTCGGCGTAAAGACGTTGGGAATGAAAATTTCGATGTTCCCACAAGGTACAATGGCCACCGTGACCAAGTCGCCTGCTGTGCAACCGTTGGCATCCGTCACTGTAATATCCACCGTTGATG
This sequence comes from Bacteroidota bacterium, assembly GCA_016866255.1. Classification (GTDB taxonomy): domain Bacteria; phylum Bacteroidota; class Bacteroidia; order Flavobacteriales_D; family Crocinitomicaceae; genus UBA952. The sequence goes on along the minus strand of VGMY01000002.1, from coordinate 29,126 downwards.
ATACCAAGGGTGCCGCCCAATAGCTAGCAGTTCCCGCACTGCCCATCCAAGCATAGGTATAAGGTGCCGTACCCCCCGAAGCAGAGGCCGTCAATTGCACCGAATCACCCGAACAAATTTGAACGTCCGCCATAGGATTTAATGTCAACAAGGAGGGTTCTACTACCGTTACGTTGAGGGAATTTTGACAGCCGTTGGCATCCGTCGCGGTAACCGTGTATTGCCCAGCAGCTAATCCGCTGAAAAGACCCGAGGCTTGCGAAGGTCCGTTATTTAAGCTGTATTGGTAAGGTGGCGTAGAACCGCCTGCGCTTGCTTGAATGGAGCCGTTGGAAGCACCAAAACACAAGGCTGGCGTTAGGACAGGATTGTTCAACACCGGACCTCCCAAGGTTGGAACATTAATTTGCAAGGTATTGGAGCAACCGTTGGCTAAATCCGTTACCAACACCGAATAATTTCCACCCGCAAGGTTTTGAATGCTCGCAGAAGATCCTGCGTTTGGATTCCAAGCGTAGGAATAATTTCCACTGCCGCCGCTCACAGAAATATCGATGGCCCCATTGGCACTACCGCATTGCGTGCCCGTTACGTTTAAGGTATTCACTTGAATTTGCGGTGGTGAGGTTATCACCAAGGTGGTGTCGCCCGTACAAAGGTTCGCATCGGTGACGGTGACCGTGTAAGTACCGGCCGCAAGACCTGATTGTGAAGCCCCCGAAAGGTTCCCAGGCATCCATTGATAAGTGTAGGGAGCCGTTCCCCCCGAGGCGCTGACATTCGCCGAACCATCGGTCAGTCCAAAACAGGTTGCGTTGACGATATTCGAAGGAGTCAAGGTAATGCTCGGGCAAGGGTTTGGATTGCACGGCGCCAAATTGGCGAGGGTAAATACCTGCACTGTACCTCCAGCATCGGTGACTTGAACCTGGGCTGCACCGTTGGGAGCAACCGCATTGTTGCCGTTGGCAAAATTGACCCACTGTGCCGGTGAATTGCAAGAATTAACCGGGGTTAGTCCGTTCAAACACTGTCCAAAAAACCAAGTGTAACCGCAATTCTGACATTCGGTTTGGTTGGTAATGGGCGTATTTTGCGCTGCTTGGTAATAGGCCCACGTGTAGGGCGCCACTCCCCCGCTCACCGTAATCGAACCGTTCGCTTCAACGCAGGCAGTCAAACCTTGGCAAGGACTCACCACAATACTTACCGACTCCGAACCGCACGCCAAGGTGTAGGTAATGGTTTGGTTGCCCACTCCGGCATTGGCAGGGGTAAACAATCCAGCAGCAGAAACGCCTGGACCGCTCCACGTTCCACCTGGGGTGGCCGCAGTTAACTGGAATGGGGCATCGGTGATGCACACGTTTTGCACAGGGCAAATTGAGGCGTCGCAACAGCTCATGGCCAAAGGTGCACATGCGGCGGCGGCAAAAGTTTGCACATAACCCGTTCGCACATTGCTCGAGGACGTTCCGGTACTTCCCACCGCGACAATATCTCCTCCGTTCAGAACATGCACGTCGTACACTTTAAAATTCGTGGGATAGGTCGCCAGCTGCATGAGGTTGGCATCATATTTCACCACTCCCGTGGAGGAACCTACATACACGTTGCCGCAGTTATCGAGGTCCAATCCACTGTTGGCTACGGAAAAATCCCCTAGTGCTGAAACATTGGCCCCGCCGGGAATAGGACTGGTGGTTACAATGGCACCGGTTTGCAAATTGCGCTTGGCGACATTGGTACCGTTCTGCGTGTAGTAAAAGGCATTGTTGGCTTTAATGGCACAGATGCCCGCGTTATCGTAGCGGTAATTTTCGCATTTGTAACCCAAATCATAGCTGTTGTCGATTTTGTAGATAAGAGGATTTCCGCCACAGGCGTTCAAATTCTGGTTGATCGCACCCACGGTGTCTTGTGTCATGAAATAGTATTTCCCATTGGGTGAAGCACAAATAGCGCGAACCTCTTGAATCGAAGGCGGAATCCCGAAGGTGCTCCCTTGGGCGACGTCTTGGCTCGCAGTGACATTTCCCGTATTTACATCGATATCGTAAATGGAAGCCGTCAAGGTAAAAGCTGAGCCTCCAGTGCCCCCTACCACCAACTTCGATTGGTCGCAATTGAACGAAATGCTCCAAAACTCATCGTTACTCAAGAAACCGCCTGGATTCGGATTGTCCCACACCAAGGTTCCCGAGGTGTTAATTTTTTGAATGGCTGCCACGGAACCGGCCGTAATGTAGGAATTCCCTAGATTGTCCACGGCAAGCGTTCCTAACCAAACGTTGGAGGTGTCGTAGGGTGTGTTGTAGGTCCATTGGAGGTTTCCAGCGGAATTATACTTCAACAATTGCATGGGCATGACCCCACCGATGGCGTAAATATTTCCTGCAGCGTCTTTGTCGCATTCCCAAACGCAATCCCAATTCGACGTGAAACTGGGCAATTGGGTCCAAGGATCAATGATCAAGGTTTGCGACGCGTCGTACTCCCCCACCGAGAATCCCATGGTTCGCTCGTTGAGGAGTTTGAACGACGACGGAATGGTGGCATTGTCTGCCCACTCATAAAACGAAATCGGGGCGTGATCCACCCATGTTCCGAACATGGTTTCCACGGTTAATTCTTGGTTGACGAGCGCTAGGTCGCGGTCGAACAAGAGCTGAAAACTGCTTGGATCGGCCTTGGGATGCACCGTTAACGCGTATTTTAATCCCGAGGATGGATGAATAGAATACTTCAAGTCTATGCCTGGAACGATGTTGGTGTACACAATTTGCTCGTATCCGAGGATTTCGTTCTTATTGTGATAGGTTCCATCGGCTGACTTGAAGGTGTAACTGAAATAGGCTTGCTGCGGGTTTATTCCTTGGATGGAGGTAGGATTGGATGCGAGGAAGGACGCATTAATCTCATCGTATTGGTAGCGATATTTACCGATGGTTCGTTCCCATTGTTTGTGATCTTTCAACGTCTTAACTTCCTGTGTATTCTTGAAAGAGTCTCCTTCTTTGTGGGAAATTTTATCGGCATCCATGAAGAAGTACTTCATGCCTTTTTCCCCAAAAAACACCTTCGCGTTGCCAAAGTCCGCGGCAAATTTGATGGGGCCGGTTTGTTGGTTTTGATAGGCGTCGAACTGCCCTTGATTTTCAATGAAGCACTTCGGACGCTCGTAGGATATTTTCCAGGTGTTTTGTCCCAAAACAAGTTGCACGGAAAGCATAAAGAAGCATAAAATCCGACGCATGTAATGAGGTTTTAAGTTTGCAGCCCCTAAATTAACATAAGTTTAATAATCGTATCTTTGTAGTTAAGGGCTTTCCATGAAAAAAAACTACCTGTTCCTACTTCTAGTGTGTGTGTTGTTTGGGATGCATCGGAACCTAGCGCAATGCCCTGCTGGAGAATGGCCCTTGGAAATTACGATCGTACCGGACGACTACCCCAACGAAACAACGTGGAACTTGTTGGCCAACGGTACTGAAATTGCCCAAGGAACCTACCTCAGCGACACCGTTTGTGTGGACAGCAGTTCGTGCATCCGCTTCGATATTCACGACAGTTACGGCGACGGAATCTGCTGCGGCTATGGATTGGGATCGTATGTCATCACCTTGAATGGCAATCAAGTAGCTTCGGGAGGACAATTTGCCACCCTAGCATCGCATTCCTTTAATTGCGGCCCGGGAACGATTTGTGAGAATCCGCTGAGCGCGAATCTGGGATTGAATCTTTCCCCTAATAACCAGCGATTTTTTGAATTCACCCCCGATTCTACTGGGATTTATTCATTCAGCACCTGTGGAATCACAACCTGTGATACCCGATTATGGATTTACAACTCCTGTCAGAACGTCGATTACAGCGGCTCAAGCAACGGAGCCATGTACTACAACGACAACAACTTGAATTGCGGAGAACAAGCCGATTTGGAAGTACTTTTGGCGGCTGGCGTTCCTTACGTTGTTCGAATTGACTACGGTCAGAATATAGGCAACGCTCAAACCTACTCCTACACGGGAAGTCCTCAAACGTTTACGGCGCCTACCTCGGGAATCTACACTCTAGAAACCTGGGGTGCGCAAGGCGGTGACGACGGTCAAACCGGTGCCAAGGGGGGCTATTCCAAAGGAACAAAATACCTCAACACAGGAGAAACCTTGTCCATTTTTGTTGGCGGTGAAGGGGCCAATTGTACAGTGGCTGGAGGCGGAGGATGGAACGGTGGAGGAAACGCGGGTGACGTTGGCTGCTCCGGTGGTGGTGGCGGTGCCAGCGATGTGCGTTTTGGAGGCAACGCCTTGGGCGATCGCATTTTAGTAGCCGGTGGCGGTGGTGGAACGGGTTGCTGTGGGACGCCCGCCGGCGAAGGAGGAGGTCTTAACGGAAATAACGGGAGCGGATTAGGAGGAACCCAAAATGCGGGAGGAGCGGGTCAAGGTGCTGGAAGCCTAGGTCAGGGAGGACATAAGTCAGGTGATGGCGGCGGTGGTGGTGGTGGATATTACGGCGGTGGCGCTTCCTATAACGACGATGGCGGCGGCGGTGGCTCTTCGTATATTGGCGGGGTAATGAATGGCGTAACGATCGCTGGAAATGCTACGATGCCCAATCCCAGCGGTGGAACGATGACCGGGAACACGGGGAATGGATGGGTGAAAGTCAATTGGGCGGATACCGCATGCGACGGAAATATCCCCTTCATGATTACCTACGTTGGAGCCATGAGCAGTGTGCTGCCCATTGTCAAGTTAACCACCTTGAGTAACCCCATCAACAACAACGTGAAAGTTCCGGTGAAAATGGAAATCATTGACCATGGGCTGGGGCAATTGAATTACAGCAACGATACAATCTACTCCTACGAAGGAAACATCCTGGCGGAGTGGCAAGGGTTTACTGGGCCTTATTACCCTAAGAAAAATTACGATTTCGACCTCATTGATGGACAAGGCAACAAAATTGACACCTCCCTTTTGGGATTACCTGCCGAGAACGATTGGATTTTCAAGGCCGAGTATTTGGATAACACCCTGCTAAAAAACAGCGTTGCCTATTACTTTGCCCGAAAAATGGGACGCTACGCTCCTCGAACAAAACATTGTGAAATCTTCCTCGACGGCAACTATATTGGAGTGTACACGCTCACTGAAAAAGTCAAGCGCGATAAGCATCGTGTGGATATTGCAAAAATGACCTCAGCCGATACGGCTGGAAGTGCCCTTACCGGCGGGTACATCATCGAAATGAACATTAACGGAGAACCCGGTGCTTGGAATTCCGTGTATCCTCCCATTAACAATGCCACGTCCCCGCATGCCGTTGAATTTAAATACGTTTACCCCAAGAGCGACAGCATTTTACCGGTACAAGGAAATTACATCAAAACATACGTTGATTCGTTTGAAAATGCCTTGAACGGTGCGAATTTCACGAACGATTCCTTGGGTTACCGAGCTTGGATTGATGTGAGCACTTTCATTGACTTTTTGATTGTCAACGAATTCACGATGAACTACGACAGCTACGGACGCAGCACCTATATGTACAAGGAAAAAGACACCGACGGAGGGAAATTATGCATTGGTCCGCCATGGGATTATGACCGCGCGATGGACTCCCCACCATCCTCGGGTTGGGTATGGCAGAACTGCCATCCACTTTGGCCCTTCCCTTTTTGGTGGTCAAAAATGTACACGGACAGCGTGTACCAGCATGAACTGGCCTGCCGATGGTTCAGCCTACGGGAAAATGAACTTTCGAACGGAAAATTCATGGCCTACATCGATAGCACTGCGAACTTGTTGTACCAAGGACCCGCTGAGCGTAATTTTGCCATATGGCAGACGCTGAACGGTGTGCCTTACCCCCAGCAAGTGCTTAATTTGAAGGTGTTCATGTACCAACGGCTCACGTGGATCGACCAAACCTTGGCGCCCTTTGAAGCGGAATTACCCACGGTGCAGATTCCTCAAGATACCACGGTTTGTGTGGGAATCACCTATACCGCTCCTTACAACCCCTTATACAGTTACAACTGGAAACCGGGCCCTGAAACTCCAGAAATCACGTTAACAACTCCTGGTCCTTACCTGTTGGAAGTGAGCGATGCCTTTGGATGCGAGCGCAATCTTCCTATGAACGTTGGAATTTCGGCGCCGGACAGTACCTTCGACCCGAGTAGTAATGGCATCGAATATACCTTTACCGGGAACAACGGAACGAGCAGCCAATACCTTTGGGATTTCGGAGACCAAACGCCTTGGGGCAATGGGCTGCAAGCAGTGCATGTGTATGCCGTTCCGGGAATTTATACCGTTCAAATGACCGTTACCGACACGCTTGGCTGTGTAGGAAAATCCTCGCAGACGTTGCAGATTACCGAGGGCAGCATTCAAGTGGGAATTCAGCCCAACCCCTTCGAAAACAATCCGACAGTGGTGCATAATTTGCCGAACGACAAAGCCTTCACCTTTGTGCTTTACGATGCGGCGGGCAGGAAACTTAAAGAAATTCAAAATCCGCTTTCTCCCTTTACCTTAGATACCTCGGGAATGGCTTATGGGACCTATTGGTTGCAGTGTAGCTATATGGGTCAAAACGTAAGTAAAGTGTTAGTGCGTGTTGAATAATTTAATGATGGTATGAAAATCCCAACTCAGGTACTTCCATATCAAGAGTTATTTATTCGCCAAGAGCAAGCTTACGGCAGTTCCTTGAGTAACCAATTGTTTGGAATAGCAATCATTAAGAACGCATCTTTCGATAAACTTGTTAAAGCCCTTGAAGAATTATTACAAATAAGCGAATGGCCATACTTGCGGTTAAGTGAAGATTTAACAACATGGGTTATTGAAAAAAATCAAACGGGAATTGTAAGTTACGAAAATAAGGAATTACCCGAGTTGTCAATTGATCGATTATGGGCTGTTAGTTTATTCACCGTTGAACAGGAAATTACACTAAAATTGTCGTTGCACCATGCTCTGGCAGATGCACATAGTTTTCAAATCTTTTGGGAAGAACTGAAGTGTATATATGAAGGAAAACAACCGTTGAGAACAATAAGCAACGGTTATGGTATGGAAACCCCGTCAAAAACGGTGGATTTTGGGGACATAAAAATCATCGAGCCCATTGGATTGGGACCAATTGAGCGAATTTCCATTAATGTATCTCCGAATAGAAAACGTGAAATAATACAACGATGCAAGGAACAACAACTTAACTTTTCAACCCTGTTGTTAGGGTGCTTTCAGCACTTTCTCGATCAGATTGAATCAGCCATGGGTATTCCAATTCAAACCGGAATGGCGTTGCGCAACAGAAGTGGTAAAATTGAGAAGCAAAATTTTTTGACACGCGTGAATTTTCTCCCCGTAAGTCACGTTCCTATTTCCAAAATCAGCGACTTGGATACCGTAATAAAAAACTGTTTTAGAAATCAAGAATACCCTTTATTAAAGTGGTTATCCGAGGAGCGAAAAAGTACGGCATTTAACGCACTGTTTTCATACCAGAAAGAAGCGTACGAGAAAAATACAGACGAACTTCAGGCAAGCTTTACTTTTCTCCCCACCTCAGTGGATGAGAATATTATTTCAATGCATGTACTGGAATTTGGTGAAGAATCTCTTCGGCTCTCATTCGACGTGCGTACAGATCTTGCTGATATATCGTTTTGGCGCTTCTTCGTGAACGCTTATTTAAATGGCGTATTAGCACTTCTTGACGGCAAAGATCCTGAACTAAATTTACCCAAGGCTCAGTTAACCAAGGATCTAAAAAATAACATTGAATTTTGGAGCCTGTTCGAAAAGGCAAAGGATAATCAAACCGCGATTATATGTGCAGATGAATCAATAACTTTCGGGGAACTTAAAAAACGAATAAGGACAGAACAAAAGGAATCGCCTATCATATTTTTATCACCAAATAGGAACATTGAAACCATTGTAAAGATTCTTAAGCAATGGAAACATGGTGGAATAATTTCATTTACAAAACCAAAAGAAATTCAAATACCTTCAGGCCCGTTTCTTTATTTAGCTGAAACGTCTGGAAGTAGCGGAGACTCAAAAGAAATATTAATACAGAAAGCGGGTATTGAAACCTTGTTATTTGATTGGAAAAATCGCTTAAACATAAATGAAAACGCAATACATCTTTCTCTTGCAGACATGCGATTTGATGTGTTTTTCGGAGATTTATTTAGAAGCCTTTTTCTTGGGAGCACCCTAGTTCTTGCAACAGAAAGTGAACGCTTATCACCACATATGATTAGTCAACTCATCTCAAAGCACCAAGTTAGCCATCTTGAATCCACACCCTCATTTATACAACTCATTCTTAAAAACAATCCAAAACTGGAAGGGTTAAAGCATTTAGTTTGTGGTTCAGAAGCCATTACGCTTTCCTTATACAACGCAATTAAGGAGTTGGAAGGAATTCACATCTATAATAGTTATGGATTAACCGAAGTAAGCATTGACTCTGCGCTTTACCCGCTTCTTGACATGAAGCATCAATTTCCACTTGGAGCCCCGCTCGGGGACCAGCAATTTACGGTTCATGGACCAAAAGGAAATATCGTTCCAATGGGTATGTGGGGAGAATTACACATTTCAGGCACTTGCGTTGGTACTCCGTTATTGAAAACCGAACGATACATTGCGCATGAAGACGGGACACTTGGATATAAAACGGGGGACCGCGCGTTCATTCATCCGATCCATGGACTTATAATTTCTGGAAGGATGCAAGATGACTTTATCAAAGTAAATGGGAAAAGAATTCCGGCTCGACGAATAGAACATTTAATCGCTTCACTCAAAGTATTAACCCAATGTTGTGTGCTTGGAATGAACGGCGCGAGCGTGTTACTCCATGAACTGAACTTAAGCGAATCCGAGATAAGGGCATATTTATCTCAACATATTACACCATACCAACAGCCAGATCTTATTCAATTTAATCTAAGTTGGCCTATAAATCAAAATGGAAAAATCGATAAGAAAACCTTGAGCAAACAGATTTCAATCCATCGCGAATCTCGGAAACAATGGCAGCCGAAAGCAACTGAAAGAGAACAGGCGATATACCGGGTATTAAAAACTTTTGAAAAAGCATACGGTGACTCGGAAGATTCCCTACTTGCATATGGATGGAATAGCATAGATTTGCTTTCTCTTTGTAATGAGCTTGCGATCAAAGGAATTCATGTCCCTACACAGAAAGTAATGGCAAAACCATATATAAAAACGTTGCTTGAAGAAGAAAATTCGAAAAACGACCTTGACTCATCACATGAAATAAATATTGATGACCTTGACATGGATGATATCCTCGGAATTTTGAACTGCTAATGAGATTTTCTAAAGACGATATACAAAAAGCATATAAAACAACCCCCATCGAGGAAAGCCTTTTGGTTTTTCAATCTACCAATGACACTTCCAGCTATGTAGAATATGCAATACTGGCATTAACCAATAAACGGTTAAGCGAAGTCGAAATCAAACGTTGGATTGATTCAATTGAACGCCTAAAAGATTGCTACCTCTACGAGCAAAACAACCCCATACGAATTCGACTAAAAAATTCATTTAACCCTATTTCGATCATCCATAAACCTGAATTTACGAATGTTGAGCAAGTTAACACATGGGTTCTAGAACAGGATCATCCGTTTAACGTTCAAAAACCGCCACTATTTCACATATATCTCATTGAAACCAAGTTTGGACAGTATTTTTGTTTAGTGTATCATCACCTGTTGTTTGATGGAATTTCAATTCAACTTGCCCTTTCTGCACTTGATATAAATTCAAAACTCACATTTTCGGATTGGAATCCGAAAACACAATCGGTAAGTCCTGAAAAAATTGAGCTTACTCCATTCAGCTTGGAGCGTTTAGTCCCACCTCCTGTTGTGCCTGAACAGGGATATATTAGAAAATCCTTTGAATTAGAAAATGTGTCTTATGAAGCCTTTATGGTGGAATGGCTAAGGTACTTAAAACAAGCCTCTGGATTGGAGGAAATCATAATTGGTGAGGTGTTTTCTGCCAGAGATGAAACTATTGAATCCAGTACAGCCTTGGGATATTTCGTGCAAACTTGGCCAATTAGGGTCCATTCTGACTTGAGCTCTGAGCAGTTAGCGCAAACAAGGCAAGCAATTAAAGCAAAAGCAACTGGTTGGGTAAAAGACCATTATACACCAAATGCATTTGATCATTGCTGGGTGGTTGAACCGTCGCTTAACGCTGGGATTGAAGCCTATTTTTATTCCAAGCCACACTATGTTCTGACCATCGTATTAAGTCCTAAAGGAAATAATCTAACCGTTAATTTTTGCTGGAATCTTGAGAAGATTGACCGAGATGCAGCGCTTGAAATTTGTACATCATTCGTTCAATCACTTACCCTTCAATGTGCACCAAAACTTCGATTAACTCATCACGAACCACGGTTACACTCCCTTCTTGCGCGCTGGGAAGAAATGGTTCAACACTTCCCTTTAAATGTCGCAATAGAAGATCATCTTGGAACTGTTCTGAATTACATAGAATTAGATGAAGAGTCAGACCGTTTAGCAGCAAGGTTAACCATAAAAAAAGGTGCATGTGTTGGGGTATATACTTCCTATTCCGCCTCTATACCTATTGCATTTCTTGCCATTCTTAAACGTGGTGGGATTTACGTTCCTCTTGACCCGACAGTATCCGCAGATCGTCGTGAATTTATTATTGAAAACGCCGGAATTGAGGTGATCATTTCAGATTTAAACCCAAGCTTCAAAGGAAATATAATTGACCCTACAAAACGAAGCAATCATACCAATTACGAACGAATCAATAACGAACTTACCGATACGTGTTATTTAATTTATACCTCGGGAACCACAGGCATACCCAAAGGATGTGCAGTAAATCATTTAAATCTATTAAACCTTTTTGAGGGAAGCAAAACGCTGTTTTCATTTAAGCCTGAGGACCGCTGGATTTTAGCGCACAGTTATGGGTTCGATTTTTCAACATGGGAAATTTGGGGTGCTTTGTTAAATGGTGCTAAACTCTTCATTCCAGATAGAAAAGAAGTTCAAGACACCTTCAAATTTCATAAATTATTACAAGAGAAGCGAGTTAATATATTGAACCAGACACCAAAATCTTTTTATAATCTTATGTTGGTGGATAAAGACCTTGACCAACTTACCCATATCGATTATGTGATTTTTGGAGGAGACAAATTACACAGCAACCGCTTAACTGCTTGGATGAAGACCTATCCAAACATGTCCATAGTCAACATGTATGGTATCACAGAAACAACTGTACATGTTACATTTCACAAAGTTCAACCCGAACTCCAAAGTAATATAGGAATGGCCCTTCCTGGCTATGAGATTTGCTTGATGAATGAAGAAGGAACTATGGTACCTCCGGGATTTCTTGGGGAAATTTATGTTTATGGAAAGGGGGTTTGCAATGGCTACTACCAAAATCCATTATTAACTGAAGAAAAATTCGCCGAGAATGAACTCGGGCGACACTATAAATCTGGCGACCTTGCATGGCAAATTGGGGATTCGTATTATTACCTCGGTCGACGAGATCGCCAGGTAAAAATTCGTGGATTTCGAATTGAGTTAGGTGAAATTGAGAACTCATTAAAACAAACAGTTAATCAATGTGATTTTACGGTATTGTTTATTGATGAAAAACTCATTGCCTTTTATAAAGGAGGAGTTACGGATTTAACCCCTGATCGTTTTAGAGGAATCCTTGCGGATTATGCCATACCTTCCTTGCTAATTCAAGTCCCCGAATTCCCTTTAAATCAAAGTGGAAAAATTGACGAGAAAGCCTTGATGGCAAGCATCACTAAAACATCAAGAGCAAATGCCATCAGTCCTTGGAGTGCCTACTTTAAAGAAATTTTAGGCTCAAACATCGATGGCTCACGTTCTTTTTTACAAAATGGAGGAGACAGCATTCTTGCCATTCGTCTGATCAACCGATTGAAAAAGGAAGGCTTTCAACTTTCGGTGCAAGAATTATTCAGTGAAAATCCCATCGATGAATTGAACCCGATCAACATTTCGGCAGCAGCAAATACGGAGGATTTCGTTAAGGCCTTTCATGAAAAAAAACAACTCAACTATTCTCCGGAACATTTTTACTTTCCTTTATTAGAGTCGCAACAAGGAATTCTCTTCGATTGCTTAAAATCAGAGAACCCGTCACTGTATGTAGAGCAACTCACCTATGAAATTTCCTCCAAATACCGTCCTGATGACTTGTACCGAGCCTATCAACAGGTATGTGAGGCGCAGCCGCTTTTAAGGTCGCGCATTGCGAGAAAACAGGAAAATTACCTTATGGAAGTTGCCACCGATCATCGAATTGATTGTCAAATTCTCCACGATGTTGATTTTGAATCCTTCAAAACCCATGATTTTGAACGCGGATTCAACCTAGAACAAAACCTGACGCGGCTGAGCATTATTCCAGGCGCGGAGGTTCACCGGATCATTTGGACGCATCATCACCTCATCCTAGACGGTTGGTCGCTGGGGATATTTAGCCAACAGATGCTTCAAGCGCTGGAAAATAAAAAGTTAGTATCCTCTGATTCATTTATCGCTTTTTGTTGTAAACAATCTCTATCCTCACTGCCTTCTAGTTATTGGAGGGAGCAGCTAGATCAGCAAGAGAATGATCCATTAATCCCCTATCTTGGTGCACGACATCAAGAGAAGGAATATCAAAAAACCACCGCTTTTATTCCGTTTACCGAATTTCAGAAGTTGCAGCAACTTAATCTATCACAACATGGTTTTATGCTGGCCGCTTGGAGTTCCTTTTTGGGGTTATTGTTCGATAAAAAAGCACTTCACATCGCCAATGTTATTTCCTTAAGGGACGAAAGTGCCATGGAGGAAATGGGCATGTACATTCGCAGCCTTCCATTTCAACTATCGTTCAATTCCAACCATTCTTTTATAGAATTTTCCGCAAAGGTTTTTGCAAAATCACAGATCGACCAAGCCAACGCGAACGCCCCAATGAATGCGTATCTTAAGGGAAATCAATTCAATCACCTTTTCGTTTTTGAGAACTACCCGGTAGACTATTCAACGCTTGAGCACTACGGAATACGCATTGGAGCATTTCAAGAACGCACAGGAGCCTCGTGGAGTACGATAGTTTATCCGAAAGAAGGTGGCTTCGAACTTGCCATTTTACATGAGACCCGATTTTATGCTTCCAAATATGTCCACCAAATTTTACGGCACTTTTCCCGTTGGTTGAGTGATTTGGTTTGGGATCAACCAATGAGTAAGTCCATCAGTGCTTTTAGTCCTACACCACTGATTTCAGGGGAAATAGTACAACATTCAACTACAAGCGTTCTAGACCTCCTCATGAGGGAATCGATCAACCCCATCTTAATAGGGACAAGCCGAATTACCTACACTAAATGTTGGAGCGAGGCAGAATTATTAGCTAGAAATCTAAAAATAATACCGGGTGAAGCTGTAGGTATTGATGTCCAAAGCACCTATCATTTCACCCAGTGTATTCTTGCTATTTGGATGGCTCAAGGGGTCGCATGCCCCGTTGACAGGCGCTATCCCGCTCAACGAAAAAATTTCATTTTCCATAATTCAGAGGTTCGTATTATCCTTCAATCAAATTCCTCAGAAATTACGCTGGAACACCGGGACATTGCGGCATTTTCTCATGGAACAGAAGCCAGCTTTATTTTACACACCTCTGGTTCCACCGGAGAACCTAAGGGCGTTATACAAACCCATGCTTGTTTGATCAATTTAATTTCATGGAATGCGAGGTCTTTTGAATTAAACCAGAACGAGGTGATTTTACAACTATCATCCTTTGGTTTTGATGCTTCATTTCATGAAGTGCTACTGGCCATGGCACTTGGCGCCACGTTGGTTGAAGTTCCCTTGGAAGATCGACTTGATGCACAGAAAATACGCGCCAATATTCTCCAGCACAAAGCAACGCTCGGGTGGATACCAGCGCGTTTATTGAATGCAGTACTGGAGGGGGATTCCAATTTTTTTGAAGCATGTACTTCCCTTAAAAATATTGTCACTACGGGAGAAGCTTTGGTGATTGGAGGTGAATTAAAGTCCTACCTTGAACGAAGTACCATTCGATTATTGAATTTTTATGGCCCAACCGAAACCCATGTCATTACGGCACAACCTGTAAATGCTTCGCAAGCAATAACTCAACCCTCGATTGGCAAGGTATTACCTAATACAACCCTTGCACTTATGGTGAATGGCGCTCCAGTACCCGAAGGATTGCCGGGTGAAATTTGGGCCACTGGAGATCATTTAGCTATTGGTTATTTAAAGGACGAACAACAAACCCAACTCAAATTCCCCATCTTTCATGAACAACGCTTTTATGCAACGGGTGACTGGGCATTCATCGATGAGGATAAAAAATTTCATTTTATCGGACGCAAAGACGATCAATTGAAAATCAGGGGTTTTCGTGTAGAGCCGCTCGAAGTAGAACGACTGCTCACTGAAATTGACGAAATCAAAGAATGTTGCGTTTTAGTTCATCAAAATGCCCTACATGCCTTTGTTGTAACTTCTTTAGCATTAGAAGCATTGCGATCTAAAGCCCACGAAGGCATGCCTGATTTTATGGTTCCAGAGGTATTTCATCCTCTTACCGCCATGCCGATGAACAGCAACGGTAAAGCGGATAGAGGAATGTTAAAAGAGCTTATTAAGCCCATGGTGCAGAGCTCAGTGGATCTAAACCGAAACCTCCTGAGTATACAATGTTGGATTGATGTATTAGGACATGACCAGTTTAATATAACCGATCGGTTTGATCAAGTGGGTGGGAACTCAATCCTTCTTATGAAAATGCAAGCATGGTTAGAAAAAAAGGCCGGGTGTTTTGTTTCTGTCAAGTCACTTATCGAACATAACACCCCCAATTTGCTCGAGAACCTTTTACAAAATGAACGGTCTTTTAGGGATGTATTGCTCCCCAGCGCATTTCCATTAAACAACCTACAACGGGCCATTTTATTGACCGAACTGGCAAATGATTGGGGGGGTCAGAGTCCATTTATTTTAAGGTTTACGGTTAAACTTCAACAAATAATATCCGAAACGCGTTGGAAGGAAGCGGTTGGGGCAGTACTTGTTCAATTTCCCTATTTAACCTACGGTTTAGATCAAGTGTATGACCCCAAAAACACCGCTTGGACTCAAACAGAAAATTCGAATAAGGTATTTACCGAAGACTATTTTTCGCAATGGAGTGATCCATTAATTCGATTTCGATACATCAATTCAAGCAACATTGAATTGGTCTATCACCATATATTATTGGATGGTTTGGGAATGAATGTTCTTCTGAACCGGCTGTTGGACCACCTTGATGATAAAACGGTGAATTATGGAAACCCTAACGAAAGATTATTAAATACGCATCCGAAAAAGACAGCATTCAACGTTCAAACCCTCTCAAAACGCGCCGTAAAATTATTCACAGAAATAAGCGGTGAAGAATATCAATCGGTTCAGCTTCATTGCAAAGGTAATGCACTGTCCAATCGGGAATTTTGGCTCATATCGGTTGCCGTAGCACACCAAGCACCACTGATTGCATACGCCAATGTAAACCAACACCCCGGAATCCCTGGTATGTTTACTGAACTGGATGCCTTTTCCATCGATTTGCTATCAGAGACCGAAATACCTTGGAATAAAGAAGAACTTACGACATCCATTGTGGCAAACTATCAAATGCTTGAAATACCTCAAGAATGGGTTGAAAAGGTTGAGGTCAGTGAACCAACCATAACCAAATATCCTTTTGAATGGCAGTTTATTGACTACGGTAATCGCATTGAAATCACGCTGTATACTGCCGATGGGTCAACGGGTCAAGTAATCTTCGATGCTTGGAGGCAACGCATCTCAAACGCGCTCTTCAACAAAAGCACCGTTGCAACTAATAAAGAGGACCTTTTTGACGATTTCGACTTCTGATGCAAGATTACCTCTCCCGTATTGTTCATGAAATTGCCGTTTCGAATTATCGAAATGCCAACGGAGAACGGTGGTATGAATTCATGGAGTACCTCTCTGCTGAAATCGAAACGCTAGGATATTCCGTAGAGGTGCAGTCTTGGAGCAATGAATCGGGTAGGATATTCAAAAATTTTATCGTTCGATTGATAGGTAAATCCGAGGACACCTACGTGTTAGGCGCCCATTATGACAGTTTTGAAGACACTCCGGGTGCCGACGACAATGCAAGCGCCGTTGCCGTTTTACTCGGCGTATTAAAAAGCCTAAACCCAAGTTTAGTGCCGAAGTACACATGGGAATTCGTCTTTTACGCTTGTGAAGAACCTCCTTTTTTTGGTACCGAAAACATGGGGAGTTATTATCACGCTAGCCACTTGAATCCCGAACGCATCAAATGCATGATTTGTTTGGAAATGGTGGGGTATTTCAGTGAGGCAAAAAACAGCCAAGAATACCCATTTTGGGCCTTGAATTGGTGGTTCGGAAACCGAGGTAATTTTCTTTTAGGCGTTAGTAATTCTGCTTCTCGAAAAGAAGCGCGGAACGTTTTAAAGGCCCTTCATACATGCCACCCGTCCTTCTATAAAAATCTCCTCTTACCCTTCCCTATTTCAGGTTTAGATTGGTCCGACCATAGAAATTACTGGAAATTCGGGATACCCGCATTGATGCTAACCGATACGGCCATGTTCCGCAATAAAAATTACCATACCTTAGGCGATTTGCCTGAAACCTTGAATTACGGGAAAATGGCTTTACTCACCTCTGACCTGGTCGCTTTTATCAAAATGGAATAACCTCATCCTTGACATTGGAGAATTCTTGTTCATACAACGGCGAAAGCAAGGGTATGGTTACCCGTGATGCGTTGAGCTTGGGAAGAAACTGGTCAGGGATTTGCATGAACAAATAAACGAAAAAACCTTATAATGTAAAGGCTTCATAGAAATTAAATTCCGATTCAAATTGTTCGTTAAGTTGTGATTTTATGCGTTCAAAATCATCTTTCCACGGTGCTATTTTACGGAAGTAATCCTCCATTTCAGACTCATATCTCGACATGCCTTTTACTCCAGCCCCTGGTTTACGCCCCGTCAGCGGTCCCGTGGGTTTTTGAACCGACTGAATGCAAGCCTTCAAAGAAAGATACTTTTCATAGTATTGTAAGAACGTTTTCAATGCCAAAAACCGGTCCTGCAGCTCTCTGAATTCATCGACCTGTTCGGCTGCTTCATACTCTTGAACGTACGACAAGGCAAGCTCGGGCTGACGCGCAACCATGGACCATTCCATCAGCAACCAATAAGCACCGAAGGCATAAAATTCCTCCGTCACTCCTTCTGAAAAGCTCACTAAATCATCCATGGAATTTCGTGCCTCTTTGCATTGCACATAATCACCATTTACCCAGAGCAATCGAAAATTAAACAATGCCTCCTTGAAAAAGTCAGGGTCATAAAAAAACAACTCACACGCCTCCTTACAATCCTCGAAAGCTGCTTTAAAATCGCTCTGGTACTGAAAGCAAACTGCCCGCTGATACAGCACAAATGCCCGGCTTCCTTCCTCCATTTCTTGGGTTAGTAGGACACTAAATGTTTCAATCGCTTTGTTAAATTGATTCTCGTTGGCAAAAACAACCCCGATCAGTTCAACGCAGGATAAAAAATAAGGATCTCGAGGAGGCACCATGCTAAGCAAGTAAATCGCGTCTTGAGCTTTTCCTCCTTTTGCTAAAAGAAGAGCTTTTACCCTGAGAATACGTCCGTCTAAAGGATAAACGTTGATCACCTTGTCGATCAGATTTGCCACCATTTGTTGATTGCCCCTTGTAAAACAAAGGTCTAAGGCCAAGCCTAAATCAGAGGGATCAAACTTTTCACGAAGGGAAGCTTCGCTGATGCTTTCTACTTGTCTTAAAAGATTCTCTGCTTGAATTTCGTCCATGACTTGTCCTGGGTTGATTATCAAATATAATAGTACTTTTGGAAAAAACTGCGGAAGTTATGAGCATTAACGCAAGGTAATACATGAACCGTATTCACTTTTTAAACCAACTCGCTACCAGCGAATGTCCGTATAATTTTGGTGCGGGGGTTCCTCCACTTGATCAATATCCTGCTTTTGATCCTGGTTATTTTTATCGTGTGTTTTTAGAAGAATTCCCCAATAAACCTGTTTTGCATTACCATCAATCCGAAGGCTGTTTGGGGGAAATAAGTCAACGGGTATTTCAAAAAGATGGATTCTCTGAAGCGAAAGGCGGGATAATCACCAACGGCGTTCAAGAATCCATCACAGTGGCCGCATTGCTTTTCAAAAACGCCTGCGTGGCTTGCACCGATCCTTATTATCCTGGCTTCGTGGATGCCGTAAAAATGACAGGTAATAAACCGTTCTTTATTGATGGTGAGCATTGGTTGGAATCGCTTGAATCACTGAACCCTGGATCGTTATTTTATCTAAGCGCAGATTTCGCAAATCCGACGGGAAAACGGTTGTCGCTTTCAGAACGAGAACAGCTTGTTGAAATTGCAAGAAGGTGGGATTTTTACATTTTTGACGATGCAACTTACCGACCATTTTTTTTAGACACCCCCTTGCCTAGTTTGGTCTCCTTAGCCCCTGAAAGGGTATTCCATGCGCTATCCTTTTCGAAATTGCTCTCTCCGGGTCTACGCATCGCCATGACGCATGTTCCTGACAAATTCCTCGCTGCATTTACCGCTTTAAAAGCCAACATCAGCCTGAACAGTTCGGGATTTACTCAAGCCATTGTTGGTGGATGGCTTTTACAAAACGGGTTGAGCCTTTCAGCCCATTTGAAGGAATTCAAAGGGACAATGATGCGAAAAAAACAATTCCTGCAAAACCAAGGAATTGAATTTGAAGGGGGATTTTTTGCTATTATGGAAATCAAAGGCCGAATCCTCGACTTTGAGTGGTGTTCGAAATTACTCGAAATGGAAGGAGTAGCCGTTTGTCCCATGAACTTGTTTTCAGATACTTCTTCATTCAACCATAAAATTCGAATTGCGGTAGCAAAAACTTCTGTAAAAAATCTTGAAGAGGGTTTCATGAAAATGCATAAATTTGTGCTATAGTGATACTTAGAGAGCATTCAGGAATAAAATTCGTGGAACTTTTCGTTGGGATGGGAAAAATGGTGGCTTGGTGGCATCAGTTTGCCCTTGGTTTCACGTTAAAAGGTAAACGTATCCAAAAAGGACAGCACGGAGAAGAAATAACCTATTGGCTTCAACAGGGGAATGCGAATTTACTGATTACGTCCGCGTTGGACCCTGCTGCGCATGACGTCGTTTCATTTGTGGACCGTCATGGAAATTCTATCAAAAGGTTCGCCGTTGAGGTGGTGAACATTGAACTCGCCTTCGAGCATCTTAATGCACAACATGCCATATTGCTTAGCGGTATTGAATGTTTGGAACACGGCAAGGAAAAAGCCAAATGCATTAGGGTTAAACTCTTCGATGATAACGAAATTTTATTGGTAGAAAACATTTCGTCGATTGGACCTTTACCTGGCTTTGTGTCTGTAGATCATGACGAGCAGAGCCCCAACAGTATTTTGAACATAGACCACTTGGCCTCGGTAGTTCGCTTCAATGAATCCGACTACTGGAATAATTACCTTGCGAAAATTCTACAGTTAGACCATGTTCAAACTATTGGAGAGGAATTTTTTGCCAACTTAATGACTGGAATGAAAATGAATGTGTTTCATAGTTCCCATTCCCAAATCAACAAGGTCATCGTAGAACCCTTACCTGAAAAAACAAGGAAGTCACAGGTCGATGTTTTCTTGCAGCATCATTTCGGAACAGGTATTCAGCATCTGGCATTTGAAGTGCGTGATCTAATCACGTTGGTAAAAGCCTTTAAAGAACGAGGCGTTTCATTTAATAAGGTTCCTGAAACATACTATGAAGCGATAGAAAAAGAATTTCCAGAACTTCCAATTGCTTCAATGAAAGAGACGAATATTTTGTGTGAAAAAGATGGGGACAAGTTGTTGCTGCAAGTATTTACAGAACCTATTGGCGATCGACCAACCCTTTTTTATGAATTCATCCAACGAGTAAACGACTACGATGGGTTTGGTGTGAATAATGTCCACCAGTTATTTAAATCTTTGGAAATACAATTAAATGGCGACGTTTGATGTTGCTGATTATTCGGGATTACGTGGAACCCCCTGTGAATTCTATTCGCCACCTACCATTGATTCACTTGAAAAATTCGTTCGCAAACGACCCCATGTATCTTTCCGAATTGGTGCGGGTCTAACAGGTGTCAGTGGGGGCGCTGTTCCCTTGTCCGAGGAATGTTACATCGACGTATCTCAATTAACACGAATCGAATGGTATGACCAAAAATCAGGTATTATACAATGCGAATGCGGTACAACGATGAAAGAATTGCAAGTCTTTGTGAGGAATGGCGGATGGGAATTTCCAATAATTCCCGGTAGTTCGGAACGCGCAACCTTGGGAGGCATGCTCGCCTGCAATGGAGGGGGACCTCTCTCCCTAAAGTATGGAAAAATTGGTAATGCTGTTCTGGAATTAGAGATCATGACTGCTTCGGGGGAGCGTTTTTTAGTTGGAGGAAAGTCGAACAAGGTTTCTCAAGGAATTATGGATAAATCCATTTGGATAGGCTCCGAAGGAACCTTAGGAATTATTGTATCGGCATTGCTTCGCTGCATACCAAAATTGCCGGATTTACATTATTACCGTATCGCCTCCGACGATTTGAGCACCTTAATGCAGTCCGTTCCGCAATGGCTCCAGTACGACCCCTATGTGCTGGAATTGGCATCGGAAGACGCATTAAAGTTCAGCAGTAAGAGCACCGAAAATGTAATTTGGGCGGCGTTTAGCAAACCATTGAACACGGACATCCTCGCTTCTTCCGAATTTCGAATTACCTCCGAGGCACCTTCAACCATGGAAGAAAGATTTCAGATTGGCCATAACTTACAAAACTACAAGCCCTTCGTAGATTTAGATGTTAGTTTCCCGGTAAAGCATGCTGCAATGGGCGTGGCAAACCTTTCGAAACTGCTGATGGATGGTTCATTTGAGCATATTGTTTTTGGCCATGCGGGAGATGGAAACTATCACATTCACGCATTTTTCAATGGTGCAAAAGAACGTGAAACTTGGGAAGTCGTACAAACTGAATTCGACCAAGTGGTGCTTGATTTTGACGGAAGCATCTCCGGCGAACACGGCATTGGAAGGGTGCATCGCGATCGATACCGCAAGTGCGCATCAAAATGGCAAAAAAACGTTTATAAATCGCTAAAAAAAAGCTTGGACCCTGAAAACCAATTTCCTTCGCTGTTTTGAAACTTCAAAAAGTACACTTAGCCTTATTGCATGTTAATAGTCCTGAAATGCCGGCTATGGTTTCGGAGGACGCCTACACCAACTCCTTTAAACATCTGCAGCGCAAAAAAGAATCCTTGGTTGCACGAACTCTTTTGAACGACCTTTGTCAAATCGTTTTTGGATCTTCCTTACTTTCGCTCAATTTCCGAAAGAGTCCTTTGGGGCAACCCCTTTTGGATACTGGCTATTGTTCAATTAGCCATTCGAATGGATGGGTGTTCGTCGCTGTCTCGGATAGTCCGGTTGGGGTTGATATTGAACAATTAGAACAGCGAGAAATCGAAGCGCTTTCGGTGGCATTTGATGGTGCAACCTGGGAAAAAATTCAAGGAGATGCCTTCCGCATATTACAAGCCTTTTCAGAAAAAGAAGCCGTTTCTAAATTACGGGGAACGGGTTTTACCGAAGACCCAAAGACGATAAAACCAACAACCTCAGAGCATTTGCATGTCGTAAAAGTCGAAATAACAGAAAATGAATCGTATATTTTCAGTGTGGGGACGCCTTTAAATGCTGAACTTAATTTTGTAAAGTGTGATAAAAATACTAGGTTAGTTTCGTTAAAATAAAGATGGATATAGAAGCGTTGATAAAAAACTACGTTGAGCAGGGTTATGTATTGATTCCCGAAGTTTTCTGCCATGTACCAAGCTTTAATGACTTGCTGGACGAAGGCGCTGAACCGTTTTATGAGCAAGATCAAAGCACCCTGCGATCCCTTTACGGTTTTCACAACAACCCCCAATTTACCGCTTGGATTGAAAAGCAGCGCCTGCTTTGTGAAATTACCCAAAGGATTTTAGGGGATCAGGTCTACCTTCATCAAACGAAGGTCAATATAAAGAACCAACAGGAATCTTCCGTTTGGCCTTTCCACCGCGATTTTCCGTTTTGGAAGGTTTTCGATTATTTCCCAGAAAATTGTTTTTTAAATGCCGTTGTTTATTTGGACGATGTTCATGAGGGATCGGGAGAACTGGAAGTCATTCCGGGAAGCCATCGTGAATTCCTGGACCGTGAAGCGAATGAGCATACCGATTACTCCCTTGAAGGAAGTGCCTCAAGTGATTTATTGTTCAGTTTTTCTGAAGAAGAAAAATCCTACTTCCAGCATAAATACGGTTTGGAAAAAACGACAGGACCCAAGGGTAGCTTGCTGCTGTTTGACCCAAATCTAATCCATGGCTCAGGAGTTTCATACCGGGATTTTTCAAGAAAAATTATGATTTTAACCTTTAACGCGTGTTCCAACCTTCCGTCCAACGACTCTCCGAGACCTGTTTATCTTTGCAACACGGACCGAACGCCCATTGCTTGGAAAAATTGAACCGATCTCTTTAAACCACTAAACGTATGAAAGTAATTCATGAATTTGTTGCTAAAGATTTTATTCTCGAAATACAAAAGGAGAATCAAGAGCTCCTCTACAGCAATATTTGGAAATCCAGTCTTGGATGGCAAGATGAAATAATCGCTCCAACGAGTTCCGTACTAATTCGAGATCTATCGGACACCCAAAAGTCAGTATTAATACAAGCTATGGCCCGTCAAGGATTACAAGGGGGTTTTCATCGAAGATGAAAGCATTGACATGAACTTAAACCATTCGGGCACAAACAGACATCAAAGACCCGTTTAATGCTGAACATCGGTATCCTTTGAGCATACCGAATTGCTAAAGTCCTCAGGCGTTAATCACTTTAGATTGGGCGAAATCGTACTATTGGGAGGGAGTTTAAAGAACCAACAACCCATCGATGGATTGCGCACGGATGTATTTGAACGCAATAAACCGGTGTCCTACCATTGTATTTCATCGATAAGTGCCCTTGTTAACTACGGACTAAAAGATTAATTCCGACCTATCCAAAAACCGATAAAAATGTTCACACAACAACAAATTTTCATTATCTTGTCATCTTAATACCATGATTTTAAAGAGCAAAAAGAAGATGCATGGAACATAAAGGGCATTTTCTGAAAAATCAATTCATTCATCTAAGCTCCGAAGACACTTGCCGGCAATCGCAAGATTTCCAGCTTCCTGAAATTTTCAGTGGTTGGTGCAAGGGCAACATCAACAATGGTAAAGTGCTATTTATCAGCATTGTACGCGAGTTACTTTATGCGCACTCGATTCCGATTTCTTTGGTAATTCAACACGACCGAACCTTGATTTCGATTCCGACAACGGGTTTAGGAGACTTTCGGGAAGGAGCTAAAGCAATTATGACAGGCCTTAAATCGCACGTCATCAGCCCAAATCAATATCAAGCCAGCTTAGATTCAGGAATCATCGTTGCTCAGACCCTTGACCCTTCCCTCTATCCCATAGCTTTTTGTTTATCGGAAGATTTGAAAGGATTTCAGGTATTCTATTCTCCTGAATTTGCTCCATTTACGCAAGACCTTTCTCTGTGTATTGTAGATTGCATTCTTCCCAAGGATGATTCGCTTGCGGGCAAACTCCTGCATAGTGGAGCTTCTATTGTTCAACTAGCGCTAGAAAAAACGCAAAGAAAAACAAGTGCACTCCATGAAGCTTGGGATTCCATCTTCGAGCAACCTTTAAACTGGAACAAGAGTTATTTTTCCAACGGAGGAGATTCGATACAAGCCATTCGCCTTTTGTCGAAAATACGCTCTTTAGGATTTGAAGGTGATTTTGGATCCCTGCTTAACGCCCCTAGCTTGCTTCTATGGGACTTAAAAGAATCGGTCAATGCACCCGAAACAGCCTTTCAACCCCTGCGTTTTCCGTTAACGATTATGCAGGAGAAGATCTGGACACAACGTGCAGCTTCGGCCAGTGGAATTTACCACGAACAATTTCTCTTTGAGCTCAGCCAATCGCCGGAACCGACTGTTTTGGAACAGGCTTTTCAAAAGATCTGGACCGCTTATCCACAGTTGCGGATAACCGTCGAGCAAGAACATCATGTGTGGTTTCAGGAAGTGCACGACTGGGAAGCGGATTTCCGAGACCTTGGAAGCGTAGATTCTGTGGATACCATCCTAACAAAAGATCTGGAAGAAGGATTTCCATCCCAATTAATGCGATGTCAGTCTTTCCGCTGTTTGGATGCCAACTATCTACTATGGTCGCACCATCATGTGCTATTGGACGGATGGAGTGTGGGTTTGTTGATCCAGCAGTTCATTGAAGGCCTGGATACCGACGAAAAACCTATTGTTCAACCCAACTTTCAGTACTTAGTTCACCAAAAAGAAAAAGCACTTGGTTCCTTGCCGATGGCTGAAAAGACAGCCTTTTTTAAAGACTTGGCACCGCTTCATTTCAACAAGCAACGAAGCGCATTAACCGGCTTTGCAGAAATCGAAATAAGGCGGGATTTTTCCGGGCTATCCTCCTTTTGTTCGCAAGAAGGAATGACCCCTCAACAGGTGTTTTTAGGTGCGTTGAGTATGGCCAATTTTGCGTTAACGGGACAACATCAAAGCTACATTCACGGTATTTCAAGCGGTCGATCTCTCCTTCCCGAGTTTGCAGAAACCGCCGTAGGATTGTTCATCAAAAATATCCTTATTGGCTGGAATTGGCAGCCCGAGGATAACCTTGGCACGATTTGCCGAAAGGTAATTGAAGGACAGCAACTAGGCTTGTCGCTTGAGCATGCTCCCTTAGAAGCCAGCGAAAACTTGGAAATTCCCGATGTGCTGTTTGTTTATGAAAACTACCCCTATAACCAAGTAAAAGGCCAGCGGATTTCGGGAAACTTAGTATACAACCTTGAACGAACTGGCTACGCAATGACCTTGTTAATAATGCCGGATGGAGACCACTATCAATTCAAGGCCATTTATCAAAATGAATTATTGAATGAAGCATATGTTGCCTATTTCTTAGACCAAGTGGCCTCGATGGTGGAACGTATACAAAGGGATATAGATCAGCCACTGGTAACCTTCGAACCTTCGATAGAACCCGAGCAGCCAAAGGAATTTCCCTTATGGACCGAGGTAGTGGATGAGGTTTTGGAGCAAACTAAGTCAAGCATTTTCGATGCTTCCTCTGAGGCCTTCCTAGCCATGTCGGATACACCATCTTGGGTATATCGATTAAATGAGGTGCTTTCCGGGGCTACAAAAGGCAGTCGTATCGGCATTTATGGAGAAAAAAATCACTGGACTCCTTGCATTATTTATGCGATAATGCGTTGCGGATACAGTTACGTCCCTTTAAATCCAAGTTGGCCTGAAGATCGAATACAGCAAGTATTATCGATGGCAAATTGCACAATGATATTAGGTCCTAACCCTCAAATGCCAATCCCTGTTGATATTCCATATCTTGCTTTTGAAAACATTGCATTATCGTTGGAAAACCGAAGCTTACCTGAACTTGGTATGGAAGACGAAGCTTATGTCTTGTTTACTTCGGGATCTACGGGAATGCCAAAAGGAGTGAAATTAAGTCACAAAAACCTATCTGCGTTCTTCCATGCGTGTAAAGACCATGTCAATCCAACATCATTTGATCACCTATTCAGCATAACCAATTTAGGGTTCGACTTATCACTGTTTGAAAACCTTTACGGCTTATACATAGGAAAATCAGTCGTCGTTGTAGGCGATATCCTTCAATTAGAACGAGCCATAGAACGTTTTCCTAAGGGGTTATTGAACACCGTTCCATCGGTACTTTCGCGACTTGAAGCCCATGAAATCAGGCACTTATCTGTGGTACACAGCGCCGGAGAACCCTTTACCGAATCCCTTTGGAAACACTTAAAATCAACGAACCCCTCCCTGATAGTTAAAAATTGGTACGGTCCTACGGAAACCACCACCTACAGCACCATCGTTGATTTAAGTGAAGAATACCATCCTACCATTGGACGTGCACTAAAGCATGAAACGGTCCATATTTGCAATGCACTCTTACGAGAAGTACCTGAGGGTATCGTTGGTGAAATTGTCATTGGCGGCGATGGAGTTGCATTGGGATACATTGACACGGAAGGAGGATTTTTTGAACACAACGGCAGGTCCTATTACAGAACCGGTGATTTCGGCGTAAAACGTCATGGTGCCATTACGTTAATTGGGAGAAACGATCGGCAAGTAAAACGTTTGGGACAACGGTTCGAACTCCATGAAATTGAGCAAAGCGTGAGCCAAGCATTCCATGAAATAAAAAGGATAAGGTACTGTTTCTACGCGCATTCCTTTGTGTTGTTTATAGAACATAGCGACGAACGTTTGAAAGAAAAAATTCAGCGCTTTCTTGTTCAGAAATTCCCAGCCTACATGCGCCCTGACGCCCTCGTGTTGATGGAAAAGTTCCCCGAGAACAGCAATGGAAAAATCGATGAACTTAGCATGCTTCAAAGCTTTGAAAGCGAAAATTCCCTTACCTTGAATCCAGATCAAAGTGCTAGTGCCCTACTGCTTAAACTCAAGGAATTGCCCCTTTTTGAAACGTTAAATGGATCTTATGGATTCATTGAACAAGGTGGGGACTCAATCCTCGGATTAAGGCTGATTGGCAAACTCAATACTTGGGGGTATGGCGCTGGCATTAACGATCTACTAAACGCAGCGTCCTTAGATGCGTTTTTACAAACCCTTGAAATGGAAAACAAACCTGTTTCTTCCCACGATGAACTTGAATTAACTCCGATTCAAGCCTGGTTTCTGGAGGAGTATAAAGGGAATAAAAACCATTTTAACCAATCTATTTTACTGGAGATTAATGTGCCTATACCCCTTGAAACCATGGGATCCTTGGTGAACGAGACCTTGGCTGCATTTCCCATTTTACGGCAAGTTTACCAATCTGGTTGGCAACCAGGAATCCATCCTATGGTTACCATAGAAGCCTTAGCAACAACGGAAGAGATAACCTTGGTTTGCGAAAGGATCCAATCTTCCTTCGACTTATCTCAGGGCCCAGTTGCGGGAGCTGCAGTCTTATCGGTGGGAGAACAAACCTATTTGTTCATCGCAATACACCATTTCTATTGCGATGGATTTTCATGGCGCATTATATTAGATGAATTGAAAGAAAGACTTCAAGGAAAAGGCATGCGCTATGAAGGACCCTCCATTTTTGCTAAGGTGCAATTTGCCTTGAAAAAACTGAGCACGCATTTACCCTACCTTTCGAAAACCTGGTTTAATCCATGGGAAGAATGGTCGCCGTGCTCCTATCAAAAATCACGCTACATCACTTTTGATTGGGAGATGGATAGAACGGAAACTTTTTTAAGAAGATGGGAAGCGGAAAGGCATGTCAACGAAAAAATTTTGTTCTTAGTAATGGGTGCCTGGGGTGAACACGCCTTACCCATGGTGACACCAATGATGGAAACCCATGGACGATCCTACGATTCCATTCCGGGATTAGCAGAAAGTTTGGGATGGTTTACCCAATTTTATCCTGTTCCTATCCAGGAGCATGTTCCAGTTGACCAACTTTTGGAGCACCTTCACGTTGTTAGTAAGGAGATTTCTCCCTACCAATTGGCCTACATGGGAACCGAAGGGTATGCGAAACCTTGCTATCCGTTGTTGATCAACTTTTTAGGAAGTTTCGATGAAAACTGGGGAGGATTGGCTCGTCCTTCCAGCATTTCGCAAGGAGCAATGGTGGACCTGGAAAACAGCATGCTTGCCCATGTTGAAATAAACGCTTTAATCGTGGAAGGTAAATTGCGCTGGATGTTCCGTTCCCATCCCAATTTTGAACTAACTTCGTATTGCGATGCATTCGAACAATTTTCCCAAAAATATCTGGCAAAGCATCTCGGTCATCGTCCTCACATCGACGTATCCATCGATCAAGACGATCTCCATGCGATTGATGATCTATTGAACGACCTTTAATGAACAAAGAAGATATTGAATCGATTGTTCCGTTGCTACCAGCGCAACAGTTCATGCTCAGTGCGAGCTTAAAAAGCAGCAGTTCAGAATACGTACAACAGTTATTATTTCAAGTTAAATCCTTCGAATTCACGGATATATTGAACGGAATCACAACGCTCATTGCATCCTATGAATGCCTGCGTTCTCAGGTACTTTACGCAGGTTTGAAACAACCCGTTTGGGTTACGTTGCGCAATGGAAAACCGCAAATTTCTACTAGGGAATGTTCATGGGATGAAATGCAATCGGAGAAAAACCGCATTAGAAATCAAGGTTTCAACCTGGCTCAAGAACCTGCGCTAAGGTTTGATTGGTTTATTACTCCCCAAGGTTGCTATTTATTGCTAACCAATCACCACTTATTGTACGATGGTTGGGGACGTCAACAATTGTTGGGAGATTTCATTCGGTTGCTTCATTCCCCGAAACTCCACTTACCCAAACGCAGCATAAAGGGTTGGTATGAAGCGTGGAAAAATATGGACCACGGCTCTGCGCTTGAGGCCTACAGTAAGTACCTTATCCCATCCACTAATTTTGGTGAATTTACCGAGGTAAAAGGTAATCAAGTTGGCAATCGGGAGACTTTAACAAAATTCCCATTCAACGAATTGAAGGTTCATTCGAGCAAACTTGGCCTTACTCAAGCGGAGTACATCAATTTCACATGGTGCTGTTTTATGGCGAGATGGACCTCGAATCCG
>VGMY01000001.1 GCA_016866255.1 Bacteroidota bacterium | reverse complement strand
TTCCACATGGCCCGTAATCCATAAGGCAGAAACCAATTTTTGCACCTGTTCCGACAATTGGCCAATTTAAGGGGTTGGGATCAGAGTTTGGGATTCTTAGCGTCATGACTGCCCAATCATCCACGTGATTATGTCCGTGATCGGGGTGGTAGGTTACGCTTCCAGCATAATGGTCTTCATAGGCCATGAGTTGGTTGTTTTTTTTGTAAATGCGTTGAATCAACAATTGTTTTGGATTAGGATAGCCGTTAGGGCAGGTAAATGTCCCGGAGGCATTAACATTAAAAACTGTATCGTTTCCGCACAGAAATGTACGTTTTCCATAACTGTCAACCCCACGGACGGTGAAGGAACCATGGCCTATGTTGGGAGTGGATCCTGTAACCCTTAAACGTCCATTGTCCGGGCCTTGACCTTGATAATTCGTACCCGCATTGGTTTGTGGATACTCCGTCCACCCATTGTTTGAGATTCCTTTCCATGAGGCCGTAATATCGGGAAGTAACAAGCAGTTCAACGAACCGTCCTCGCAGACGCAAGAGCTCGCATTGGTCGTTGTACATTGTGCTTGGTGAAAAGAAAAAGAACTGAGAATAAAAGCAATGGAAAGACCTAAAATAAAATTGTTCATAATTTTAGATTTGTATAAAAGTACAAAAAATGAATTAGACGATGATACGGGCAAACCTAGGGTAGGAGCGTTTTGGTATTCTTAGGTAGCCATTACGACACTGAGTCAACCGTTTTTACCCCTACCTTTGTAAACAACGAACTAACACATGAAACACATTCTCTTTGAACACATCGAAAAGGCTACGCTGTACATCGATAAAATGAATGACGACGAATTCGAACAAGCCATCAAGCAACTTTCCAAGAAACAACCGATTTTGCTTGACTACCTGCTTGCCGCACCGGAAGAGTACGGCAACGAGAGCCTGGAGGGATATTTACTGTACTATTTTTGGGTCATTACCGAAAGCTATGCCCAAGCTGGCATTAACACGAAGACGGTTACGGCGGAAATGATCGAAAAATTTGAGCAGCCTTTTGAGGATATGTTGGCGGATTATTTCGGGGCTGCAAACGATGAAGAGGCTACCGAACGAATTGAGGAGTTTTGCGACCAGCCTGAATTACTGAAATTTATGGCTATTGAAGTTTCCAACGACGACGACGACGGTTCAAGCATGGACGACGAAACGGCAACTCAACTCTACATTACCTGTACCGCAATGATTGCGCTGCTCAACGAGAGCGCGGGGAATAACACATAATCTTGCTGGTTCAGTCCACCACTTCCTTTTTAGATGCTGTTCAACTATTTTGCTTGGGTTTTGCTGTCATGGATTGCTCGATTTTTTGCGCTGGCGCCACCAATTTACGGCCGAGTGATTCGGGGAATTGGATTTTGATTAAACTAAGCCCATTAAAAACAGCGAGATTTTTTATCAATCAACTTTTTCCGCAACAATGGCATCATTCTCCCCGGAGGATGAGCAGAGGGTTATGCAATCAAGTAGAACCCTTTTTCGTGTACCTTCATTCCCTGCCGGATCGCCTCCGCCACGGCGGAGGCAAAGGCTTCCTTACGGTGCCCCGTTTTCAGTTCGCTGTGCTTGCCCCTTAAACATGCACCAAAGGAAGATTTTATATACCCGTTGTTTTTTTCGCACCCTGCTGTCCACCGTATCGAATTGAACCAGCGCTTATTCCGTTTATACGGAAACCCTCTGAATAATCCAGCAAGTGCGGGACTCTAACCAACCAGGTTTTCTACTTTTTTACCGCAAAAAAGTAGCAAAAAGCTCGGTGCAGGGTTTAAGGAACGGCGCTCCACTCCTGAAAACTGACCGTTTCGGCGATCCTACGCCGCGGCGTAGGCTTCCTTACGGTGCCCGGTTTTCAGTTCGCTCTGCTTGTCCCTTAAACATGCACCAAAGGAAGATTTTATATACCCGTTGTTTTTTTCGCACCCTGAGTCCACCGAGGCGGACCGTAGGACGTATCTCCGCCTGGGCGGAGGGTACGGAAATAAAAAAAGCCGATTATTACTAACCGGCTTTCGCTCCCCCTGCTGGACTTGAACCAGCGACCCTCTGATTAACAGTCAGATGCTCTAACCAACTGAGCTAAGGAGGAATTTTGTGATCGCAAAGATAGCAGTTTTTCTATAAAATGAAAATGACCAGGGCTTTTTTAAAAATCGTCGTCGTGGATAGTGAAGTCCTCAAATGAACCATCATTGACCGGGTTAAAGTCGTCTCCCTCCACAAAATCGTCCGCCTCGCCCTCGCCTCGGTGGGTTGTACGAAGAATGTTGGTCGCCGTTACGTTTAAGCGGATTTCAGTTCGAATAGAACCGTCTTCTAAGGTGAACCCTTTGGCATAAGGTGTTCCAATTAATTCGACCATTGTTCCTCGAGTCAACAGATCCACAATGCGCAGGTTACTGCCTTCGCGTTTCCAAATAGTGCAATTGATCCATGTCGTTCTTGTTTTAGCGCTTCCTGTTTTTTTATCGCGCCAATTTTTATTGTGCGCCACAGGAAAATTGATGGCCATTATGCCGCGATCCATGGGCTTTACCACAGCATCTTTACCTATATTTCCGATAACTCTGGTTTCAAAAACCGATGCCACGCTTTAAAATTTAAGTAGGTTACTCTACAAATGTACTATATTATTGATTTGAAAGTAATGGGTTATGTTTACTTTCAACGGAAGCGAGGGAGAAGTTTATACCTTATTGAATGAATAAGTCCTTACTTGCAACTTCAGTAAGCTTGCACAATTTGCCCGAAACACAATTTCTTTTGTAGGCTAGACCGCAGTACGGCTTTTGTGGGAAACCAAGTTCTTTACGAAATTGGGCAGTGCAAAACTCCCGTGATGCAGTGCGCTGTTGTAATAGCGAAGTCCTTCATTTTGAACGAAGCTATCAATGCTTGCGTTGTCAAGATTTTTAATGGCGTCAAGGTTACCTTTCAATCCGTACTGGAAACTCCACATCCCTGTAGGGTAAGTAGGAACAAAGAACAGGGAAACGGGAGCTTTTTGCTGTCCAAAAATATCTTGCAGGGTAAAATTAAGTTCACAAAAGGCCTTTTCATTAAACTTGGGCGATTCCCCTTGAGCAACCAGAATTCCATCTGATTTCAAGGCATTGTAACAGTTTTGATAAAAAGACACGGAAAATAAGCCCTCGGCAGGCCCTACCGGATCGGATCCATCCACCAAAATAACGTCATAGGAATTTGGTTTCGCATTTCTCATGAAAGCAATGCCGTCGTCCACTAGCAACGTGAGTTTTGGGTCGTTGAAGGAAGAGGCAATGCTGGGCAAGTGTTCCTTACACGCTTCAATAACCGCCCCATCAATCTCAACCATCGTAACTTTTTCCACGCCTTGGTGTCGTAGTACCTCGCGTATCGTTCCGCCGTCTCCTCCGCCAATCACAAGAACATTCCTGGGACTCGGATGCATGAACATCGCAGGGTGCGAAATCATTTCGTGGTAGTGAAATTCATCGTTCTCGGTGGTCATTACCATATCGTCCAATGCTAACATCTTCCCATACTTGTAGGATTCAAGGATTCTTACCCGTTGAAAAGGCGATTGGTGGTCGTAGAAAACATCACCGGTAAAACGCAAGGACAAGGCTTGATTTTCGTCTTTATCTGTAAACCAAACATTGCGCGTGTAAAATCCTGGATTCACCCATTCGTTGGCTTTCTGTCGCATCGTGCTGATATCGAAATCGTTGCGCGTTAGTAAGTTCACCGACCCTCTTTTCATTTCAATGGCAGAGTAGCTCTTGGCCTGAAAACTTTCTTTCAGATAATCGAAAGCTATCCAAGCATTCATCTCCCCGCACGTGAAAACATCAACGGCTGCATAACCGTATTCGGGCCAAGTGTGAATGGCAAGGTGGCTTTCTTGTATAACAACAACTCCGGAAACACCATAAGGGGAGAAGTGATGAAAGGTAGAATTGATGACAGTAGCTTCCGCTTTTTTCGCAGCATCGACCATGTCCCGTTCAATCGCAGCAACATCGTTCATGATGTGCGGATCGCAGTTCATAAATTCTACTAAAATGTGGTTTCCTAAGGCTGAACTCATGCGTTTTTCATTTTAAGGGGCAAAGGTAGGGTTATTCTTCCTATTTTCGCACTATGCGTTACTATCAAATTCTTATTTTGACCCCGCTACTATTGATGGCGTTTCAATGCACTAAGTACACGCATTCAGGATGCATAAACGCTAAAATTATGGCTTTTGAGAACGAGGCTTGTTCCTCTGGAGCCAGCGTAAAAGAATTTGCCTTTCAAAATCAAACAGTCTATTGTTTTAACCCAGGACTTTGTGGGAATGATTTAGCCGTTTACGTTCTCACAGAAAACTGCGACACTTTAGGTTTTTTAGGCGGATTTGCGGGTCACACGAGCATTAACGGTGAACCCTTTTCACAGGCGGTTTATAAAGCAACGGTTTGGGGTAATTAAAGTTTAACAAAACGCTGTGTTTTTCCTTCACATAACACATTATAAATGCCTGATTTTAAGTTTTTTATATCGATTGGAGAACCCTCAGTATATTGCGGAATATCCCGGATTTTTCGTCCCGCTAAATCGTAAATTTCTACTTTCAAGGTTTGGGTAAATCCGCTTAGAAAAAGAGTGCCGTCTGTTGGATTTGGGAATAGATTCACTTTCGATAAAATTTCCCCGTTCAGCGTTGCGGCATTGGCAACTTTCAATCGAAGAATGCTGTGGGTGTTTGGATTCGTATTCGACCAAGATTCTCCGTTGGTTGCAAGATACAGTTCTTTTTCGGGGCCGATGCAAATGTCTCGAATGCGCCCGAATTGGTTGTTTAAATAGTGTGCCTGGGAAAGATACTGAGTCCCATCAACACTTAAGGTAATGGCAATTATCCGTTTATCCTTAAGAACGCTTAATAACATTTTGCCGTCAAATTCCGGAAAATTTGGATTGTCGTACCATAACACATCGGAAGGGGCAATGGTGGGTGTCCATACCGTTAGCGGTTCTTTTATATTATTGGTTGCGCAAAACGATTGCTCGCCCGGTAGGTTGCAAAATCCCTCAACATTGGGCCATCCGTAATTTCGGCCCGGTTCCAACAATTGGAATTCGTCGTCGCTAGATGCCCCGTGTTCCGAAATGTATACCAATCCATTTGGGGCAAGACACATTCCTTGTACGTTTCTATGGCCGTGGGTGTACACATAGCTCAAGGGGTTCGGATTGTTGAAGGGAATGGTCCCATCGGGATTCATGCGCAAAATTTTACCGCTTAAGGAGTTGAGATTTTGTGGCAATGACGTGTTCTGGGCATCGCCGGTTGATACGAGGATGGTGGTATCGGGTAAAAATTGAAAACGAGCTCCAATATGGGTGGTGTTCCCTGTGATGTCATCGATGAGTATTACCGGATTGGTCAAAATGTTTCCGTTGAACGTGTATTTAACGATTCGCTCACGAATGGTGTTAAATGCCCCATAGGTGTAGGCTAAGAACACCTCAGGGGTATTTTCAAAATCCGGATGAAGAGCCATTCCTAGAAGACCTGCTTCCGACTGCTGATAAACCGAGTTGGTCAAGTCTAAGATGACATTTTTTTGGCCAGTTGTAGGGTTGATGCGGCTAACAATTCCCTTGCGTTCGGTTGTCCAAATGTACCCGTCATTCCCATAAATTATTTCCCAAGGTATGTCGAGTCCCGTAATTACGGTATCAACGTTCACCAGGGTATTACCTACCATTAGGGTAGATTGGCCAAGGCTTAAAAAATGGCCAAGAAATAGCCAAAAGAGGAGGGTTACTCTCATGTTAGTCTTTTTTGATGGCTGCAATAATAAAAATTTTTTTAGACGAAGGCATGCTCGACAACATATTAATTTCACCTCAACCGTTGATGGAAATCGTACCAGGGTCTTTCACCTTGTGATTTCATAGCCGCTAAATTGCGAAAACCCTGCCATGGCAATTGTTGTTTTTTCAAACGTCAATCCCTTAGGTGCGAAATGCGTTTGTTTGGTCAATCAGGTTGGTGCACGAACACGATCTGCGAAAGTGCTGCTATTTAATCCAAGGCTTCATGCACCGCGAGTCATCCTTCAGCAGTTCAACCCAATACCAACCTTTTTCAAAGGTGTTAACCGGTAAAACAACCTGTTCGCTACCAGGATTCACCGTATATTCTGCTAAAATCCGACCGTTCGCATCGAATACTTTCAAACCGGTAACCGGGCCTTTCCACACAACGGTGATGAAATCTGAAGCAGGATTTGGATAGATGTTCATCTCTTGTAGTTGTTGTTCTGGTATTCCATTCTGGTCGACAACTTGAATAACCGATGAATCGCTAAAGGTACACCCGTTGGCATCGGTCAAACTGTAGGTTATGGTAAAAGTTCCGGGTCCTGAGAGCGTCGGATGAAAAGTTGTTCCAATGATTCCTATGCCGGAATAAACGCCTCCCGACGGGGTTCCTTGTGTAACATTGAAAGGAGCTGAGCCCTGCATCACGGTGGTGATTTGTTCGTTATACTCCACCTGTATAAGGTTGTGAAGGTTCACGGTAATGGAGTCGGTTGTTTGGCAACCGTTAAAACCCGTTCCCGTGAGGTAGTAGGTGCTGGCGTTTGAGGGAATGAAGGCTTGGTTGTTGACAATTCCGTTTTGCCATTCGTAACTTACAGCATTTCCGGTTCCAACAAGCGTTATTGGAACTCCAGGACAACTGGTAAAACTCGTGCCGGCATCAACGAAAGGCGGGGTCAAAAGGCTTAGCACTAGTGGCGTCGAACGGGTGTAACAACCAACACTATCGAGGACCGAAACATGGTAGGAACCGACAATGGCGGTAGTCATGCTTATGCCCGGTGTTCCATTGTTCCAAAGTGCACTAAACAGGGTGTGTGGACTTTCTACGCTCAACGTCACCGTACCTCCGAGACAAATTCCTGAGACGGAATCTACGTGGAGGCTTATGTTTTTTGAAGTCATCAACGAATGCGCATCGGCTTTCCCATAACCATAGGCATAGTTAGGGGTTGCTCCGGTGAAATTATCCGTGGTGGCTGTGTTGTGAAGATCTGCAAGGAATTGTTGATAATTCGAACCGGGACACTTCTGCAAGTAAAGTGCCGCAATTCCCGCAACCACAGGGGAGGCCATTGAGGTTCCACCGTTGCGAACATGGAATCCTCCTTGATCGATGGTACTATTATTTGCCGGATTGCTTAAGTAGGCTAAGGGTCCGGCAGCCAAAGCAACGTCACCTGCCGCGGTAATATTCGGTTTCGTAGTACCATTTCTGGCAGGACCTTTGCTGCTATTCTCACTAAGTTTTCCGACAGGTGTGGTGGAGGCCGGTTGATAGTAGGTGTTGTTTTTGGTAATGTGTCCTTTTCGATTGCGCATGTTTGCGACAGAAACTACCTTTTCCGAACAATTCCAACTGCTTACTATGGTTTGCAATGAGTCGGGCATCAGGTAGTGCTGTATTCCCGCCAGTTGCAGTTGTGTTGGCAGGGGTGATGTAACGAAATTACTAAGTTGTTGCCAACTTCCTCCCCATGCGTCGTATTTACCCGAACCGGTCGTCATGAATCGGTATCGGTAATTGATGGAATCAATTGTACTAAACACCACGAGCATGTGAAAATTTGGTCCGACGATTTCTCGGTAGCTGTCGATAATGGCGATGCGCTGACCGGCCGCATTGAAAATTGTATCGGTCACGGGCACTTGGTTCATGTTGCTTGTAGCATAGCGAAAATTTGTTTTTCCACGGAACGAGTAGTTGGGCGTCACCTTATCCGCCCCGTAAGCAAAGTAGTAATGGGCCTCGGAAGTATCAGACCACACATCAAAGACAATTTTTCCCGGTCCGGCAATCGTGTTCCCCGGATTGCGAACGCTCCAAAAGAAGGAGGTATCCGCGGTAATCTGCGAGTCGCCAACGTGGTATTTCCCCTGATTTCCTGAATTTCCTGCGGCACAAACGACAATGCGACCAGGCGAAAGATCTAACAGGGATTCAATGATATCTGAGGCAGGGTCGTTGCCATCATGACTTCCAAGATAGTCTCCTAACGATAAATTTATTACTGCCGGTTTACCCAGCGAGTCGGCCACCTTGAAAATGTAATCGCACGCGTCGGCAATGGTAAGTGTCCAATTGGGTAAGTTAAAATTCGTTTCCACTACAACGATGTCTGCTTCGGGAGCTGCTCCTTTATTTTTTAAATTAGCGCGCGCATTTCCAACCGCCATCCCCGCTACGGTAGAGCCGTGAGCAGTACCTACTTCAAGGCTGGTACACGTTCCTGCGTTGATGGAGGAACTATCCCAAACCACTCCATAGTTGTAGGGTTGAGGTGGATTAGCCCCATTTACCGTATGATCCCAATAACGTAAAACGCGTGTTTTCCCCGTCGCTAATCGAAAATCTTGGTGATTGAAATCGATGCCTTGATCAACAATGCCCACAATTACTCCCTTACCTGAGTAATTGGTGTCCACACCGTTCAACCCTTGCTGAACCAGATTAATTTTGTGTTTCACCATGGCACTATCAGCGAGCGGTTGCGGGTTGGAAATTGCAAAATAGATGCCCGATAGTTTTGGACTACCGTCTTGGTTGAGCACCTCTTGCGGACTGGCGTTAAAAAAGAGGTAGCTGTTGGTTTTTTGTTTCAACGGGATTCCGAGTTCCTGAAGAATACGAAAATTTTCAGGGGTATTATTGGCGCTTAAACAGAGGGCGGAATTGGGGTGTTCTTTGGCATACTGTTGGAGCGTAAATGCTTGTTTCGAAGCTTGTTGCGCGAACAACGTTGCAGCAAAGGCAACAAACAATAAGGACAAGATGGATGAAGCAATTGAACGGTTTCTTTTCATAATTTGCTATTCACTGCGGATTCGAAGTAAAAATAAGCTATTTTTGAGAATTAATCAGACTCAAAAATTAAACCACATGAAATTTAATAGATCTTTTTTGGTGGCTGCTGTTGCGGCCCTTTCTTTTACGACCCTTGCTCAACCGATACCCGGCACCCTAAATTGGTACAATGGAACAGGAACTGGAATGTCAACCGAGTTGGCCTACAAGAAAATTTTGAAAAAGCGTAATCCAACACCCGTAATTGTGGCAGTAATCGATTCAGGAGTGGATTTAGAGCATGAAGATTTGAAAGGGAAAATTTGGGTTAACACCAAAGAAATTCCCAATAACAAGAAGGATGACGACGGAAACGGTTACGTTGATGATGTTTACGGTTGGAATTTCTTGGGTAATACCAAAGGGGAGAACCAAGAAAAAGCGCGACTTGAAAAGGCAAGGATTGTAAAAAAATACGCTGAAAAGTTTGACGGCATTGATCCGCAAAGTCTAGCCTATGATCCAATTCATGATATGTTCGTGAATGCAGAGAACTCCCTCAACGAAGATATCGCTCAATACGAAGAATACCGCGAAATGATTGGAACAGGAATGTTCGATAAAGAAACTGAAGAATACTTAAAAGATCAGCTTTTTTTCAATTTGAACGTTGATTACGATGATCGCTCCTTAATCGGTGATAATCCAGACGACTTCTTCGATAAGTACTATGGCAACGGTAATGCAGAAGGCCCTGACGCGCTCCATGGAACGCACGTTGCTGGCATCATTGGCGCCCTTCGTGGAAACAACAAAGGCGGTGACGGAGTTGCGGATGCCGCTGTTATCATGTCGGTTCGAGCGGTGCCAAACGGCGATGAACACGACAAGGATGTTGCCTTAGCCATACGTTATGCAGTGGACAATGGAGCAAAAGTGATCAATATGTCGTTTGGAAAAGCCTTTTCACCCTACCACAACCAAGTTCAAGAGGCAATTGCCTATGCCGCTTCCAAAGATGTTTTAATGATACACGCCGCGGGTAATGATGCCTCGGACATTGATTATACCAATAACTATCCTCAAAAACCTGTGCACGATTACGAGGATTCTCTCAACCGAAAAATGTTTTTAAACATCGGAGCGAATACCCGAAACCCGGGAGAGCAATTAATCGCCTCTTTTTCGAATTTCGGTGTGGCTGAGGTAGATGTGTTTGCTCCGGGTTTTGAAATCTATAACAGCGTTCCACAAAGTGATTATAAGAACCTACAGGGAACGTCAATGGCGGCGCCGATGGTTGCGGGTGTTGCCGCACTTCTGAAATCCCGTTTTCCTCAAGCAAGCATGCTGCAAATCAGTGAAGCAATTACTCGAACCGTTCAGAAATACGACGAGCTTTCCGACAAATGCATCACAGGGGGCGTGGTAAATGTTTACAATGCGGCGCTTTACCTAAAGAACCTTGATAAGTAACCTGCGTTTTATTTGTGGGTTTTTTGGGATTGTCTCCTTCTGCTCATTTTTTGCTCAAGGCCCCAAGACAACATCCCTGGATCGCCTGAATGGTCTGTTAGATAATTGGCACAAGAATGCCGCCCTTGCTAATTTTCAGGCGTATTTCGAAGCAACCTCGGAAGATTTTGTATTTTATGGAACAGCTCCCGCCGAAAAATGGAATAAGGCAGGTTTTATGGCTTATTGCAGACCCTATTTTGACAGCACCCGAACATGGAGATTTACACCAAGCAACCGCGTTTGGGCTTTTTCGGATAACGGAAAGACCGCGTGGTTTGACGAGGATTTGGAA
Organism: Bacteroidota bacterium; assembly: GCA_016866255.1. Lineage (GTDB taxonomy): Bacteria > Bacteroidota > Bacteroidia > Flavobacteriales_D > Crocinitomicaceae > UBA952. The sequence continues at coordinate 223,620 of VGMY01000001.1, read as the reverse complement.
ACTTGGATGTTGGATTGTCGCGGGAGTGGGGTTTGTACAAAAACAAAAAAGGGTTGGAAAATTCGCTACTATAACCTCTGCGTGGTGATAGAAAATGAAAAAATTCGGCCCTTCATTGAGCTAAGGAAAAACTAGGTGAGGCTTCGAGATTTTTACGCGGTATTTGTGACAGATTTAAGCCGAGTTTACGAACCGTCAGAGTTAAAAAACATCTATAAATGGTTGATCTCAGCCCGCTTAAATCTCACTCCGGTGGAATTAGTTCGTGCTTTGAATGAACCGCTCAATCGAACGCAAGGCGCCCAGCTAAAAAATGATTTAAACCGCCTCTCCTCAGGAGAACCTCTGCAATACGTTCTCGGTAGCACGGAATTTTGTTCCCTCCTGTTGAAATGTTCTTCGAGTGCCTTAATTCCTAGGCCGGAAACCGAAGAGTTGGTCTGTTGGATTCTTGAGGAAAACGAATTCCATCGTTGTCATTTATTAGATATAGGAACAGGAACGGGTTGTATTCCACTTTCCATCAAACACAAACGTCCTTCATGGCAGATTGCTGCTCTAGACTGTTCGGAGGAAGCCTTAGCATTGGCCCGCGAAAATGCTATTATAAATGCCCTAGATTGCCATTGGATAAATTACGATATACTTCAAGACGACATGCGTTTTCCCCTGTGCGAACCACTGGACATTGTTGTGTCCAATCCACCTTACATACCGTGGAACGAAAAGGAAGAGTTGTCGCCACGTGTCAAGGATTTTGAACCGAGCCTTGCGTTGTTTGTTCCCGACGAAGACCCGTTAATCTTTTACCGAAAAATAGTAGAATTTAGTTTACGCTACGGTTCCCCAAATGTCAAGGTTTACTTCGAAATTCACGAAAAACTTGCCCAAGAGGTTTACGAATTATTCAGGGTTAAGGCATTTGCTAACATTGAATTAAGGAAAGATTTACAAGGAAAAGAACGCATGATAAGGGCACATCGCTTATCTTTATAAGGTGAAACCTGAGCAAGCCCGAGAACGAATTGCCTTATTAACAAGAGAATTAAACCACCACAACCGTTTGTACTATGTGGAGGCTAATCCCCAAATCTCAGACCAAGCTTTTGATATTTTACTCAAAGAACTAGAGGCACTCGAACAAATGTTTCCGGATTTTGCCTCTAAAAATAGCCCGACAACACGGGTTGGAGGAGATATTACCAAAAAATTTGAAACGGTGGCCCACGAATTTCCGATGCTTTCCCTGTCCAACACCTATTCGGAAGAAGAAATTCAAGATTGGGTTCAACGCATCACGAAAGCGGGTCTCGAAGATCTTGAATTCGTATGTGAGTTAAAATACGATGGCGTTGCCTTGGGGATTCGATATGAACATGGACAATTGGTAAGAGCGATAACACGGGGCGACGGCGAAAAGGGGGAAGACATAACAGCAAATGTTCGAACCATAAAAACAGTTCCCTTGATTTTAAGCGGAAATTATCCCGAAAAATTTGAAATTCGAGGTGAGGTGATAATGCCGATCAGTGCTTTCAACCAATTAAACGAAGACCGTGAGCTCGCTGGGGAGGATCGTTTTGCCAATCCCCGAAATACGGCCGCAGGTACTTTAAAATTGCAGGACTCCTCTGTGGTTGCAGGTCGTGGGCTGGATACGTTTCTCTATGGAGTGTACGGGCATAATTTATCGTTTGAATCCCATTTCGAGGCTGTGACCTCAGCGACCGCCTGGGGATTTAAAACGCCACCGGAAAATTTAGGATATATCACCTGTTGCAAATCCTTGGAAGGGGTCATGGATTTTATCCATTATTGGGATGAGCAGCGAAACTGTCTACCCTTCGAAATTGATGGGGTTGTCATAAAAGTAAATTCCTTTGAGCACCAACGAAAACTGGGATTTACTGCTAAATCGCCCCGATGGGCTACATCCTTCAAGTTTAAAACCCAACAAGTTGTGTCAGAATTGCTTTCCGTGGATTTTCAGGTAGGTAGAACAGGGGCGGTTACCCCGGTAGCCAACCTTTCGCCTGTTCAGTTAGGTGGCACTATGGTAAAGCGGGCATCCCTGCACAATGCTGATCAAATCGAAAAATTGGATTTGTACGTGGGGGATTTTGTGTATGTGGAGAAAGGAGGCGAGATTATACCCAAGATTGTGGGCTTAGATCTCAACCAGCGGCCGAAGAGTGCGCGCAAATTAATTTTCATTACAGCCTGTCCTGAATGCAATACAAGTTTGGTGCGAAAAGAGGGTGAAGCACAACATTTTTGTCCCAATGAGAAATATTGCCCTCCGCAAGTAGTCGGAAAAATTCAACATTTTGTGAGCCGTAAGGCGATGAATATAGATGGGCTAGGGGAAGAAACCGTTGTACAACTTTACGAGGCTGGCCTTATTCGCAATGTAGCGGATTTGTATTCCCTGTCGTACGATTCCTTGGTTGCATTGGAGCGAATGGCCGATAAATCCGTTGAAAATCTACTCAAGGGGGTTCAGAATAGCAAGAACATACCTTTTGAACGGGTCTTATTCGCATTGGGAATTCGCTACGTTGGTGAAACCGTAGCAAAACGACTGGCGCAATCCTTTAAAACGATTGAAGCCCTGAAAAAAGCAACCTTGGAGGAACTATTGGATGTCCATGAAATCGGAGAACGAATAGCTCAGTCAGTATTGGAGTTTTTTCAGAATTCTGACCAGTGCGCAATGGTTGAACTGCTTCAAGGTCAGGGTTTGTGCTTCGAAATGCAACAAAAAGTATTGAAGTCCGAAGTTCTGGTCGGAAAATCCATAGTAGTCAGTGGCGTGTTTGAGCGAGTTTCTCGCGAGGAAATCAAAGAATTGATTGAATTGCACGGAGGAAAGAACGCGAGCTCGGTTTCGGCAAAGACGGACTTTTTGTTGGCAGGTGAGGGGATGGGGCCTGCTAAATTGAAGAAAGCAACCGATTTAGGCGTTCGGCTGTTAAATGAAAACGAATTTTTAACTTTGATCGGCTATGGGAAATAAAAGCCTTTGGAGAAATACGAAATCGTTGCTCGTCGTATTGAACTATTCGAGTGAAAGCCAATTGAAGGCTTATCGTAAAGCCCTCGATCAAATTTTGGATAAAAGTCATGTAAAAAAACTGATCATCATTGTTATCGTTCCCAAGGAAGTGGATAAAACAACCTTGCCCCCGCATTTTCTGATCTACTATCACAGCCCCAGTGATTTCACTTTTTGGGGGAAATTAAAGGACGTGTTATTGCTTCAAGAATTGGAGAAAAAATACGACATGCTGTTATGGATTGGGGCAAAGGAGAGCAAGATTTACGAAACGGTACAAAGTACATTTTGTGCGAAAAAAATTGGAATTAATTGCTCCGATGAAAGCTTTTTCGACATGGGAATCACTACCGATAAAGACGACCCAAGTACCTTATTGGCTTTTGTGATCAATACCATTAATAAAATAGAAATTTATGAATAATGTTTTTACCGGTAGCGGGGTAGCCTTGGTAACGCCTTTCGATGCCAGCATGCAAGTGGACTTCGATGCCTTAAAGCGCTTGGTAGAATTTCAAATTTATAACGGTACTGATTTCTTGGTTGTTCAAGGCACCACGGGCGAATCCCCTACATTATCCACATCCGAAAAACGCGCAATTTTAGATACGGTTTTAGAAACCAACAGCGGTAGGTTGAAGGTGGTGTATGGGTTAGGTGGTAACGATACGGCAGGCATCGCGGGGGAGTTGGAGAAGGGCATAGAAGGAATAGACGGTATTTTATCGGTTTCTCCTTATTACAACAAGCCTGTTCAAAGGGGCATTCTCGCGCATTATAAAATCCTTGCGGATTCCACTGATTTGCCGATTATTCTGTACAATGTGCCTGGCAGAACAGGGTCGAATATTGCCCCCGAGACTACCCTTGCTTTGGCAGAAGTCAAGAACATTGTTGCGATAAAAGAGGCTTCTGGGAACATGGAGCAAATTATGCAACTCATAAAATATCGACCAAAAGGATTTGGCGTAATTTCAGGGGATGATAACCTTACGCTGCCGCTGATCCTTTCAGGAGCTGATGGAGTTATTTCTGTCGTTGCAAATGCCTTTCCTGCATTGTTTTCAACCATGGTTCACGCCGCTCAATCCGGAAAGCTCGAGGTGGCTCGAAAAGCGCATTATGCCCTGTTCGATGTGACAAAACTCTTTTTCGAACAAGGTAATCCCGGTGGTGTAAAAGCGGCATTGAGCTATCTGGAAATCATGGACGATTACATGCGTTTGCCCCTGTATCCTGTATCTTTGGATTTGAAGAAGCGCATTCAACAAGAAGTCGATAAGATTTTGGCTTAGCCGCTAATTTATAACCAAGAGGTAATAAATCAATATGTAAGGTTCAGCGTAGTCGTATCGAAAGGCACCGTAATTTCGCTTAAGATACCCGAATTGTTGGTGTTGTATACGGCAAATTCTATCGAATAAGGAAAGTTGCCATCGTTAATGCAGTAAAGGATGGTATCCGTTGCGCCGTAAAAATGCTGAACTCCCCCTTCGCAGCATTCTTCACAATTGGATTTTCCAAGTTGGCGAATGAATTGCATGTGATCGCCGGGGTTCGGATTGGTATTTAGAATACGGAGTTTAATCCACGATTTAGCGCTACAATGAACATCGACCACATTGGTGTGCTCTAAGGTTAGGTCCTTGTACAGAATATCGATCGCTTGCTGAAAATACATGGATTTCGTGACTTTTAGAACATATTTATCACTGCGTGTTCTAGGAAAGGAAAATTGGTATTTGCCATCCTCGCCCGTGGTGCAGGTAGCCAAATAACTCAATTGATTGGATCCTACATAAACGGTGTAAAGTTCGACAACCGCTCCCGAAAGGCCTTGCTGAAAACTATCATCAATCAATTGACCCTCCAGGGTAAAAGTTCCGGAAGTTTTTTTACATGCTAACAGTGCGCTACACCAAATAACAAACCATAAAAAACGTTTCATCGATTAAAATTAGCTAAAATGTCGTCTGCCTTCTCGCGGGGAATGAATAAAAAATCCGAAGTTTCGCGTTGTTTTCCTTGTTCATGCAACAATTTTCCACCGTATATTCCAAATTGTACATAATCTAAATCCTCAAATAGGGCACAAAAACGCGAAACAAACTGCTCTGAAATTTCAATTTGCACGCAAGGTCGCAAACGATTCAGTTCTTGGGTAAGCGCGGAGAATATGGTCCATTCATAACCTTCAACGTCGCATTTTATGTAATCAACTTTCGGCAGTCCATAAAAAAATGCTTGCGCCTCTAAAACCTTAACTCGTTGCACATTTGCGTGCTGTTTGGCTTCCGCCTCAGAGATTATGTGCGGCAGTCCTGTTCTCAAAACTCCTCGTTGAACAGGCATAACCATCGGGAGAATCCCATCTTTTGAGCCGAGTGCCGCATGAATTACTTCAGCCTGAGTAAAGGAGCGCAGCAGGTGTTTTAACCGTTGGTAAAAATCCGGTATAGGTTCCAGGGCATAGAGTTTTCCGAGTCGGTTACAGCGGGCAAATACTTTTGAAAAATAGCCTAGATTGGCTCCAATATCAACGACAATATCGTCCTCTCGTATGAGTTTTTTAGCAGCGTAATGAAATTTGAATTTGCCATCGCAGCTCAATATATGAAGGTCAAAGAGAAGGAAAAACCCCCGTTGCATAACAGCTAAATACCAAGAAGTCGGCAAAGCTCGGTAAAGTAACTGTTTGAGGAAGCGTAACATTGAAGCGAAATTAAATCATTTGTCGTTATTTTTACGCAAATTTCACCATGAATCAACTCCTCTGTGCTGTTGCTTTCTTTGCCTTAATCTATGGATTTGGACAAGCCCCATTGGATTTAAAAGAAATCATGGGCGGCCAGCAATTTACGGGTTATTGGCCAGAGGGCGCCGCTTGGAACATCGATGGCTCATCGTTCATGTTCCGTTGGAACAAGGACGGAAAAGACGATGCCGAATGTTATCTGTATGCGATAAAAACGAAAAAATTACAGGAGTTGAGCGAAGCAGAATCCCGCGAGTTCATTCCTTTCGACGGAGCTCAAGTTGCTTATCATAACCAATTGTCGCTGGTTCAACAAAGTTTGGTGCTTACTGATCGAAGAAGCATGAAAAATACCGTACTTTTTCAAACCCATCTTCCAATATCGCAGCTAAGCCGTGCTGCATTAACGGAGGCCACATTTTTCATGGAAGGGGACTTTTATCAACTTATTTTTGATGATAATGGATTGAAAAGGCTTGTTCAATTGACCTCTTACACAAACAAACAAAAAGAGAAGGTTAAGGACACTTCTTACCTAGAAAGGCAACAAGCTGAGTTATTTCAATTCGTTCGGGATCATACGCCGAAAGAAAACAAAGGAAGCAGGTCTGCTTACGAATCCGTAAAATCCCGTTTATTGCCGTCTGAAAACATTTCAGGACATTTCTTAAGCTCCAAAAACGGTGTGGTACTGTTACGTGAAGATGAGGTGGTTAAGGATAAACCCACCGAATTTATGAGGTTTGTGACCGCAGACGGATTCACTGCTACCGGTAAAGCCCGGGCAAAAGTCAGCCAAGACGAACCCCATCAAAAAATGCATATGCATTGGCTTAAAGAGGATAGCTTGATAACGCTCGATTTCTCGAAGCTCACAGATATCCGAAAAAAGCCCGAATACATGGATACTTCGGGTGGCATTCTTTTTTCGAAGGATAGGCATCTTTTTATTCATGATCCTGTTTTTGCTAATACCAAGCCCTTGGCCTTACTCGACGTACGGGCCGCCGACAATAAAGATCGGTGGATCGTTCTCTTGGATTTGAAAACCGGAAAAATGCAGGAAATTGAACGGCAGCATGATGAGGCATGGATTGGCGGTCCCGGAATTTCCGAGTGGAATATGGAAAATGCTACGCTCGGTTTCGTTCAGGATGACGAAGTGGTGTATTTTCAATCGGAGGTAAGTGGCTTTTCGCAACTTTATGAATTGAGTCTTGAGGGCGGTAGGAAAGAGCTTGTTTACTCCGGAGGAGAGGGCTTCGAGATGCAGTCGGTGGAATTGGGATCGGATGGTTTCAGGTATTTTATTACCCATAATGCCTCAAAACGGATCAGCAAGTCTTTTTCTTTTATTCACCGAATTCATCGAAAAATGGTGCCGCTTTTGGGTGAAGGAACCGGAGGCGTTAAGGAGGTGGCCGTCTCACCCAACGGACAAGGGTTTGTTTACCTTTACTCAGCGGCAAATGCTCCATGGGAAGTGTATTTTTTACTCAAGGGCGAAAAGCCTGTGAAAATTACAACCTCAACGACTCCAAAATTCAACGCCTATCCTTGGAGAGTCCCCGAGTATGTACAATTTACAGCCAGCGATGGAATGAAGGTTTTTGCACGTTTGTATCAACCGTCTATACAAAAGAACCATGGTGCTGCGGTCCTTTTTGTTCATGGTGCCGGATATTTGCAAAATGCACATTCCTGGTGGAGCAGTTATTACCGCGAATACATGTTTCATAATTTGTTGGCCGATAAAGGCTACACGGTACTCGACGTGGATTATCGCGCAAGCTCGGGGTATGGCAGGAATTATAGAACTGCGATTTACCGCAATATGGGGGGAAGGGATGTGCTGGATTTTATCGATGCTAAAAAATACCTTTTCACGTTGGGTGTGGATACCAACCGAGTCGGCATTTACGGAGGATCTTACGGTGGCTTTGTTACCTTAATGAGTTTGTTTAAGCATCCCACTGCCTTTGCTTGTGGAGCAGCGCTTCGTTCTGTTACGGATTGGGCGCACTACAACCATGAGTACACAAGCAATATCCTGAACTATCCCGAAACCGATCCAGAGGCCTATCGTAAAAGTTCTCCGATATACTTTGCCGAAGGCTTATCACGTCCTCTGCTCATGCTCCACGGAATGGTAGATGACAACGTTCAATTTCAGGATATCGTTCGCTTGCAACAACGGCTCATCGAATTGGGTAAAACCCAATGGGAGTTGGCCGCTTATCCGGTAGAGGGGCACGGATTTCAGGAATCTTATTCGTGGCATGATGAATATCGAAGAATTCTAGAATTATTTGAAAAACATTTAAGTAAAAAATAATGGAGGTCATTGAACTACTCACCGTTGAGGCAATGCTCGGCACCTTTGGGGTGTTAAAGGAGCTTTATCCTTCGCTATCCAAAGAAGAATATCAAAACGAATTGAATTTTATGATTCAGCATAATTACAGCCAAATTGCCGTGGTGGAAGGTGGCTTGTGCCTTGGTGTATCCGGTGTTTGGATTGGTAGTAAGTTATGGTGCGGCAGGTATTTAGAGATCGACAACATCGTTGTTTCTGAGAAAGTTCGGAGTCAAGGAGTTGGTCAAGCTATGGTTGAATACCTGGAAAAAAAAGCAAGAGATTTGGGTTGCGGCATGATGGCTTTGGACTCCTATACCACCAATTTTCATGCGCATAAATTTTTTTATAACCAAGGATTTTCTCCGAAAGGGTTTCATTTCATTCATGTGCTTAACGAAGATAAAATTCGGTAAATGAAAAAAATAACTGGTCTTTTATTGTTCGTCTTGCTGATCGTTATTTTCTTGTACGGATATGGCACCCTCGAAAAAACAGAGGAAGAGAAAGCCCGGAGTGTATTAACCGTCGTGATTCCTCCAGATTCGTTGGACCCATCTGATTTAGAGGTTCCTATTATTCATGAAAAAACGCCGGTAATTCGCCATAAGGCTTATTCTTTTCAATATTCCGAGTCGCATGAGCAAGCATATTGGATTGGTTACGAATTGACGAAGAAGGAGACTGAAAAAGCTTTCGATCGCACCGACGATTTTATTCCAGATCCATTGGTTGTTTCGGGTTCAGCAACCCAGGCCGATTACGCCGGTTCGGGATACGACCGCGGTCATTTAGCGCCAGCGGCGGATATGGGGTGGTCAAGGAAGTCGATGGAAGAGTCCTTTTATTTCAGCAACATTAGCCCTCAAGCTCCAAGCTTTAACCGAGGTATTTGGAAACGGCTGGAGGAGCAGGTGAGGAGTTGGGCCATCGTTTACGACAGCATTTATGTGGTGACCGGTCCTGTTTTAAAAGCGGGATTACCCACCATTGGTCCCAACAAAGTCAGTGTACCCGAATATTACTACAAAGTAATTTTAGACAACACCGGAAAGGATAAAAAAGCCATTGGGTTTCTCATGGCCAACGTGGCCGGAAAAGGAACCTTGGAAAGCTTTGCGGTTTCGGTGGATCGGGTAGAAAAGGAAACGGACATCGATTTTTTCAACAAATTGCCCGATGGCTTTGAGTCAAAAATAGAAAAGGAGCTATGCTTGCCGTGTTGGACTTGGACCATTACGAAACCGGCTGCTGGCGTTGCAGGCGAATCCGAAGAGTCCAGCGACGAACCTGAAGGAACAGCGGTAAAGAATCAATGCAAAGGGATGACGCAAGCAGGTGCCCGTTGCAAACGCACGACATCCGATGAAAGCGGATACTGCTATCAGCACAAACCGTGATGAATTTCTAAAACACCCGATTACGATTAACCCTTGTTGAATACCTTGGGCAGGAAAAATCGAAACGACCAACTCACATTTTTCCATGAACAAGTAAATTACGGTTCCATTTCAATGCGCTCCATGCTCAATGGAGCCAATGCCTGAGGTTTTTGTAACCTAAATAGTTGCCCTTCGTAAGCATCCCTTGAATGAAACATCGAGTATGGGAAAGCATCAACAAAATTTAAGGGTAAAAATCGCAAAAGAAGCGCAACTCAAGTTAAGCGTTCACCGAGCAAGGGGAACAGGTTCCTCCATGAGTGTGTTTGAAGTCGCTAAATTAATGGATAAAATTCGTTGGTCAAAAGCACATCCTGAAGCGGAAAACTCCATTTTCTTTTCGTTGAGCATGAATTAGGCTTCAATAACGCCTGATCCAATAAGTTCTTTGTTGAGATACCATGCGGCAAATTGACCCGGCGTGACTCCGCGCTGCATTTTTTCAAACAATACGTACAAATTTCCGTTTTTCAGCATCAAGACTCCTTCCTGAAGGGCTTGGCGGTATCGAATTCGCAGTTCAAACTTGACTCCCTGTTGCAATTCTGCTTCAGGAATATGTTGTATCCAATTGATTGGTTTCTTGCTCAATTTTAAGGCGCGCCGGTAGAGTCCCGGATGTTGGTCAGTTTGCCCCGAGTAAATCACGTTATTCAATGTGTCGGTAGCCAGCACAAAACTCGGTTCGGGGCGGCCTCCGATATGAAGACCTTTTCGTTGACCTATCGTGTAGTAGTGGGCTCCTTGATGCGTTTCTACAGGTTTTCCCATGGAAGGTTCATAGACAAAAGGAGCAGACAGTTCCTCTACAAGGTCTAATTCGTTTGGTAGATTTTGGTAAGCTTTAAATTGCGGTAAATCGTTAGGAATTTCTACGATGGGTCCTTGTTTCGGCAGCAACTGTTGTTGTAAGAAAGTCGGAAGGCTTATTTTTCCGACAAAACACAAACCCTGAGAGTCTTTTTTATTTGCCGTAAGCAGGCCTTGTTCCGCAGCGATAGCTCGTACCTCCGCTTTGGTCAAATCCCCTATGGGAAAAAGCGCCCTTTGTAACTGGGTTTGGCTGACTTGGCATAAGAAATAGCTCTGATCCTTGTTCTTATCTACTCCCACCATCAATCCATGCCTGCCGTCGGGGTGGACGATTTTTCGGCAATAATGTCCTGTAGCGACAAAATCCGCCCCCAAGGCAAGAGCCTCCTTGAGAAATACATCGAATTTTATTTCGCGGTTGCAAAGCACATCTGGGTTAGGCGTTCTTCCTGCCTCGTATTCGCGAAACATGTAGTCAACGATGCGTTCTTTGTATTGCTTGCTTAAATCCACTACCTGAAAAGGAATACCGAGGTGTTGCGCCACCAGCAAGGCGTCGTTGGCATCGTCGATCCAGGGGCATTCGTTCGACAGCGTAACGGACTCGTCGTGCCAATTGCGCATGAACAGACCAATGACCTCATACCCTTGCCGGAGTAGGAGATAGGCGGCAACGCTCGAATCCACCCCGCCTGAAAGACCGATCACCACACGTTTCATGGAACAAAGGTAGGAAAACGATAGAAACGCTTATAGCTTTTCGCTTACAGCGATGAGGAACCGCTTCTAGCGCTTAAACATCCACGCCTTCACCTCGGTCGAATCGCAAGGATTGTGTTTAGAACGTGAGCTGCGTTTAAGCAGCATGCCATGTGAATCCCGGTTGTAGGCTATCCTGCTTTTGCAAAGCATTTAACCTGATTTGAGCGTCAAACTAAGGTTATCGTTGGAATGACGTCAATGAAATAAATCGCTATCGATCAGATAAATTAAACTCGACACCGCTGCCGCCCCTAATTCCAACTCCCTTTTGTTCACATTTTCAAATACATCGCTTGCCGCGTGATGCACGTCGAAATAGCGTTGTGAGTCTGGGATAAATCCAAAAAGCGTAATATCGTGAAACTCATTTTTTAAAGGCCCTATATCTACCCCTCCACCGCCTTTTTGCCAAAGGTGTAAGTCGTAGGGTCTAAATAAGGATTCATACGAGGAAAAACGGTGAAAAACCTCAGCATTTCCGTCACAGCCAAATCCCCTTGGGGTAAAGCCTCCACGGTCACTCTCCAAAGCGGCAATGTGTTTTTCTTTCTTTTCTTGGACCCACTTTGCGTAAGTTTTTCCTCCCATATTTCCGTTTTCCTCGTTCATGAAAAATACCAGGCGCAAGGTGTGCGAGGGTTCGTATTTTAAAGCCTTTAGGATGCGAAGCGCTTCTAGGCAATGTACGACTCCTGCCCCGTCGTCGTGAGCTCCCTCTCCCTGATCCCATGAGTCCAGATGCCCTCCAAAGGTGATGATTTCATCTGGGTGTTTTTTGCCTGTCATTTCCGCGATGACGTTATAGGATAGCGCATCGGGAAAGGTTCTGCAGTCCATTTCCATCGTGAATTTTACAGTCGCTTTAGTAGCAAGAATTTCCGCCAAGTAGTCTGAGTCGAGCGTGGACATTGCTGCTGCCGGTATTTTCGGGATACTGTCCTCATAATGCATGCTGCCTGTGTGAGGGTGGTCGTCAAGCGGCAAGGCCAGAGACCGAATGATAACGGCTATGGCGCCCAGTTTTGCTGCCTCAACTGCCCCGTTACTTCGAATGGGGTGGCAAAGGCCATAGGCATTAAATGTCTGGATTTCTGCTGCGCTCATGGGCTGATTGAGGAACACAATTTTGCCGGCAACATGCTTCCTTTTGGCCTGTTTCAATTCGTTGAGGTGTTTAAACATAACCACCTCACCTTCAAGGGCTCCGTTCGTGGAAATGGATCCGCCAAGGGCCTTAATGGACATTTTTTGAATTATTTGGTGGTTGATGGTTAGCCATGCCGTCTCAGGATTACCCCGCTCCCAATGAGGAACCATAATGGGGTGCAAGTAAACCTTATCAAATCCGTAGGATTTCATTTTCGACTCACTCCACCGCACCGCCATTTCTGCCTCCGAACTGCCTGAAAGTCGGGGGCCAATATCTTTACACAGGGAACGTAAATCCTCATAGGCACGTCCGCGCAGCAAGGCTTCATTGTAGATGTTTCGGATCATTGCTGAGTCTTGAGCGATTGCAGTCAAGACGACGTAGAGTAATATTATAAGGGATAAGTGGTATTTGAGCATAAAAGAGCTAATTTTGATGCAAAGTAACTATATTATCTTAAATAACTATGGCGTTGAAGTGTGGAATAGTAGGGTTACCGAACGTAGGTAAATCAACCTTGTTCAATTGTTTATCCAACGCAAAGGCTCAATCCGCAAACTTTCCATTTTGCACTATTGAACCGAATATAGGAACAATTGCTGTACCGGATGCGCGTTTGGAGAAACTTGAAAACTTGGTTAATCCAGAACGGGTAGTTCCAGCAACCATGGAAATAGTTGATATTGCAGGACTGGTTAAGGGAGCATCGAAAGGGGAAGGGCTAGGGAATCAATTTCTTGCGAATATCCGAGAAACCGATGCCATCTTGCACGTGCTGCGTTGTTTTGACGATATCAACATTGTTCACGTAGATGGTGGTGTAAATCCGGTACGCGATAAAGAGATCATTGATATTGAATTACAACTTAAAGACCTAGAGTCAATTGAAAAGAAAATTCAGAGTCTTTCCCGTGTCATTAAATCCGGGGATAAAGAGGCTCTCTTGGAAAATGAATTGGCGTTAAAAATAAAGAATGGGCTGGAAAAAAGCATTTCGGTCAGGGGCCTTGGATTTTCGTCGGAAGAAATGGCGATCGTGAAACGGTTCAATTTGATTACTTCGAAACCTGTTATGTACGTGTGCAATGTAGATGAGGCATCGGTTTTGAGTGGGAATGAATACGTCCGCCAAGTTCGGGAGTCGGTAGCCAACGAGCGCGCGGAAGTCTTGGTAATTGGCGCGAAAATAGAGGCGGATATTACGGAATTGGAAACCTACGAGGAGCGCAAGATGTTTTTGGATGAATTGCGACTAGAGGAACCCGGGGTAAACCGATTGATCCGTTCGGCGTATTCATTGCTTAACTTGCAAACCTATTTTACCGCGGGGCCAAAGGAGGTTAGGGCATGGACCATTCAAAAAGGATGTACAGCGCCGCAGGCTGCCGGCGTCATTCATTCGGATTTTGAAAAAGGCTTTATTCGTGCGGAGGTGATGAAATATGTGGAGTACGTGCACTTTGGTTCTGAGGCGGCGGTCAAAGATGCAGGGAAATTTAAGGTTGAAGGAAAAGAGTATGTAGTTGCTGATGGAGACATCATGCATTTTAGGTTCAATGTTTAACTCGATGATATGACTATTGCAAACGACCCAAACCTTGTTTCTTGGCTGAGCATTCCTGCTGATTCGGATTTTCCCTTGCAAAACATTCCTTTTGGGGTCGCCTGCCTTTCCCACAACGAGTGTTTTATAGCCACAAGGATTGGGGACAACGTTATCAATTTAGCCTTGCTGCATCGTTTAGGATATTTTAACGCCTTAAATATTGAGGCAAATGTTTTTAATGCACCTTGTTTAAATCCTTTGATGAAGCAAGGTAAATGCGGAATACGAGCGCTTCGTGACCGAATTGCCACGCTATTTTCCTCTGGGAATGTTGAACTGCAAAATTGTGTCGAGCATCAAAGGGAAGCGATTTATAACGTGGACGTTGTGCGGATGATGTTGCCGGTACAAATTGGAGATTACACCGATTTTTATTCAAGCAAGGAACATGCGACAAACGTTGGGATGATGTTCAGAGACCCCGAGAACGCCTTACTTCCAAATTGGTTGTGGTTGCCGGTGGGGTATCATGGCCGTTCAAGTTCCATAATAACCTCGGATATGGCTGTGCGCAGGCCCAAGGGTCAAACAAAATTGGAAGGTGAAAACCCTGTGTACGGACCATCAAAACGGGTGGATTTTGAATTGGAAATGGGATTTATAACGTTTGATGGTAAGCCTTTGGGTGAGCGCATTACTACCGATGAGGCGGAAGAATATATCTTTGGATTGTGTTTGTTTAATGACTGGTCGGCGCGGGACATTCAACAATGGGAATATGTTCCTCTCGGGCCATTTTTAGCAAAAAATTTTGCGTCTTCTATGAGTCCGTGGATTGTAACCTTAGACGCATTACAGCCTTTTAAAGTGGAATCTCCTGTTCAAAACCCCCCTGTATTGGACTATCTGAAATTTGAAGGAAAGAAATCCTACGACATTCAATTAGAAGTCTTCCTTCAACCTGCAAATGGAGAGGAAAACAGGATTTGTAGTTCCAATTTCAAATACATGTATTGGAATATGGCTCAGCAGCTAGCCCACCACACGGTCAACGGTTGTAATATTCGTTGCGGCGATTTAATGGGTTCGGGGACGATCTCGGGACCAACCCCGGATTCCTACGGTTCCATGTTAGAGCTGGCTTGGAAAGGGACCTTGCCGATAGCCATGTCAGATGGAACCACGCGAACCTTTATTCAAGATTTTGATACCGTCATCTTTCGGGGGTTTTGCCGGCAGAAGGAGTTGAGGATTGGTTTTGGAGAAGTAAGAACCCAATTGCTCCCTGCTTTTGAATAAATCATGAAACAGACGGAAATCACGCTTGGAGATAACGAAAGAAAAGCCATTTTAAACGCTTTTAAAAGTTTACTTCGCGCAGTTAAAGACCGTTCTAAAGAAGATTCAAGCCTCATTCGAAAGGCTTTCGATTTATCCCTGGAGGCGCACAAGGATGAACGACGCAAATCGGGGGAGCTGTACATTTGGCATCCTATATCGGTTGCGAGAATCTGTGCCAACGAAATGAATTTAGATAGTACTGCCATCGTTTGCGCCTTGTTGCACGATACGGTAGAGGATACCTACATCACGCTGCAAGATATCGAAGATTCTTTCGGTGTAAAAATTCGCAACATCATCGATGGACTAACCAAGATTCCCGACGTGTTCGACGAAAACGCTTCCGTTCAAGCGGAAAATTTTCGAAAAATGATTTTAACCATTTCCAACGATTTCAGAGTTGTGCTGATAAAGTTGGCTGATCGATTGCACAACATGCGAACCTTGGAGGCCATGGAGTCGGACAAACAATTGAAAATTGCTTCCGAAACGCGTTTTTTATACGCTCCCTTGGCCCACAGATTTGGGTTTTATACGATTAAATCCGAACTCGAGGATTTATCCATGAAATATTGCGAACGCGACGTATACCTCGATATAGATAAGCGTCTGAAGTCTACCCAGGATGTCCGTGCCCGTTTCATTCGCCGTTTTATCGCTCCTGTAAAGGAAGAATTGGCAGCGCAAGGGTTTCAATTAGAGATTAAAATTCGTACGAAATCAATTTCCTCTATTTGGCGGAAAATGAAAAATAAGGACGTTCCCTTTGAGGAGGTCTATGATGTTTTTGCCATTCGTATTATTGTAAACTCAACACCTGAAAAGGAAAAAGCGGATTGTTGGAAGATTTACAGCGTCGTTACTGATTTTTATCAACCCAGTCCGGAACGCTTGCGCGATTGGATTTCAACGCCCCGAGCTAACGGGTATGAATCGCTTCAAACGACGGTAATGTCCCCTCAGGGAAAATGGGTTGAGGTACAAATACGTTCAAAACGTATGGATGAGGTCGCCGAAAAAGGCATTGCAGCTCATTACAGGTATAAAGAAGACAAAAAAGACGATAGTAAGTTTGACCGTTGGATAAGTGAAATTCGAGATTTATTAGAAAATAGCGAAGCTAACGCCATCGAATTCATCAATGAATTTAAATTGAATTTATTCCGTGAAGAAATTTACGTTTTCACACCAAAGGGCGAATTACGGGTTCTGCCAGTGGGGGCTACCATTCTCGATTTTGCCTACGATATCCATACGGCAATAGGTGATCGTTGCATTGGCGCTAAGGTAAATAATCGCTTGATGCCCTTAAGTTATGAACTCCAAAACGGAGACCAACTCGAGATTATTACCTCCGCAAAACAAAAGCCTAATGAGGAATGGTTGAAGTTCGTGGTATCAGCACGAGCTCGTCAAAAAATCAAGGCATCCCTCAACGAAGAGCGCAAGTCGATAGCCCAAGATGGAAAAGAAATCCTGGAACGGAAATTCAAGCAATTCAATTTAAAAATGAATGCCGAAAACATTACATTCCTTGAAAAATATTTTGGTATTGGTAGTGCAACAGAACTCTATTATCGCATTGCCAAAGGAAAAATCGATGTGAACAAGATCCGTGAGCTCGAGGACAAGAATGGTTTCTTAGTGCTTCCCACGAAAGACTTCAGGCCCAAAAAAGAAGTGACCACTCCCGATAGTAAACCCTTGGTCGATGTCAAAAACGATATCATCTACATAGGCGAAGATTTTAAAGGGGTAGACTACCAGCTCGCTGCTTGTTGCAATCCAATACCCGGAGATGGTGTTTTTGGGTTTATAACCATCAATCAGGGCATTAAAATTCACCGCTCAAATTGCCCTAATGCGTTACATTTACAATCAAAATTTGCCTATCGATGCATCAAGGCTGTATGGAAGTCGGAAATTCTTCAGGAGCGATTGGCGGCAATCCGGATTGTCGGGATTGACCAAATCGGCTTAGTAAACCGCTTAACGGAGATTATTTCTAAGGAAAACAAAGTGGATATGAAAAGCATTCATTTTGAGACCAACGACGGAGTATTTGAGGGCCATATTCGCGTGATGGTTTACGATACGGAACATCTTGAGCGGCTCATGGGTAAATTTCAAGAAATTGAAGGCGTTCAACGAGTCACTCGTTGGGATTTAGAGGACGATTTTATGGATTAGTTCAGTTTGCGGCAGCATTCGAACACATGGAGAAGGGATCCTTTGGACGCAGCATAGGATTCCAAGAAAATCCCCGAATGAAGCGTTCCTTTTCTTCAATCTGATTCATCGGAAAAAAAACACCCTCAGGTTTCTCGAAAAATGTAATGCGCGTAACTTCCCCGCTATCGAGATATACGTGCAATTCATTGGCATACAAACGGTTAAGCCCAATACGTTCTTTGATTAACACCGTATCTTCCTTTTTTTCTTCGATGGGATAAAAAATGGTCCAAGCCTGGCCTTTAACCTTGGCGAGGGTTACATTTCCTTTTTCCAGGAATCCTAAAATTACCTTGCCGGATAATTGATTGTACAAGGCGCCCGTATCCACAGACATGATGGCGGAAGCATTGGAAATAATTTCGGTTCGCTCAAGAACGCTGTCGTTTAAGTATAAAAGGATGGTGTCTCCTTTGAGTTCTCCATTTTTTGCCCACAAAATGGGTTTTTGGAAAAGCCGAATTGCACCTTCGCTTCGGCTGTAGTAGGCTGAGTCGCTGATACATTGAACATCGCGCGAAAATGCTCGTACGCTGCGATGGGCTGTTAAAGTGCGTTGACCAAGGGTGTCATCGAGCAGTTCTAAGGTATCGGCGTGCAGAAATAAGGAATCCTTCTTTCCGGTTTCAATGGCGAGAGCTTGTCCCGTCAATAAGGTAGAATGCCTTTTAGCTTCAGAATGGAAGTAGTTTCCACTCAGTAATAAGTGCTCTTTTTTTTCATCGATAAGCACGTTTCCCTTTCCTGTAAACTCTTGATTTTGTTCTTTATAGTATGCTGTATCGCAACTAATACTTCTCTCTTTCTGAATGATCTGCACATCTTTGTATAAGGTGCCTTCGTTGCGTTCAACTTGGTAATTTCCCTTAGAACAGTGGATTTCTAAACTGTCATTTTTTATCGTTGTTGGGCCGTGCAAATACGTGGTTTGTGTTTCATGATTAAATTGCAGCGTATCTGTTGTGATGCGTAAATCATTTTTTTTGTACACGGTGTTTCCGCTAAAGAAATAACTTCCTGTGCTTGGGTAGAAATAGCCAACTTTACTTGTAATTATTTCATTATTGATGCTGTTCTGCACCTTTCCTCTATTTCGATAAATAGCCCTGCCTGTCTTCGCGTTGTATTCCACTGAATCGGAACTCAACTTATAGGCGGCATCTCGTACGTCAACATGCCCCCAGAGGCGCGCGAACTTGTTACTGCCTGAGTAAAACAAGGAATCGCAGTACAGGTTTATATCGCCTTTGGTTATATGAACGTTGCCGTAAGCACGAACAATTTTCTGCTTTTCGCGGTAATGGGCCGAGTCGCAATACATGGTGTTTCCCTGATACATAAAACTCACGGTGCCAACAAGACGGTGTGTTTGGGTGGCCTTGTTGAAGTAGATTTTTTCAGATCCCGGAAGCAGGACTAATTTTCCTTGACCGAAAAGTTGAATGGTACAAAAGATTGCAAGAATTGTGGCAACGCTCCGAAAAGGCATTATTTAAATAATGTTTGTGCCCGGTCGGGTCCTACTGAAACTAAGCGGATAGGAACTTCGAGTTGCTGTTCAAGGTATTCGACGTAGTTTTTTAAGGCTTCAGGGATCTGCTCGTAGGATTGTAAGCCGGTTAAGTCCACCTTCCAGCCTGGAAGCTTCGTGTAGATAGGATTAGCTTTTAAGGAATGAACATCGTAGGGGAAATCGCTGACGCGTTTTCCGTTAACTTCGTAGGCTTCACATAACTGAATTTCATCGAAAACTGAAAGTACGTCCGCTTTCATCATATAAAGTTCGGTAACGCCGTTCACCATAATGGCATATTTAAGTTGAACCAAATCTAACCAACCGCAACGTCGCGGTCGACCTGTTGTTGCACCAAATTCTTTGCCTTCCTTGCGCATGCGTTCTCCCGTTTCGTCGTTCAATTCGGTTGGGAAGGGCCCCGAACCCACGCGTGTACAGTAGGCTTTAAAAATTCCAATCACTTTTTTAATGGATGTGGGAGGTATACCTAAACCGGTACATGTTCCGGCTGTTACCGTATTGGAGGAGGTAACGAAAGGGTAGGTCCCAAAATCCACATCCAACATAGTGCCCTGGGCACCCTCTGCAAGAATCTTCGAACCTTGTTTGAGCAGTTTATTCAGGTAATGTTCCGAGTCGATGCAGGGTAGGCTCTTGAGCAATTCAATCTTTTCAAACCAGGGTTGCTCCATTTCTTGCAGGTTGAAATTAAAATCCGGAAAGTGGGCGAGGATTCTGAGGTGTTTATCTTTTAGGTCCGAATATTTTTGTACAAAAGTTGGTAAAAATAAATCCCCAATTCGTAAACCGTTGCGTCCCGTCTTATCCATGTAGGCGGGGCCAATGCCTTTCAGGGTCGAACCAATTTTTTTATCCTCTTTGGCCTGCTCTGTGGCAGCATCAATTAACCGGTGGGTAGGAAGAATAAGGTGAGCTTTTTTCGAGATTTTTAGACGTTCAGAAAGGTTGATGTTGTAGGGTTCTAATTTTTGCAATTCAGTAGCAAAAACAATCGGATCAATCACCACTCCATTACCAATGACGTTGATGGCGTCTTTGCGGAAAATGCCCGAAGGGATGGTGTGAAGAACATGCTTATTTCCCTCAAATTCTAATGTGTGACCTGCATTGGGCCCGCCTTGAAACCTGGCAATTACTGAATAATTCGGGGTGAGGACATCAACAATCTTTCCTTTACCTTCATCTCCCCATTGTAGGCCGAGGAGTACGTCAACGTTCATAAATTCTTATTTGAAATGAGCAATTGCATCTTCTTGGTTGTCGTAGATTTTAAAGACGTCCTGCATTTTAGTAATATCAAATAGTTTTTGAAGGCTGCTATTTACCTTGCAAATGACGGTATCTCCGCCATTCACGCGCGACCTGGTCAAGATTCTCACGAGAAATGCTATTCCGCTTGAATTGATATAACTCAAGTCTTTTAAATCCAAAATCACCTTCCAATTCTTCAGTTTTTCAACTTCTGCCGATACAGCCTGTAAATCGTTATCGGATAACAAACGCCCACTAAGGCTGATGGTGGTGGTTTCGCCGTTCAAAATGAAATAGTCAATCATGGGTCATTGTCTTTTTTGTAGCGTAAAAATATAAAGAATGGTGTTGTATTTCAACTTGAAATAGTTCTTCTATGGTGTTTTTTATTTGCTGTATTCGAGGATCACAGAATTCAATTAGCTCGCCCGTGTCCGTTAGAATCACGTGATCATGCTGTTTTGAACCATGAGATTTTTCAAATTGAGCAAGGTTCTTACCGAATTGGTGCTTGCGAATAAGATTACACGCCAATAACAACTCGATGGTGTTGTAGAGCGTAGCGCGCGACACACGGTACTTTTCGGACTTCATCTTAAAGTACAGTTTTTCCACGTCAAAATGCCCCTCGAAATGGTAAATTTCGTTGAGGATTGCAAATCTCTCAGGAGTTTTTCGATGCCCGTTTTGTTCGAGGTATGAAGCGAAAATGCTGCGTACTTTTTCGGGTAGTTCAACCATAGACTTCAGCAAATTACAAAATTAACATAAAAGCACACGTAGAGGCCGGTTTCTTTCCAAAAAATCATTGGCGTTTTGAACAGGTTTTCAACGTTAATATCCTATAAATGTGTTTATCTTTGTTCATGCTTAACGGAAAAAAAATAGGTATAGTACTTCCTGCATATAACGCGGCAGAAACTTTGGAAATTACCTATCATGAAATCCCGTTTGATGTCGTTGATTTTGTTGTGTTAGTCGATGATGCGAGCGACGATAAAACCTCCGAAATTGCCGTTAAATTAGGTATTCAGCACCTTGTTCGACACGATAAAAACCGCGGTTATGGGGGAAATCAAAAGTCGTGTTACAAGACCGCTTTAGATTTGGGAGCGGACATCATCATCATGTTGCATCCGGATTATCAATATACCCCCAAATTGATTCATTCCATGGCGGCGGTCATCGCTTTCGATGTTTACCCTGTGGTGCTTGGATCACGGATTTTAGGTAATGGCGCGCTCAAGGGAGGGATGCCGCTCTACAAATACATCGCCAACCGTTTCCTCACGTTGGGACAGAACATCCTTATGGGTCAGAAGCTTTCAGAGTACCATTCGGGTTATCGAGCTTTCTCGCGAGAAATTTTTGAAAAAATAAACATCGAACGTAATTCCGATGATTTTGTGTTTGACAACCAGATGTTAGCTCAAATTTTCTATGCTGGTTTTGAAATAGGAGAAATCACCTGCCCAACAAAATACTTTGAAGAAGCCTCCTCCATTAATTTCTCCCGCTCTGTCACCTATGGCCTTGGAGTAATTTCGGTAAGCTTAATGTACCGCCTTGCCAAATGGAAATGGTACACCTCATCTATTTATAAACCTTAACGAAAACTATGTCAGACGATAAAAAAATCATTTTTTCCATGGTAGGGGTTTCCAAATCAACGCCACAGGGAAAACAAATTATCAAAAATATTTACCTGTCCTTCTTTTACGGCGCAAAGATTGGCATTATCGGATTAAACGGTTCAGGAAAATCAACGGTGATGAAAATCATTGCCGGTATCGATCAAAGTTATCAAGGGGACGTCGTGTTTTCTCCCGGTTATACGGTGGGTTATCTTCCACAAGAACCTGAACTGGATCTTCGAAAAACAGTTCGTGAGGTGGTGCTGGAAGGAGCGCAAGAGGTCGTAGACGTCCTAAAAGAGTACGAAGAAATCAATTTGGCGTTCGGCGAAGAAGAAGTGTTGAACGATCCCGATAAAATGGATAAACTCATTGCGCGTCAAGGCGAGGTTCAGGATAAAATCGATGCGATGGATGCCTGGGAATTGGACAATAAAATCGAGCGTGCTATGGATGCGCTTCGCTGTCCTCCCGACGACCAGCTTATAGAATCTCTATCCGGAGGCGAAAAGCGACGAGTTGCTTTGTGTAGGTTGCTTCTGAAAAATCCGGATGTGCTACTGCTGGACGAGCCTACAAACCATTTAGATGCGGCTTCCATTGACTGGCTCGAACAACACTTGCAGCAATACCGCGGTACGGTCATTGCCGTAACGCACGACCGTTATTTCCTCGATAATGTTGCGGGGTGGATTTTAGAATTAGACCGAGGAGAAGGAATTCCATGGAAAGGTAATTACTCTTCTTGGCTTGAGCAAAAAGGGAAGCGTTTAAAAGAGGAAGAAAAAACAGAGTCAAAACGTCAAAAA
Source organism: Bacteroidota bacterium (assembly GCA_016866255.1). Lineage (GTDB taxonomy): Bacteria > Bacteroidota > Bacteroidia > Flavobacteriales_D > Crocinitomicaceae > UBA952. Next base: position 200,937 of record VGMY01000001.1, on the reverse strand, counting down.
ATGCTTGCGCAGGAATTGGAATGGGTACGGATGAATCCTAAAGCCCGTCAAGCAAAGTCCAAGGCAAGGCTTCAAAACTACGAGAAAATGTTGGCCGAGGACGCTCGCGAGAAGGATGCCTATTTGGAAATCCCGATTCCCAACGGTCCTCGGTTAGGAACCAATGTTATTGATGCCAACCAAGTTGCCAAAAGCTTTGGCGATAAACTGTTGTACGACAACCTTAATTTTTCCCTACCTCCCGCGGGCATCGTGGGAATTATTGGTCCGAACGGCGCGGGAAAAACGACCATCTTTAAAATGATTATGAACGAGTTGCAGCCCGATGCCGGTTCGTTTTGCGTTGGCGAAACGGTCGAATTAGGCTATGTTGACCAATCCCATAAATCTTTAGACCCCAACAAAACAGTGTTTGAAGTAGTTTCCAACGGTCTAGAATTCATTGAAATTGGAAACCAGAAAATTAATTCAAGGGCTTACCTGTCCAAGTTCAACTTTAACGGTTCCGATCAGAACAAAAAAGTAGGGGTGCTCTCAGGAGGAGAACGAAACCGCCTTCATTTGGCCATGACCTTAATGATTGAAGCCAATGTCCTGTTGCTGGATGAGCCTACCAACGACATCGATGTCAACACCTTGCGTGCCCTTGAAGAAGGTATCGAGCGTTTTGCTGGGTGTGCGGTAGTAATTTCCCACGACCGTTGGTTCCTGGATCGTATTTGTACCCATATCTTAGCATTTGAAGGCGATTCAGAAGTTTATTGGTTTGAGGGAAGTTATTCGGATTACGAAGAAAATCGTAAAAAACGACTAGGTGATACAGGTCCGAAACGCATCAAATACCGTAAACTGATGTAGATTTTGGGCGATTTTTCGGATAATCCGAATGCTCTGTTAGGTTTCTTCCTAAGAGTTTTTGAATGTCCTTTAAATAAGCCCGTTCCTCTTGGTTGCAAAACGAAATCGCCTGTCCGTTGGCTCCGGCTCTTCCCGTTCTTCCAATCCGATGAACATAGGTCTCCGGAATGTTAGGTAAATCGTAATTAACCACCAAGCTTAAATCGTCGATGTCAATGCCTCGCGCAGCGATATCCGTAGCTACCAATACACGGATTTTATGTTGTTTAAATCCGTTGAGGGCATTTTGTCGCGCATTTTGGGACTTATTGCCATGGATCGCTGCCGCCTTAATTTTGGATTTGGCTAAAATTTTCACCACCCGGTCAGCGCCGTGTTTGGTTCGTGTAAATACCAGTACCGAAGGGGCCGTATTTTCATGTAATAAGTGCAATAATGCATTCTTCTTTTCGGCGGTTTCTACAAAAACAATGGATTGAGCTACCGTTTCCGCCGTGGAAGAGATGGGCGTTACCGCTACCATTTCAGGGTTGGTCAATAGGGTATCGGCCAAGGCTTTGATTTCCTTTGGCATAGTGGCCGAAAAAAACAAAGTTTGGCGACGGGTTGGAATCAACTTGATGATTCGTTTTACGTCGTGAATGAATCCCATATCAAGCATCCGATCGGCTTCATCCAACACAAAAATTTCTAAATGTTGAAGGGAAATATACCCTTGCTGATGCAAATCAATTAAACGGCCAGGAGTGGCCACCAAAATATCGATCCCGTTTTTGATTTGTTGCACTTGACTGTGCTGATTTACGCCTCCAAAAATTACCGCATGTCGGTGGTGGAGGTCTTTGCCGTAAGCTTGAATGTTCTCCTCGATTTGTATGGCTAACTCCCGGGTGGGAGTTAGGATTAGGTTTCTGATTTTTCGTTTTCCTTCCGGTCGGCTTTTAAGGGTTAACCGTTGAAGAATTGGAATAGCGAAAGCGGCAGTTTTTCCTGTTCCTGTTTGTGCACATCCCATGAGGTCCTTTCCCTTCAGGATGGGGGGAATTGCTTTGGCTTGTATAGGGGTAGGATGCGTATAACCCACGCGTTCAATCGCGGTGAGTAAAGGTTGAATTAAGGATAAATCGTGAAATGTCATAAAGTGGTTGTCCTGTCGGACGGTTTAAAGAAGTTAGCCTCCAAGTGCTGGGTTAATATAAGAGTTGAATGAACGATTATTCAAAGTCTATTCAAAGTCGTTCAAGGTGATGCGTTCCCCTAAACCCAGGTTACGCTTTGCGGTTTTTCCAATCACGTTCTTCCAATGCATGGGATGAAGGCTGTGACCGGGTCGAACCGATTTAATCATTTCAGGAGTGATCAGGGTTCCTGCAAGGATTGGTTGAGTAGGATAGAGGGAGCGGGAGAATACGCGTCCGTCCTGTTGCTTTGGGGTGAGCTTGTACGAGGCATCACCTAAAGCTTGTTCAGCAAGCCGAACGTTGTGCACTAAGGCGGTAAACTCCTCTTCATTAAGCGAAAATGCCGCATCCGGGCCGCCAATGGAACGGTCCAAAATAAAATGTTTTTCGATGACACGTGCTCCAAGACTCACCGCAATTACCGGAACAAGGTGCCCCGGCGTATGGTCCGATAAGCCGATTTTGACTGGAAAATCCTCGGCAAATTGCTCCATGAGTTTCAAATTAGCCTCCTCAATGGGGGCAGGGTATGAGGAAGTGCACTTGAGCAGAGTGATGTCGCTGTTTCCTTCACGAAGGCAAGCGTCTACCGCCCGTTCAATATCGATTTTCTCCGCAATTCCTGTCGAGATGATGATCGGTTTTTGTTTGGATGCGACATATTCAATGAGCGGAATATCGGTAATTTCAAAGGAGGCAATTTTATACACAGGACAGGCCAAACTTTCCAAAAAATCCACAGCGCTTGGATCAAAAGGCGAAGAAAAACAGAGGAGTCCTTCCTCTTCAGCCGCCTGGAAGATTGCCGCATGCCATTCCCAAGGTGTATAGGCTTCTTGGTATAAATCGAACAGGGTTTTTCCGTCCCACAAGGTTCCACCTTTGATGTTAAAGTCGGGTAAATCGCAGGCCAAGGTGATGGTTTCGGCTGTGTAGGTTTGCAGTTTTATAGCATCAGCGCCAGCTCGCTTGGCAGCTTTAACGGTGTCTAACGCGGTCTGCAGGCTTCCATTATGGTTGGCGGATAATTCAGCAATGATGAATACCTTGTCTTCGGGTATCGGGTTTGTCATAGAAATTTCGTGTAGCGAATACGGTCGAACAACACCTCTTTTTCGTATTCTAACTTGGCAAAGATAGCACAAGATGCGCTATTTTCGGGCATCACCTCGCCGATTAATTGTTGTAGGCCCGCGCAACGTGCTTCTTTTTGGCCCATTAGTAGCAGGGCAATTCCCCATCCCTGACCGTGAAATTGAGGATCCAGCAAATAACTAATCCACCCCATTCCTGTTCCTTTGAGGTCAAAACGGATGGACCCTAACACGCCGAAAGGAGATTCCATGAGGTAATATAAGCAGTTCGAATCGTTTGTTTTTGCCTTAAACCATGCCTCATGTCCTTCCCAACGAATGACTTCTTGGCTGAAGGAATGGGCTCGAACCTCCGGCGAAACCGCCCACTTGAAAGTCAAGGCAGCGTCCTCTGGCCGGGCCTTGCGCAACGTTGCATTCCAGCGACTGTGCACCAAAGCCGGGATAGAGCTACCGTTTTCGCTCAAGGCATTTGGAATGACGACTTCTCGAAGGAATTCGGCATTTTCGAGGATGGGATACAAATGGGGACGTAGGTCGTAGGCATAGGTAAAGATTTTGCGCAACTTCAATCCTTCAAATGCAATGGGTTGAATCAGTTGGAGATAATTACCCCAATGAAGGCCAAATTCCTTGGCTTCCAATGCGGTGTTCATGATGAACGACAACTCAGCGCTTCCCCGCTCACGATCCAGGTGCACCAATCCTCCATAGCCGATGCAGTTGCCTTTATGCAGGTATGAAAACAAGTACTGCGATGGATTCGGTTCCTCGAACAATCCTTTCACGACCGTGGAAAAATAGAGGTCCTGCTGTTCTTGCGAAAGAGGACTGTTTTGGCGCAAATGGTACATTTGTTCGTTCCTCCATCGGCGAATGTCCTCGCGGTCTTCCATGCGTATTGGAACCAAGGAATACGGTCCAAGTTGACCGCTTTGCGGGTTCAGTTGCAGATACTTCATGACCACTGGTTAAGGATGTTTTTTACCAAGTAGGCGTGGCCTTCCGAGCTCAAATGATGGTGGTCCGACATGATACCTGTTTCAGGAATGTCTTTCATGGAAATATGACGGTGAGAACGAAGTATGGCATTGAACGCCTCAATGTTCTTCGTGACGCCGGGTAATTGCGTTTCATACGATGAAGTGGCAGGTAGAATTTCTACAAATACTACAGGAGCATCGAACGCGTTTTCGAGGCGTTGAATTCCGTCGCAAAAGGCCTTTTCGGAGGTGTAGGTGAGTTTGCGAAGGTTTCGTACGCTTTTACGGTTGAGCAATCTTATAACGCATTTGCCAACCTTTCCCAAAGCTTGAAGTATTTTAAGTTCCCATCGCTTGGCGAATCTTGGCGCACAATCCACAATGCCGCACTGCACCACGACCAAGTCGAAATAGCGGCGGTCTTGAAAGTAGAAGGTTTGTTTCAATAAATCCTGAACCGTGGCTCCACCGATGGCGCTTAGGCACACCTCGTGACCTTGTTTTCGCAACAGTTCTGGCCAAGTTTGTTCGTGTAAGCACGTTTCAGGTTGGCTTCTGGGAAGGCTCAGGGAATCCGAAAACACCAGGATTCTCATGGTCGGATTTTGGTTTTATCGTTCAATAAATCAATCAAGGATTGATCGGTTTTGTAGCGCAGGCTTAAATGACTGTTCATTCCCGCAACTTCCGGATGGGCATCCAGGAAATGGATAACGTCTTCCAAAGTGTAATGAGGATTCTCGGGTGCAAGAGCACTTTCTACCGCATTGAGCATGGCAAGATCTTCTTCGTAGTCCAAGGTCAAGCGATAGTTTCGAACAAATATTTCCGGCAAAGCCACACGGTTGATGCGCACGTATTCGGGATTGTTCTGAAAGTACCATGTCATGTACTCCGAATAATCGGCGGATGGAAAATACTGTTTGATGCGTTTTAGGCAAGCCGTATTGAAGATTTCGAGGTTCACCCCGATGGCAGCATCTTCCCCAACGGTGTAATCGGCGCCGCTTTCAAAATGGGCGGATAAGAGGTGTTGAAACACGGCATTATCGACAAAAGGCATGTCGGCGGTAATGCGAACAATAACATCCAATTGATGCGCGTCGCACACGTCAATGTAGCGCTTCATGACGTCTTCGGGATCTCCTCGGAAAAAGGCAACCGATGGATCATGGGTGTGTTGTGATAAAACAGCGTCTTCTTCGGTCGTTGAACTGGCGAGTATTACGGCATCCAAGGATTCAAAACGAAGCACTCGGTTGAGGCAAAATTCTACCGAAGTTAAGGCTCCAATGGGTAGAATGGCTTTGCTTTTAAGCCGAGAAGATTTCATTCGGCAGGCCACGATGGCACCAATGCGCGCGGGACGAAAATTGTCCGAAGTTACGGTATCCAGCGAGGATTTATCGGAAGCAAGCACCTGATGCTGGTGCTGCAATGCCTGGATTTCGGTCAGGGTGAGTCCTTCCTTACCGCTTCGTCGGTAGAAGATATCGCTTGGCGGATGGATCAAATCGCCCGCTGATTTGGGGGTTTTCAGCACGGGAATCATAACGGTTTTTGCCAGATAGTCTTCTTCGCGGGGATTGATGAAGGGAGCTTGAGCCGCGGCAGCATAGCGTTCAAGCGTTTGGTCCAGTGCTTCGAATTGCCCAGGCGTCATGGAAGAGAAATGATCGTATTTCGTTTCCCGGTCGGACAACATCACGTGCTTTTCGAGGATGCTGGCCCCTTGCTGCCACGCGAGTAAAGGGAGAACCATGGAATCCGTGGAACTGCCTTCGAGGTGATCCGCGAACACCAAAGGAAAATTGAACCGTTCTTGCAGGGCTTTCATTTTGGAAAGACCGCTGTCGGCGAGTTCGGTAGGGTAGGCCTGGAAGCCAATTTCGAGGTAGATGGTTTTGGGTTGAAGTCGGCTTTTCAAGGATTCAATGCGCTGTTCGATGGTCTCAAGGGGTTGTGCGGCAATGTTGAGAATCAGGGAACAATGGCTCAGGTCGATTTGGCTTAATTCGGAGATGACTTCTTCATTAAAGAGCACCGAAGATTGAAATTTAATGCCGTGAATGAGCGAAAGGTTCTCACGAACGATTTGCACGCCGTACACGTCGAAGATGTCGATCCAAACCTCTTTGGTGGTGTGGGCTTTTTGCAGGATGGACGCCCACTGCTCGGGGGTGAAAAACAGTTCTTGGTAAACCGAATACCACGAAAAATCGGGGGTTGCGAGGGTGTCCGGTGATAGCGGTTGAAATTTCATCCCGTAGGCACCTTGAAACAAAGCGAAACGCTCCATTAAGTCGTTCAAATAAGTAATATCTCCACCGTGGGTATTGGCTACCTCAATGAGCACGTAAGGGCGTTGCGGGTACATGGAACAAAAATACTAAAATATGCGACGGCGGAGGAGAGGGCACAACCGTTTGGAGATACCTCATTATTTCAATAGGCTGAAAATTATTGTTTGCCTATGGTTTGCCGAAATCTGAGAAACCTGGATAAGTTGTCGGGCATTGGCATAGGAGTTTAATTTTTTGAAATAAAAGGGTTTTACATTAAAAAAGTGCTTATTGCAATTTATACAATCGATAGTCGGATCCTGTTGATGCAAACTGATCAAAACGAAGGCCCGTGTCAATAAAACCATGATTGCTCAATATTTCGGTTACTTCTTCCATTTTCCAATGGCGTATATTGAAAGTGTCCACGTATGAAAACTCACGAATATGATCCATACCGCTGCATATTTCATGATACTCATAGACATTGTCTGGAAGAGGTGTTAAGGTAACATTCCTATTAAAGTTCGGTTCGCGTTTGTTTAATAAACTGATATTTCTAAAAAAAACGGTATTTGGCAAATCAAAAAAGAATAAGCCGTTAGGATTTAGGTGGTTTTTAATGTTCTCGATGATACGTTGGAGTTCCTTTGGAGAGCAAGTGTAACTTAATACAGTAAATAACGCCAAAGCTAAATCAGATTTACCGTTATTGTACTCGCTAATGTCTCCAACAAATACATCTAAATTGATGTTGACCAGCGCGGCATTTTGTGAGAGTATTGCAGCCATATTGGTGCTTTTCTCGACGGCTGTTACGTGATAGCCCAATTGGGTTAATGGTATGGAAAGCCTCCCCGTTCCGGCCCCAAAATCTAAAATACTGCCTTTGTAAGGTAGGATTTTTTGAATGGTTTGTAAGGTTAATTCATTGAATCTATCATAAAATTCACCATACGTTTTCTGATATACGAAATCGTAATATTGAGCCCAACTGTCGTGTGGTTGTTGTTCCATATGGATATTATTAACGTTAGTTATTGGTTGAATCGTTGGATAAAGTCGCTACGAAATTTTTCATCTATTCTAAGGTAAATTCTTTTTATGTTAGTAGTTAAGTTGTGCTTGATAAAATGAATTAGGCCATCAAATTCTATATCAGAAGGTTTTTCACTAATAAACATCCAGTGGGTAAGCAAAACTTCTTGCGCATTGTTAGCATGGAGAGCATTGAATAAATCCATTAACAAGTCATCAATTTGTTCTTTGCCTTTGGTATGCGGCACGAAAAAATACAACGATGGAGGGAATTGATTCATAACACCAATTTCCTTAGAAGTATTAACCTTGTCTATAAAATCATCGTATAGCTGCCGTAATTTTCTATCTCCATGTAATCCTTCCGGCAGGAGGTTGAAGTTACTAAGGTTGGCTGAATAATTCCCTGCTGTTAAGGAAAGTGCAGAATAATCTTAATAGTTTTTTTTACGATCTACTAAAGCAATGGAAAGCGAGTTTTCCCGTGAAATTAAAATGTCCATAGTTGTTTATTTATTTGATTAGATTAGATTCTTTTCTTCCATAGGTAGTAGTATCGTTCTGTACTATTGTAGAGGGTTTCACCATAGTAAGATTTCGCTATTTTCTCTTCTTCCCAATTCAGCAATGGATCATCGATCCAGTTGTGATCTTGCAATCCATGTAATAGATGACCTTTGCGCGCCTCATTAAAATCATTGGAGTAATCGAGGTAATCCATCATGCGTGCACGAGCATCATAATGGAATTCCTTCTTGTTGACGCTTTTGTCGGTAATGACCTGCTTGATTTTGAGAAGCTTTTGAAACTGATAAATAAAGTCCATGTTTAAGTAACTGCCGCCCATGGTCCCTCCACCGTCTTGTATATGAACTAAGGTATCCACGCACAGTTGGTTGTGTAGTAAAAAGTCGACCAAAAAATTGCAGTTTTCATTGGTGAAATAGAAGCACGGGATTAGAACTTTGATGGCTCTTCCATTTTGAAAAATACTGAGTTCTGTCAAAAGGAAGAAAACCTTATTGGAATAGTGATCTCCCGTGCCATAAAACAACCCTCGATCATCGAATTGTCCCTTCGAAAAAAATGGACATACATTAAACCTCTTCAAGGTCAATTCAGTTGTACGGAGTATTTTAAGTTGGGTAGATTCCTTGGACGTATTCGTTTCAAATAAAACAGTTCCTGTTTTGAATACATCTATTCCAATCGTATCATTCGCAGGCAAATAATAGTCCGTAAAAATGTAAAGGTGAGAGGTACCCGTATATCCGCTCTTCAAGTTTGCTTTTTCAAGGTATACGATATGCCTAAAGTCATCGCCTGCGCTAGGATACCAACATATGGATTTGGCGAGATGATTTTTATCAAACTTTGCAAACTCAAAATCCTTAAAATAGGTAGCGAAATTGCTGCGCATGATTAAATTTCATTTCCCCAAATATACCATTTAATAATAACCTATTAGCTTTGAAAAAAAAATGAAAATGGAGATGGGTACACGTTGAAAAACCCCTTCCATCCCAACAAAAATACGCACCTTTGCAGGGTGAAAGTTTCCGGTTTTACCTTCATTCGCAACGCGCTCATCTATGACTATCCGATTCTGGAGGCCATTCATTCTGTTTTGCCGTTGTGCGACGAATTTGTGGTAGCAGTGGGAAAATCGGACGACGCAACTTTAGCGCTTATTCAAGGGATCGGAAGCCCAAAAATTCGGGTCATCGAAACCGTATGGGACGATTCCTTGCGCGATAATGGAGAGGTGCTTGCCGTTGAAACCAACAAGGCGTTCCAGGCCATATCGAGCGACAGCGATTGGTGCTTCTACATCCAAGGAGATGAAGTTTTAGAGGAAGGGTGCGATTCCTTAATTCGTCAAGCCATGGAGCATCATTTGAACGACGAGAACGTCAACGGTTTTTTGTTTAAATACCGACATTTCTATGGTTCCTACGACTACCTCGGGGTATCCAATTCGTGGTATCGGCATGAGATTCGGATTGTGCGAAATCGCTCAGGAATTTATTCGTACCGCGACGCCCAAGGGTTCCGCAAAGGGGATAATGAGAAACTCAAGGTAGTGGAACTTCCGGTGCACATTCACCATTACGGATGGGTCAAAGAACCTCAAGCTATGCTGCGAAAGCAACGCAATTTCAACAAATTGTGGCACGACGACGCTTGGATTGAAAGCAACCTTCCTAAGGTAGATCGCTTCGAATACGAACAACATTTAACCCAGGTGAAGCGCTTTGAAGGCCAGCATCCCTCGTTGATGCAAAAGCGAATCGCTGCCATGAACTGGACGTTCAAAACCGATATTTCCATGAACCGAAGATCCTTAAAAGATCGAGCGAAGGACGTTTTAATGTTCTTCGGCATCAATCCGAATTATGTGAATTATAAAAAGATAGGGACTTTTAGGCCTTAGCATTGGATCCTCACACCTTGTTCTTCATTCGCCTCAAGTTTGTATCGCCCCAACGTTATAGCGTTTGGTGGGTTTTGCATGGTTAGCCATGGAGATTCCCAGCGATAAAATCTTACGCGTTTCCGCGGGGTCAATGATCGCGTCCACCCATAAGCGGCTGGCAGCATAATAGGGCGAAATTTGTTCGTCGTAGCGGGACTTTATGCGGTTAAATAGTTCATTTTCGCGCGCTTCGCTAATTTCTTCCCCTCTCGCTTTTAAGGTCGCTACTTCAATTTGCAACAGCGTTTTAGCGGCTGCTGCCCCGCTCATCACCGCAATTTCTGCGGTGGGCCATGCCACAATCAATCTTGGGTCGTAGGCCTTTCCGCACATGGCATAGTTTCCTGCTCCGTAGGAATTTCCAAGGACCACGGTGAATTTGGGAACTACGCTGTTCGACATAGCATTGACCAACTTTGCTCCGTCCTTGATGATGCCTCCGTGTTCGCTTTTGGAACCGACCATGAACCCGGTAACGTCCTGTAAAAAGACCAGCGGAATGCCTTTTTGATTGCAATTCATGATGAATCGAGCCGCTTTGTCGGCAGAATCGGAATAAATAACCCCGCCCATCTGCATTTCGCCCCTGGCCGATTTAACAATTTCCCGGTTGTTAGCGACAATACCTACACTCCAACCGTCGATTCTCGCATAAGCGCACAAGATGCTTTTACCATAACCATCCTTGTATTCAATGAATTCTGAACCATCCACGAGGCACTTCAAAATTTCTCGTGTTTTGTAAGGCTTCGAACGTTCGTCTGGCATAATGCCATAGAGGTTTTGGGCAGGAATAAGCGGTTCAACGCTCTCAATGCGGTCGAATCCCGCGGTTTCCGCTTTGGCAATGCGCGACATCAAATCTCGGATGGTTGCCAAACACGTTTCATCGTTTTCCACCTTGTAATCGCAGACGCCTGAAATTTCTGTTTGCGTGCTTGCGCCTCCTAAGGTTTCGTTATCGATGTTCTCACCAATCGCCGCTTTCACCAGATAGGAACCTGCTAAGAAGATGGTGCCGGTTTTATCCACGATCAAACTCTCGTCGGACATGATGGGTAAATAGGCTCCGCCGGCGACGCAACTTCCCATAACGGCGGCAATTTGTACGATTCCTTCAGAACTCATGACGGCGTTATTCCGGAAAATACGACCGAAATGTTCTTTATCCGGGAAAATTTCATCCTGCATGGGCAAATAAACGCCCGCAGAATCCACCAAATAGATGATGGGTAAACGATTTTCCATCGCAATTTCTTGAGCCCGTAGATTTTTTTTTCCGGTAATTGGAAACCAGGCCCCTGCTTTAACCGTGGCATCGTTGGCTACCACAATGCATTGACGTCCGGCTACAAAACCAATAACCACCACCACTCCAGCACCCGGACAACCTCCGTGTTCCTCGTACATGCCATAACCCGCGATGGCGCCCATTTCAAAGCGATCCGTTCCTCGATCAAGCAATAAGTCGATGCGTTCCCGCGCCGTGAGTTTTCCTGAATCGTGAAGTTTTTCAATGCGTTTTTTCCCCCCGCCATGGTAAATTTTTTCCAAGGTTTGTTCAAGGTTTCGAATACGAAGGCGCATTCGGTCTTGGTTCTGGTTGAATTCCAATTCTTTATTTGAAATACCCATCGTAGCTTTTTTAACAAAGATACGGATTGGGATTTTAAAGATGAAATTACCTATCTTTACTCTATGTGGAGTAACCTAAAGTCTCTCGCCAACACGAAGGTTTACCTATTGATTTTTGGACTTTTATTGGTGGCTTTTTCTGCACAAACGGTTGCATCGAATGTCCCTAAAGGGCTATTTGAAACGCTTCGTTTCGGCTTGATTTTAATGTTGTTTTTCATAGCTTTCTTTCGGAAAAAGTTATCTCTGTGGATATTTAGTGCCATGGTTTTAGGCATCGAAGTCGGTATGGATTTTCCCGCTTTTGCTTTAGAGATGGAGCGATTCGCTAAAATTTTCTTACGGTTAATCAAGACGCTTGTTGCCCCTTTGATTTTTGCCACCTTGGTTGTTGGAATTGCTGGTCATAGCAGCCTAAAACAAGTGGGTAGAATGGGCTTGAAAAGCATTCTTTATTTCGAAATTGTTACAACTGTGGCCCTATTTATCGGTCTACTGGCAATCAATGTATCGCAAGCGGGCAGGGGAGTCAATGTAGAAGTCAACGAAAAGATGCACGAAAAATCATCAGAATTGCTTGCGCAACGTGTAGAAAAAGATCATTTTGTGGAAATTTTCCCCGAGAACATCGCGAAATCCATCGCAGAAAATTCAATTTTACAGATTGTGGTCTTTTCGGTGATTTTTGCCATCGGTTTAGGAATGGTTAAAAACGAGCAACACAAATTGACGATGCTTCGAATGAATGAAAGTTTGGCGGAGGTTATGTTTAAGTTCACTGATATCGTCATGTATTTAGCTCCGCTGGCTGTTTTTGGCGCTCTGGCCACTACCGTTGCAAAGTCAGGTACCGAAGTGTTGATGTCGTTAATGAAATTGGTTGGTACCTTGTATGTTGCACTCCTCGTTTTTGTAGTTGCGGTTCTGCTACCCATTGCATTGATGGCTCGCATACCCTTACGTAAGTTTATGACCGCAGTTTCTGAACCGGTTTCTCTCGCTTTCGCAACAGCAAGCAGTGAGGCAGCTTTACCGAAGGCCATGGAGAACATGGAGCGATTCGGTATTCCCAAACACATTGTGGGTTTCGTGATACCGACTGGCTATAGTTTCAACCTTGATGGAACAACGCTTTACCTTTCTTTGGCTTCTGTTTTTATTGCCCAAATGTCGGGCATTGATTTGAGCGTTGGCGAGCAAATTTCCATATGTTTGGTATTGATGTTAACCAGTAAGGGAGTGGCAGGAGTGCGTGGTGCATCGTTCGTCATTCTTGCGGGAACTGTGGCTTCAATGGGTTTAGATCCCGAGAAAGCAAGCGTTATTTTAGGCATTGATGCCGTGATGGACATGGCACGCACCTCCGTTAACGTGCTAGGTAATTGCCTTGCCACGGCGGTGATTGCTCGTTCTGAAGGAGAACTAGAACACATAAAATCATGAAAATATGAAAACAATTAGAATTCTTTTATTATGCGGAATTTTCCCATGGTGTCTCATGGCCCAACCTTGTGTGGACCTCTCTTTGATTGATTCGATGGCCATTTGTCCGATGGTGTATAATCCCGTTTGCGGTTGCGATGGTGTGACCTACGACAATTCCTGCATTGCGACCAATTTAGGAGGCGTTACTTCCTGGACACCTGGTCCATGCAATCCTCCTTCGTGCGTAAATCCAGCACAAATCGATTCTTTGGTGATTTGTCCAGCAGTCTATCAACCGGTATGCGGTTGCGATAGCGTGACCTACAACAACGATTGTGAGGCATTTAATTATGGCGGTGTAAGCTCATGGACACCGGGGCCTTGCGCACAAAATAATTGCATAAATCCTGCACAAATCGATGTTTCGGTTATGTGTCCTGCGGTATTTGATCCGGTCTGTGGCTGCGATAACGTAACGTACAACAACGATTGCGAGGCCTTTTACTACGGAGGTGTTACCTCTTGGACACCGGGGTCTTGCGCACAAAATAATTGCATAAATCCTGCGCAAATCGATGTTTCGGTTGTGTGTCCTGCAGTATTTGACCCCGTATGCGGCTGCGATAGCATTACATACAACAACGATTGCGAGGCATTTAATTATGGTGGTGTAAGCTCATGGACACCGGGGCCTTGTCAGCCTTTGGAATTGGATACCTGCTTAACCGTTCCGGATAGTGTTAATTTTGGTGCTTGCGCCATGGCTTTGGGCATTATTCGACAAAACGATTCGTGTTTTACCGTTTCGGGTTGCAGTACTATCGGAAGCAATGGCATAGATTACAGCGGATATTTCTTCAATTCGTTGTACGCTTGCACAAACTTGTGCGCAAACGATACCGCCATTATCTTGGATTGCATCGACACTAACCTCATTGATTTAAGCGTGCTTTGTCCCGAGATTTTTGAGCCGGTTTGCGGTTGCGATTCTGTAACCTACCAAAACGCATGCATTGCCCAGAACTATTTTGGTGTGAGCAATTACCAACTCGGAGCTTGTCAAAATGCAGCATTGGAATGGGGCGATTTTTCCCAATGGCGGTTGTATCCCAACCCCGGAAAAGATCGTATTTACCTTGGAGGACTCTCGGATTATTCCAAGGTTATGTTTGCCTTGCTTTCCACCGATGGACGAATCCTTCAGCAGGGAATCTATACCAATGGTATGGATATTTCGATGTTGATTCCGGGACATTACACCGTCAAGATTTCTATTTCCAAAGGTCAAACCAGAACCCTTCGGTTGGTAAGGGAATAGTAGGTTTTATGATTGAAGTAGATTTTTTCTGTTGAACTTTTCGAAAAACTTTGCAGAAATAGGATAGCATAAAAAAAGGGAGCCAATGGGCTCCCTTTCTTTCGAAGTAATCTTTTCTTAGTTTACTTTTCCGCTTAGTTCAGCACCAGCTTTGAAACGAACTGAATTTTTTGCAGCAATTTTAATAACCGCTCCTGTTTTAGGATTTCTACCGTTTCTGGCTTTACGCTTTGAAATCGAAAAAGATCCAAATCCAACCAATGAAATTCGCTGTCCTTTTTTCAACGCTCCCGTTGAGACATTTACGAACGCATCAAGCGCTCTTTTTGCATCAGCCTTAGACAAACTTGCACTTGCCGCAATTGCGTCAACTAATTCTGCTTTGTTCATAATTAATTTTTTTTAAAGGTTAATAAACATTGAACGGAACAAAGATATCGGAATATCTTTCCCACAATCCTGAAACCCTTGAAAAATCAACAAAAATGTTGAAAAAAGGCTAATTTTGTTGAAAAATCGGGGGTTTTCATGAACTTTTTCATGCGATTTACCTTTAATAAGGAGAAATGAAACACGTTGTAAAGGTTATTGGTAGTGGCGTTGGGGGCTTGGCTACAGCCATTCGTTTAGCTAAATTGGGACTCAAGGTTACCGTTTACGAGAAGAATTCTTTTGTAGGGGGTAAGGTCCATTCGCGAACGTTCGACGGGTACCGGTTTGATATGGGGCCATCGGTTTTTACTGAACCCCATTTAATTGAGGAATTGGTAGCTCTTGGCAACAGCCCAATTTTATTTGAACATTCCCCCTTACCCGAGTCTTGCAGGTATTTTTACGAAGATGGTACGCGTTTGATCGTAAAATCGGGGACCGAGGGCACGTTAAAATGTCTGATTCATGATTTAGGTGAAAATCCAAAGAGGTCTCGTGAATACTTGAAAAAATTGAGCGCTAATTACGAGGCCTTAAGTCCCGTCTTTATTCAGGCATCTTTACACAGATTGAAACATGTTTGGAACCGCAATTTGTTGAGAGCCGTGTGGAACATACCAAGATATGGGTTATTTACCACCATGAATGGTTTATCGAAGCGATTTTTTTTAAACCCTAAAACCGTTCAGTTCATGAACCGTTTCGCAACCTACAATGGCAGTGATCCATATCAAACGCCGGGGCTTTTAAGCATCATTGGGCATTTAGAATTAAATATCGGATCGTTTTTTCCAAAGGGTGGTATGGCTAATATAACGCAGCAACTTCAAAAGACTGCCCTTTCATTGGGGGTTCAGTTTGAGTTCAATTCGGAGATAGAGGCGATAGAAACGGAAAATGGTCAAGTGAGGGGAATACGGGTACATGGAAATTTGGAGCCTGCCGATATTGTTGTATCGAATGCCGATGTTCATCATACTTATGAACAGTTGATGCCCACGGTGGCAAAACCAAACAAGGTGTTAGGACAAGAATTGTCCTCTTCAGCCGTTGTATTTTATTGGGGAGTTAAAAGGATATTTCCTGAACTAGGGGTTCATAATGTTTTTTTTGCGGAAGATTATAAGGCTGAATTTGAAGCAATATTTAAAACAAAAACATTGGTATCAGACCCAACGATCTACCTACATGTCAGCTCAAAAGCCGATCCAAATGATGCTCCAGTTGGTTGTGAAAATTGGTTTGTTATGGTCAACGCTCCCGTGGCCTCCGGACAGAATTGGATTGCGTTAGTGCAAGATTTGCGAAAGCACGTGATAGTGAAAATATCCAGAATTCTTAAAGTTAGTTTGGAGGAACTTATCCAAACGGAATATGTAAACGACCCCATAAAATGGCAACAGGTTTTTAACGGGAAAGGAGGTTCCATTTACGGTAATAACTCCAATTCAACCATGGCCGCTTTTAACCGTCACCCCAATTTTGCCCCAAATGTGAAAGGTCTCTATTTTGCGGGAGTAACAGTTCATCCTGGTGGAGGCATTCCCCTTGCATTGAACGGAGCAAAAATCGTTGAAAGACTCATTAAGGAGGACCACTTTCGGGAATTTCTTTGAAGGTTTTGAATCCTTTGATAATCAAAGCATCACAAGGTTTATTCAGATCGAAATAAAGGTTTTTTTCCTGGGCTTTACCTTTGGAAGAGTAGGTTATTTTCACAACGGTCAGTTCTGGAAGGGGCTTGATTTCAAACGGCACAAATTTTCCTTCCGGCGAACGAAGTAATCGTAAGTAGCGTTCAACGTTTTCATAGCATCCTATAGCAATAGGACGTTTTTCGGTGGTTCCATAAGACTTTTGTTTGCTGGTTTTAAATAGTTTTAACAAAGGATTTTTAAGGAGACCGTTGTAGTTTGTATCACGGCACGCCTGTAATTTTTCGGCGGGCACACGATACCCTTTTGAGGCGGCATTTTGGTAGTCTGTACAAGCAAAATCGTACAATCCTCTCAGCTCGTAAAGATAAGCGCGATAGTAGTTGGCTTCCGGGTAATTTCGTTGAATTTGCAACGCTTGATTAAGATCAAAAATCGCTCCGTCGTATTGACCAACGTATAATTTTGTTAGGCCTCGGTTGTACCAAACTTTTTCGTACGAACGACTTAAACCTATGCAGGTCGTAAAATCATCAATGGCTGATTCGTATTCACCCATCATGTTCTTCGCCATAGCTCGGTTATACCAGGCATAGGCGTCTAAAGGTTGAACTTCAATCGCCTTGGAAAAAGAAACAATGGCCTCTTCGTATTTTCCTTCTTTCGCAAAATCTAATCCCTGTTGGTAATTTTGCTCTTTCAGTTGCTGAGAGTACGATACCAAGGCCCACGATAAAAAGATCATGAATGTTAAATGCTTAAGCATGGTTTGAAATTTAATTCAATAAGCAGGGGAGTTGGCTACCTATGGTCTCTGCGAAAGAGTTTTATAGCTACTCCGTTCTCAAAATTACCAAAAACATAGGAACCTCCGATATTTGGAAGCACAAAAATGCCTAATCTAATTTGTTTACATTTTATAAACCCATTCATGCTTAATTAGCATCCATTATCTTTGTTCAACATCTCAAAGTAATGGGCTCTGTAAACTTTTCAAGTCTAAGAGTTGTTTTAGTAACTGTACTACCTGATGAAGAACATTTTTGGAGATCCCCTAATACCGTGTTGTACCTCTCCAATGACCGGGTACTTTCGGGATGGTTATTGTAGAACCGACCTTACCGATGTAGGACTTCACATTGTATGCGCCTACATGACAGAAGATTTTCTTCGTTTTTCAAAAACGCGAGGCAACGATTTGAGCACCCCCGTGCCTGCTTATGATTTTCCCGGGTTGAAACCGGGTGATTTTTGGTGTCTTTGTGCCCTGAGATGGGTAGAGGCCTACCGCTCAGGTTGCGCACCGTTCATAAATCTTGAGGCAACTTCCGAAAAAGTACTGGAAATTGTAGAGGAGTCCGTACTTCTCCGTTTCGCCTATATAGGCCAGGTATAATCCGGCCTCGCCTAAAAGCATCGAAAGAAACACGGTTTGAAACACTTGTTTTGTGGAGGCGTTTTAATAAAAGTTACGCTGCAGGGGCGTTACTGAATTTCCCTTGCCTCATTAATACTAGAAACCAGCAGTGGCGATAACGGTGGCCCAAAAAGCCGCAAAACCGGAGAGAAATCCCACAGAACAAGCTATTCGTTTTTTTCTCTGTGCGACGCTCAAATAACCTTTCTTATACGCTGGATCGCTGCTCAATAGCAAGTTGTTGGGATTATTGACAGAACTCAACATAGTAGGAGGGACATAGGCAATGACCGTTCCTGCTACGGCGGAAGCCATTAGTATATGCGTTAAACCCAACAGAACTTCTCCTACAATCATTCCTCCGGCGGGTTGGTAATAATTTCTAGCGTCTTGCATACCAAGTTCAAAGGAACTGGTGGAATAGGGAGCATTTATAACTTGATCGAACCTTTCTTTCGTCCCATCCGAAAATTTGACCATTACGATGTTTCCCTTCATGGTAGATTGTAAATCGTATACACGGTAGTTGTATTGAAAAAAAGAAACGATATCCGGATCAATTGCTACGATTTTACAAGGGATTATGAACCCATCCTTGGTGATTAAGGTGTCATTTTTGTAGGTCTTGAGTACCCTGTCTCCCTGTTTGATTAGCACGAATTGCTGGCTGGGAATCATGGAAACCTCTTTTACGGTTGTATCGAGGCTGTAACTGGTAAAGTCCATAGAAAAATCAATGATGCTGCCCGTCAACACCTTGCCTTCCAAGGTTACGAGGGTGTCTTGCGCTTTAAAGGTTCCTAGAAACAATACGCAAGTTAAAATAACGAAATACTTCAACGCTTTCATCAGGCTTTACGAGAATTAAACCCAATGAAGAAACTCAACCTGAAACCAGAATTAATGGTTTTACCTGGGATGGTGACATACTGGTTAGTAGCGGGGTCATAGTCCTGAGTCTCTTTTGTCATCTTTTTGATGTTAGGTGAAAAGGCCACATTGAAAGGGAAGGTTATTTTACCCACCTTGAACGAGGCACCCGCAGCTAGGACTATACCGAATCCGGCTAAAGAAACAGAAGGACCTACACCAAACTCTACACCGTTTGCTCCACGGAATCCGAACAATACGTTGGCACTAGGTAAAAATAATCCTTGATCAAGTCCTCCGATAAGAGGTACAAATTCCACCAATCCAGCAGCGCCGTTTTCCAAGGTGAAAATTCGCGTTTCAAATTGCCATCCAAATTGGGATACAACCGGGGTAATGTCAGCACGGTTGAAGGCATCCGCAATGCGCGTACGTGTTGTTCCCGCTGCGATGTAAGTCAATCCAATCCTTGGTCCTCCGTAACGCTTAGAAGGGGCAAGCATTTCGTCTTCGGGAACCTCTTTTGTGGGATTGTTTTTTGGCGAATTCGTGTTATTCGTAACCGGTGACGGAGCAGGCGCGAAATTTTCGCTCGTTCCGTTGGCATAAGTAATGGAGCTCACGTCGGAAATATTCATGGTGTAAATAGGGCCGTCCACTGTCTTTTTGAATTTAATCGAAGTAGGGTTGATTTGCGAAATAGAAACGTTCATTTCGCTTCCGTTTTTAAGACGGAGGATGTCTTGGCCAATGGCTGCTTGGGCAGCAAAGAAAACAGCAAGTGCAAAGAAGAAGTGTTTCATAGGGTTAAAATTAATGGTACAAATTTAGGGTTTAATTATGCAATAATAAGATTATTACGCAACCTTTTAACTATTGAGTTGCGAATTTTGCAATTACGGCTTTCAATGGACGGAAAACAATTTTTAAAACCATGGGCCACCTCCTGAAGAACCAGCGGCCAGAATCGCAAGTAATAAAAGAAGGGTTAAAGGCAGGATTACCGCAAGAAGGGTTAAAGGCAGGATTACCGCAAACCAGGTTTCCTTTGATTTCGCCCCTGCTTTATATCCAGCTTCATACGTTGGATTTGAAAGCATGCTGTTTCGAGGATTTTTGGGCGTTTGAAAAGAACTTTTATGCCTTAGTTTGTAGTACCTTTTTGCGTCCCTCTTTCCTTGTCGGTATAAGGGATCGCGCTTAAAGTTCTTGGTCGAGTCGGAAAGAGTGCATAATCCTTCTACACCAAGTTCTAATTCCTTTACCTCGCTTAAACTGGCCGAAAGCAGCCCTGAGGATGGAATTTGTTCGTAGAAAACGATGTTTTCAGCGACTTCGACGACCTCGCAATTCAAGGAAACTCCGTTGTTAAAATGAATCACATCTCGGTTGGATGCCAAGGATTGATCGTTGTCGGTGTTTTGGCCAATGGCTACTTGGGCAGCAAAGAAAACAGCAAGTGCAAAGAAGAAGTGTTTCATAGGGTTAAAATTAATGGTACAAATTTAGGGTTTAATTATGCAATAATAAGATTATTACGCAACCTCGTAATCGCTCAGTTGCGAATTTTGCAATTAATGACTTTAATCCATGAAAATCTAGGGTTAGAACCATACGCTACCACCTGAATAACCAATGGACAGAATCGCAAGAAATAAAAGAAGGGTTAAAGGCAGGATTACCGGAAAGCACAACGCATAAATCACTCCTGTTTTTTTGATTTTGCCCCTGCTTTATATCCAGCTGCATACGTTGGATTTGAAAGCATGCTGTTTCGAGGATTTTTGGGCGTTTGAAAAGAACTTTTATGCCTTAGTTTGTAGTACCTTTTTGCGTCCCACTTTCCTTGTCGGTATAAGGGATCGCGCTTAAAGTTCTTGGTCGAGTCGGAAAGAGTGCATAATCCTTCTACACCAAGTTCTAATTCCTGTACCTCGCTTAAACTGGCAGAAAGCAGCCCTGAGGATGGAATTTGTTCGTAGAAAACGATGTTTTCAGCGACTTCGACGACCTCGCAATTCAAGGAAACTCCGTTGTTGAGAGTAATCAAATCATGATCGGAAATGTTTGGCTGAATTTCGGCGACTTGTGCAGCAGCGTTAAAATTCAGCAGTAAGGCTATTGAAAGGACTTTTAGGTAGTTCATAATATGTTTCGTTTTAATCAACAATGGATACATTGGATGAATCTCGTGGGCTACTATGAAATTTTAGGATTTCTTTCTGTCCAGATTAAAACCGAGGGTTGTGTAAATCATTCGGCCAATCATCGGACCTCCGAATATTTCCCGTCGCTGCTGATTTAATACATTGGAACTACCAATACGAATCACCAAATCGTTGTTGTTTACCGTAAATGGATAGCTGAGTTGTACATCCAACACGGTGTAGGCGGGAATATTTCCTGTACCAAAAGTACTTTGCCATTCAAATCCGTGTACATACTGGAAATTGGTCGAAAACCCGAGATTTTTGAAAACTTGTTTGCCGGAAAAACCGACATTCACTTTATGCGGAGTAGTGTTGAACCCGGGAATGAGGTCTTCCTCCAAGCCTTCTGTTAAAAGCTGCGCATACGTGTAATTGATTTGTAGCTGGTATTTATTGGAAATGCTGTAACCAATTCCCACTCCGCCTCCTACGGAATACACTGTTTTCGTACTGTTGACAGGTACCTGATAAACTTCGTAAAGTTTTGTCACCACAGCATCTAAACCGCTCTGCTCACCCGCAACTGCACTACCCGTTGGTGCAACCAACCGAACATCGGCAATGAAATTCGTGTATTGGTTGAAGTACGCGTCTGCGTCGAGGTAGATTTTGTTTTTTACGACACCCCGGTATCCTATTTCAAGAGTTTTTACCTGCTCAGGTTTGAGCGCTTGGTATTCTTTATTCACCAAAATATTGACGTCTACCGCATTTAAATCACCATTGACAGCCGCAAGGCTCTGATTAAAGGCGGTTAACGAATTCAGGGTATACACATTGGTGATTCCGTTGAGATTCCCAATTAATGTGATAGGCCCTAGGTCCAAATTAATAAATTGATTTTGAAGAGTGGGGGTTCGAAAAGCGGATTGCACACCGACCCTAATGTTGTGATTTTTTAAATTCCAAGAAGCGCTTAAACGCGGGGAAAACTGAGGTTCAAAGTTTTGGTTTTTATCAACACGTACCGAACCGATAATACGCAGTTTGTCGTCAAAAAACCGTTTACTCGCTTGAACAAAGCCACCTACTTCCCATAGGCTTAGGCGGTTGTAAGCCCCTTCCGGGTTAGCTGATCCGTCGGCAAGGGTGTCGTTGGGATTCAATAAGGTGTCACTAAAGATCGTACCAAAAGAGTTCGGAACAAAATAGCGCCCATTAGCTCCTACGAGTAGATCAACGGACCTAATCTGACTAAAATTGTATTGGCCGTCCAAATGATACAAAGAGGACTTATCTGTAAACTTTGAACCTCGTTGTAAATCAGCACTCTGGACAATGCTTGCTCTCAGGCTATCGAAGGCAGCGGTGCCGGGCGTATACCAAGTACTGTTGGCTGAATCCAAGGCGAGCACCATTGCCTGGTTAACATCGTTCAGCGAAGCATCATCGTCGTATTCATTGGTTAAATCAGATAGGTTTTGAAAAAATGAGCTTAGGTATGCAGGTACCCAATTGTCGCCGATTGAGGCCTTAGATAT
The DNA here is from genome assembly GCA_016866255.1 of Bacteroidota bacterium. Lineage (GTDB taxonomy): Bacteria > Bacteroidota > Bacteroidia > Flavobacteriales_D > Crocinitomicaceae > UBA952. The sequence goes on along the minus strand of VGMY01000001.1, from coordinate 178,582 downwards.
GTTGATTCCGGTAAATACGGCATCGTAAGAATTTCCCGCATTTTCCAAAGTAGTGTAGGCCTTAATCAAATGATTTTTTCCAGACCATTCCAATTTATGTTGCTGAAACTGGATGTCGTTGATGGAATACCGATTTGCCCCTTGATAGATTGCGCTTCCGACACCAAATTTACCGTTGTACGACAATTGACTGTTTTCCTTCAGTTTATAACACAATGCAAGTCCCGACTTAAAACTCTGTACGTTATTTTCCGCCAAATCTTGCTCGATGTAACCAGGAGCAGTAATCGTTTTATTGTTCAAACCTATTTGACCAACCACAGGATTAAATTCAATGTAGTTATTTAAAGCAACCCACTGATCAATATCTTCTTGGCTCAAGGTAGGATCGTATTGAAATTGAGCAACAATGTTGCTTAGATTCACATTAGCACTGATATCTCCGTAAGTATTGGCAGCCGCGTCATTTGCCAACCAGTCCTTCATCTGTAAATAGGATGCGGTGATTTTTAACCCAAGGCGTTGTTTTTTGCCGAATGCATGAGCAAATCTGAAATTTCCTTCCATAAGGTTTCGACTCCCTGTTTTCAATTCAGCTGATACACCCTGGAACTGAAAGGGATCTTTCGAAAGCATATTAACAACACCTTGAAAAGCATTCGGTCCGTACAAAGCAGAGGCAGGTCCCGTAATAACCTCGATGCTTTGCAGATCCAGTGGATTTGCTCCTACTAAGTTGCCAACAGGAAAATTCAATCCAGGTGCTTGGTTATCCATTCCATCCACGAACTGAACAATTCTCACAGGAGCGGTTGAATTAAAGCCACGCATGTTCACCGCTTGAAATCCTGCACTTGAGGTAGAAATGTCAACACCGCGCAAATTTTTTAGCGACTCGTAAAAATTTCCACTGGAGCTTGCTAAGATGTCTTTCGCGGATAACCGCTGTATAGAAACAGGGGATTCAAATATTTTTTCAGACACTCGAGTTCCGGACACTACGACATCGTTGAAGGCTTTGGAACTGGGAGTTAAGTTAATGGTGAGATTTGCTGAAGTTTTGTTGACCACCACTTCGTAATTATCATACCCCAATGCGCGTAAGATTAGGTTGTAGGATGGTTGACTGGTAAAATCCAAACTCAGAACAAACCTTCCTTTATCGTCTGTAATGGCTCCTTTTTTGCTTAGAGTTTCTTGAATTTTGACCAAGGCTATCGGTTGTTTTGTCTCTTCGTCTAGAATAACGCCGCTAACCTCTAAGGCTTGGCCAAGAGCGAAAAACGTAAACGCTCCGAAAAAGAATATCCAAATAAACTTTAACATAATTCGTAAATTAAATTTATCAAATTTAAGTTTTTCTTAGAATGTGAAAGAAACTTTAAAAAATTGTTACTTTTGAGCAAATTCAACTGCTATGAAAAAAGTTACAATCATCGGCTTCTTACTTGTGGGATTTAACTTGACTGCCCAAGGGGTAGTTCCTAACGGACAATTGGATAATTTGGAGGAACTTTCAACGAAGTATACTTTCCCGATAACTATGCCCGATGGCATTCAACTTATGACGGATTTTTACCTTCCGATCCTGCGTGATTCCTTGGTCATCAACATCGATTTACCCTTGGTTGGAAACATTCCGGTTCAGGTATTGCCGAAGAATCAACAGCTCATCATTTACGATTCTCTCAACGGAGCCCCAAATCCGAATCCCTTCAAATTACCCATGATTTTTTCGAGGACGCCTTACAACAAGGGAAGCTGGGATGGCGTAGCAACACCGGTGAACATTTTAGGTTATGGCTATGCGGTGCAAGATATGCGCGGACGTTACACTTCGCAGGGGGTTTATTTACCCCTTTACAGCGATGGATGGAGTAAGGATCCTTACCACCCAAATTATCGCCATATTCTTGATGTGACCGAGTTGAGCGATCCCCGAAATGGAAATAAGCACGAGGACGGGTACCATTCGATTCAAGATCTTGTCGGTCGAACTTGGCAGTATGACATTGATATGGATGGTACACCCGAGACTACCGATATGATTTCGACAGGCAGAATCGGAATGTTTGGTGCCTCCGCCTTAGGCTATAACCAATACCAGGCCGCGGCTGCACATAAAATTGATCCCACCCAACCAGGCCTTAAATGCTTAACGCCGATTGTGGCAACACAAGAGTTTTACAAGAGCACAGGCTTTCAAAACGGTGTTTTTCGCGACCAATTGGTCAATGGTTGGTTGAAGGGGCAAATTTTTACAGGAACCAACGACGACTTAAACGATATTGACAACGATATCGATAACAGTTTACATTCTGCCTCCGATTACGGTCTATCGAATAAATTTGAAGCCGCGACAAGGGCCATCAATCACTTTTCCTCCGTGCGTTATGAAGATGGGCCCGCGGGCTACTACCCAAATAGCATTGGTCGAAGAGATATGGATGCTTCCCGAGCTCCAGTGGATGCTCAGGGCGAAGGGGATGCGAACGGTACGTTTAGCCGTTACAGCAATATGGAAGTCCCTGCTTTCCACCTAACGGGTTGGTGGGATATTTTCATCGACGGCCAGATTGAAACTTGGAATTTGATGCGACAGCACCTTGATCCTACCAAAAAGAATAAAGACCTACAAAAATTGGTCATAGGACCTTGGGCTCACCAGACCATAGGTAGCAGAACAACCGGAGATATGACGTACCCTGAAAATATCTCAGACATTTTAGGATTTAGTTTGGATGATTTTTCTGAGGCTGACTTGCCCATCTCAAAAGCCATAAAATCCGAGGCAATATCCTGGTATCGGTATAATTTAAATTACGACAGTACACAATTTATTGGTGAACCGAAAGCGTTCATAAAACAATCCGACGCATGGACAAACGTTGGGATTTTTGAAATTCGTGTGCCTGCTGAGAACTATAAAATACCCCTTAACACCCTTGTGGCCTTTCTTACCGGATCTTCAACATTACCGGGTCTAAAAATAGGTATTCGTGATGTTTTCACCATGCAGGAGCAGGTAATTACCTTAGACGTCCCTGCTACCGGTTCACCGCTTATTCCAGGATTGGACGACGGAGAAATTGAAGGCGTGCCCTACGTTGACTATCTACAAACACCGGATATTCGTTTCTACGTGGCAGGGCCTGTTGACGACGGCATAGCAGAAAATGCCAACGCAGGTAACTATTGGTATCCGGCGAATGAATTCCCATTGACGCAAGGCATCGAGTGGACCAGTTTTTACTTGCATCAAAATGGCTCCATGAATAATTCCGCGCCAACCAGCAATGAAGGGTTTAACATGTATTTACACGACCCAAATGACCCCATTCGTACCATCGGCGGAGCAAATATGATTGTTAGAACGCCCGACGGACAGCGTGACAGCCAAGGGCAATTTGACTTAACGGAATGGGCGGAATATACCATGGATCGCCCGGGAGTTGTTAAATATCAAACCCCCGTGCTCAATGATACTATGAGCATTGTAGGATTTCCAAAAGCGACTTTGTATGCAAAATCAAACCCGGCTGGTGTCGCTCAAGGACCAACCGATACGGATTTCTTTGTACGGGTTGTGGACGTATACCCGGACGGTAGGGAATTTTTCGTAGTTGAAGGATGTGTCAATGCGCGCGGAAGAAACTATGCGCGTTCTCTTGCGGAAGGCCAAGAAGACGATAATGCCATTTATGACAACATCAATATCGGCGACATTTACGAATACCATTTTCAGATGCTTCCGATTGCGTACACTTTTGGCAAAGGCCACAGGGTTAAAATACTGATATCCAGTTCCAACTACACGCGCTATCAAGTAAATCCGAATTTGCCCATTATGCCAGGAGAATTTTTCCGACGCAAACCAGGAGATGGCCAAACCTACGTTTATGAAGGAGTTGAAATGGCTCCCAGGGTTGCCGTTAATCGAATTGCTTTCGCGCCAGAATACCCCACTCATATTGAGTTTCCTGTTTTAAATCAGGCATTTGCGGGAATCACGGACGGGGAAGGTGAGGGCGATATCCACAACGCACTTTTGTATCCGAATCCAGCCGATCAAAGCATTACCCTTGTGACTGAAAATCACGGAAATTATCAGGTTTTATTGACAGATTTAACCGGAAAAATTATCGCCACCAATGCATTCTTTGGCAATGAAATTACCCTCGATACTTACTCGCTTAACGCGGGTATTTATTTGGTGCAACTTATTGACGTAAACATCAACAAAGCCTTTACCAAGCGTTTTGTTAAAAAATAGCCGAATAAAAGGGTAATTCTTCAAAGCCGGCGTTAGGCGTTACGATTGGGGTTTCGAGTTGAGCTTCAGGTAGAAAAAGTTCAGGTCCCAAAACGATGGGCGTTCTTTACAGGCACGGTTCCTGATGTTTCCTGTTCCGTTGCTTACGTTTGCCAAGGATTACCTGAGAAACTGCATTTCTCTCGTTTTTTAGGTAAAAACATAGATTTCCCTTCAAAACTTTAAATTCGTGGTTCCGAAATTTATCAGGCTCTGATTCAACCAAGTCCTCAACTAACTCGTTTGGGGTGCTTATCAAAAAGGCAATACCAGGGTTAATATTACATTTTCGCAGTACCTTTTTCACTGCATCAGTACAGTTGTTCTTGAAAATACTCCATTGTTTAAAATGCCAATGATCGCTCGCTTTTTCAATGCTCTTCATATTTATTTGATGTACAGGTAAGGATAACACAATACTTGGTGGTCTTGTTTGTAAACCGAGGATCTGATGATCGTACATGAAAGCTTGTTGAAGGGTAAGGGTTGGTACTTTACGATTTCCTCCGTCTCCTTTTCGATATTTTGTATAGTAAATTAGCTTACTGCTATCTGTACCAAAGGCCATGGCGATATGCCCTGCTCCAGACTGCGTTTGCTCGCTTTCGTAAACAAATAAATAGACGATTATTTCCGACTCTTGTGCGAAGTTGTTAATCCTCAAAAAAACGCAGAGGCTCAACGAAATAATGGATCTTAACAACACAACGATCTAGTAAATAAGATTTACATGACCTGTGAATTCTTTCAGTCGATTTTCTTTCTTGTCGAAGTAAATAATCCAATAGGTGTAGGTGCCTGTAGGAACCTTCGCGCCACCGTATTGTCCCGTCCAACCCTCCAAGTGAGAGAGGGATTCAAATAATAATTCTCCCCAGCGGTTGTAAATCACCATTCGAAATGCAGAAGGGTCAAATCCTGAAGTGAATACGGGTTGAAAAATATTGTTGAATTCGTTATCATCTGGGGTAAATGTGTTCGGCACAAAAAATATCGGGTCTCCCGATACTTGAATTCCAACGGTCGTTTCAGCAAGACAGCCGAACGCAGAACTTACGATAAGCGTTACGGTATAATTTCCGTCCTCGAGAGGGTAGAGGTGAGTGATATTCTGGGCATTTTCATTAAGCGTAGTTCCGTCGCCAAAATTCCAGAATGCTTGGGTGTAGTTGTTGGAGTTGTTTACGAAGTAAGCAGTAGGATCGTCGCTTTGCAAATTGCTATTTACCACGGAAATACTGGCAAGTGGATTTGGATAAACAACGATATCTGAAATGATGGTGTCGCTGCAGCCGAAGTTATTGAATCCTATGATCGTGATGGTTTCAGAATTCAAGGGAAAATGGGTGAAGTTGGAGCCTACATTTCCATTGGACCATTGGTAGGTTTGCGCACCGTTTACATTAATATTAATGGATTCTCCAACACATATTTCACTCAATGACGGATTTACCGAAAGAACAGGAACGGGGTATACAACAATGAAGGTGCTGTCCTCTGAAACACAGCCAAAATTGCTCGTCCCAATAATTGCGTACCATCCTGAGGAAGTCGCTGTAATTGTTTGGCTGATACCGGAATTTCCGTTGAGATCGACACCTGACCAATTATAAGTAGCCGCACCGGAAGCGTTAAGTTGGACTTGGGTATTTGGACAAACATCGTTGTCACTGGCCGTCAGTTGTAGAATCGGTAACGGGTTTACAGTGACCGTTACGGTATCATAATTAAAACACCCATCTAAATTTAAACCCTGAACGATGTATTGCGTCGATATAGCGGGGCCTACCAACATTTCGCCTAAATTATTGACGGGATTCACCGTAGGTGTCCAAAGATACGTGTTTGCACCCGTAGGAGTCAGCAGTGCGGAGTCTCCGAAGCAAATGGAAACATCGGGCGAGGAAACAACGGGATTATTAGAAATAATGATGTCCAGCGTGGTTATGGAATCGCAACCAAATTGGGAGGAAAGGGTATCGACGTAGTAGCCTGAACTGCTGATCATAGTGCCATTGAAATTGTAGGAACTGCCATCGCAAATGGTATCAACGGTGTTGGTGATGTGATCCGGGTACACAGTAACCACGACGTTATCGTTCGTAGGACAACCCCCGGGGTTTGCCGTTAGGGTAGTGGTGACGGTGTAGGTTTGGGTTATGGGGGCATTCGTATTGTTGACCAAAGTCACCACGGGATTTGAAACGGTGGTGTTGCTTAGTCCAATGCTTGGGGACCAACTGTATGTAAATGTCGGGGTATTAGCACTACCGATGGTTACAGGGGTATTGGAACACGTTGTTACGTCTAACCCTGCGTTAGAGCTGGCTTGGGCCGTGTAAATAACCACGTTTCGTATGGAATGTTGATCATTGGCCCCGCCTGTACTTGCCGTGAATCCCATGTAACCCGAAAAATTAATAGGAAAATTGGCCGATAGATAAGGGGTATTGTTAATCAAGAGGTTGATTTGTCCGTTATTGTAGATAATTCGAACAGGACGGTATGTGTTTCCCCGCACAAAATTGAGGATGCCACCGTTGTTAGTAAGCTTTACAATCCCAGCAATGCATTCGTTATAGCCTACACCGCTGTAAATTTGTAATTCCGGGTTGGCTCCACAGCCATTATCCCACGTATCAAGAACAACTTTAAGGCCATTCGCGTTTCCTGGGATTCCGATCCCACCGCCGTTTACGAATCCTGCGGGGGGAACTTGCAAAAAACAGAATGCCAACCCATCGGCGGCACTTCCTCCCCATATACGGTATTCAAAATCAACGGTCCACTGAGAACAAAAACCAAGGTTGAGCGGTTGTGCGAAAAATATCCCCCCACTCTGGTTTCCATTAGCGTTAGTAAGGATAAGTTCGTTGTTAAAGTTATCGTTATCACCTGGGGTATCCCCAACAAAGGCATTACCATTCAAATTCCATCCTGCAGTATTCATAATTGGAGATCCTTGAAGTTGCCCGAAAACGAAGTTTTGAGCCTCAAGACGTTGGTGTGAAAGCGTTATCGCAATAGCGACTAGTGCGGTTAATAGCAGGGTATTTGAACGCATATTCTTGATAAAGTTACGAAAAATCCAACCGCATTCTTAAAAAATAAACCCCTTTATTCGAAAAGGGGTTTACCAGTAGCGAGACCGAGAGTTGAACTCGGGACCTTAGGGTTATGAATCCTACGCTCTAACCAACTGAGCTATCTCGCCAAATTTGAGAGCGCAAAGATACATTTTTTTATTTCTGGCCAAAGCTTTTCAGGTGAGAATCGACAAATTGCATCAATTCCCCGATGCGCTGAGGACTGAAATCAAAAGGGACTCCTGCTGTTTTGTAAATTTCTGGCAAAGAACGGGTGTATCCCAAGGCGAGTGCTGATTTATACTTTTCTAACGCGTCTTGTTCATCCACCAAGCTGTTCTTCCAAACCCCAATCGCCCCTAGTTGTGCAATGCCGTATTCGATGTAATAAAAAGGCACTTCGAACAAATGAAGTTGACGCTGCCATCCACAACGCTGTAAATCCTCGTATCCAGTCCAGTCGGTTAAACCTGTTCCGAACTTCCTTCCCAAAGACAACCATTGTGCGCTTCGCTCTTCCAGGTTGTGCCTTGGATGCGTATAAACCCAATGCTGGAAGGCATCGATTTGCGCAATCCATGGCAACACTTTTAAAAGGTCCTCCATGTGCTCTATTTTTGCGCGGCTCAGTTCTTTTTCATCTGAATAAAAAGCATTCCAATACTTCATGCTCAACAATTCCATGGACATCGAGGCCAATTCTGCTGCCTCAGAAGGTATGTTTTTAAACGAAGTAAGTTCTAAATCCCTATTGAGAAAACTATGAATGGCATGTCCGCCTTCATGTACCATGGTAATGAGATCGCGGTGCAAACCAACCGCATTCATGAAAATGAACGGCACCCCAATTTCATACAAAGGATAATTGTATCCCCCCGGTGCTTTACCCGCTTTGGATTCTAGGTCCAAATGCCCCATGGTGTTCATGGTTCTCAAGCAATCGCTAAAATAAGAATCCATCTTGTCAAAAATCTCGATGGTTTTGTCGAGCATTTCTTGGCCGCTCTGAAAGGGCTTGAGTGGGGCATGACCGTCAGGATCAACGTCCAAATCCCATGGTTTAAAAGCACTTTTACCTAATTTATGGAGTTTTTTGAGCTGAATTTCTTTCACCAAGGGTACGACCTTTTGGGCAACCGCTTCGTGGAAATCGAAACAGGCTTCTTTGGTATAATCAAATCGTCCCATGCTTTGGAACATGTAATCGCGGTAATTATCGAAGCCAGCATTTAAGGCGAGTTGGTGGCGTTGGGCTATTAAATCGGTGTATAAGTCGTTCAAAGCGTCAATATCCGATCGTCTTCTAGCGGCCATTTTTTCGTAAACTTCTTTTCGCAGCTTTTCGTCCTGGCTTTTTAAATGCACCGATGCTTGTTGCATGGTGAGTGTTTCTCCCCGGTGCTCAATCGTTTGTGCAGCACTAATGGTCCCAAATTCCTGACTCTTTTCGGCTAAATACGCTTCAAGGGAGATGTTTTCTTCGCGGAACAGTTCGAGCTGAACCTTTACCGAGCGGAAGAAAATGGCATAAGCCGGATCTTTGGATAATTCCGCTACGAATGCATTTTGCATCATTTTTTCATTCAATGCATTATTTAATGGGGCCAGTTTTGGTTGAATCTCGCTCACGAAAAATGCGTAAGATTCCGCAAGAGAACGATCTGCAGTATTGATGGACATCCTGATGTATCGCCAGGCGCCGTTTTCTTCGAGGAATGCCTCCAGCTCACTCGCCTCCTTCAACCACTTTTGATAGGATTCAAGGGTGGAGATTTCACGCGATAATAAATCATCATAATACGGTTGAACGTCGTTGAAGGTGTTGAGCAACTGGTCAGCGGATAAGAAGTCTCTTTGGATGGTTGGGGTATTCAAGGTTAATTTTTTAGCAAAAATACGGTATCGGTTCTTATGCAAAACACCTGAACGTTACTTTCCTTCCTCGCAAAAAATATCTGGCCACTCGTCTTGCTCTGGGTTCCAACACCTTCCAGTTGGAAATTTTTAAATACCGATCTAGGCTCAACTTGTTTTTTATGCTAAAATGGAATGTGGTTAGTTGGAACGCTTGCTCGGAATGAACCAATGAACGAAAGGCTTGTTTAGAAGCTATGAAAAAATATGTAATCGTCGGAGCATCATCTGCCCTTGCCCAAGCTACCAAAAACCAACTCATTTCAGATGGCAATTGGGTGATTCAATTATCCAGAAATCCATCGTTCAGCGATTTTGAGCTAACCGATTATGTTGGTGAGTTGCCTGCAATTGACCAACAAATCGATGGCTTGGTTTATTTTCCCGGAACGATTAATCTCAAGCCTTTTAGGTCTCTAAAATTAGAGGACTTCCAAACCGATTTTAACATTCATGTATTGGGGGCGGTCAATGCGTTGAAGACATATCAGTCTCAGATGAACGAAGGTTCGAGTGTCGTATTGATATCGAGCGTTGCGGCAACGACTGGAATGCCGTTCCACGCTTCAGTAGCTGCGGTTAAAGCAGCGTTGGAAGGTTTGGGGCGTTCTTTGGCGGCGGAATGGGCTCCTAAAATTCGAGTGAACGTGGTGGCTCCTTCTCTCACAATAACTCCAATGGCCGAAAGGTTAATCAATACGCCCGAAAAAATTGAGGCAGGAGCGCAACGTCATCCGATGAAGCGCCTGGGAAGTCCTGAAGATTTTGCCTCTTGCATTTCCTTTTTGTTGTCCGATCAAAGCTCTTGGATTACAGGGCAAGTGCTTCCCGTTGATGGCGGGATGGGAAAGTTGAAAGTGTAAATTCAACCCGTCAATACCTTGGGTCGTAGAGCTCATCTTGAATGCGTTGGTCGATGGAGCTTGGATCAATCGAACTTAGGCCTTGTTGCACTGCGTTAAGCATGACTGCCTTGGCAATCGTTAAGGATACCGAACGAATTTCTTGAATAGGAGGATAGAGGGCACCTAAGTCTAGATCATGGTTCTCCACCAAGTTCGCAAGACACTTTGCAGCAGTAATTAGAAGTTCATCGTTGACGTGTTTAATATTTCCGGCAACCATTCCAAGGCCTAATCCAGGAAAAATGTAGGCATTGTTTCCTTGACCAGGGTCGAAGGTTTTGCCTTCATAGACCACGTTATTAAAAGGACTTCCACTCACAAACACGGCCTTTCCTTTACTCCATGTGTAGGCTTGTTCAGCCGTGCATTCCGCTTTACTCGTAGGGTTGGATAGCGCAAAAATGACCGGGCGAAGATTTATCGCGCTCATGGCTTCAATGATCTCCTGGGTAAAAGCCCCGCCTGCTCCGGTGGCTCCTATGAGGACCGTTGGCTTGAGCGCTTGCACGGTTTCCAAGAATGTTTTAGCGGGGGACGGTTTGGCATAGGGAAGGTTATGCGGTTGCAAATCGGTGCGTTCGGTGGTCATTAGACCTTGAATGTCGCAAATGGATATTCGCTCCAGGGCCTGGTCTATGCTGAGCCCATTTAGCACAAGATTATTGACCAATAGGTCTGCGATACCGGTTGCTGCTGAACCTCCACCTAAGAATAAAAACCGATTTTCCGTTAGAGGAATTTCCGTGATGCGGGTGGAACAAATAATTCCGGCAAGGGCAACGGCAGCCGTTCCTTGAATGTCGTCATTAAAACAACGGTATTTAAATTGGTAACGGTGTAATAAGGCAAAGGCATTCGGGGTTAAAAAATCCTCGAATTGCACCAATACTTCGGGATATTTCTTCGTTACCGCCTCCATTAATTCGTCCAACAATTCGAAATAGGCGGTTCCGGAAATCCGGGGTTGAGGCACTCCAAGATATAATGGGTCATTGAGTAATTCTTCGTTGTTGGTACCCACATCGATCATAATAGGAAGGCAGGCTGATGGATCAATTCCACCACAAGCCGAATACAGCACTAATTTCCCTATGGGGATACCCATTCCGTTGGCACCTAAATCTCCCAAACCAAGAATGCGTTCTCCATCGGTTACCACAATCACTTTTATATTTTTCGAGGGCCAATTATCCAAAACCTCTCCAATTCTTCCTTGTAGGTCCTTTGTGATGTAAAATCCTTTGGCCTCGGTGTAGACGTGTGAAAACGATTTACAGGCCTCTCCGACAGTGGGGGTGTAAATAATTGGCAGTAATGTTTCAATATCTTCGTTAATTACCCGGTAAAATAAGCGTTCATTCCGTGATTGAAGCGCCGACAGGTAAAGATATTTCTCAATACTACTTGGTTTTTTATCGAGGTTTTGAAGGACCCTTTTAACTTGTAAATCCTGCGAACTCGTTTTAAAAGGAAATAATCCCTCTATGCCCAGCTGTTTTTTCTCCTCAGCCGTAAAGGCCGTTGATTTGTTGGTTTTATTGTTGCGAATCCATTCGAGATTGTCTTGCATAGTCATCTTAGAAGCGTGAAATTATAATAAACATTCGGTATTTGAAGGGTTTTTACTAATTTAAACTTTAATTAATAACCTTCTTCTCATGAAAAAGCATTATTTTGTTGCAGTTGTTCTGTTGATGGCCATAGCGAAAAATGCCCTTGCACAAGAGCCCACGATGAATTCCGTTTCACGGCCGCCACAAGCGATCAAATCCATTAGCAATTTGCCTGCCTTGGCCCAAAAAGCGGTAAAAACCCAAAAAGAGAGTGGACGTGGATTTTCCAACAATTCATGCGCCTCATATGAGTTAACCAAGAAATATTACGAAAGCATCGGTAAATGGGAGGAGTTCAACAAGACCTACCTTGAAGAGGCATCCAAGACGAAGCCCTACAAGCCTGAGAAAACCCCAGGAGTAAACACGATCGCGGTAATTTTTCACGTAGTGCACAATCCGAACAATCCGGCAGAAAATGTTTCCAATGCCCTCATCATGCAGGTTTTCAACGACCTTCAAGAGGATTTTCAATTGTTGAATCAAGATGCGGCGAACGCGCGAACAAATTTCGGTTTTATTCCGGCCGATGTTAATATCAACTTTTGCCTCGCCACTAAAAATGCTGCAGGCGTTCCTCTAGCCGAACAGGGGGTGGTACGCGTTTCAACGAACGAAGATTATTACAACCACAACGGGGGAGAGGAGAACAAAATGAAGGCTTCGGCTACGGGAGGTTCCCAAATTTGGGACCGAAATAAATACTTAAACGTTTGGATCTGCGACATTTCTAACGGGGCTAATTCCGGTACTGCGGGCTATGCTTATCGACCCACGAACAGTATGTTGCCGGCATCTTCGATTGACGGTATTGTACTAGATTACAACCTTGGGATGAACAACGACAACGTGCTTACGCATGAGGTGGGTCATTATTTAGGTCTTGATCACACCTGGGGAGGTTCGGGTAGCTGTAACTTGGACGATGGATTCAACGACACTCCCAACACCGCTGGACCTTCCTTTAATTACGGGGGTTCTTGTTCGGGCAATCAAACAACCTGTGGAAATACCCAAGTTCAATACGAGAACTACATGGATTACAGCAATTGTACGGTGATGTTCAGCCAGCTTCAGGCAAATTACATGCTCAATACCCTCACCGGTGCCCGTGGTTCACTTCTCTTATCTCCGGGTTGCGACCCCACCAATACTCCTCCGGTGGCCGATTTTACCGCAGATATTTCAAGTCCAATCATCATTCCAGTGGGTGCTGCGGTTAATTTCTTTGATGCTTCAACGAATGTCCCAACTTCTTGGTCTTGGAATTTCGGAGGTGGCGCCCCCAATTCCAACGTTCAAAATCCGACGGCCGTGTTCAATGCCTTGGGTACTTATACGGTGAGTTTAACCGCTACCAATGCCTTTGGAAGCGATACAGAAACCAAAGTGGCTTTCGTGGAAGTCGTAGGTGCTGCACCGGGAATTGCCTGCGACACGCTGCGCAACTATTTACCGCAACCTTCGGAAGATTACGCCTACTACAATTGGTCTACCGGTTGGGGCTTCATTCCGGGAACGGGACGTTTCTCTTCCACCAACACCTCTTTGATTTACCAAATTGCCGATAAATACACCGCTCCTGCGTCAACCCAAGTGCGAAGACTGCGTTTACCCATTGTTAAAGCGGTAAACTCAACAGGATCAGGACTTGTTAAAATCAGGGTGCATCAAGACAATGCCAACAATCCCGGTAATGTTTTGGTTACAGATACCTTCTTGATTGCGGACATGAACGCCGGGTACTTTAATGAATTTGATTTTACCAATCCGCCAACCGTCACCGGAAATTTCTGGGTTAGCTTTGAGTTCAATTACGGCTCTCCGCAAGACTCAGTGGCTTTCTTGTGCGTTAACATCAACTATCGTAACGGAACCATTGCCAACGGCCCCAGCACCATGCTTTGTTACTACGGTGGATTGACCAACACCACCGGGACTTGGCATCCAACTACGGATATAAATCCAATAATCAAAACCAGTTTATGGATGGATGTTCTTACCTCGAATGGACCGAATCCGACAGCTAATTTCACCTTTTCAGAATCGGCGATTTGTACTGGTGGACAGATTACCGTTAATGGAGCGAGTTCTACCAACACGAATTCGTACCTATGGTATGTGACAGATGATCCGTTCACGACGGTAATTAGCACCCACTCAACGCCAGCGATAACCCTTGCCTTTAACCAGGTAGCCAATCGACGCATATATTTATTTGCTGATGGGTCTTGTAAAACCTCCGGCGTTTATCTTCCTGTTACCATAAGTGCGAAACCTTCCGCTACGTGCACAAAAACCAATACAAGCTGTGGTTTAAATAACGGAACCATTGTTTTCACCAATCCAACCGGTGGAACCCCAAATCCAACATATGAATACAGTTTAGATGGGGTAAACTATCAAGCATCGCCGAATTTTGGAAATTTGCCATCGGGAAATTACGTTGCGCGCGTTCGAACTGCGGGAAGTAATTGCGTACAAAGCTATTCTCGGACAATAACAGCCTCAACGGAGTTGGCCGTAACCATAACCCCGGGTACCACCATTTGTGCGGGCGAATCCGTAACCATCACCGCAGGAGGTGGAACTACCTATACATGGTATGATGGTCCGAGCGTCATTGGGAATACCGCAAGTATTACGGTGACACCCGGTGCAACGAGTCAATATACGTGTTTGGTGTCTGACGGTACCTGTGAGGCCGTTGTTTCCGCCAACATTATTGTGAACAATTGCGGTGCTGGAATTAACGAAACCATGTTCAATGCTGTGGTGTATCCAAACCCAATGCATGACCTCTTAACCATTGACTTGGCCAATGCGTTCAGTTTTGAGTTATTGGATGCCCGAGGTCGCTTGGTACAATTCGGGAAAGGGATGGGTAAAACCCATGTGAATACGCAAGCCTTAAGTGCCGGTGTGTATTCGTTAAGAATAACCGTAAACGGCCAGCAGGGAGTGTTTAAAGTGATTAAGGAGTAAAGGGATTTTTTGCCACGGGGTGCAAGCGTTTCCTCAGTAAACTGCGTCAACGGAGTTTCGTAGGGTAGTACTCAGTGGTTTTTTACTGCTCTTTGTAATTTTCTTCCCATAAACGTCGCGTTTCCTCCCACGTGGGAACCGTATCACTTTCACACTGGTAGGTGCTTCCTGTGGCAATATTTCGAAAAGACTTCACGGCTTTTAAGTGAGGACCTGAACCTACAAAGGCACGCAAGGATACCATGCTGTCCCATGCCGTGAGGGTAGGTTGAATGCCTTGGATTTGTTTGACTTCACAGAAAAGATTTCCCTGGGCTTTTTTAGCCGGATTAAACGAAGGAATTTCTCGTTATTAGAAGGGGAGGGTGTTCCAACATGATTCGGGTTTTAAGCCTGTGATGCAGATAATCATGGGAGGTCTTGATTTTAGCGTAAAGGTAGACAAGTTTCTAAGGTAAATTCCACCAACTTGACAAGCGCATGTCGCTTTAGCGCGTAAAATCTCCCAAGAATATCCGAGAGCAAAGATACCTTTTTCCCTTCGATCGGTTCATTTTCTTGTCCTAGGCAGGTGCCTGCGGAT
Organism: Bacteroidota bacterium; assembly: GCA_016866255.1. GTDB lineage: Bacteria > Bacteroidota > Bacteroidia > Flavobacteriales_D > Crocinitomicaceae > UBA952. The sequence goes on along the minus strand of VGMY01000001.1, from coordinate 163,184 downwards.
TGCTTTTTGCTGTATTTTTGTGCCATGAGTTTTGACATCGCGATCGTAGGTGGAGGGATTGTTGGCGCTGCAACCTTTTACAAGTTGCAAAAGAGAAACCCTTCGTTGAAGTTGGTCCTTTTTGAAAAGGAAAATATGCTCTCCAAGCACCAAACGGGTCATAATTCTGGGGTGATTCATTCAGGCCTGTACTACAAGCCCGGTTCGCTCAAAGCGCGGAATTGCATACAAGGCCGACGCGAATTGGTGGCTTTTGCCCAAGAACACGGCATTCCTCACGACGTTTGTGGAAAAGTAGTGGTGGCGACCGATGAAAAGGAATTGCCCCACCTCGAGAAAATATACCAAACCGGCTTGCAAAATGAAATCGAAGGATTGCACAAAATTACCCCCGAAGAGGTCAAAGCAATAGAGCCCCATGTTGAGTGCATCGCTGCATTGCACGTTGGATGCACAGGAATTATTGATTTCCGAGCAGCAACCGCGAAAATGGTGGAATTGGCGCTTGCGATTAATCCTGATTCTCAATTAATGTTGAACACCGAAGTGCTGAGCATTGAAAAAACGGAAGGCGGCTCAAGGTTCATTACCTCACAAGGGAATTTCGAGGCCACCTATGGCGTTTATTGCGCAGGATTGCAGGCAGACCGATTGGCGCGAAAAGACGGGGTGAAACTGAAAGAAAAAGTGGTGGGTTTTCGCGGCGATTATTATGAATTAACCCATGGGGCGAGGCATAAAGTGAAACACTTAATCTATCCGACACCCAATCCCGACTTTCCCTTTTTGGGGGTTCATTTTACGCGAATGACCGACGGAGAAATTGAGTGCGGACCCAATGCCGTATTTACGTTTAAACGCGAGGGATATGGTAAAACCGATTTTTCGCTGCGCGATACCTGGGATGCCCTAACCTACAAAGGCACGTGGAAATTGTTCTTCTCGAACATGTCCTTTGGCATCAACGAATACCGTCGGGCTTTCTCCAAGAAACTTTTCCTAAAAACCTTGCAGCGCATGATTCCTTCCTTGACCATGGACGACATCAAACCGGGGAGGTCAGGGGTGAGGGCTTTATTGCTTGCCGAAGACGGCGATACCCGCGACGATTTCAGGATTGAATACCACGGCAATTCCATTCACGTTTTGAACGCTCCTTCACCCGCCGCAACGGCCTCTTTGGCCATTGGCGACTACGTGGCCGATGAAGCCGATAAGCATTTTAAGCTGGGGTAAAACCGGGGTTTCGAAGAATATCCGTTTTGGCTCGCTCCCAGTAAATATCCATTTCCTCCAGGGTCATGTCCGAAAGGGTTTTTCCATCGCGTGCTACGGCCTCTTCCATCCATTGAAAGCGGTTGATGAACTTTTGGTTCGTAATCGATAAGGCAGACTCAGGCGATAAGTCAATAAAACGTGCATAGTTAACTAACGAAAACAAGAGATCACCCAACTCTTCTTCTCGTTTCTTTGATCCTAAGTTGACTTCAGCTTCAAATTCCGCCATTTCCTCCTGTACTTTCGCCCAGACATCTTCTTTCTTTTCCCATTCAAAGCCAATTGCCTTCGCTTTTTCTTGAATTCTCGTAGCTTTTACTAAGGCGGGCAGGGAGGAGGGCACTCCCGAGAGGACAGATTTTTTACCTTCTTTTAGTTTTAATTTTTCCCAATTGGCTTTAACTTCCTCTTCACCAAGGGCCTTAATATCGCCATAGATGTGCGGGTGTCGATGGACCAATTTATCGCAAATCGCGTTGAGTACATCGCTCACGTCAAAGGCACCTGCCTCGGAGCCTAACTTACTGTAGAAAACCATGTGCAGGAAAAGATCGCCGATTTCCCCCTTGATTTCTTGTAAGTCATTTTTCGTAATAGCATCCGCGAGTTCATAGGTTTCCTCAATCGTCAAGTTACGCAGCGTTTCAAACGTTTGTTTTTGATCCCAAGGGCACTGCGCACGTAGTTCGTCCATGATCGTCAATAGCCGTTCAAAGGCCTTCAGTCGTTTATCCATGTACAAATGTACTTCGATTCATCGATTTGATTCAATTGCTTTACTAACTTTGTTTCTATGCGATGGATAATAATTTTTACCGTCCTGTTAAGTGTTGATTCAACGCTTGCACAAGCCTATTTCGAAAAGGCTTTGGAATACCGTCAGAAAATCGGGATATTAGCAGCTCACCGAGGGGTGATGGCGCATTTACCGAGAAATGTGGCCTATGCAGGTGAGTTGAGTTTACTTTTTCGAACAAGGGGACATAAAGCCTACCAAAAATCCTATCGTTTTCCAACTTATGGGGCTGCACTTTTTTACGGGTCTATCGGAAGCAACGTTATAATGGGGAATTTTTTGGGCATCTATGGATTTTCGGATTTACCGATGATTAAGATTCGCTCATACCACATGGATTTTCGCATTTCTTTAGGATTGGGATACAACGGCAATACGTACGATCCGGTGAGCAATCCATTAAATGTTGCCTTGGCGTCCAAACTTAACGGGATTATATGTTTCGCCATCAAAAACAATGTGCATTTCGGAAAGAACGCGCTTACTTTTGGGTTGGATTTGACCCATTTCAGTAACGGGGCTTTCAAAGTTCCCAATTTCGGGATTAACATGCCTTACCTTTTTCTGGGCTATGCGCGAACCATTGTTCCTGTCGACCCCTTAAAATTTGCTCAAGGTGAGGCGCCCACTGTTCCGATGAGCCTTCCATACAAACGCTGGATATACAGCGCTATGTTTACTTTCAATGGAAAACAATCAATGCCCATCGGAGGAAAACGATACCCAGTGTACGGACTTAATTTATCCGGAAAGTATTTTTTTAACCACAAGGCCGGTTTGGAATTGGACATAGATGTTTTTTCAAAACAGGCCATACTTGATTATCAACCTTACATCAAAAAATCACAATGGGACATCATTCAAGTTGGTGCTTATGCCGCTTATTTGGTTCCCCTGGATCGTTTTCATTTTGTTTTTGGCATGGGGGCTTATTTGCGGGATAAATATAGCCCGGAAGATCCTGTTTATCACAGAATAGGCGCTCGATACTACCTGAAGAATGGGATTTTGTTCAATGTAACCCTTAAAACACACTTTGCGCGAGCTGATCTTTTAGAGTACGGCATCGGATATACGTTTAATTATCGAAAACGATGAAAATTATTGGTTTCCTATTTCTTGGGCTGTTTTTCTTTGTTGTTCTTTCTTGCCGAAAAGCGAATGAACGTTCGTGTTTCAAGCGCAGCGGCGATCCCTCCTTTCGCACGGTTGTTTTAGGTAGTTTCAATCGCTTATTTCTTCGGGAACACATCAAATATGTGTTAGTTCAGGACTCTACGGACCAGGTCATTGTAAGAGGAGGGGCAAACCTTATTCCCTTTATCGAAATCGATGAAGTCGATGGCCTAGTGACAGTTGTTAACAAAAATCGCTGCAATTTTTTAAGAAATTACGACATACCCACGGTTGAGATTCATTTCACGAGGCTCATTAACCTGCATTTTGAGGGAACCGAGGAACTCTATAATTTAGATACCATTTCCACCGATTACTTAACCATCACATTGCGCGATGGAGCAGGCACCATCGATTTAACCCTGAATGCCATCGATATTAAGGCCGAAAACACCAACGGTTGGGGGAGTATGGTGTTACGTGGAAGTACGCAATCGCTACGTGCAAACCTCATGGGGGATGGAGCGTTTCATTTTGAGGAACTCAAGGTGTTAAATTCTCTCAAGATATTGACGGTATCATCCCGCGAACAGAAAATTAGGGCAGAAGCTATTCCGCTGCAGGTGCAAATTGATGGTATGGGGAATATACGTTATTGGGGTTATCCCTCAACCATATCGCTCAATAAATATGGAAGCGGCGATTTAATTGATAGCAATTAACCAATTTAAAACCAACAAGATGCATATTATATCTTTCAACGTTAACGGGATACGAGCCATTACGGCGAAGACTTTTGTCCAAGACATTCAGCAGCTAAATCCTGATATTTTCTGCCTGCAAGAAACGAAGGCTACGGTAGAACAGGTCAAGGAAGTGATGAGCGCATTACAGCAATACGAAATTTATGCCAACGAGGCTGAGCGCAAGGGTTATTCAGGAACGGCGATTTGCACGAAACACAAACCTTTGAATGTTAGCTATGGGATGGGTATGGAGGAACACGATCGCGAAGGAAGGATCGTTTGCGCTGAATTTGATGCATTTTATCTCGTTACGGTTTACGTTCCGAATTCAGGGAGTGAATTGGCCCGTCTCGGTTACCGACAGACTTGGGATCGCGATTTTTTAGCTTATCTAAAAGGCCTCGAAAGCAATAAGCCTGTCGTGGTATGTGGTGATTTCAACGTAGCGCATAAGCCCCTTGATTTGGCCCGACCCAAAGAAAACTACAACAAGGCGGCCGGATACATGCAGGAGGAGATAGATGGAATGGAAGGATTTGTCGCTACAGGTTTCGTGGATACCTTCCGCTACAAGCATCCCGAAACAGCGAAGTATTCGTGGTGGAGTTACCGAGCGGGCGCGCGACAGAACAATATTGGCTGGAGGATCGATTATTTTTTAATGTCAACGCACCTTTTGATGAGTTTAAAGGACGCCACCATACATAACGAAATTCATGGCTCAGACCATTGCCCTGTGGGAATAGAATTAGCTCTCTGAATTGAGCATCCAATCCACCGTTTTTTGAATGCCTTCTTGAACGCTAATTAGGGGAGTGTAGCCAAGCATGTGCTTGATTTTATCAATCGACGCCACGGAATGGGGGATATCTCCCTGACGAAATGGACCGTATTTAATTGCGGGCAATTCTCGATCGGGTTGACGATGCAGGATGGCTGTTTTTATATAATCAGCGAGTTGGTTCAAGTTTGTGCTTGTTCCGTACGCAACGTTATAAATTTGATTTTTTGCTTCATTGCTTTCGTTGAAGAGCGCTTTTAGGGTTGCATCGATTACATTTTCAACATGGGTAAAGTCCCGAGTATTGCTCCCGTCTCCGTGAATAAGCGGACTCCTTCCGTCAAGAAATTCTTGAATGAATTTTGGAATGACTGCAGCGTAAGCGCCATTGGGGTCTTGTCGCTTGCCAAAAACATTGAAATAGCGCAGCCCGATGTAGGGGAAGTCATAATTCTTGTGATATACATGGGCATAGAGTTCATTGACATATTTACCGACTGCGTAAGGGGACAGCGGCTTACCGATGCGCTCCTCTACTTTTGGCAATTCTTGTGAATCGCCGTAGGTAGAAGAACTTGCGGCAAATACGAAGCGCTGAATTTGCATTTCTGTCGCAGTCTGCAGGATATTTAAAAATCCATCGGTATTGATTCGATTGGCCGTTACAGGGTCGTCAATTGACCGCGGAACGGAACCAAGGGCTGCAAGATGAACCACTGCCTCGCATCCGCTCATTGCCCTTTGGCAGTCTTCCATGTTGCAAATATCCCCATGAATGAAGGTGAATTTGGCATGAGCAAAGCAATTTTCAAGATTTTCTTTTTTCCCCGTAAGAAAATTATCCAGGCAAACTACGTGCTGCGAATCTTTTAATAGCGCTTCGCACAAATTAGAACCGATAAAACCTGCCCCTCCGGTGACAAGAATCTTCATTTCACGTACCATTGTTCAAAACAAAGGTAGTTAAAATCGTGAAAACTGCCCTTTATCCTTTACTTTTGCCGTGAGCATGGACCATTTGAAAGATACCTACCGCCACCAGGGTAAACGAAAACTTTTAATTGCAGAATTGAAACAAATGGGGATCCAGACCCAAGCGGTTTTGGACGCTTTTTATTCGGTTCCAAGACACTTTTTCATGGATTTGGCGCTGGACGACTTAGCCTACACGAATGCTGCCTTTCAAATAGGTTCAGGGCAAACCATTTCACATCCTTATACCGTAGCTTTCCAGACAGAACTCTTGGAGGTGAAATCCAACATGAAAGTGCTTGAAATTGGAACGGGTTCTGGTTTTCAAACCGCGATTTTATGCGCTCTTGGCACGAAAGTATATTCGATAGAGCGATACCAGGAGCTCCATTTAAAGGCGGGATCGGTCATCAAGCACCTGAATTATGATGCCCGGCTGCGTTACGGCGACGGTTTTTTGGGTTGGCCTAGCTATGCTCCATTTGAACGCATTATTGTTACTTGCGGGGCTCCAGAAATTCCAACCGAATTGAAAAAACAATTGGCAATAGGTGGTATTATGGTTATTCCGGTAGGAGAGGGTGCCGAGCAAAAAATGCTCAAGATCATTCGTCAAAGCAATACGCAATTTTACGAGCAACAATTCGGAACGTTTAAATTTGTTCCGATGTTAGAGCAGAAAGTATCGATTAAAACTTCTGAGAAATGAGAATCCTTGTCACCGATGACGACCGTTCAATACGCAGGGTAATTCGGGATGTCCTCGAAATGGAGGGCCATGAGGTTGAAGAGGCTGAGGATGGGGCAGAAGCACTATCCCGCTTGGTTCATTCCTCCTTTGATGTTTTGTTGTGCGACATAAAAATGCCGAAAATGGACGGCATCGACCTTATGGAAGCAATTCGAGAAAAAGGAATTTCCGTTGAAACCATCGTTATGTCCGGTCATGGCTCTATTGAAATGGCCGTAAAAGCTTTACGCCTTGGCGCTTATGACTTTATTGAAAAGCCGTTGAATTTGAATCGCATCCTCGTATCTATTCAGCACGTCAATGAAAAAGGTCAGCTTTTGCGGTCGAATGCTGCACTTAACTCAAGCATTAAAAAAATCATGGGCAGCAGCATGGTGGGTAGTACACCAGCCATTTTTGAAGTTCAGGAAATGATCCGCAAAGTGGCGCCTTCCGATGCGCGCGTGTTAATTAGCGGTCCGAATGGTAGCGGCAAGGAGTTAGTTGCAAGAAGTTTGCATGAACAGTCGCCGAGGTGCAAAGCCCCCTTTGTCGAGGTGAATTGTGCAGCTATCCCGTCCGAACTTGTCGAAAGCGAACTGTTTGGTCATGAGAAAGGTTCTTTTACCAGCGCGATAAAAGAAAAAAAAGGGAAATTCGAGCTTGCCTCCGGCGGAACGTTGTTCTTAGATGAAATCGGAGATATGCCCTTAAATGCTCAGTCGAAGGTGTTGAGAGCCTTGCAAGAGAAAGTGATTCAGCGGGTAGGGGGAGAAAAAGACATAAAAGTAGACTGTCGAGTGATTGCAGCCACGAATAAAAATTTACGGGAAGCCATTGCACAGGGTCAATTTCGAGAAGACCTCTTTCACCGTTTGGCAGTAATACCCATCGCGGTGCCTGCATTAAACGACCGTCTTGAGGATATCCCCGAATTGTGCGATTATTTTATGGGGAATGTTTGTGCCGAACAGGGCATCCCCTTAAAAAAGTTAACTCCTAAAGCGGTAGAAGCACTGAAATCCATAAATTGGTCGGGAAATATCCGCGAGTTGCGCAACGTATTGGAACGATTGGTAATTTTATGTGGCGAAGAAATTTCAGAGAAGGAAGTTCAACGTTATGCAAACCCGCAATAATATGATAAAGATGAAATTCAAGTTAAAGGAATTAATTCCGCACTTGGTCGCAGTTGCTATATTTTTGATTTTTGCAGCTGTGTATTTCTCTCCCGTCTGGGAGGGAAATCAATTGATTCAGTCGGATGTAAAGCAATACCAGGGAGCAGCGAAGGAAATTACCGACTTTCGCTTGTTGAATAACGATGAGGCACTATGGACGAATGGGATGTTTAGCGGTATGCCCGCTTATCAAATCAGCGTAAAACACGGGGCAAATTTCATGGCGAAAATAGGGGAGGCACTTCGGCTTGGGTTGCCCGTTCCTGTTGGCATTTTATTTGTGACCATGTTCGGATTTTATATCCTCGGAATGTGTTTGCGCATCCAACCTTGGATTGCCATTGTTGGGGCCTTGGCCTTCGGATTTGCCTCCTTCAACATTCTATACCTTGGGGCAGGTCATCTCACCAAGGTTAATGCGGTTTCGTTCATGGCTCCAACGCTTGGGGGGCTTCTTTTGGCAACTCGGGGAAAATGGCTTTGGGGAAGTACGGTTTTTGCATTTTTTTTAGCCCTCAACCTCAGCGCTAACCATTTTCAAATAAGCTATTACCTTCTGATAATGCTCGGCGTAGTAGCCCTGGGAGAAGGAATTCGATTGTTGGTTGAAAAGAAGGGAAAAGAACTTGCCAAGGTTGCAGGAGCATTGATGATTGCCGGAATCGTTGCCGTATTGCCTTCGGCGAGTAATTTACTCACAACTTATGAATATGCCCAATATTCAACGCGCGGAGATTCGGATATTTCGGTGACTCCAAAAGGTACCCCCAAAGAATCAAAAGCGCGCTCCGGGTTGGATAAAAGTTACATTTTAGAATATAATTTTGGTCCCGGCGAGGCCTTGTCGTTGTTTATTCCAAATGCCAAAGGAGGATCAGGAGGGTATATTGCCAACAATGAGGAAGCTATGGCGGCGCTTAACGACCCCAACTATGCGGATCAAATCGGACAATTTAACCAATACTGGGGAGGACAGCTGTTCAGCGGGGGAGCTATTTACCTGGGGGCCGTGGGGATTTTTCTATTTTTTGCCTCTTTGTTGTTGTTGAAAGACGGGTTGCGTTTTCCTGCGGCATTTTTAGCAGCGCTGTGCGTGATGTTATCCCTGAAATCAGGAGGGCTTAATTTTTGGTTTATTGATCATTTTCCACTCTACAATAAATTTCGGGATACGAAGATGATTCTGGTGGTGCTTCAAGTGATGGTTCCTATGATGGGAATGCTCTTACTTAACCACCTTTGGAAAGGCGATGGCCTTCCAACCGCTAAAAATTTCCGCTACGGAGTTGTAGGGAGCTTGTTTGCCTTGACGATTGTTCTGTACGCCGTTCCCTCCTTGTCAGGATCCTTTGTTACCACCGAAGAGGTGCAGCAATTCAACGATGCCACAAAAACCACAAAGGATTCAGGTCAATTAGCAATGATCGAAGGGATGAAAGGTGAACTTATCAATGTACGTCAGGTAATTTATCAAGCAGATGCCCTTCGATCTTTGTTGTTTTCCGCAGCAAGTGCCGCTCTCTTGTTACTATTCATGGCATACCCTAAAAATGCTCTTGCATGGGTTATTGGTTTTGGACTCTTGGTGGTTGTGGACGAAATCGGAGTGGCGAAGCGGTATTTGAGCAACGAAGAAGAAGGGGGGGTATACGAAAAATACGAGGCGAAGAGTGACGGACAAATTCCTTATTTACCGGAGCGGTCAGACTTACACATACTAGAAAAAGAGCGCATGAAAATCCCCTCTTTCGCACAACAAACGGCACGTGTAAAAACTGCACTGGCCACAAATCAAACTTATGGAGCTGTGAGCGACGAACTGTTAAATCTCATGGCGCAATTTACGGTAACACAATTGCGTTCCAATTATCGCGTTTTTACCTTCGAGAATCCCTTCAACGAAACGGTTACGAGTTTCTTTCACAAGTCGGTGGGGGGGTACCACGGAGCCAAAGTCAAGCGCTACCAACAAATGGTGGATTTTTACATGCAGCAAGAAATGCAAAAAGCGAATAGCACCATTGGTGCACTGAAAATGGCAAAACTGCAGGAATACGCCCAAGTTATTGATATTCCGCAAGAGAAAGCGAAAGAGGTTTTTGATACGATAAGCATAACCGGAGGTCAACTGAGCGACAGCTGCCAAATTTTAAACATGCTCAATACGCGTTATGTAGTGGCTCGAAGAAGCGATATTCCGCTGTATAATCCCAACGCCAACGGAAATGCGTGGTTCGTAAACGAAATAGAACAAGTCAAGTCTGCTGACGACGAATTGTTGGGATTGGGGCGGCTAAACACCAAGAGGCAAGCTATTGTGGATGTTAGCTCAAATGGTTTGACCTTGGATAAGTCTTATGCCACCGATTCCACGGACCGCATTGAAATGACCCAATACGGAACCAAGGAAATAACCTATGTTGCTAACAGTGCCCACAAAGGATTTGCGGTATTCAGTGAAATTTACTATCCAGAGGGTTGGACCTGTACCATCGACGGAAAAGAAGCCAAGTATTGTGCGGTGAATTACGTGCTTCGGGGTATGGAAGTACCCGCAGGAAAACACGAGATTGTCTGGCGTTTTGAGCCTAAATCCTTTTCCACAGGAAGTACGCTAAGCGGAATTGGATCGCTATTGCTCGTATTGAGCTTCCTCGGAGTTGGTGGTTTGCAGCTAAGGCAGGGGCTGAAGTCAGGGCAAAATCCTGAATAACACAAGGCTAATTAACAAATCCCCAACAAAGCGGAAAAAGATTACCGGATTCTTTCCAAGGCTTTTTACCGCTTATCCCATGGGATTGTCGGCCATCCATTGTTTAAAATCGCTCATATCATAGGTTTCATTGAATTCTTTTTCAAACCATTTTAAGGCTAAATTGGCCTGTTCCATGTCTTGACGGTCGTTCATGTAAACTTCCATTTTTCCTAAGATAAATGACAAGCGTTGAATTTCATAGCAGTGGTCTTTGGTTAAGGACCATTTGTCAAATTGATTCAGACAGCCATATTCAGCCAAAATATATTCTACAAAGCGGTCATATTTTTGGGCACGGTATTCAAGTTGATCGTAATTCCACATATTCATTCATTTAAAATATTAAGGTTTGCTCTATATTTTCAAATTCGAGAAAAATCCGCAAGAGTGCGCTTCCTATTTCTTGCTCTCGCTCTTGTTCGGGCAAATCAACAAATTCCTTTTTTAAAACATAGAGGCTTTCAAGTAACAGTTTCGCTGCTTCTTGATAGGCGTTTTTCTCTTCAACTGCTGCAGCATATTTTCCCTGATCAATCAGATCAAGGATCTGAAGTTCTTTTTCCTTTAGTAACATCCGTGCTCGAAGGCTTAACAAATGTGCTTGGTGCAGACGTGTTAGGCTAGGGTGTTGGCGTTCTGTTACCATGATTAATTGCTGCAAATACGTTGATCGGCTGCATGGGGGATCGTCATCCATGTTGAAAAATCGACGTTGTAGAAATTAAAATAGGTCCCTGGAGCTTCTTTTTCAATGATGTCGATTTTTTGTGTTGTCTTAGGCAAAGCGGGAAAGAGGAGGGTATAGCGGTGCAATTGTCCTTGACGCTGAAAATGCAGTTTACTGGGCGCGATAGGAATGTTAATCGCTTGAATTAACCGGTATTTGGTTTCACTTCCTACCGGTCGAATGAAGGCTTCGTCGTGCATCTGAATCCATCCACCGTTGATGTACTCATTAGAGGCCTTGTACAAAAAGTCGATCCTGGTGTATTCGTCGTTAAATTCAATGCTTTTTACCTTGAGCAATTGGGAATAATCCGTTCCTTCAGGATTGAAGAGAACAATTGGCTCTTCTTGCTTTTCCTTGATGCTTTGTTCATAGGATTTTTTTACGTTCGTTTCCATAGGTATTTTTTTAAGTTAGGCATCAAAGGTATATGGATGAAAAAAAGTTAAAAATAAGACTCAGTATTCTAAATACGTAGTATTAAAAAAAATGTATATTTGTCAAAAAAAAGCAGATGCCCATCAATAAAAATGCCTTGCGCAGGTATCAAATCATCGACCACGTGATTTTGCAAAAAGACCTGCACAAACCTACCATTAAACGAATGATTGAGGTTTGCGAACGAGAAGGCCTTAAAGTTTCTAAGGAAACCATTTCGAAAGACCTTGGGAAAATGAGGCAACCGCGTCCCGCGGGTCTGGATGCGCCGATTGTTTTTAATTTTTCCACGCAAGAGTATTACTACGAAGATGATTCCTTTTCCATCAGCGGAATTCGCCTTACGCGGGAAGAGTCTTCCTTGCTTCAAGAGTCCTTGGTGCTCATTCAATGCTTGCTTAAAACGGAACTCGGTGATAAATTGAGGCATGCTATGGAAAAGGTACTATCCACCAGCATCGAAGAACCGGAGAACACTTTAGGGTTCCCTGTATTAAAGACCATGGAGCCACCGCGCTCAAGAGGCTATGAATTCATGGATTTGTTGTTGCAGGCTTGTCGTGCAAGAATCCCGATTTCGTTCGTGCATTATTCGTACAGTAAAGAAGCGTTTAAGGCCGTTGTTTTACATCCTTGCCTTGTGCGCGAGTTCGACAACCGCTGGTATGTCTTTGGATTCAGCGAGGGGCACAACAGTGCAAGGTGCTTCGGTTTAGATCGCATGTACGAACCCGTGCTACTGCAACGCTCATTTTGGAATTGTGAACGTGCGACCATCGATAACTTTTTAAACCATATGTACGGGGTTTATCCACTTAGGGAAGGCAAAACAGAAACCGTTATCCTCCAAGCGAGTCCTCTGGTAACCAAAATTTTATCGGCTAATCCCATTCATGATTCTCAAAAGGTTGAAAAAAACCTAAGGGGTGTGGGCACCATTACCCTTACCATCATTCCAACCATGGAACTGATTCAATTTGTTCGCTCCTACGGTCCGGAACTTCGGATCATAGGTCCTGCATGGATGGCCAATTACGATAAAAATACCTAACGGAAAAATAAAAGATGAAAAACAACACACCCCATCATATTTGGCACGTCGATGCCAAAATCAATTCACTTCAATTATTGAGAATTACCTTGACAGAACGCACCACACGGTTGGATTTGGGTTATCAAGCCAATGATGAGTACGATTACGGATGGTGGATTAACATCTACCAGGAGACGCATTTACTCACCTCCGTTTCCGAACGAAAATTTCTCATGCAAGATCACAAAAACATAGTTACAGCTCCAGGAAGGTTGAACTACGAATCGCGCTCCGATTGGCAATTCTTTTCCCTGTTTTTTGCTCCTTTGCCGCTGGTTGATCAGTACGTTTCGATGATAGAATCGGAAAAGCCGGACAAGAACAACTTCAATTTCTATAACATTCCACTTATCACCAAGGAAGCGGTCTTGTTCAAATTGGATTGAGGAGGCTCATTTTTCGCAAGGCCTCACCGGTGTAATTATCGGCGAGGTTAGACAAGGCTTCAGGGGAACCTTCAAACATCACTTGCCCCCCCATAACTCCTCCTTCAGGTCCGAGATCGATGACATGGTCTGCCCTTGCAATTACGTCGAGGTTATGTTCTATAATAACTACTGAATGGCCCAAATTTATGAGCCCGTACAACGCAATTAAGAGTTGTTCAATATCGTAAAAATGCAGGCCTGTAGTCGGTTCATCAAAAAGAAATAGGGTGGGACGTTGTTGAGAACCCTTGGATAGAAAGTAGGCCAATTTGATTCGTTGCGCTTCCCCACCGCTTAGGGTTGAGGAAGACTGGCCTGCTTTCAGGTATCCCAATCCTACCTGCAACAAGGGCGCAATGGTTCGTGCGATGGACTGTTCCTTTTTCTCGCTGATGTCCGCAAAAAAATCGTGCAAGGTTTGAAGGTCCATGGCCAGCAAATCAGCAATGGAGTGCCCCCTGTAAAGAACTTCCAGCGTTTCTTCTTTGTAGCGCGTTCCCTTACAAACTTCACACGTTAATTGCACATCGGCCATAAATTGCATACTCACCGAAATTACACCCTCGCCCTGACAGGTTTCACAGCGCCCACCTTCCACATTGAAACTGAAGAAACCGGGTTTGTAATTTCGACGAACCGCCAAGGGCTGCCGTGAGTACAGTTCGCGAATCTCGTCAAATGCTTTTAGGTAGGTAATGGGATTGCTTCGACTGCTTTTACCAATTGGATTTTGGTCGATTAATTCAATTTCCTCAATTTTGTGAAGATCTCCTGACAAGCTACATCCTTTGTAAATAACATTTTGTTGATCGATTAAAGCTTGCCGAAGTGCTGGATAAAATAAAGACTTCATCAATGTAGACTTTCCAGAGCCCGATACACCGCTGATGCAAACCAACTGTTGGAGAGGTATGCGAACATGAACGTTTTGAAGGTTGTGCATCGAGGCATTTTCAAGAACGAGCGTGGAATTCGGTTTTTTTAAGTTGTTTCGGAATGGTATGCTTTTTTCTCCTCGTAAGTATTGCGCTGTTATCGAGGAACTTTTAAGAAAATCTCGCGGTATTCCTGAGAAGCTGACTTTACCGCCGTTTATTCCCGCCATTGGTCCAATATCGATGATATAGTCTGCAGCATTCATAATCGACGTTTCATGCTCAACAATGACCAAGGTATTACCTAACGACTTTAATTGTTTCAGCACCCCAATGAGGTTTGCCGTATCACGAGGGTGCAACCCAATTGAGGGTTCATCAAGTATGTACGTAGAGCCCACCAAACTGCTACCCAAAGACCGAGCTAAATGTATCCGTTGAGATTCCCCTCCGGAAAGTGTGTTGGTTGCCCGATTTAGGGTAAGGTAACCAAGGCCGACATTGCATAAAAAATCCAGACGCTGTTTTATTTCGGGAAGCAGCCGGGCCAAAACATTATTTTGAGTCAAATTTGCCAAAGAAGTTGCAAAAAAATCCCGTAAGTCATTTACGGGCATCAACACCAACTCTTGCAGGGATTTGCCGTTAAATTTAACGTACCCTGCATCTTTTCGCAAGCGAGTACCATTGCAATCAGGACACACGGTTTTTCCGCGGTATCTTGACAAGAGTACCCGGTATTGAATCTTGTAAGTTTGGCTTTCAATATGCTTGAAGAAGGTGTTTAGCCCGTCAAAATAAGCGTTTCCTTTCCACAAGATATCTCGGTGTTCATCGCTTAATTCGCGATAAGGGGTATGCACAGGAAAGTCAATCTGATGAGCGTGTTGGAGAAATTGTTGAAGGTATTCTCCCATAGTTTCACCGCGCCAGGGGTGTACAGCGCCCTCATAAACTGATAAGGCTGGATTCGGAAAAACCAAATTGGGATCAATGCCCAAAACCGATCCAAAACCCTCGCAGGTTTTGCACGCTCCATACGGACTGTTAAAGGCAAAAAAAGCAACACTCGGCTCTTCGAACTGCATTCCGTCGCGTTCAAAACGGTGGTTAAAATCCCACAATTCTTGCGTATCGAGGTTGAGGAGGGAACAGCTTCCGTTACTTCTATTAAAAGAGGTGCTTATGGAATCAGCAAGACGAGCGATTTCTTCCTCGGAGGTGGGTAAAGTTCGAAAACGGTCCACCACGTGATAGGGATTCTCCAAATCCCAATCTTTAACTTCATGGATTAATTGAATCTTTTTATTGAAATAAATTCGTATAAATCCTTCTTTTTCAGCGGATAAAAAGGTTTTTTTTAGGTTTTCCGCCCCTTCAGTCGAAGAGGGGTATAGAATGGCAAAAGGAAAGGAAATTTGACGTTCATGCAGTTGTTGGATAACGCTGGATGGCGTATCTTTCGTTACAGGAAGACCAGAAACGGGGCTTAGGGTTATTCCTTCTCGCGCAAAGAGTAACTTGAGATAATCATAAATCTCGGTGGTGGTTCCTACCGTAGATCGGGGGTTACCGGAGCTGACTTTCTGCTCAATGGCAATCGTGGGAGAAAGGCCTTTGATGTATTCAACTTGCGGTTTATCCAATTTCCCGAGAAATTGACGAACGTAAGAAGACATGCTTTCGATAAACCTTCGCTGCCCTTCCGCATAGAGGGTGGTGAAAGCCAGTGAAGACTTTCCTGAGCCGGAGACTCCCGTAATAACGGTTATTGCACCGTGAGGAATTTGTACATGAATGCTTTGTAAATTATTGGCTTGTGCTCCTTTAATTTCGATGCATTTCGACATAGTACAAAAGTAACAGTTCATCGACAAAAAGGTTTCCACCAAAATTTATTTCTATTTTAGGAAAAAATTAAGGCCATTGTGAACGGGTTATTCAGGAAAAAAGAGGTAGCTGATATTTTAGCGCAGGTGCAAGAGTCCTCCAAAAACGAAGGGGATATCCGATTGAAAAAGCACTTAAAAGTCAGGGATTTAACCGCCTTCGGTATCGCCGCTATCATTGGTGCAGGTATTTTCAGTACCATAGGTCAAGCAAGTTATCAAGGAGGACCAGCCGTTATTTTTTTGTTTTTATTCACTGCGGTTGCCTGCGGTTTTGCGGCTTTCGCTTATGCGGAGTTTGCTTCGATTGTTCCGGCCTCCGGAAGTGCTTACACCTATTCCTATGTGGCTTTCGGAGAAATAATCGCCTGGATTATCGGTTGGGCCTTGATCATGGAATATGCCATTGGCAACGTTACCGTGGCTATTTCTTGGTCAGGTTATTTCACCGACATGCTGAGTCATATCCGCATCAGCGCTTTAGGCATTGAAGGAATCCACATCCCTTTGTGGGCACAGATGGATTACTTCACCGCCCTCAATGGACATTCGGATGCACTAACCTTGTTGGAATCTGGCAAAACCTTAAAAGATTTAAAAGAATTTCACGAGGCTATCTGGTGCTCCTACGAGGCTTATCAAAACAGCCCAACAATCGGCGGCTTTCACGTCATTTTGGATTTGCCTGCTTTGTTCATCATTGTCGCCATTACCGCATTGGTTTACCGAGGTATCAAAGAAAGTCGAAATGCCTCCAATGCGATGGTTATCATTAAATTAGCGGTAATTCTACTGGTCCTTGGAGTTGGGATTTTTTACATCGACCCTACGAATTGGTCTCCGTTTGCCCCGAACGGAATCGGTGGAATCTTAAAAGGTGTTTCTGCCGTTTTCTTTGCTTACATCGGTTTTGATGCCATTTCTACCACGGCAGAGGAATGTGAAAATCCGCAAAGGGATTTGCCGCGAGGAATGATGTGGGCTATTATTGTTTGTACTTTTTTATACATCGCAGTGGCTTTAGTTTTAACAGGGATAGTTTCTTATAAATACCTGAATAAAGATGAACCGCTCTCTTTTGTCTTCCAACATATTAACCTTACGCAATTAAGCGGAATCATTTCGATCAGCGCCGTAGTTGCGATGGCTTCTGTGCTCTTGGTGTTTCAAATGGGACAGCCGCGTATCTGGATGAGCATGAGCCGCGATGGCCTTCTCCCAAAACGCTTTTCAAAATTGCATCCCAAGTACAAAACACCCTCATTCGCCACCATTGTTGTGGGCTTTGTTGTTGCAATACCCACATTATTCTTGAGCTCTGAAATGGTCACCGATTTATGCAGTATCGGGACCCTTTTTGCCTTTGTATTGGTCTGTGGAGGGGTGTTAATGTTGCAAAACAGAACCGACATCCCTCGAGGTAAATTCAAGACTCCATACCTGAACGGCAAGTACGTTTTACCTTTTTTAATCGTGGGTGCATTGGTCATAATTTTTACCAACTATAAGCAAGAAGCACTTGATTTTATGACCAATAAAGAAGAGCTGAAAAGCAGGGATGAAATCGTACAAGGATTGAATCCCAATGAAATTTTATTTTTGAAAAACCATTTAATATTGAACGATGGAGTCGCTTTTCGTAAGTATGCATCGAACATCAATGACTTTTACGTGGCACAAGGAACGGAAAGATTGGTCGAAGACTTAAAAATTTTAAAACTGCCTAAGTCGCATTTTTACCGTTACGGTTGGAGGCATTTTCTGGATAAAATTCCCACATGGATTTTTATTCTTTTTACCCTTTTCATTGCGGTCATGACCCATCTCAAGAATTTATCCACCATTCCGCTATTGGGACTTCTTTCGTGTTTGTACATGATGAGTGAAATCAAAGCAGAAAATTGGTTTTTCTTTTCCATTTGGCTGCTGATCGGATTGGTTATCTATTTCAGTTACGGAAGAAAACACTCAAAGTTGGCAAGTGCCGAAAGGGGTTGAATTCTTATGGTTTCTGGGTAATTTCTTACTTTTGATGGCAAAAAGGTAATTGAGATGTTTGAAAATTTAAGTTCCAAAATAGAAAGGGCCCTCAAGGTGCTCAAAGGCCAAGGCCAAATCACTGAAATTAATGTCGCTGAAACCCTCAAAGAAGTTCGGCGTGCCCTATTGGATGCAGATGTAAATTACGCTACTGCAAAAGACTTTACATCAAGGGTTAAAGAGAAAGCCCTCGGACGAGACGTCCTTAACGCAGTATCTCCCGGCCAATTGATGGTTAAAATTTGTCACGAGGAGTTGGTAGCATTAATGGGGGGTAACGAAGTGGAAATCAACCTCAAAGGAGCACCTAGTATAGTTTTAATGTCCGGTTTACAAGGTTCAGGTAAAACCACCTTTACCGGTAAACTGGGGGGATATCTGAAAAATAAGAAAGGAAAGAAAGTGCTTCTTGCAGCATGCGACGTTTACCGTCCGGCAGCGATTGACCAGCTGCATGTTCTTGGCGAACAACTATCGTTGGAAGTGTTCTCCGACCGCGAGGAGAAACGTCCTGTTGAAATCGCACGTAAAGCGGTGCAACATGCCCGAAGCAATGGATTTCAGGTAGTGTTGATCGACACCGCAGGTAGACTGGCCATAGACGAAGCCATGATGCAAGAAATTGCCGCGGTGAAGGAGGCCGTTCAACCTTCGGAAACCCTTTTTATCGTTGACTCCATGACCGGGCAGGATGCTGTAAACACCGCGAAAGCGTTCAACGAGCGCATTAATTTCGACGGAGTAGTTCTTACGAAACTCGACGGAGATACCCGAGGTGGTGCGGCTCTGTCGATTAAGTCTGTGGTCAATAAGCCGATAAAATTTGTGGGTACGGGCGAGAAAATGGATGCTCTGGACGTGTTCTACCCCTCAAGAATGGCGGATCGCATTTTGGGCATGGGCGACGTAGTCTCCCTGGTGGAACGCGCCCAAGAACAATTTGATGAGGAGCAAGCCAGGAAGCTTCAGCGGCGTATCATGAAGGACCAATTTGATTTCAACGACTTTTTAGCCCAGTTGGAACAGATTAAGAAAATGGGAAATGTTAAAGATTTGATGGGGATGATTCCCGGAATGTCCAAAGCGATGAAGGATACCGACATTCCCGAGGATGCTTTTAAAGGAGTAGAATCCATTATTCGTTCAATGACTCCGAAAGAACGGTCGACTCCTGCCATTTTAAATACTTCGCGAAAAAATCGAATTGCGCAAGGCAGCGGCACCTCCATTGCTGAAGTCAACAAGCTCATTAAGCAATTTGAAGATATGCGAAAAATGATGAAAATGATGAGCAATCCCCGTGCAATGTCCGGACTCATGAGCCAAATGAAAAACATGCGATAGTTCGATGTCTGAGCACAGTTTATACCCCGAAAAGCCTCAGTTAGTGAAACGCCATGAAAAAAGTAATTGGGCCTTAACCGTGTTTACCATTGTGTTATTCATTGCCGTATTTTTAAGTTTTTACAGCGAAAGGGCCGATTTTGTCTTCGCCCTTGTTTTCGTTTTACTGATTCACGAAATTGGGCATTATTTTTTCATGAAACGGTTCAAGTACGAAAATGTGAAAATGCTGTTCATTCCTATGATGGGGGCGTTTGTTCAGGGTTCTAAGGATATTTACTCGCAGCGCGAAAAATTGTTGGTAGCGCTGGGTGGACCTATCCCCGGCATTTTTTTAGGTTCTGCCGGTCTGGTAATAGCTGTTTATTTTCAAGTACACTGGTTAGTTTTGCTTTCATTCATATTTTTATTCCTAAATGCCGTTAACCTCTTGCCGCTCGACCCCTTGGATGGAGGCCAATTATTAAAAATCCTTTTCATCCGGCAACAGGATTGGTACGGATTGATTTTTGCACTGATTTCCTCGTTGATCCTGATTGGTTTGGGTTTCACCATGAATGATTGGCTCGTCACTGGATTTGGATTTTTAATGGGTATTCGTGTCAGAGCCATGCAAGTGAACTATAAAATGCGTAAATCGTTGCAGGAACGCGAGGTGAATTACTGCGTTACCTACCAAAACTTAAGCAATAGAGATTACCATATCATCAAAGAAACGTTAATCGAACACCGATCTATTGTAGCAACTTATGCCGATAATTCCAGCGAGGAAAGCGAACAGATTTTGGTTCATTTGGTTGCCGATCTTTTGGTCCCCCCAATGCTTGAAGACATCAGTCGCTTCGGAAAAGGGGCGGTTGTACTCATTTGGTTAATTGGATTAGGCTTACCCGTTTATTTATTATTAACCGTCGACTTAAATTGGTATTTTGCTGCACTTTAGTCATAGGGTAATCCTGTTGGTCCAATTCAACGCATCGCTGTTCGCTCAGTGTGACCGCATCTATTTTAAGGGCAGGGTAGAAGACAGCTTACGACCGCAGTCGTTTTACAATTTGTTGGTGGTAAATCGAAGTTCTGGCAAAGCAACATTTGGTCTACCCGACGGAAGATTTAGCGGTTATGCAACTTCCAGCGATACCATTGCGTTGTCGGTGAAGCAGTATCCCATTTACGAATTTATTGTAAGAGCCGATTCAAACTGCCAGTGCCATGTCATGGCCTTCATTGACCGTTTGCCTCAAGAAATGGTAGAGGTAGTTGTTAAGCCTCTGAAAACCTTGGACCAAATTAAGGAGGAACGAGCAGCTCTTGCCCTGCGCGAAACGCGAACGGTTACGGGCATAAATATTTTTGAAAGTCCAATTACCGCCTTGTATGAGGCCTTTTCAAAAAAGGAGCAAAATAAACGTTGGATTGCGGAGCAGGTATATAAGGACAACCAACGCAGGGTGGTTCAGGAGTTGCTCCGGTTGTACATTGCTTATGAGATTATTGACCTCAAAGAACCTGAGTTTGACGCATTTTTGGTGTTTTTGAACTTGGACCCTGATTTTCTCAAAACGGCCTCAGAAATCGAGCTCATCACCTACATAAAAGACAAATTTGAACACTTCAAACGATTTAATGCAGGCGAATAAGTTGGTTAATTTGTTCAGTATAGGTGTCCCAATCGTAGTTTTCGATGGCAAATATCCTTCCATTTTTGCCAACCCTCTTGGCCTCTTCGGGCGATGTTAAAAAATAATCGATGGCTTCGATGACCTCTTCAGGGGTATCGGCTACTTTTAGCGGGCTGTTGGGGATTGCCGAGGCTGCCAAGCCAGAAACAATGCAAGGCAGTTCCATGGCCATTGCCTCCAATACCTTATTTTGTAGGCCGGTGCCCAGTTGCATGGGCGCAATGAAAATTTTACCCTGAGCATATACTTTTCGAATGTCGTCTTGCCAACCAAGCATGGTTACATTGTCGAATCTGTGTAGGTAGAAACTTAATTTACGGCCAAGGTTAGCTCCTGCTACGAGCAAACTGAGATCCTTTCGCGCGGAGAGCACCTTTTCGCACAACCAACGAATGGCATCGATATTCGGTGCATAGGATAAATTTCCAACAAATACCAAGTCGTGCGAAGGAGTGATTTCCGGGATTGGGCTGAAGGTTCTGGTACATATTCCATTGGGGACAACGGTAACGCGTTTTCGCAATGGATAGGCCATTCCGTTAACGTCTTGTTGACTGATCATCAAATGAAACTCAAAATAATGGAAAATTCGTTGTTCGTAATCCTTGAGGCGATTCGCTTCAGCCGAAAAAACCTTTCGACTGATCCCTGATGTTTGGTTTTTTCTACGCTCCATCCCCACGGATAGAATATCCATGTAGTCTAATGTTTTTCGACAATGGTGGTAATGTTTAACATATTCAGCTGGGCGAATCATTTGGCAAAAAATATGATCTGGACGAACCCTTTGAAGGATTTGCGCAACCTTTCGTTTAACCCAAAAATCGGTAAAGTAGGCGAGCTGAAAAGGTAAGTGTTGAAAGGTATTGAAAACTAACCTCAAGGCAATTCGCCAACGGTCCAATTGGTAGACCTTGATTTCTTCGGTAAAGGGTTTTAATTCGTTTTCCCAAGATGAGTCAACACCTTCATCGGAAAGCGAAATAAGGGTAATTTTAAAGTGCTGACTCAATCCTTTGATAAGATAAAAAGCCCTTAATTTATCGCCTTTTTCCAGTGGGTATGGGAACCTCGAAGTTATGAAAACGAGTTTTGGTTTATCCATGCAATATTTTTTCGAGCTGTTGAACCTTATCGCTGAAAGCGAAATGCTCTTGAATCACCTTTGAAAAACATTTTGTGCGTTCCGTGAAATCCGGTTCGCTTTCCATTAGTTTTTGCATTGAAGTCAAAAATTCGGCATCGTTCCTTGCTGCCAAAAAACACGGCGCTGCCTCCAAACCATCCAGCCTTGTGGAGTAGATAACCATGGGTTTTTGATAATTCAGCGCATCCAAAAGTTTCATATTAAAACCCGTGCCTTCAAAAACTGGATTAATGAGAAAATGCTGCAGCTGAAAGAACTCGTGGAGGTTTTCTACGAAGCCAAGGCCTTTTATGCCCATCTTTTCGTTCGAATAGCACAGGGTTCCCTGGCCTGCTACGGTTAATTGAACTTTCGGAAATTGTAAGCGAAATTTTGGCCAAACCCGCTTGATAAAACGGTTGAGGGCGGTTTTATTGGGCAACCAATTCATATCCCCTACGAATCCAATAGAGGGGTTTTCATCACCGCGTGGTTTTTTTTCCAAAACTTGCAAGCTCACTTGCGGATACAATAAATGACTGTTGCAGTTCCATGTTTTTATGTGATTCAGTTCGTTGTTGGATATGCTAAAAACCGCCGAAGCTAGAGCAACCTTTTCTTTTTCATATTCCAGCATTTTTCGAACAATTCCTCGATGTAACGGGGCTAGCCAGAATTGATCATTTTTCGCCTTGAGTTTCCAATAATTTGTTTCAATATTATGGCAGCGGTAAATGACCTTTTGGTTTTTAATGAGTTCATTCGACAAGAGGGATAGCGCATAGAAACCATCACAAATAACTGCATCGAAATTCGACTGGAGGATTATTTCAGCCAAGACTTTTTGAGATTTATCGTCGCTAAACCGAATTGCATTAGCAGGAGATTTTGAGAAAAAACGAAGAATTTTAGAAAAGGTGATATCCGTTGACACGTGCAGAGGAATCATTTTCATCTTTTTTTCAGAGCTCGGATTTTTAAACAAGGCATGTTTCGGAGTCACGATGGGCATATAGGTTATTTCGACTCCTTTACAAGCCCGTAGGACTTCAAAAAATAATGCCATAGCCCGCGTACCGCCATCAAGGATTGGAACAACCGGTTTTTGACTGATGTATAGAATGCGTTTCATAGGCTTTTCTTGGTGAGAAATCGCCTCAAATCAGGAAGCTCTACCTTGTGATCGTTGTTAGCTATAAAGGTTACCGCAATCGCGATTGGCGTAAAAAAAATACCGGGCAACCACATTCCGATCCAGGGAGCTATAACATAAGTGTCTGCAAGGTTATCACCGATGCTGTAAATAATAAAATAGAGCATAAAAATAAGGGCTGCTATAACAACAGGAGCTCCAAATCCACCTCTTCGAACAACCGCGCCGAGAGGTGCTCCCACAAAAAACAAAACCAATATTGTATAAGTTAGCGCAAATTTTCGGTGAAATTCAATCCAATATTGCGCATTTTCATGTTCCAAGGATGCCATAAAATTTTCATGGTTGCGAACGTTTTCATTGATTTGGTAAAGTTTGGTAATAACCTCTTGCCGCAGCTGTTTTTTGTCGGTTTTAGTGAGCGATTCAAAGGATGCAGGGGCTGTTGTTGATTCCATAATCATGGGATCGGTAATAGGTTGTTTTTGCCGGTTTTGGTTGGACGCGCTAAAGGTGCCAAAGCTACCTTTGATGCTTTGAACAAATTGTCTTGTTATGTAGGCTTTGCGTTTCTCCAAGGAATCTGTTGCTTTTCCAATTTGAAATACGTTTAACATTTCGTATTTGTCCTGAAAAATTTCTTGATCAGAACGTTTTAGGCTAATTCCCGTGACATTCAAACGGTACGTAGCTCGCTTGAAAGTTGATAAGCGGTCCGGATGTTCATTTCTTGTAGGAGTCACTCCTTCGGGCAACTCGGGATTGTTAAGGTCTGTTTCTTCAAAAATGCTTCCATCGCTCAGGTCAAAAAATAAGTGGTTTCCATTTTCCGATCGGTAAATTTGTGTTTTCTTCGCTTTTATCGTTTTAAGGGCTTTCGGATCCGTGTGATCATGAATGGTGATATCTGAAAAGTTTCCGTCCTTATCCTTGTATACTTTCAAGGTATATCCATCTATTTCACTGGTGTAAACTCCCGGTGTTATCAAATTACTCAATTTCGTATTTTGTATATCGTAAATCAACGAATGCCACTTTAAATTTGCAACGGGTATGATGTAATTGGAAAAGTAACATGTCGCCATGGCGATGATGGCGACGATAACGGTTAGTGGCCTCATAATGCGTATCAGCGCAAATCCACTCGATTTGAGCGCAGTTAGCTCGTTGTTTTCAGCAAAATTTCCGAACGTCATCAGGGATGAAAGCAATATCGACAAGGGGAGGGCAAGAGGAATTAAACTAGCAGATACGTAAAAAAGCAATTCAAAAATCACCCAAACGCTTAACCCTTTTCCCATCAAATCATCAATGTAAACCCAAAAAAATTGCATAATGAGTATAAACATTGCAATAATCAGGGTTATTATAAAAGGTCCAATGAATGCCCGAATGCTAAATAAATAGAGTCGCTTCAACAATTTTTTTAACAAAAGTAAAATTACTTGTCCACTTTTATGAGCCTATAAGTCTTCGAAGCTTAACAATTTGCTGTTCCCACATCATTACACTGTTGTCTTTGTCCTCTGGATAACTAAAATCGGTGATAACTAAGGTAATGTTGGAGGTGAGGGCATCTTTTTCCGTTGCAATTTCAAAAAACGTATCCAAATTATTTTCTTCATCCTCTGACCATTTAAACCGAATGAATTGAAAAGGTTTATGGGCCAATAAAGCGGCCTTTTCCTCGTGGTTATCCCACTTGAAAAAGTAATGCCCTTCGCGTTCGTTTACATCTTCGCAAAACCACTCTCCAAGACCAGCAGGAGTGCTAATCTTTGATTCAAGCACCTTGGCAGAAGTTTTTAATAACACTTGAATAACAAACTTTTCTTTCATTTTAACGCAGTAACGGCAATATACAATTTTTCTTCGGATTTTTGTTCTATGAATCGTAACGATTTGGGAAATTTGTTTTTTCGATACCGCGGACAAATACCCATCGCATTTATTTTATTCAGCCTGGTGGCTTACTGCTTCTTGGATTTCGCCATTGTGGCGCCTGCCAATATCGAAAAACTCAATTTTCTTGCAGCATCCTTGGTAATAGTGGGTATCTTATTCAGGTGTCTTTCCATTGGTTTTGCTGCCCCACACAGCTCTGGAAGAAATCGAAACAAACAAGTGGCAGAGAAATTAAACACACTTGGGACGTATTCTATGGTTCAAAATCCTTTGTATTTTGCCAACGCGTTACTCTGGATCGCAACCTCTTTATTTTCGAATCAATGGTCTTTTGTCGTGGCTGCCTTGGCATTATCTACGACATTGTTAACTTTTATTATTCTTCATGAGCGAAAGTTCTTATTACAACGTTTCGGAGCAGCCTTTCTAAAATGGGATGTCAAAACACCAATTTTTTGGCCGAATCCCTTTTTATTTAAAGCTCCTAGTGGCCCTTTTCAATGGATTCGTTTATTCGCCACCGAGTACCCGACGTGGATTTCTGTTTGTGCCGGCATTTTTTTCTGCCAGTGGCTGTTTTATTACAAAATCAATAAAACGTTTGAAGTAAACGATCTGCAAGTGGGGTTATGCATCGCTGCATTCCTGATCGCTTTGACTGGACGCTTCTTTAAATATGTTGTCGTACGTAAGTGGCTTAAAATGCCAATTTAAATTCCTGACGTTGTTCGAGGGATCGGCTAAGGGTGATTTCATCGGCAAATTGCAACTCCGAACCTACGGACACTCCACGGGTTAGCGCGGTAATCAATAACCCTTCACGGCTTAACTTTTTGAACAAAAAGAAATTTGTGGTATCTCCTTCCATGGTTGGACTGATGGCGAAAATAATCTCTCGTAGTTCAGGATTGAGGGAACGTTCGACTAAGGACTCTATGTTCAGGTTGCTAGGGCCAATTCCATCCATCGGAGAAATTACTCCTCCTAAAACGTGGTACAAGCCTCGGTAGGTGCGCGTGTTTTCAATGGCCATAATATCACGAACATCCTCAACGACGCATATCATTGAAGTATTTCGCTGCGGATCTGAACATATCCCGCAAATGGGTTCATCCGAAATATTGCCGCAACTGCTGCAGGTGTGCGTTTTGGTTTTCAACTCTATCAGAGCTTCGATGAAAATACGCATTTCCTCCGGATTTCTTTTATGCAAATCCAAGGCCAATCGCAAGGCAGTTCGTTTACCTATTCCCGGGAGAGTAGCAATTTGTTCTGCCGCTTTTTCGAGATATTGGGAGGGAATTTGCATAGGGTAAAATTAGTAATTAATGTGCGGCTTTTGTTAATTTTGTTTTATGGCCTCTACGCAACTCAACATAAAAAATAAAAGAGCGCGTTTTGAATTCCATATAGAGGATGTCTTTCAAGCGGGCATTGTTCTTTCGGGCACAGAAATAAAAAGCATACGCAATAATAAGGCGAGTATTCTCGAATCCTACTGCGTAGTTCAGGAAGGAGAGGTATGGATACGAAATATGTTTGTAAATGCCTACGAAAACGGGTCGCATTACAACCACCTGCCCAGATCCGATCGAAAGCTGCTGTTAAATCGTAAGGAGATACTGCGAATTGCAAAATTTTTGAAGATTAAAGGCAATACCGTAATTCCTTTAAAATTGTATTTATCCGAAAAAGGGTGGGTTAAAATTGAAATTGCCTTCGCCGTGGGCAAAAAACTTCACGACAAGCGCCACGACTTAAAGTTAAAAGATGACCAACGGGAAATGGATCGCGCCATGAAACGTTAGTTCTTAATAAGCTTGTAACCCGGATAATTTTTCTTATCGTAAACAAATTTGGTATCCTTCACGTCGGGATTTGAAGTGAATTTGGTGATTGAGTAAGTCATAACGGTTCCATCGTTGTATTTGACTAGGGCCTTTCTAAGTTCATTCGCCGTTTTAGCAACAGATATGGTAATGCTGGTATAGCTCGACTTATCAGGTTGCTTGGGGTATAAATCGATTACATCAACGGATTCTTTTCCAATTACCTCTGCTTTATTGTATTTATTTTTAAACCCACTCTCCCACAAGGTCATCAATTTTTTCGGATTTATGATTTCATCGTCGTCGGAATTATTGCTTTCATACACTTCTTTGTCCTTATTAAGGATAGACCATGTTTTTAATCCATTACTGATTATCGTATTATCACCGTAGGTAGCAAAATACTTATTGTTTTTGACCCAACCTTTGCCGGTAAATGAATCGTTTTGATCAAGGCTTTCATTTTTAACGGTAGCCGAATATTCCAGGTAAAAGGAATTTAATCCCTTGATTTTTTTGGAAAGTTTATTTAAAATTTGGTCCGCTTTGTCTTCTTTTTGAGCAAGTGAAGCATTCTGAGTTGCAAGATAAATCAAGCAAATTAATAGGGTAAATATCCGTTTCATATCAATTTAGTTCTTTATTGAGCGGCAATTATTGTACCAAATTACTCAGATGTTTTGATTGCTCGATATATTTTAGACCGATTCTCGTGCAGGCACTTGATGAAGTAGTAACCGGCAGACCATTGTTTCATATCGAGGGAAATGGAATAGGTTCCAGGTTCAAAATCCTCGTTTTGAAATAATTGAATGATTTGCTGGCCCATCGTATTCACAACCTCGAGAGTGATCGTTGATTTTTGGTTAACGATTAAGGTAATATGCGTAGTATTGGTGGCAGGGTTTGGACAAGGAGCACTTATTTCAAAAGCCTGATCTTCCAGAACTGCACATTTCTCATTGTTGGACAAATCCATTTCCGACAGCGGATAAAAGGGGTCCAGTGCAGCCTGAACGCAGTAAAAGTCTCCGATATTATTCTGAGAAAGCGCGGAGAAATTGGGGACCATCGGAAACAAATAATAATAACTACCCCCCGCAAAGATCGTATCGTTAAAATAGGAAGTGAACAGCTCCCTTCCTGAAAGAGATAAGCGCAATCGCGCTTTGGTAATGGGAACGGTTCCTAGGTTGTGGATCTGTGCTGCAACTTGATGCACCCCATTGATTTCGTCATGGAACACCTCTTTTACCTCCACGTCCAAAATGCGTTCGTTTACCTGAAGAACTGCAATCGCAGTATCGGAACACCCAAATGCGTTTTGTGCGATTAACATGACGTCCAGCGTTTGTCCTTCCAAACTGTCATCAACCAGCAAGGTAAGCGCGTTTGCGCTACCATAAGGTTGTTGATCGATGTACCAACTTTGAGCCGTTTGACCTGAACATTGCGAAAATAAGGAAAGTGTGTCGCCTGCTAACAGGATGGCTGGCTGGTAGTTTAACGAGCTGTAAACTCCTGGGTTTACGTTCACTAAAATCAAGGTGTCTTTTACGCACCCCAAATCTGAAACGCATTGCAGTTCTAAATATTGAATGCCCAGCGTTGTGAAAAGGTAGCTTCCATGAGTTCCATTGAGCGGAAATTGGAGGTTTACGAGCCAAGAGGTTGAGTCAACGGTACCGGAGGGTATGGTGGATTGACTTTCAAATCCAGTAACGATATCTTTGCAGGTAGGGCTAATGGTCCAGGCCAAATCAGGTACAGGTTGGATGCTCAAGGATTGGATGACCGTGTCTTCACATCCATTTCCCGCGGTCGCAATCAAGGATATCGAATAATTTCCTTCCTGCTGGTATGCTTGGTATGGAGTGGCTAATGATGAAAAATTTGTGTCTCCAAAATCCCAATGGTAAGCCACCAAAGACGTAGTGTCGTTGGATGTGC
Organism: Bacteroidota bacterium; assembly: GCA_016866255.1. Lineage (GTDB taxonomy): Bacteria > Bacteroidota > Bacteroidia > Flavobacteriales_D > Crocinitomicaceae > UBA952. Next base: position 134,350 of record VGMY01000001.1, on the reverse strand, counting down.
TATTATTGGATAAAAGTAAATCGCTTTGTTCGCAATAATTCAAATGAGTAAAAGCTGCGCTTGGTGCTGCGCTAAGGGAGAAACCGTAGAACAGGGTGTCGGTACATCCGCCTTGATTTTGCGCAATGAGTTGTGCATAGGCAGCCCCGGAAAGTTGGTAAATAAAACTTGGTGTAGCTACCGTATCATTTCCAAAGCCCTGCCCCCCAAAGAAGTCCCACGAATAATCAACGAGGGGTGATCCGAGAGAGTCCGTTGCACTGAACGTTACGGGAGCATTAGAGCAACTTCCAACATGCGTAATTCCCAGAACAGGAGGCAGACTAACTGAAATAGCAAATGGAATGGAAGTGGTGCAATTATCTTGAGCGACTATGGTCACGCTTCCTTGTATATTTGACGGATTCGATTCGTTGAATTGGACATAATTTCCAGATAAATTTAAACCGTTAGAAAAAGTCCAATCCACACTTTGAGGAATGATGGGCTGGGGAGAGGTGAATTGTATCCACATCAATATCGGAATATTGGTACAGGTACTCGAGGGTAAATTAAGGTTAACTTGAGGCGCAAAACCTGCTACAGTTATAGCAATGGTGTCTTGGGCCTGACAACCGTTGTTATTGGTTGAATTGAGTGATACGTTGTAGGTGCCTTGCGCGGATACGGTATACGTTGGGTTGGTCGAACCGTCGCTCCAAAGATATTGAACCGTTGTATTTGCCCCAACTTGTAAACCAAGCGTGTTTCCGGTGCAAAGGGTGGTGTCTGCTCCTATGAATGCCGTAAAAGGATAGTTGTCCATGGTAAAAGTTATCGGAGCAAATACCGAATTGCAACCGCCAGCTCCTGTTATCTGCACGCTGTACGTGCCAGCTTGGGAAATGGTGATATTGTTTTGTGTGGAGCCCGTACTCCATAAATGAGTAAATCCGGCCCCAAGTCCCGTATTCCAATTAACCGAAGTGTTTGCGCAAACGATATTGCTCGGAGGAGTTGCGATCGTAGGGAATTTAACGTAAAGGGTGTCCGTCCATTTAAAACCGAAAGCGTCCGTAGCTGAAACCCAATAGGCACCTGTTTGATTTGCGGATATGCTCGCTGTTGTTGCTCCGGTATTCCAAAGATAACCTGTAAAGCCTGCAGGAGCGGTAATCGTTTGAGGACAAAACCCGTTGGTAACGGTTATGTCCGTTCCTAAGTTAAACGTAGCCGTATATTTATACTTAAGGTAGTTTTTAATTTTCAATATTGTCGTAGAGTCGTTGGTGTCGGAGAAGATGATTTCACAAATATTTCCGTTTAAAAAAAGGACTTCACCGTCGTCGTTGGCGTTGTTATAGGCTCCCAGCAAAAGCCGGTAATTCGACTCGAACAAGAGGCTGCTGTTGAAATTATTTATACCGAGGGAAGCGTTGTTCACGTCAAAATGATTCTTGGCGGTACTTCTGTTCACAAAAGCGTTGTAAAGCGCGTAATTGGTGGTATTGAACGCCGAGTAATTGCTCGTATTATTATCGCTTTGAAATAAGAAGGCTGTATTCGCGGCATCTTTAATAACCCCGTACCTAAAGGTGGCGTTGGCCGCCTTTGATTTTGCCAACAAGCTTTGGTTACTTGCGGCCATTTTGCCCATGATAAAGATGCTTCGAGAGTTAAATCCGATATCAAGTATATCTCCGCCGGAAAGCACCTGAGCTCCCGAGAATTGAACGCTCGGATAACCGTTGAGTGAATTATTACTGATGACTGGACGCTTGGCAGCAATGTTTTGTATTACGCTGTAACCGTTCGCACTGAGGTCGGTCCACGACTGAACTTTATTTGCTGCATCCAGGCTAATTCCTGCATCAGCCTTCAGCCAAAAAGTGGTCGACAAGGAACCAGAAGGCGTAAAATAATTGAACGTGTAGGTAGGCGAGAGGATGGAATCATTCGGAATATAGGCTTTGATACGCCAATAGTATTTGCCTTGTAGCGGAACAAAAGAACTCCAACTGGTTTGACCGATGATTGGTGATTCGAAGTAATTCGAGGTAAATGTAGCGTTCGTAGCCACCATAACGCGATAATTGGTAGCAGTTGGCGCATTGTTCCACGAATAACTCACATTAAAATCGGATAAGAATGCTCCATTTTTCGGGAGGATTGCACTTAAGGGTTGAGCTAACGCAAGACACCCCGTTAAAAATAAGATGCTCATTAAACCGAAGAGACGCAGTGTAACTCCACACATAATTCAAAAATAATAATTTATCTCATGTTTACATAACGAAACTTCTTCCCTTAAACGATGTCATGGGTTCTTCAGTGGGCGAGTTTATTGCGTTTATCCTGCCTAATTTAAAGGTAAATTGTTGGATAAAACGTACATTTGTTAGGAAAAAACAGAATTTTTCTTCGATGGATAAACCACGGTATCTAGAAATAATAACTCCGAAGCGAAGATGGTTCGATACACGTTTGTGGGAATTGTGGCATTACCGCGACCTGATAGTTCTCTTCGTAAAACGGGACTTTGTTGCCCAATATAAACAGACTGTTTTAGGACCAATTTGGTTTGTTCTGCAACCCCTTCTTACTGCCCTGGTGTTTTTCATTGTTTTTGGTAAAATCGCAGCGATACCAACAGCAGGAATTCATCCATTTTTATTTTACTTCACCGGACTCACGTTTTGGGGTTATTTTTCCGACGTGTTTCTGAAATGTGCCAACACGTTTTCGGTAAACGCCAGCCTTTTTGGCAAAGTATATTTTCCGAGATTGGCTGTACCCTTGTCCATACTAGCCTCAGGCCTGATAAAACTACTTGTTCAAATTATGGTATTAATTGGGATAATCATTGGTTTCAACCTTGCGGGAATGGCAACAACAACGCTGAACTGGACACTTACCCTGATACCTGTTTATACCCTGTTGCTCGCGCTGTTGGCAATGGGCTTGGGGCTCTTGTTCTCTTCCCTGACAACAAAATACCGGGATTTTAGTTTTTTACTAACCTTCGGAGTGCAGTTATTGATGTATGCAACCCCCATTATTTATCCATTGTCCTTTGCGAGGGGAGCCATGCATGAAATACTTAAATGGAATCCCCTGACTTCGATCGTTGAGAATTTAAGGTATTCCGTCTTTTCCAGTGGAACTTTTGATGGACTGGGTTTGGTGTATACCGCGGTTTTTGCCCTATTTACACTTGTTCTTGGAGTGGTGTTCTTTAATCGCGTAGAACAGTCATTTATGGATACAGTCTAGGGACAGATGGAAAGGATTAACGTAGAACATTTATCGAAACAATACCGACTTGGACAAATTGGCACTGGATCCCTGGTTCAAGATCTGAATCGGTGGTGGTATAAAATTCGCGGTAAAGAAGACCCAACGTTGGTGATTACGGAGGCCAATGATCATGACGGAAGTCAACGTTCAGAATATGTATGGGCATTGCACGACGTCAGTTTTTCCGTGAATGAAGGTGAAGTCCTTGGTATAATTGGTCGCAATGGCGCGGGTAAAAGTTCCTTACTTAAAATTTTATCTAAAGTAACTTCTCCAACAAAAGGCAAGATCACTCTTTGTGGCCGAGTAGCTTCTTTGCTCGAAGTGGGTACGGGGTTTCACCCTGAATTGACCGGTCGGGAGAATGTTTTTCTTAACGGGGCGATATTGGGAATGACCAAGCGAGAAATTTCAAGCAAATTTGATGAAATTGTTGCTTTCAGTGGCGTGGAAAAATATATTGATACTCCGGTAAAACGCTATTCATCTGGCATGTATGTGCGTTTGGCATTTGCCGTTGCAGCGCACCTCGAACCTGAGATATTAATTGTTGATGAAGTTTTGGCAGTGGGGGATGCGCAATTTCAGAGGAAGTGTATTGGAAAAATGAAAGATGTGGCAGTTGAAGGAAGAACCGTGTTGTTTGTAAGCCACAACATGGAAGCGGTAAAAAACCTATGCAATCGAGCGCTGCTTTTGGAACACGGAAGTATAGTCGCCCAAGGATCCCCTGCAGAGGTCGTTGATTATTACCTGAGTGGGCGCAATAAAGCGGATTGGGGAAGAAACTACGAGGAAAAAGACGCTCCCGGAAACGCTCACACTCGTTTAAAATCCATTTCTCTAGAGCCTGTTCGCGAGGATGGTAAGCAAATCCTCACCGTCAAAAGCAGTTTGTTAATCGAAATTTCGTTTTGGAACTATGTTCACGATTTAGTGGCTAATTTGAGTTTACATTTATATGCTGCGACAGGTGAGTGCGTATTTAACGTAATTACGCAATTGCCAGCGCCCAAGCTTGCTTGTGGACTGCACAAGGCCCGTTGCACCATACCCAAAGAATTGTTGAATACAGGTCTTTACTACATTTCGTTTATGGTCGTAAAAGATACCTCTCAGCCCTTATTTAACTTCGAGGAAGTTCTTACCTTTGAAGTATTGGAAGAGCGCGAAACTTCAAATTGGCATGGGAAATTTCCAGGATTTGTTCGACCTGCCCTTGATTTTAAGATAACCGAATGATTCCCGTAACGAAATCTTTTTTACCTCCCATCGAGCAATATACCGCCGAAGTATTAAGGGCTTTCAATAACGGTTGGCTAACTAATCGGGGAGAATTGGTGTTGGAACTTGAGGCAAAACTCAGGGACTACCTAAAATTGGAATCGTCACAGCTTCTATTGACAAACAATGGAACTAGTCCCTTACAAATCGCCTTAAAACTGTTGGGGAACGGTGGCGAGGTAATTACCACTCCTTTTTCCTATGTGGCGACAACTTCGACTATCGTATGGGAAAATTGTACGCCGGTTTTTGTCGATATTGACCCCTTACATTTAACGATTGACGAAACGAAAATTGAAAATGCAATAACAGAAAAAACGACTTGCATCTTAGCGACCCATGTTTTCGGAAATCCTTGCCATGTGGAAGAAATTGAGCGAATTGCGAAAAAACACAATTTGAAAGTCATCTACGACGGAGCGCACGCTTTCGGGGTAACATTCAACGGCAAAAGCGTCTTTGAGTTTGGAGATTTAAGCACATGCAGTTTCCACGCCACGAAGCTTTTTCACACGGGCGAGGGGGGAGCAGCTTTTTGCAAGGATCCTGACCTGTTTCATAAAGTTTATTACAGCCATAATTTTGGCCACGATGGGCCCCTTGCTTTCCACGGTTTAGGCATTAACGCTAAAATGAGCGAGTTACAAGCTGCGATGGGCTTGGCATTATTACCCCATATGGACGATGTCTTAAATGCTCGAAATCAATCCATCACGTGGTATAATAGCCATCTTTCATTTGATAAAATATCCCCGCTCGAAATCCGAAATCTTACCCACTGGAATAGTGCCTATTATCCTGTGCTATTTGAATCGGAGCAGCACCTCCTTAAAACGGAACAATTGTTGAACGCTGCCAACATTTTTCCAAGAAGGTATTTTTATCCTTCCTTAAATACCCTGCCATATGTCAAAAACCGCCCTTGTGCTGTTGCTTTTGACGTAGCATCTCGTGTATTGTGCCTTCCCTTGTACTATGGTTTAACGATGTCCGAACTTTCAACCGTAGGTAAAATCATCAATAACGCCTAAATTAGACGTCATGATAATTGTAGGTGCTGGTGGACATGCTCGCGAGGTCTTCAACGAATTGAGGCTTGACAAGCAACATGTGACTGCTTTTTATGATGAAGTAAATGAGCACCCTTTGGGAATCTTCGGAGTTCCGGCGCTCAGCGATTTTCACAAGCTTCCGAAAAGTAAATTTGTTCTCGGGGTAGGAAAACCTGAATTGCGAAAAGCGCTCTATCAGCGGTTTATCGCTTATCACGACCCTGCATCCGTGATTTCCCCAACTGCTCAAATTAGCACATACCATGTCGAATTAGGCGAAGGGTTGAATGTGATGCACGGAGTATTTATTGGCCCAAACGTGCGCATTGGATCAGGGACCCTTATCAATGCCAAATCGAGCATCCATCACGATTCCCGAGTCGGTTCATTTTGCGAAATATGCCTTGGGGTTTTGATTGCGGGAGCTTGTACAATTGGAGAAAGCGTATTTATTGGTATGGGAGCTATGGTACTCCCCGGCATCCACATTGGAGATAGAGCTGTTATCGGTGCCGGTGCGGTAGTTACCAAAGACGTGCCAGCCGATGTAACCGTAAAAGGAATTCCGGCACAGTGAGTCAAAAAAAGCGCATTCTACTCATCGGAGATACCCCCGGGTGGGCTTTTCATCGCATTATTGAATTTATTCAAAATAACATCCCTGGATATGACTTTTTTTTCGATTTCACCGTCAACCGCCCAAGGATCGGAGCGAGTGTATCGTCGGACTTCGTTTCGCGAGGAACCGTTTCCCCGAGTCCTGTGCGGACAAAATGGCCGTTTCAAAACATCTACATTCTTCGAGGGTTGGTTTACCGAACGGTTAAATTTTTGCATCGGATAGGTCTTTCGAAATTCGACGAAAACGGTTTTATACGAAAAATAGCGTCCGATAATTGCTATGACTTGGTGGTTTATTTGGATTATTATATGAATAAAGACGCTGATTTTGACCATATTAAAGCGCCTAAAACGATTAAAGGAATATTTACCGACCAATTTCCCCCCACAGGGGTAATTCATAAGACGGGGCTTACTCCAAAGGTCTTTGTAGAAGAATTTCTGAACGATTGCAACGCTTTGTTGGTCGGTTCACCATCCTCAGTAAAGCTTTATTCTGAGGCCTTTAAGCAGCCCATATTCTTTGCCAATTTATGCTATGATGAGTTCCTGTTTGTTCCAAAAATTAAGAAAAAGAGGAAGTCTTTTGTTATTGGGTGGACAGGCAACCCGGATCGTGAATTCAAGGGTTTTTATTCCCATGTGCTTCCAACAATAAAAGCCCTGCAAGCTAAGGGGTATCCTGTAGAATTTCGAAGCCAATTTACGGGCAGTCTTTCTTCCCTTGCAACTTTCTGGCAGGATATTGATTTAGCGCTGATCACCTCGGAAGCAGACGCTGGCCCTTCGATGTTCATAGAAGCCAGTTTGTGCGGTGTGCCGAGCGTTAGTACCAAGATTGGCTTACCTTCTTTTGTAATAGAGGACGGTATCAACGGTCTTTTTTGCGAACGAAGGCTTGATGATATGCTGCTGAAAATCCAACGTTTATTGGACGAACCAGAATTGCATAAGCGATTGAAAAACAACATACGTGCAAGTTTTATCAAGGAACTCGGGGTAGAAGCCCAAAAAAAGCGCTGGGACAAATTATTCAATGCGGTGCTCAATGAATAATCCAAGATTGTTTTTCTTCTTTCCCCTGGCCTCCGTAGGGGGTGCTGAGCGCGTTCATGCTGATGTCATGAGTGCCTTATCTGCCTATCCCAAAGAAATATTTATTCGCTATCGGGTCAATCCGTGGAATGGAAGAGCTTATGCACAAAGCCAATTTGGAAAAGCAGAAAGTATTCTTTTGAAGCGCGAGTTTGAAAGCTACGGAAAACTTACTTTCTTATCCAATTATCTGGAGGCACCTCGGCTTGGAAGAATTATCAGAGCTTGGTACACAAAGCGTCTCGCCAGAAGAATCAACGCATGTTCTTCACCTATTGTGATTTTTTGGCATCGTGAATCCATCGACTTTTTGTGGAAACACCTCGCATCCCATGTCCATATAATCGATATAGTTCACAATAATTCGAACAATGATGTACCGGACAAAACCTACCTTGTCAACGATTGGGCTGCCAGAATCAATCACCGAGTTCTCGTTAATGCAGGGTTAATGAAATGGATAACCCCAATGTATCAGGAGCAGAATGATCCGATGGAGTTGTTGCAAAAAATCTCGGTAATCAACCATCAAGTTTCCTTTCCACTTAAATTGCCCTCAAAGTCAAAGGAGGTGTTCAATGTACTTTTTGTTGGGCGGGACGTTAAAGAGAAACGCTTACCCTTATTTTTTCAAATAGCCGATCATTTTTTACACGAACCGCAAATTAGATTTCAAGCCGTAGGAGTTGAAAATAGCTTGAATACTCCTCAAAACGTGCACTGCCATGGGTTAATAACTGATAAAACAACGATTGAAAGGTTGTATGCGATTTCGCACGTTTTGGTACTTACTTCCGAAAGCGAAGGTTTCCCAAAAGTTATTTCCGAAGCCATGGCCTTTGGATGTGTTCCCGTTGTAACGGCTGTGGGTGCAATCCCAGATGTTCTTGAGCGAGAAGAATCAGCGCTACTAACAAATCCGCAGAATTGCGTTGAGGAGACAATAGAGCACCTAGCCAGGCTATGTGCAGATGGAGGTGAATTGAATCGCCGCTCGAAAAAGGCGTATTTTTACGCGAAAGATCATTTCGATTTAGAACGTTTTAATGCTGAATGGCGAGCCCTCATACAATCCGTTGGTTAGTGTTATAATACCTAACTATAACCATTCCCTATTTTTAGGGGAACGGATTGATTCCGTGCTAAATCAACGTTATCAAAATTTTGAAGTGATTTTGTTGGATGATGGATCAACCGACAACAGTCGAGAAATTATTGAAAAATATCGAGGGTTAGAGAAGGTGAAGCACATTGTTTATAATGAAAAAAACAGTGGTAATACCTTTGTCCAGTGGAATAAAGGGGTAGAATTAGCCGTGGGTGAATGGGTATGGATTGCTGAAAGTGATGACCGTGCTCATCCCGATTTTTTATCAAAAAGTCTTGAAGTGGCTAGGGAGGAAGACCTTATTTTTTGTAAATCTTTGATCATCAATGAACATGGAACGGAAACAACCTATCTTGGAGAGCCCTTTTTTCCAACGGATAAGGTGTTTTCCCCGGATAAAAATTGTGATCGGATTGATTCTTCTGCCTTTCTTGAAGAACACATGTACAATTTTAACCACATTGTTAATGCCAGCAGTGTTATTACAAAACGCAGCATTTTGAAACATTGGATCCCCAACATTTTAGGGTTTAAATTATGCGGCGATTGGATGTTGTGGAGTATAATTTTAACGCACGGAAAGGCCTGTTATTTACATGAAGGACTGAATTATTTTCGGGTTCACGACCGAACGTTAAGAGCATTAGAGAGCAATAACATCGAAACTTTTTATGAAAATGCGCGCATTGCTAAATACATTTTCAGGAAGCGCCCAACAAACGTTTTAAAACAGAGAATTTCAGCATATTTAATTTTTGCTTACTTCAATCGGTATTCAAAAGCACAACGCAAGGGGACTTTTTTAACTTTTTTGAATGTCATTTCCATTTATGGACTAAAGGCAGTCATTCAAACCTTAAGGCACAAGCTTCGACATGATTGAGTTATCCATCATCGTTGTCAATTATAACACCGCTAATCTCACTTTGGCTTGCCTTCAGTCTATTATCAAGCAGACTAAGGACCTGTCTTACGAATTAATCGTAGTCGATAATGCTTCTACCGATCAAAGTGCCGCTTTCATTAAATCTCAAATACCGGAGGTTATTTGGCTACAAAATGCTACCAATCTTGGCTTTGGTAGTGCGGTGAATCTTGGGGTTTTGAAGGCTTGCGGCACATTTGTTGCCGTGATGAACTCGGACATCGTGGTATTGGATAAGGCCCTTGAGCAGATGCTGATTCGATTTCGGACAGACGCCGAACACGTGGGTATGGTAAATTGCAGCCTGGTAGACGAGTTCGATGTACATCAAAAGGCAGTTTATTTCTACAACGCCTCCTTTAAAGAGGTATTGAGTTATAACCGTATACTGCATTACCTCTTCCATCGTTGGTTTAAGTCAACACCTTCAGAGATTAAAGCCTTGAACGGCGCGTGTTTACTGTTCAAACGCTCACTTTTTGAATCTTTAAAGGGTTTCGATCCTGATTTCTTTTTGTATTCCGAGGAATTTGATTTGTGCCGAAGAATTCTGGCACAGGGATATAGGCTATCTTGTTATGAAAAAATAAAGGTATTGCATCAAAATGAAGGAAGCAGCCCGGGTAAATCATGGAATTTAAGACAGCGCAGTGCCTCGATTGCTTTGCTTTTTAGAAAAACGCATGGAGTAGGCGGGTTGATGTTATACTACTCCTTGATTCTCTTGAATGCGGTGTTGAACGCCCTCTTAATTTGGCGAATGAACCAAAAAGAACGCATCGAATTTTGGGGTTCAATACGGATTCATGGCTTAAATATTCTCCTTTATTTTCGTATTTTGTTTCGAGTGAAATCAAACATCCCGATTAAAGTCAAGTAAATGCCATTCTTTTCCGTTATTCTTCCGACCTACAACAGAGCCTCTTTCTTGGCGAGAAGCATAGGAAGTGTCATAAAGCAAGAATTGTCAGATTGGGAGTTAATTGTCATCGACGACGGATCAACCGACAGCACCAAGGATGTCGTGACCTCTTTTAAAGAAGCTAGGATTAAGTATGTATACCAAAAAAATTCTGAACGAAGTGCAGCACGCAACAAAGGGATCGTTCACGCCTCTGGAACCTGGATTTGTTTTCTCGACAGCGATGATGAATTTCTGCCTAACCACCTGAAGCAACTTGCAGCTTTCATTGAAAACAATGCAGCTATCGCATGTATGGTTGCAACCGGATTGGCCATCCATCGTGAACATGAAATCAAGCATAAGGCCTTTCTGCAACTCAAGAAGAATGTGATAGTGGAAATTGGAAATAATTTTTTAGTGCCAACACAGGTTTGTGTGCACCGTTCAATGCTTGAAAACGAGCAATTCGATGAGCGTTTCAGGCTTTGGGAAGATACGCACTTGTGGTTTCGAGTGGCGGCCCGTTATCCGGTCTTTCAAATGGAAGAATATACCGTCATTCAGCACGTTCACGACGAAGGGACCGTGGTTCAGGGAATGAAAAAGATTCGCTTTATGGAAGTGCTTCAATATGTGGATGCCATTAAAGACCTCCGCGACCAGCATAAAGCGCTTTTTGAGGAAAAGCTACCCCAGAACTATTTCAATCATTACATCGATGCTAAGTTCCGCATGTATTTGTATCAAGCGCGGCAGAACCAACAATTGGGTGTAGCAACTCAAATTTGGACGAAGGCCTGGAAACATCGGTCGTCGCGCTATCTGATCATGGAATTACCTAAAATCCTGTTAAACTGCCTCAACATTGGTCTTCATGCGCGCTGACTCATTGAATATTCTTCTGGTTGCCTCGTGGTATCCTTCCGATGAAAATCCTACTACGGGAATTTTCGTTCAAGAACAAGCGCATATGTTAAGGGATTACGGACACCAAGTTACCGTAGTTCACCCTTCAATGATGGGGACTTTCGCCAATTCGATTGCCAAGCGATCCGAGGTTTCCTTTTCGAAGGAAGATGGTGTTCGTGTTTTGAGGATAAGTGTGGTTCCACCTCTGCCTTTTTTTCGCATTGTGTCTTATGCATATTGTTTCCAGCAGGTGAAAAAGGCCATGAAAAGATTTGAACTCAATCCAAAAGATTTCAGGGTGATCCATAGCCATGCCATGTTTATGGGGGGGTTCATTGGGCATAAGCTTTCACGTGAATACAACCTTCCACAAGTTCATACCGAACATACCTCCGGGTTAATTTTCAACCCAAAACAATACACCAAAAAAGAAATAGTTATTAGTAGAAAGGTGCTTGCACATTGCCATAAAGGGCTGTTTGTAAGCCACTTCGCGTTAAAGCACACCTTGTCCAACATTGGCTTGGAACCAAAAAATACCTTTACGGTCCTTCCAAACATCGTGCACCCGTCGTTTTTTTCCTTCCCGATAGCTCCTTTCTCACAAACCACATCATTTAAGTTCTTAGTTATTGGAAATCTCATTCTCGTTAAAAATCATCGGTTATTGCTTGAAGCTTTGAGTCTTGTGCAAAAAAAAATTCCAACAGTCTCCTTAACAATTGTCGGACATGGGCCTCTGGAAACAGAACTTCGTGCACTCTGCACTTCTTTAAAACTGGAAAATATCGCCTGGTTGCCAAGACTCAATCGGGCAGCAATAAATGAAGAAATAGCAACCCATCACGCAATTCTTTCAACCAGTCAAGTAGAAACTTTTGGGTTAACCATAGCTGAAGCACAAGCGATGGGGAAACCGGTGGTGGTTACAGATTCGGGCGGTGTACGCGATATCGTTGGCGCAATGACAGGTATCATAACAGAAATGAGTTCAGAGGCTTTTGCACTAGGCATGCTGCAATTGATACGATCTTTTGATTCCTACGATGCAGAGGCCATTCGACAATCCACCAAAAGTCGTTTTTCCTCTGAGGTGATCATGCGCCAATTGAATAGCATCTATACGCATGCCCTCGGTTCCTTTGATTAACTTTAAAGCGTGATTAAAGTTCTTATTCTTGCCTACGATTTTCCACCTTACATTTCGGTGGGTGGTTTGCGTCCCTACCATTGGTATAAGAATTTTCGAAAGTTCGGCTTGGACCCGATTGTTATAACACGGCAATGGGGACATTCTGACGGATCAGAAACGGATTACGCTAAACCCGGTTTGAGCGGCGAAGTGATTACCGAAGAAACGGAGTGGGGGACGGTGCTTCACGGACCCTATCATCCCAATTTCAGCAACCGGTTGCTGTTGAAATACGGAATTGAACGTTACAAGACAGTGCGAAAATTCCTTAGCGGAATGAACGAAATTTTGCAGTTTTTTTTGCCTATTGGAACTAAACTAGAAATTTATAAAACCGCTTATAACTATCTTAAAAACAATAAGGTAGATATTGTTATAGCAAGCGGAGAACCCTTTGTCTTATTCCACTACGCCAAGCGACTTTCAAAGCGTTTCCGAGTGCCTTGGGTTGCCGACTACCGGGATCCATGGTCCAGTAATTTGCGCAATAAGAATTGGTGCTATTTCAAGTACTACGCTTTTATTGAGAAAAGAACTGCCGTTAATGCTTCGTTAATTTCCACCGTATCCACCTTTGTGGAACATCAAATACGCCAACAAGTTCCAATGGGTGCTTTTTGCATTGCTGCAAACGGATATGACGAAGAAGTACTTGCAACCCTTCATGCCTCGAAACAAAATGCGGAGGTATTTCAAATGGCATTTGTAGGTACGATCTATGAATGGCATCCGCTCGAAATAGTCCTTACGGCATTAAACGAATGGGCGGTTTCTAACCCCCAACGGAAATTCGAACTTCATTTTTATGGAACCAACCGAAACGAAAAAATTCTTCAAATGGTCAACCACCATTTTCCTCAGTTGAAAGAGGTGGTGAAGGTACATCCGAAGCTATCGAATCAACGATTACTTGAACGTTTATCAAAGCATAACGCCCTGTTGTTGTTCAATTATTACGCTTTTATGGGGACCAAAATTTACGATTATTTAGCGCTGAAGCGCAAAATTGTTTTTTGTTTTACCAACGATCAAGGTGCCAATGAGCTCAAACAAAAGTTTTATTTATTGGATACTCAAGGGGCGCTAGAAACCCTTCAGGAAGAATTGATTCGCGCTACCAATTCAGGGGTAATTGTTGAAAATGCTGCCCAACTGCAAGAAACTATGAACGACCTTTATGCAGAGCACCAACAAGCAGGACGTATCGCTTGCGAGTCAAAGGGTATTGAGGCGTATTCGCGCATTCTTCAAGTAGAGAAATTAGCCGAAGCCTTGAAAAGAGTTGCACAAAATTCCAAAACGGCATGAGTTTTCATTGGGACAACAGTTATCTCAGACTACCCGAGGTGTTTTTTCAGCAACACCAACCCGAACCATCGGTTGATGCTGCGGTGGTGCTATGGAACGAAGTTTTGATGAAAGAACTTGGGGTGTATCCCGCGCATTCAAAAGAACTCCTTAATACGCTATCCGGCAATGTTCCAAGGGATTTACGTTCTTATGCTCAAGCCTATGCCGGCCATCAATTCGGCCATTTCACCATGTTAGGAGATGGGCGTGCGATCCACCTTGGCGAACACATTACTCCGCAAGGACAGCGCTTTGATGTTCAATTGAAAGGAGCAGGAAGAACAGCCTATTCTAGGGAAGGAGACGGGCGTGCTACTTTACGCTCGATGTTGCGTGAATACTTGATTAGCGAAGCGATGCAGGGGCTTGGAATTGCTACTTCAAGGAGTTTAAGCGTTATCAAAACGGGCAACGAAGTGCTGCGGGAAAGAGTTCACGATGGTGCTGTATTGGCAAGGAGCATGAAGAGCCATCTGAGAATTGGTACCTTCGAGTATGCGAGGTATTTTTGCAAAACTACGGACTTGGAGGCTTTGTTTCAGTATACCTTAAAGCGCCTTTATCCGTCGATCAATGGTTCTTCTTCTCCCGTGGAAGATTTGTTCATGGAGGTCATGCGCTTGCAAATTGATACGGTTTGCCATTGGATGCGCGTTGGGTTCATCCATGGGGTTATGAATACCGACAACACGGCTATTACCGGGGAAACCTTCGATTATGGACCTTGTGCTTTTATGAATGCCTACGATCCAAAAACAGTATTCAGTTCAATCGACCGCCACGGCCGTTATGCTTTTGGAAACCAAGCCAACATATTGCATTGGAATTTAACCCGCTGGCTAGAATCATTATTACCACTATTGCACAACGACGAAGAAAAGGCAATTCTTCGTGCAAAAGAAATGCTGGGAGAATTTGGGCCATTATGGGAAAAGGCTTTCGGTAGCATGATGCGTGCCAAAACGGGATTGTTGGAGAACAGTCCTCATGCGGACGAATGCTGGAAACAATTGCTGCACATCATGGAAAAGCATGCCCTCGATTATACCGACACGTTCTCCTTTCTTGCCTACGGATTTGATACGGAGCGCTTTTCAGGGATTCAATCAAGCTTAAAAGAATGGTTGACCCAATGGCGTGGTATGCCAGTTAAGTATGCGTTGATGAAAGAATTCAACCCCGTGATGATTCCAAGAAACCAATGGGTGGAGGAGCTTTTGGACGCCATGGAAAAGGGACAAGAAGTAGGATTCCACCAAGGGTTAAATGCTTTAGCGGCCCCATATAACCCCATCAACATGGAGGTGAACCGAGCTTCAAAGCCAGAATTCGACGGCGGATACTCCACGTATTGTGGGACTTAATGAGAGAGCCAAAGAAATCAATGATTGAATTAACAACTCTTATTATCCGAAAAGCAGCGGAATATGATTACCCAGCTTGTCTCGTTCTTTATTAAGAAGCATTTCCCTCCAATGAGCGTTACCCCAACGGGGTAATATTACAGCGAATTACAGCCTCCACACAGTTCATTCCATCGATCGCTGCGGACACAATTCCTCCGGCGTAGCCTGCACCTTCGGCACAGGGGTATAAGTTCTTGACCTCAACGTGATGCATTCGTTCACGGTCTCTTGGAATCAAAACAGGGGAGGAGGTACGTGATTCCGGCGCATGCACCACGGCATCGTTGGTTAAAAAGCCCGGCATTTTTTGGTTAAAAACAAGGAATGCCTTTTGCAGCCTGCCAGCGACCACCCGAGGTAACACTTCGTCTAATCGGACGCTCACGATTCCCGGGGTATAACTCGATCTAGGAAAACTATCCGATTTCTTCCCCTCCACGAAGTCCTTCAAGCGTTGAGCGGGTACTTGTTGATTGTTTCCGGCAGCATCATGGCACGAGCGTTCCACGGATTCCTGAAATTGTAAACACACAAAAGGATCCAAAGGGTTTTCGAAGTCGGATGGTTCGATGGTCACCACGATTCCCGAATTGGCGTAGGGGTTGTTGCGTTTCGACGGCGACCATCCATTGGTCACTACCTCTCCGCTTCGAGTTGCGCATGGGGCAATAATTCCTCCCGGACACATGCAAAAGGAATAAACGCCTTTTCCGTCGACTTGTTCCACCAAAGAATAGGAGGCAGGGGGAAGGAATTGATCGTTTAATCGGCCGTGGTATTGAAGTCGATCGATGAGTTCTTGAGCATGTTCGACACGTACACCCAAGGCAAAAGGTTTGGGCAATAGTTTAATCCCAGCCCTGCGCAACAAATAAAACACGTCTCGCGCAGAATGCCCCGTGGCAAGAATTACCTGATTTACCGGAACTTCAAGCGTTTCGTTGATTTCAAGGTGGGTTAGCGATGTTCCCTTCCGTCGAAGTCCGGTTAATTTGGATTCAAAATGAACTTCCCCTCCTTTTGCGCGAATCAATTCACGGATATTCTCAATGATTTTCGGAAGTTTATTCGTTCCGATGTGCGGGTGAGCATCGACTAAAATGTTTTCATCCGCCCCAAAATGTACCAGCAATTCCAACACCAGCTGCACTTCCCCTCGTTTCTTGGACCTCGTGTAGAGCTTTCCGTCGGAATAGGTTCCCGCTCCTCCTTCACCAAAACAATAATTTGATTCCTCGTTAATCGTTTGTAATCGGCTGATTTGGGCCAAGTCTCGTCGTCGTAATCGCACGTCCTTCCCCCGTTCAAAGATCACGGGTTTACGGCCATTCATAAGGGCGAACAAGGCGGCAAAAAGACCCGCAGGTCCAGCTCCAACAACGTGAATTTCAGGACAATGACGTACGTCATCAAAGGTAAATTTTCTAATCCTTGAAGGCAAAGGAGATTCGGCGCACTCGATGGTAGCATTGATTTTAATGTTACGTGATCGGGCGTCGATGCTTCGTTTTTTCCAACGGTAATGAACGAATTGAGGTCCACATTCTGCTGCAATCTGCTGTTGAATAAAAGCTGTATTTTGTGCTTCTTCGGGGGAACAAGCGAATGAAATCGTATGAATCATCCTTCAAAAATAAAGGAAACCACCCAACCGCGGCTGTATAAATTTCGTATCGGAACAGCAATGTAAGTATTGTCCTTTACAAAAACATTTCCGAAGCCATGGGTGAACTTTAATTCTAACCCAAATTTGAAATACGGTGCAAAAAACTCAAGTCCTGCACCAATTTGACCTTGCCAGTCGGTTCGTTTAATCTTGATGAAGGGGTCAATGTAATTTTGCGAAGCTTTTTCCTGCGATTGCAAATCAATGGAATATTGACCGCCAACTAAGCAATAGGCCGCAAAATTATTTAGTCGGCGGGTACGAAATTGCACCATTAAGGGAAAATCGAGGTTGGTGGAGTTCACGCGTTCGTCCTCGAGACGAAATCCCAGTTTTGTAGTGTCCTCAAAGCGGTAGGTGATTGATCTTTCCTGAAAGGAAATGGTTGGTATGAATCTCAGACGCACCATAGGTGTGCCTACACGCATCGTGGTTAAAATTCCAAGTTGGCCACCCGGTTGCGCATTGTTCTCAACGGAGAGAATTTTGTAATTCTCATAATTGTTCAATTCCGGATAAAGGGTGAAGTCCGAGGTGTTGAAACCCAACATAAATCCAAAGTGGAATAAACGTCGGTCGAAATTTTTGTAGCGTTCCTGCTTGAACTTTTGTCCAATGACGGTAAATGAGACGAGAAAAAGACTACAAAATAGGGAGCGAAGCATCGGAGTGACTAACGTAAAAATACCGATTTAGTTGCATTATTTTATCCCCGTGTACAAGGTTGCTATGCCCCCGCTTACCGTTTCGGTTTTTACGGATTGATAACCCAATTGAATTAGAATGTCTGCAAATTCATTTCCTTCGGGAAATGCATTCACGCTCTCTGGAAGATAAGCATAGGCTTTTTCATCTTTAGCAATCCGCTTACCGAAGAATGGAATAACGTATCGGGAATATAATTTGAACGCTTGCTTAATGGGAAATTTTTTAGGTTTTGAAAATTCTAAAATAACCAATTTACCTCCCGTTTTCGTTACGCGAAGCATTTCCAAAAGCCCCTTATCCAAATTTTCAAAGTTTCTAACTCCGAAAGCAACCGTAACCGCATCGAAGGTATTTGCTTCAAACGGTAAATTTTCCGAATCCCCATGTTGCATCTCGATGATGTGATCGATTTTACGTTGTTGCATTTTCTTTTTGCCTACCTCTAACATGCCCTTTGAAATATCCATGCCAACGATGCGCTTCGGATTTAATTTGAGCAGAGCAATTGCAAAATCGCCTGTTCCCGTGGCAATGTCAAGAATAACTTGGGGTTTGCTAGCCTTTAGTAAGGCTACTGCCTTTTTACGCCAAAGATGATCTATTCCCAAAGAAAGAAAATGGTTCATGAAATCATACCGCTCCGAAATATTATCGAACATCGAAGTGACTTCTTCCTTTTTAGACTTGCCGGTTTTGTAGGGTTTTACAACAGGTTTACTCATTGAAATGTTGGAGTTTCTTCGCCTCTTCAAGCAACTCTTCACCATTAACACTTACAACTCCGGAGTGTTCGCATACCATTCCACCGGCGAGGTTTGCCAACGCCGCAATCTGTTGCAGATTAAGGCCGGAACACAGTGCAAGGGTAGCAACAGCAATAACCGTATCACCGGCGCCACAAACATCTGATATGTCGCGAAAATGTGCAGGAAGTACTGTGTTAAACGTTCCGTCATCGACAAAAACACCGAACTCAGAAAGAGTAATAAGCGAAATTTTATGCTTTAATTGATCGCGCAGTTTTGATGATGCCAGCAAAAGCGTGTTGATGTCTCTTGGATTAAGCTCCATCTCAAGGCCCTCTCTCAATTCTTTAAGATTGGGTTTGAATAAATCGACCTCTTGATACGATAAAAATTGTTCTTTCTTAGGGTCGACGCACACGAGTACCCCGTTGGCCTTTGCAAGTTTTGCGCTTTCCGAAATGACTAAATCGGTCAATACTCCCTTATTGTAATCCTGAAAAATTATGGCATCAATCCCCTTGGCAATCAATAATTTTAGTGATGCTATCAATTTTTCCGCCATCCATTCGTCGATAGGAGCCACATCTTCATGATCTATTCTGAGCAAGTGCTTCGGCCCTGACAAAACCCGCGTTTTAACGGTGGTTTTCCTGACTCCTGCCTTGTGTAAAGCAGAACATTCAATTCCTTTAGCTAGCAGTAAATCATGAAGTTGCCTACCCGGAACGTCATCGCCAATTACCGAGCACAGATGAACCTGAGCCCCGAGAGCTTTGAGATTCAGCGCAACGTTGGCAGCGCCGCCAAGACGGTGTTCTTCGGTGGTCAGTTGTAGAATGGGCACAGGAGCCTCAGGACTCATTCGGTGAACGTTTCCCATAAAGTAAACATCCAGCATTACATCGCCAACAATGGCGATCCGTTTTGAACGAAACTCTTGAAAAAGACCTTCTACATTCATGGTTTAAGCATGGCCAAGGCCTCAGTGAATTGTTCCATTGCACGTTTTAGCGTCTCCTCCGAGGCGGCGTAGCTTATACGAATGCATTTAGGGGCCCCGAAACCTGAACCGTCCACAAGCGCAATGTTCGCCTCTTGCAACAGATACATGCAGAGATCCTGACCATTGTTCATTTTTTTACCTTTATAATGCCATCCGAAATATGCGGAAACATCAGGAAAGAGATAAAACGCACCGGTCGGTATATTGCATTTGATTGAAGGGATTTGATTCAAATAACTTAACACGAGGTCGCGGCGTTTTTCAAAACTTAAAACCATTTCCTTTAAGACTTGCGGATCAGCATCCATGGCGTCCATGGCAGCTCGCTGCGTAATGGAATTTGTACCAGAGGTAAACTGACCTTGAATTTTATTGCACGCGTCTGCAATGGGCTTACAAGCTGCCAGGTATCCCAAACGCCAACCGGTCATTGCCCAAGCTTTGGAAGCGCCGTTTACCGTGATTACCTGATCAAAAATTGACGAAAATTGAGCCAAGCTCTCGTGACCACCGATAAAATTGATGTGTTCGTAGATTTCGTCCGACAATGCCAAGATATTCGGATGTTTTTCGAGCACTTTAGACAGGTCGCGAAGTTCATCCTTGGTGTATACAGAGCCTGTTGGATTACAGGGCGATGAGAAAATAAACATTTTTGTTTTCGGCGTAATTGCCGCCTCAAATTGGGAACCGGTAATCTTGTATTCCTGTTCCACCGACGCTTCGACGATAATGGGCAGTCCTCCTGCCATTTTCACAATTTCAACGTAAGAAACCCAATACGGTGCGGGAATGATTACTTCATCTCCAGGATTAATAATACTCAACACCACGTTGGCAATTGATTGTTTCGCACCTGTCGAAACCACGATTTGTTCTTTGGTGTAGTGAAGACCGTTGTCGCGCAGAAATTTATTGGCAATTTTGTCGCGCAATTCATCGTATCCAGGAACGGGCGTGTACGTGTTATAATTTTCCTGGATCGCCCGTATGGCCGCATCCTTGATAAATTCAGGCGTTGGAAAATCCGGTTCTCCTAAAGAAAGCGAAATGATGTCTTTTCCTTCGGCTCGTAACGCTCTACTTATTCTTGCCATGGCTAAGGTGGACGACTCCTCCATAGCCTGCAGACGATCGGATAGTTGTATCATGGCACAAAGTTAGCAATTCTAGGGAATGCTCAGTCAAATAGGTCAGGTCTGCGTTCTTGCGTTCTTTTGATGGCTTCTTCTTCGCGCCAGGCGTCAATTTCTTTAAAATTCCCCTTGATGAGAACTTCAGGAACTCGTAAGCCCTTAAACTCTGGAGGTCGCGTGTAAACAGGAGGCGCAAGCAGACCATCCTGGTAGCTATCGGTTAATGCTGACGTTTCGTTGCCTAAAACGCCTGGGATCAGTCGAATTACGGAGTCTACTAAAACCGCTGCTGCAAGCTCTCCACCCGAAAGCACAAAAGAACCTATAGAAATCTCTTGAGTGATGTAAAGTTCACGAACTCTTTCATCAACGCCCTTGTAATGGCCGCACAATATGATGAGGTTTTGAAAGGTTGATAAATGGTTGCTGAGGTTTTGCTCCAATAATTTCCCATCCGGAGTCATGTAAATTATTTCATCGTAGCTTCGTTCACTTGTCAATTTTTCGATGCAAGCTGCGATTGGCTCAATGCGTAAAACCATTCCGGCACCACCTCCATATTGGTAATCATCTACGTTTTTATGTTTTTCATTAGAGTAATCACGAAGGTTGTGCAGGTAAATTTCCACCAAATGTTTCTCTTGTGCACGCTTTAAAATGGAGTCGGAGAAAGGACCATCAAAAAGTTTGGGAAGAACCGTAATAACATCAATGCGCATGCTCAAAGTTAGAAAAACCCGTGGAATTCACCTACAAAACGTACCTTTATACCGTGATGAAGTCCGGATTATTGATTCTTTTGTTCCTAACGGGCTATTGGGTTATCGGACAGAGTCCGTGGATGGGAAATACTTCGCCCGATTACCCGACTTTGATACGCCATTTACAAAAGCTGGACAAAACAAGCGATCGCATGTCCATGTACATCATGGGGCCTTCAGACGTACCTGGATTACCCATTTATTTGTGCGTGCTGAATGCCGGAAAGGACTCTTTGGAAACATTCACAAAAGCTCAGAGGGGAACCACCTTGCTTTTTAACAATGCCATTCACCCCGGTGAACCAGATGGGATAAACGCCAGCTTGTTATATGCCGAAAACTACCTTAAACTGGATAGCGTTAATCCCACAGATCCCTTAGTAGCATTTATTCCCGCCTACAACGTGGGAGGCATGTTAAATCGCAGCTCTACGAGCAGGGCCAACCAAAACGGACCGGTGGAGTATGGGTTCCGAGGAAATGCACAAAATCTCGACTTAAACCGGGATTTCATAAAAATGGACAGCGAAAATGCACGCACTTTTGTGCAGATTTTTCACGCGTTAAAACCGGACGTTTTTATCGACAATCATGTATCGAATGGCGCAGACTATCAATATACGCTTACCTATATCTCTTCGGTAAGAGAACGAATTGCTCCCGCTCTGCGCAAGTTAATTTACGGCACCTTGCTACCTCAATTAACGCAAGACTTAAAATCGTCCAAATGGGATTTATTTCCCTACGTAGAAACCGTGAAGGAAACGCCAGACTCTGGCATTTATCAATTCAATGACTTGCCGCGATACGCAATGGGATATGCGTCGTTGTTTAATTGTGTGGCCTTTACCGTAGAAACGCATATGCTGAAACCTTTTCCCAATCGCGTACGAGCAACGTATGATTTCATGGTTTCGCTCATTCGGTGGTCTGTTAAAAACGCCCGGCAAATTGAACAAGCGCGAGAGAATGCGAACGAATGGGAAAGCTTTAGACCCTATTTCAGGTACAATTACACGAGAACCTCAGAAGCGGATTCAATCGTATTCAAAGGCTTTAAGGCTGTAGTTGACACACATCAAATCACAGGCCTCGGACACCTTAAATACGACCGAACTCAACCCTATCAAAAATCCATACCATTTTATAAATGCTACGTGCCAAAAGATTCCCTTCCAATTCCTCAATTCTACATAATTCGGGGTCAAGAACTGCGGATCATCGAACATTTACGAAATAATGGATTTTTAATGGATGTTTTAAAGGAGGAAAAGAAATTGCGCGTCTATGCTCAAATTGTTCGTTCTTTTGATGCGATTTCTAAACCTTACGAGGGACATTACATGCATACCAATAAGGAAATTGAACGCGTTGAAAAATGGATAACTTTTCGGCCCGGAGATGTTGTGATACCTAGCAATCAAAACGGATCCCTTTTCCTACACTCCGTATTACAACCCGAAGCAGAGGACTCCTATTTTACGTGGAATTATTTTGATTCATACCTGCAGGAAAAAGAATATTTCTCAAATTATGTTTTTGTGGATAAGATTAGGAGCATCCTTCAATCCAATCCCGAACTTCGGCAGGAATATGAAGCAAAAAAACGAAGTGATTCGGAATTCGCTTCTTCCGAATGGCAACAGCTTTATTTTCTATACCAACACAGTCCTTTTTTTGAACCCTCTTACATGATGTTGCCCGTATTTGAACTAAAATAGTTCTCGCTCATCACACAAATACCTTAAGATTTGAACTTCGTCCTCGTTGAGCGCTTTATTCCGTCGTGCCATCATGCTTAAAATTCCCTCCATTGCCTTTTCATAGCGGTATGGAAATAACCTGTTCGGTTCACCAAAGCTAAAGCTAGGAATGTGTTTTTTAAAAAAACCGGGCCCGTAAATATTGCAGGCTACGCCCACACAAGTGCCGGTATTGAACATGGTGTTAATACCGCATTTCGAATGGTCTCCCATGTGCAATCCAACAAATTGTTCGCCGCTTGAAATGGTCTTTCCGGTCGCATAATCGTGCACATCAACCACTCCATAATTGTTCATCAAATTCGAGGCATTCGTGTCTGCACCAATGTTACACCACGAACTGATGTATCCGTTCCCAAGAAAACCGTCATGAGACTTATTCGAAAATGACTCAAAAATCATATTATTAATTTCACCCCCCACTTTGCATTCTGGTCCTATTGTAGTTGCCCCGTAAATCTTGGCACCCATTTTAACCTGCGCTTTTTCACCAAGTGAGAAAGGACCTCGAATAAGTGAGCCTTCCATTACCTCCGACAATGCCGCTAGGTATATTGGGCCTGAGTTTGTATTGAAGGTTACATCATTTACGATGGCGCCCTCTTCCATGAAAAACATGGAGGTTGGCCCAAGAATTCGGCTTGTTGTTGGCAACTTTGCGGAAACTTTCCCATGAGTGAGTAAGGTGAAATCTTGCCACAACACTTCTGCATTTTTTTGAGGTAAATCCCAGCGGTTTTTAAGAACAATGAGTTGAGAATCGTAATGAATTGAATGGGTCGAAGCACCATACGAAGCAACGGTGTTCGATTCATAAACCAATGCCTCGCCTTGACACAGTTGCTTTAATCGCTGGAGGAATTCAGCGGTTGGAATGACGCCTGCATCAACCGAAAGGGCATTTGTTAAACTGGGATAAGATGAGGATAGGTGAGGAGCTGTAAGGAATCCAATTTGTATTGTAGGGTCAAGCATCTTATAGCGTTCAACGAGTGTGAGCATACCGCAACGCAAGTAAGGGCTTGGTTTGAATAAGGTATGAGGGGCCAGGGTAAGGTAGAGGTGATGATCGCTCAGATTAATGCGTAACGGCATATGGGTTTTTTTTACTAAAAATAAATAAAAGTATGAAGGTAATTAAACCATTGAGGATAAGCATTTCATTACCGATTTGATAAACGCCCAATATGTATTCCGAATTGACTTTAAGCAGATAACACGTTATGGGGGCGAGTAAGGTCAAATAACCCACTTTCGGTGAAACAAATACGCGTTTAGTTAAAATTCCGAAAGCAAATAATCCTAACAGAGGTCCATAAGTGTATCCCGCAATGTCGAAAATTAAGTCCACAATGCTTTTATTATCGAACAATTTGAACAAAAATACGAGCAACATAAAAACAAAAGCAAATCCCAGGTGGACCTTGCGCTTCACCCGAATTTTTTCCTCTTCGCTACGTTCATTTCGGTCAAAACCTAAAACGTCGATGCAAAAGGAGGCCGTTAGTGCGGTGATGGCGCCGTCTACGGAAGGAAACAAGGCAGAAATTAGCCCAAGAATGAAAATGATGAAAATCCCGAAGGGTAAATAATTTTGCACCAGACTCGGAAATAAATCATCGGGAGCGACCTGTATTCCCAACTTCATAGCGTAAAGCGACAAAACCCCTCCAAGGATTAAAAACAGGGCATTAACTAAAAGTAAAATTAAGCTAAAAAGAACCATGTTTTTTTGAGCGTCTCCCAATGTTTTAACGCTAATGTTTTTTTGCATCATTTCCTGGTCAAGCCCCGTCATGGCGATTGAAATGAAAGCTCCACCCATCAAATGTTTCCAAAAATAATCACCCTTCATAGGATTATTTTCAACGATGTTAAAAAAATTATGAGCCTTTAAAGCAGAAAACACCTCCGACCAACCCAGGTCTAATTTTTGCTGAAAACTCACCACGCACACCACTAAGGCTAACAGCATAAACGAAGTTTGCAGGGTATCGGTCCAAACGATTGTTTTAACACCGCCCTTTAAGGTGTAAGCAACGATCATGGCTATAATAAGGCAAGTACTGGCCGCAAAAGGGATCCCCATTTGATCAAATATGAAAATTTGTAAAACATTGATGACTAAGTACAATCTTACCGTCGCACCCAAACAACGCGAGAGAATAAAGTACCCCGCTCCCCAACGATATGCCTCCATTCCCAATCGCCTCTCCAGGTAGGTATAAATTGAAGTCAATTTCATTTTATAGTAAATCGGTAGAAGAACGAAGGCCACGACAAAATATCCCAGAAAAAACCCAAGAACCAGCTGATAATAATGCCAGCTAGAGGTTATTACTTTACCGGGGACCGAAATAAACGTTACTCCCGATAAGGAGGTTCCAATCATTCCGAAGGCTACCAAATACCATGGACTTTTTTTATCGCCAGAAAAAAACGTTTGAGAACTTGCATTTTTCGAGGTCGTTGTGGAAATCCAAAATAATGCGGCAAAATAAAAGAACAATAGGGCGATCATTACAGCATTTTCCATGCTGTAAAAATACACTTTTATAAGCAAAAGAATGGCGATAGGACAAGCGATGCGCGAACTTGAAAAAAAGCCCAACTATTGCAGAGGAATATTATCTTTACCGAAAAAAGTCGATGAACGAAGTCCTCGCCCTCGTTATTGTTGTTGTCCTATTTTTACTAGCTATTTTATTTCAGGGCTATTGGTTTATGAAAAAAATCAACATGAACGAGGCCCTACTGCTTCAAGCCGATTTAATGAAGGAGAAACAAAACTTTACACTTCCGCTTAAATTAGAAGCCTACCAGCGCGCTATTTTATATTTAGAACGTATTCATCCAACTACGCTGGTGTTGCGATTAAATCAGCCAAATTTGAGCGCACGGGCCATGGAGGCTATTTTTCTCAAAGCGCTTCGTGATGAGTACGATCACAATGTTGCCCAGCAACTTTATGTGTCGGAGAGTTCTTGGAGCCTGTTGAAAAAAGCTAAGGAAGAAACCGCACGATTAATTAGTCTTATTACCGAGCAACTGCCGAATGAAGCCGATTCCGCCGAACTTTGCAGTTCCTTAATACAAAGAACCGCAGAAATTTCGCCTTTGCCGTCTGAAATAGCCCTTGAAGCGCTCAAGGCTGAGTTCCAACGCTTAGTGTGATTACCTTACCACGTGAATAAATCCGTGTTTCTCGTAGTTATCGAAGAGTAATTTATAGGTGTATATTCCGTCCTCTAAATCGTTTCCGTTCGTATCTTGACCTCGGAAAAACGGCGTGTTCTGTGATTGTTCCCACACCAAATTCCCCCATCTGTTGAAAACATAAAGGTTAAATTCGTCGCATGTTTCAAAATACGTTTTTAAATCCAGCTCATCGTTGGTATTGTCTCCATTCGGCGAAATAACATTGGGAAAATCAAAAGAATTAAAATCTTTAATGTAGGTAATGGTTGCATCAATTTGCGAGATGGCGGAAATACATCCGTATTCTGAAGTGATGAAGGCTGAGTAAAGTCCCATACCCGTTTCATCCAGCGGAAAGGTAACATTAAACTGATTGGAGTTGAAGTTGTTGGGGCCGCTCCATAAAATGGTAGAATTCGCTTCTCCTGTCGCCGACAAAAAGAAAGGATCTCCTGGGCATTCGGGAATATTAAAACTTAATACTGGTGCATCGGGCGTGGCCATGATATATACATCGAATGTTGAGTCAACCGCGCATCCAAAGGCAGAGGTAACATTGTAGGTAAACTGATAAACACCTGGCGTAGCAACCGTTGTATTGTATAACGTCGCACTATCCGCAAACACGTTATTTACCTCCCAAAAATCGTTGATGGATTCATTGGTGACTATAGCGGGGTTTCCTACAACGCTAAATGCAACATCTTCACATTGAATGGTGTCAGCAATGTAGGTGAAAGTGGGGTAGGCGTGAACAAAAAAACTGAAGCTAACCGTGTCGTCGCATTGAACTACAGCGGAAAAAGAGTCGGTAGCTACCAAGGATATGTTGTGAATTCCAGGGGTATTAAAGATACTCGAGTAGTTAAAGGCAGTATCCACTACTTGATTGTTATAGATCCACTCAAAGGTCGTGTAATTCGATAACCCTTGTGAAGTATTGTTGAATTGCACTGCTTGATCAATACATGCTTCTACAACATCAAAATCAGCCGTTGGATTGGTGAATACCGTAAAGTTTTGAGAAATCGTATCCGAGCACCCGTTTTCCGTAAGTGCGACGAGCTCAACCAAGTAATTTCCGGGACCATTGAAGTAAACCGTAACGGAATCACCCACCAAGGTATCATTATTGGCATACCAATAATTGGTAATCGTATCGTTTCCTAGCAACGAACTGGTCGCTTGGAAACTGGCAATAGCTCCCAAACACACATCGTTAAAACCAAATCCAGCGGTGGGGTTTTCATAGACTTCAACCGTAGTCGAAACTGTATCCACGCAATTCGCGGTATTAAAGACGATTAAATCCACGTCATACATTCCTGGACCAGGAAAGGTATGGTCAAAATCAAATGCATTGGAAGTGTAACCGTCAGAAGACGCCCAATAAGCGCTGTCAAAAGCAGAATTCGTAAAGGATGTCGCATTGAATAAAAGAGTAGCGTTTCCGGCGCAAACATTTGAATCTACGATACTCCCGATAACTTCCGCTGGTAAAACAGCTGTTTCTAAGGTAGCAACACAACCGTTAACGGAGGTGATGGTACACAACACTGTATCGACGCCGTTAATATTAACTTGTGCTGTTTGACCTGTAGCCAATTGCTGGTTATTATTTGGATTCGTCCAAACATACGAGGAGAAACCAGCTGGTGCGCTTAGGTTAGCCGTATTGTTCGCGCCGTTTTGGCAGTACAATGCGGATAAATTTAACGAGGAACAATTAGCGCTCACGTAGGCATAACCATAGTGGCCACTTAAAGAGCAATCACCAGTTGCCACGTCCAAGGTAATAGTTTGACCCATGTATTGGGAAACATCCACTCCGAACGTTGACCACGGTTTCACTCTTAAACTATTACCGCAGCTGTAAAATCCTGGGATACCACCACTTGCCGCCACTTGATAGAACGTACATGGAATTGGAAGACCCTGTTGGTCGTAAAGTTGCGCTTCAAAACGCGGCTGTTGCGTTACATTATGACCTGGATCTTGTAGTACTACGGCGTAATTAACAATGATTAAGTTTGATTGTGGGGAGATAGTAAACGTATATTTCAAACGAGCAGCTTGTGCGCCTGTACCGGTCCCGTCTCCAACCCGAGCTGAGAAATTGGTGCCCGGGTAAACGAGCGGTAAAAGTTGTCCTGTGCTTGGATTGGCGCATGCAACTGGATCATTGCCCGGACCTGTTACAATAGAAAACTGGTTGGTCATACTATTTCCACCCACTATTTGACCAGTGTTAAACGTGTTAATTCCGCAACATTGTCCAATTTCCCCTTGCCAACCGTTGAACGAATTATCTTCGAAATTGGCATTGAAACAACACGAACCAACACAAACGGTGATCTGGCAAGACTGACCACCTATATTAATGAGGAAATTGGCCTGGCCGCTTGAGGTGGCTGTTCCGCTAATGGTGTAAACAAGGTTTCCATTCCCAACTACAAGATTACCTGCATTCAAGGTGGCGGTTAGACCTAACACCCCTGTGGAAGGAACACTTTGAGAAAGGTAGTTTCCTGCATTACCGCCTAGATATCCAACCGTAACCGTGGCGTTTGCAACCGGGACGCCACTGGTTATCGTACCGTTAGTAATGGCACCGGAACATAGAATGCTCGAAACAACAGCTGTTTGAGCAGCAATTTTTGGAGCCAAAACCAAAGATAAAAAAAGAAAAACACTGTAAATTCCTTTCATAATTTTGCAATATTTGGGACTAACCTCTTGTGGACGCACGAAGTTAGGGTAAAATTGCATGAAAAATGAATATTCTTATAAATTTCTCCTTGCGACAGAAATGATAATCGGCATTAAGGAGAGAAAAACAATCAATAAAGCGATTAAATCAACGTGTTCACGTATCCAACGAATTTCCCCTAATAGAAAACCAGCCAGTGTCATGGAACCTATCCAGAGGAAGCCACCGAAAATATCGATGAGTACAAATTTACGGTATTCCATTTTTGCAACACCTGCTGCAAACGGGGTGAATGTTCGCACAAATGGAACAAATCGTCCGAGAACGACTGCAAAATGCCCGTGCTTTTGAAAAAAAATTTCAGTGCGCTCCAGGTGAGCTTGTTTAACCAGAGGTTTACCGCGGAAATTCCATCGGAAAACTGAAAGCCCCAAGCGCCTTCCAACCCAATAATTGACGTTATCGCCTAAAACAGCAGCCGCAAAAAGTAATGGAAAGATGATTTCAAGATCTAACAACCCACTTTTGCAAAATAATCCAGTTGTAAATAACAGCGAATCCCCAGGTAAAAAGGGCATAGCAACCAACCCTGTTTCAATGAAAATAATCAAGAATAAGATGAGATATATGGCGGTGCCGTATTGTTCGAAGAACCATGGGAAATCGAGAGCGAATAAATGTTGAAAAAATTCTACCATAGGATTCTAAAGAACTAAATGTGGATCTACCCACTGTTTCCAGCCGTGCAGCCCATCCTCCACGACATAAACCTTTAAAAATTGAGCTTCGGTAGACAATAAGTTTGCAAGAGCGCAAGCACGCTTGCCCGTATTGCAGAGTAAGAGGATTTCATGATCTTTAGAAATTTTTTCGTTTTCCAGGTATGCAGTGACCTGCCCCATAGGTACGTTAACCCAACCTATATTTACTGCCTCATACTCAAAAAATTCGCGAATATCCAAACATAAAACCTCAGCAGAATTGGAAAGTAATTGACACTCCGCAGCTAATAGTTGTTTCATGAAACAAAAATAAGGTTATTCTCGCATTCGGCGATTTATTGGAATTAGAAAGGAATGGAATACTTTCGAGGGGTTTGTTTATCTTTGACAAAAATTAGATCAATGCTATTAGTAGATAAAGTGGTTATCATTACCGGTGCTTCTCGAGGAATTGGCAAATCAATCGCACAAATTTGTGTAAATCAGGGCGCAAAAGTGGCCTTCACCTATCTTTCCTCAGAAGAAAAAGCACGGGCGTTGGAAGCAGAATTAAGCGCACAGGGTGGAGTTGCCGTCGGTTTTAAATCGGATGCTTCGGATTTCAATCAAGCCCACGATTTGGTTGACCAAGTAGTAGCTCGTTTCGGAACCGTCGATGTGCTCGTGAACAACGCGGGAATTACCCGCGATACGTTAATGATGCGAATGACGGAGGAACAGTGGGACGAGGTCATTAATACCAATTTAAAATCGGCGTTTAATTTAACCAAGGCAGTAATTAAACCGATGCTCAAGGCGCGCTCTGGTTCCATTATTAATATGAGTTCGGTGGTGGGCGTCAAAGGCAATGCAGGCCAAGCCAATTACGCCGCCTCTAAAGCTGGTCTCATAGGTTTTACCAAATCAATTGCAACAGAATTGGGTTCGCGCAATATTCGTTGTAATGCAATAGCTCCGGGATTCATCGAAACGGAAATGACAGAAGTATTAGATCCCACGGTTGTTGAACAATGGCGAAATGCCATTCCCTTAAAGCGAGGAGGCCTACCTGAGGATGTTGCGAATGCCACGGTTTTCTTAGCCTCCGAAATGTCCGCTTATGTTACGGGTCAAACCCTCCACGTTTGCGGCGGAATGCTCATGTAATCGTATGGTTATCCGTCCAAGAAGAAATCGAAAAAATGCAGCCATACGAGATATGGTTGAGGAAACGCATTTATCCGTTAATCACTTGATTTACCCGTTGTTTTTGGTAAAGGGAAAGGGGATTCAACAAGCGATAGCCTCTCTGCCCAAAAATTACCGTTGGTCGCTGGATTTATTGCTCTTTGAAATCGAATCATCGATGAAGCTCGGATTGAATAAGTTTGTGCTTTTCCCTGCCGTTGAAGACCATTTGAAGGACACCATGGCTTCCTACAGTTATGCCGAAGATAACTTTTATTTAACGGCCATTCGAACGATCAAAGAACGCTTTCCTGAATTGGCATTGATGAGCGATGTGGCCATGGATCCATACTCCTCTGACGGACATGATGGCTTGGTGGAAAATGGCGCCATTTTGAATGATGAAACTTTACCTGTTTTGGCCAAAATGTCGATAGCTCAAGCACAGGCCGGTATCGATATTATAGGTCCGAGCGACATGATGGACGGAAGAATTGGCTATCTACGAAAAGCATTGGATGCTGAGGGGTTTACCGATGTCAGCATTATGGCTTACACCGCCAAATATGCAAGTGCCTTTTACGGCCCCTTTCGCGATGCGTTGAATTCTGCTCCCAAATCAGGCGATAAAAAAACCTACCAAATGAACCCTGCTAATCGCAAGGAAGCTTTGCTTGAAGCTCAATTAGATAGCGATGAAGGAGCTGATTTTATGATGGTTAAGCCTGCGCTGGCATATTTAGATGTGATATCCCTTTTGAAAGAATCGTCATCAATACCGATTACAGCCTACAATGTGAGTGGGGAGTGTGCAATGGTGTACGCAGCGGCTGAAAAAAAATGGATTAACTATGAGGCGGTTGTAGCGGAAATCTTGCTGAGCATTCGAAGAGCTGGGGCGGATGGGATTTTGACCTATTTTGCGAAGGATTTTGCTGCATTTTCAAAAGTGTAATGGAACAATTCGTACTAAATAACCAATGGATTTCGATAGAGGCGTTCGAGAATTGTGTTCGGAGCCGACAAAAAGTGGTACTTGGCACAGATGCTCGAAATACCATCGAAGTAGGATTCCAATTCCTCAGGCATAAAGTTCAAAAAAACGACACGCCTTACTACGGTATCAATACCGGTTTCGGGGCCATGTGCAATACCCAAATAAGTTCGGAGAACCTCCAACTTCTCCAGGTAAACCTGTTGCGTTCGCATGCATGTGGTATGGGTGAACACGTATCAAATGATCTTGTAAAGCGCATGCTTTTACTTAAGGCTATAGCCCTCGCGAAGGGGAATTCTGGAGTTCAGGTAGCGACCGTTGAAAGGTTGCTTTTTTTCTATAACCACGATGTTCTTCCTGTGGTATATGAGCAGGGGAGTCTCGGAGCTTCAGGCGACCTGATACCCTTAGCCCATCTTTGTTTACCTGTCATCGGAGAGGGAAAAGTAAAGGTAGACGGAAAAGTAATTCCATCTGAGCGTTTGCAGGATTTATTTCAAATAAAACCCATAGAACTTCAACCAAAGGAGGGGTTAGCACTGTTGAACGGAACCCAGTTCATGAGTGCTTACACCCTGGGCATTGTCTCCAAATCAGAAAGGCTCCTTTACGAAGGACTTACCATTGCTGCCTTATCGTTAGAGGCCATGGATGGAAGACAAGAACCCTTTCAGGCAAACGTAAACGAATTACGTCATCAATTCGGTCAAATTCAAGTAGCAGAACACATGAGAAACCTGCTGATGCCCTCCGATCGAAAAAAGGCTCATGTGCAAGACCCCTATTCGATTCGCTGCATCCCTCAAGTGCATGGAGCCAGCCTTGATGTGATACTTTACGCAAAAAAAATAGCAGAAAATGAGTTGAATGCAGTAACGGATAATCCAACGGTTTTTCCTGAAAAAGATGAAATCATTTCTGCTGGTAACTTTCACGGCCAACCCCTGGCCTTGACGCTTGATTTTTTAGCAATCGGTTTGGCTGAACTTGGTTCGATTTCGGAGCGGAGAATTTATAAATTGATATCCGGTTACCGAGATTTGCCAAGTTGCCTGGTTGAAAATGCTGGATTAAACTCGGGTTTAATGATTGTACAATACCTTGCAGCATCAATCGTAAGCCAAAATAAACAGTTATGCACCCCTTCAAGCGTAGATTCCCTCGATACCAGCATGGGGCAAGAAGACCATGTAAGTATGGGGGCCAATGCTGCCACAAAATGTCGGAAAATTCTTGATAATGTTATTTCTGTCTCGGCATTGGAATGGATTGTTGCTTGCCAGGCGTTCGATTTCAGGAAGGGTTGGCGTCTTTCAAAACACGTGGAATCCCTTTACAAAAATTTGAGGGCCGAGGTACCGTTTTTAGAGAATGACCGCAACATCCACAACGATATTGAAACAGGGAGAAAGTTACTCGTAAATCGAATCGGCTAAAGACTATTTTTTCACGAAAGTTTTCCGATAATTGACGTTCAAACCGTCCAGCTCTAAAAGATAAGTGCCCGGCGATAAATCGAGAACTGAAATTGTTTTGCCAATGCCTGCCTCGCCCGTGATTTGCATTTTTCCAAACATGTCATAAATGCGATACGCACAATTGTTAGGAAGATTAAGCAAGGCTAGGGTTTCCGAAACGGGATTCGGATAAAGCGAAAAACCTACCATTTCCCCCTCTATTTCGGTATTAAGTTGACCGTTCATGGAAATGTTACCGACATTGTTCACAACCCAATTGCTCGGATCGATGCTAATGGAATTGTTGATTGTTCCAATGCCGGTAATTTGGAAAAGGTTATTATTTCCTGTGATGGCAAAGCGAATCGTTGTATCTGAATTTCCCGGACGCACAAACTTCAAATCGATCGGGTTCGTGAAAGTGGGGGTGATGTTGGGGGAAGAGGAGCTATGGGTAATTCTCACCAGCGCATTATTGCCGACCTGTTTCCATTGGACAGAATACGTAGGAAAACCGTGGCCAAAATACCATTGGTCGAAAAATGGTGTAAAGTCGATTCCTGAGGCTTGTGTAAACGCATCGCGGATATCAATGCCAAAAGCGGTGCCATAAGCTTTACTCGAAAGGAAATTTTTGAGCGTTGCGTAAAATAAATTATCATTATTTACCATATAACGGATGGTGTGCACCAGCGCAGCGCCTTTATCATAGGTTAAGCGTCCGCTAAAAATTCTTGTTTCATTTAGGCTATCAAGGACCCAAACGCTGCCTCCTGGTTGGGACATTACGTTATCATGAACGGATTGCATGTTTTGCACTTCCTGCCCCGGGTAGAGATTTTCCAACATTATTTGCTCACTGTAAGAAGCAAAGCCTTCGTTGATCCAGATATCGCACCACGAAGCACAGGTAACGTAATCTCCCCACCATTGATGCCCAAGTTCATGCGCCGTAAGCGTAGGGTTGAAAAAACCTTGTGTAGTCATTGTCTGATGCTCCATCCCACCTGAGAATGGAGCCATACAATGGCCGTATTTCTCATTTTCGAAGGGGTAGGGTCCGTACAAATCGTAAAACAACTCCATGAAGTCAACCGTTTCATCGATATCCGCTTGAAAGTTGGGCAAGGTTTGAGGGTTGTTATAGATGTAATTTTGAATTAATATCGGTGCCGGAGCGCCCGGTGGGTTTGCGTAAACATTGTATTCCACATACTCAGCAACGGCGACAGAAATAAGGTAATAATCGATGGGGTGACGGTGTTTCCATTCGTAACGGCTTGAACCATTTCCCAAGTTTACCACCTGCGTTAAAACCCCGTTGGACCCCGCTTTGCAGGAATTAGGGACGGTGATAAACACATCGCACGAATCGGCTTTATCAGTGAGGCTCTGTTTACAAGGCCACCATTCGTAGGCACAAAATGGTTCAGAGAGGGACCAAACAACTTCATTACCCCATGATGGCGATGTAGCATTGGTCATTCCGCTACCGCCCAGTGGATTCGTTTGTGCTGTTGGAGGGGTACCGCTGTAATTGGTGCGTATTGTAAAAGAAACCCCGGAAGCTAAATTTGCAGCAATTTTTACCGCCGAACCCGCTCGCGTGAAGGGTACATTGGCTCCATTCAAACTAACGGAGGAAATGGTCAAACTCGAAAATAATTCATACAATACCGTATCAATCGACGCAATGGCCGTTGCCCGCATTTCCCCGTAACCTGAGAGGGCAGCGGAAGTGTTGGTCATGTTCAAATTGAGCTTGTAGTAATTGACATCGTATTTCTCCGTTTGAGCAATCTGTGCCAGGTTTAAGCTGTTACTTTTGAGCGATTGATGCTTAATTCGATCCCTTTTCGAGCAAAAGGTAGAATTTTCATGTTGGGCAAAAGCCTGCGCCCAACAAAAAATAAGGGTTATGTAGAAAATTTTCATGTCGGAGAAATTTGCGATTAAGGCAGTAACTTCTTAATCTTTTGTAGCGCTTTTTCGTTCAATTTTCCCGAGAAAATATACGGTTTTGTCGGATCGAAGGATTGTTTTAGGTTCACAGGCTGCATGAAAGAATATATGCGAACACTTTTCTCCAAAAGATTGATGCACAAGGCCACATTCACATAGCGGTCGTTTTCAAAGGTGATAATGTGCGTATACCGGTTGGAAACTCCACCTGAGGCAAGTGCGCTTAGATCGAATGGCATGGGTTCAAGGACCTTCGAAGCAACGTTTACACTACCGCCATTCTCCACATTGGTTGAACCAGAAGGAGAACCAGATCCGCTGCTCAAGGTTGGACTTGTGGTGGTTGTTTCCGTATTATTTGAAGAATTAAGGGTTTGTTTTTGTTCCGCGGCACACACTTTACCTACGGTTGAAGGGGCTTGAGTGTTGGAGGTGGTTTGATTATAGGTTGTTGGTTTAAATAAGACTCTCGTCAATTTTCGAAGCGATTTCTTGGTCATAGATTTCTTGGTAACGACCATGGTCTCGTACACGCGCCCTGTGGCTACGTCAAAAACACCTTCAACATCCGGTTTAACCTGATATGAAATCGCTTGGATTGAGGACATCTTGCGTAAATCGGGAATGGTGTCTTGCGATATTTGACCAAAACCAACAGTTCCAGATGAAATTGTTAAAGCGAGCAGGTAAAATTTCATGGGTTTAATATTCGTCTTCGTTAAAAAGAAAATCTTCGCGCGATGGATAATCGGGCCATATCTCTTCAATGTTTTCATATACTTCCCCTTCATCCTCCAAAAGTTGGAGGTTTTCAACAACCTCCAAAGGGGCTCCGGTACGAATGGCATAATCTATTAATTCGTCTTTGGTAGCAGGCCAAGGAGCATCTTCCAAGTACGAAGCTAATTCAAGAGTCCAATACATAAAAGCAATTTTAGAGGGTTATTTTCGGCAAAAATAATTTTTTTTTTATTTTTTGCAAGTGAATTAAAAATTTTTCTAAAATCGTATTAGAAAACAGGTCAATCTGGATTCGGAATCCATTTAACTTCTTGTCTTTCACGTTTTAGCAAAATAAAACGGGCAAAAACGAATAAATAGTCACTTAAGCGATTAAGGTATTTTATCTCCATGGAAAATCTTGGATCTCCTTGGTTCAAAGCAATCACCCGTCGCTCAGCTCTTCGGCAAACAGACCGGGCAATTTGAGCGTAACTGCTTGACACATGGCCACCGGGTAAAATGAAATGCTGAAGATTCGGTAATTCGTGGTTCATCGCATCAATCCATTTCTCGAGGTCGTCGATGAAGCTTATTTTTAGGGGCGGTAGTTGCATTTTAGTCCCTTTCGGGGCAGTTGCTAAACCAGCGCCCAAAACAAATAAATTGTTCTGAATGGATAAAAGTTGATTCGATGCATTCTCCTCCGAAAAAGAATCGCGCATTAGTCCAAGGTAGGAGTTGAGTTCATCGACGGTACCGTATGCTTCAATTTGTAAATCTGCCTTTGAAACCCTTGCCCCGCCAATTAATCCGGTGGTGCCCTTATCGCCTGTTTTGGTGTAGATTTTCATAATTACAAAGCTTTAATGATTTCCTCTAAGGATTTCGGTTCGTCTAATATATCAAGTAGCCGAAGCAGAACGCGGTCGACTACGCTATCCGGGCACGACGCTCCCGAGGTTACCGCAATACGAACAGGCCTCTTGTCAAGCGGTAAAACCAATTGCTCTTCCGATTGCTTGTGAATATTAAAAGAACGTACCGTTCCTGAATCGCCTAAACATGCTGCACCAGAAATAAAAAAGACGGGCATTACTTGTTCCAATATTTCGACCAAATGGCTTGTGTTGGAACTGTTGTACCCTCCAACCACGACGGCAAAGTCAAGAGCGCTCTTGAGCAACTCATAGGTGCTTGTTTGGTTATCGTTGGTGGCGTAACACAAAGTATCGCGGGTATCGGCTATGCGTTCTTTTATTTCGGCTTCCCCATACACCTTGCGCATGACATCGCGCAAATAATCCGTAATAGCTTGTGTCTCTACCGCCAACATCGTGGTTTGATTTACCACGCCTATTTTGTTTAGGTGTATTTCTGGGTTAAATCCGATAGTGTATTTCCCTTCGAAAAAAGCGTAAAACTCCTGCGCGTTCCTTTTCTTTGAAATAACTTCTCCCAAAAAAACAGCCTCTTGCATATTTTTAATCACTAGGGAAGGGCCCGTGAGGTTGCTGTGCGAAAATGTTG
The DNA here is from genome assembly GCA_016866255.1 of Bacteroidota bacterium. GTDB lineage: Bacteria > Bacteroidota > Bacteroidia > Flavobacteriales_D > Crocinitomicaceae > UBA952. Next base: position 96,982 of record VGMY01000001.1, on the reverse strand, counting down.
CCCGGGTTTCTTCGTGATCATGTTTTCCGTGAATAATTACCGTGTGATTCAGTTCTCCTAGTTTTTGCGAACGGTTCCAGACTTTTTCCACAAAAGGGCAGGTAGTGTTGTAGGAGGTTATATTAGCACCGGTTTTCCTCAATACCTCTTCAATTTCAACAGTAGTTCCAAAAGCCGGTATTATGACGATATCTTCAGAACTTAAGGTTGAAAAAGGTATGAGCTCTTGCCCCTGGGTGTTTTGAAGAAATTGAATCCCGTTGGCTACAAGATCTTCGTTGACGTCGGGATTATGAATCATTTGACTTAATAAAAAAATTCGTTTACCCGGATTTTCTTGTAATGCGCAATAGCTCTTTTCTATAGCATTTTCGACGCCATAACAAAATCCAAAATGCCGCGGAAGCACAAACTCCACGGTATCAAAGAGCAATCGCGTGGGAGTGAAATCCTGTTTGCGAGGATCTTCCAATTTTCGCTTTGCTTTGAGTTTGGCAATAATAGGCGATCGATAAAACGCAGGAATGTCGAATTGCTTCATCTTTGGCTAACAAGTAGGACTTATGTTTTGTTGAACAAAGTTAAAAAGAAAAGGCTACCGAGTCGATAGCCTTTCATCCTATTATAGATTTATCTGTTGATCTTTCGGATGTTTTACTTTATATCCAAACTCCCACTTTCTATTTTCACCTGCTTTAAGCTTGTATTCCCATTCCAAAATTCCATTGCCAGGAATTTCTCGAGCATTGCCTTTTTCTGTTGCTTCTATGGTGATATCGGCATTCGTAGTCATGGGCAACTGATCTTGAACAATCACTTGAACTGAAGTCGATTTATTATTTTGTATTTCAAACTGATAGGCAAAAATTCTTTCACGCTTATCTTGGATGATTTTATCTTTTGATTTTTGTTTCAGGAGGGTGCGTTTCACCACAATGTTGGGATCCTTGCCTAAGGATAAATTCAAGGTGTCGTCCATGCTCGTTGGATCAATGTACGTTTCTCCAATGTAAGAACCGTCGAAAAAGATGTTCGCACTTGCTGGCACCAATTGAAGTTCATCGAGTTTGGTCATTTGTGCCACCAAATAAACTCCTGGATCAACTTTCGGAACGGCGTAATACTTGAAGGTCGTATTCAATTCGCTATTTTTTATCAACACGAGGTTCTTTTCATTATTGGACTTAATGGAATAGGGGAGGTCTATCTTGAATTCAGCAGCAATTAACTGGTGAACCACCGTGGTAAACTGATCTGCTTCCAAGGCCGGTTGATCTTCTACCAATTTTTTATCATTCAAGAAATACCCTTGATTAAATGCCGCTTGAGGAATGTTTCGAGCGCCTCGGGCAGCCACTTCGTTTAATTCAAGATTTTTTTGCTTGTAGGCATAATAGTCAATATACCAAGCATTCAATTCGGGTTTTGTTTTATTTACGAAGGGATTGTTGGTTGAGATGTTCAATTTTACATTATCCCAATCCATGCCAGAGCTTTGAAAAACTTGGGCCTTGTAGGTTAGTGAAATCTTTCCCGTTTGGGAATCGCTTCGGATATCGTAAAGCGGTGTCCAACCAGCTGTGGCGACCAGGTAGCTGAAATTGATTTTTCCGGTAGCCGCCTCATTGGCAGAAAGCGTAACCACAACGCGAGGTATGGGTTCGTACTTTTTGGGATTGTAGTTTTGATTTTGATAGTTTTCGAGATCCGCATAACGCGACTGAAGGCGCTGTTGAAGTTTTGATTTTTCCTTAATTTTTTTCTCTAAGGTTAACAGTTTTTTATTGATTTCATTCATTTTGGCGGTGTAATATTCCACGGTTTGTTTTAATAACTGAATGGAATCATTGACTTTTCCTGTGCCTTTTATTGCTCCGTTCATGGAGATAATGTTCTTGGCAGCTTGATAAATTCCTATTTCATCCCTCAGCTCCTGAAGGTCAAAATTTAAGATTTCCAAGGAGTCTTGGATGGCCGCCATGTCTTTAACGATTTTCGCGGGCAAACCTTGGTTCACGGCATTTTCAGGTTGAGGATAAAACAGCGTGTATTTCGTATCGATGATCACGACATTCCCTGTTGCCTTTACTTGAAGGGACTTTACATCAATGTTGGCGCTAATTCCTTCGATATTGACTTCGGTAATCCCGCTTTTTACCGAGTACGAGGCTAAGTGCTTCATTTGAGCTCCTTGGGAGTAAACGGTTACTTCATTTAAACTTGATTTGATGACATCTTTGTCGTTGGAAAAGGCGCTACCTGCTAACAACATGCACCCTACGAAGGCAAATAATTTTTTCATGGCGATCATTTTGGTGCTTTTACACCTTAACCATGAAAGGGTTCAATTGAGGATGAAATTAAGGAACAAGTGCAGCAATTTCGGCCATGATCTTACGGCCTAATTCGTTGGCAGTGTCGACACTTTTACTTTCAGAATAAATTCGAATAATCGGTTCGGTATTGCTTTTTCGAAGATGAACCCATTCTTTTCCAAGGTATATTTTTACTCCATCGGTTAAATCCACTTCATGGTTTTGATACCTTTCTGCCATGTGTTTTAAAATGGCATCCACATCAATTCCCGGTGTGAGTTCGATTTTATTTTTAGCAATCGTGTAGGATGGGTAGGAGTCTCGTAACTCGGAGGCTTTACATTGGCGCTCCGCCAACAAAGAAAGAAACAAAGCGATACCCACCAGCGCATCACGACCGTAGTGCGAAGCTGGATAAATGATGCCACCGTTCCCTTCGCCCCCGATAACCGCACCTATTTCTTTCATTTTTTCCACCACGTTTACTTCGCCAACAGCTGCAGCGGCATAGATTTCCCCGTATTTTTCCTCGGTAACATCCCGCAACGCACGGGTAGAGGAGAGGTTGGATACCGTAGGCCCAGGGGTTTTTGAGAGCACATAGTCAGCAACCGCCACCAAGGTATATTCCTCGCCGAACATGGTGCCGTCTTCGCATACCATCGCCAGCCGGTCTACGTCGGGATCTACAGTAATTCCCAAGTCCGCATTCGCTGATTGAATGGTTGCCGCCAAATCGCCCAAATGTTCAGGCAAGGGTTCCGGATTATGGGGGAAATGCCCTGTTGGTGTGCAGTACAATTCCGTAATTCGAGTTACACCAAGAGCACCAAGAAGCGCGGGAACAAATACCCCCCCAGTAGAATTTACGGCATCAACAACTACATTAAAATTCGCTGCCTTAACAGCCTGAACATTGACCAAGGGCAGGGCTAAAATCGCATCAATGTGTTTCTGCAGGTAAGAGTTATCGATGGAAAGGGTTCCCAACTCATCGACTTCAGCAAACAGGAACTCGCCGCTTGCAGCAAGGGTTAGCACTTCCATTCCGGCTTCGGAAGACAAAAATTCTCCGCATCGATTCAACAATTTCAAAGCGTTCCATTGCTTTGGATTGTGAGACGCTGTAAAGATAATTCCGCCATCAGCTCGCTCCCGCGGCACCGCAATTTCTACCGTTGGAGTGGTTGATAAACCTAAATCCAAGACGTCGATGCCCAGCCCTATTAAGGTATTGGAGACGAGTTGCGAGATCATCGGACCCGAAATTCTTGCATCACGACCAATAACCACCTTAATTTTCGATTTCGGAGATTTATTTTTTAACCACGTGCCGTAGGCGGCAGCAAACAGAACCGCATCAATGGGCGTTAAATTTTCCCCTGAAGCACCTCCAATAGTACCGCGAAAACCAGAAATGGATTTAATTAAGGTCATAATTCCTTCTGAAGTTTTATCATTTGCAGGAGGGCAACGGCACATTCTACGCCCTTATTACCGTGTTTTCCACCTGAACGATCGATCGATTGTTGTCGATTTAAATCGGTAAGCACGCAGAAACTAATCGGCTTATTAAATTTTAACATGACGTCCATAATTCCTTGGGTAAGCCCTTGACACACAAAATCAAAATGTTTTGTTTCCCCTTGAATGACGTTTCCGATGACAACGATTCCGTCGATCCGACTATGGCGATCAAACAACATATTTGCAGCTAACGGCAATTCAAAGGAACCCGGAACATGGAGCTTTATAATATCTGAAATGCCCGCGAGGGCAAAAACATCCATGGCGCCCTTTGCCAGGGGCTGTGTAATATCAGAATTCCAATTTGAAACAATTATACCAACCTTGAAATCGTCAGTATTCTTCAGCATTTCTCGAGAGAACTCCGATAAATCGAGACCGACAGTAGCCATGGCTATTTGCTTTTCACAGAGGCAACGCGCGCTATGTACCTCTCAATCGTCTTTTGATTGGCGTAATCCGGATATTCATCCTTGATTTTGGTGAAATGAGCGGTGGCTCTCTCGTAATTTTTTGACAACTCAGCGTGCAATCCCGCTTTGAAAAGATACTGCGGAGAGGTAAACTCGTTTTCGATATTGGAGGCCGCTTCGACGTATTTTTCTTCCGCTTCCGTGTATTTTTTTAACTCCGACAAACAATCCCCTTGTAAGCCAATGATCATCGTCGCTAAATAGGTATCGTCGACCGAGACCCCCTCTAACTGATCCAAGGCTTTCTGAAACTCTCCCTTTTTCATGTATTGCGTTCCAAGTAGGTACTGACCAATTTCTCCTCCCGTGTGCCCATCGTATTTTTTGACGAACGGCACAAGCAATCGAATAGCCTGATCTGTGGAATCTTTTTCGATATAATTAAGAGCAGACCACCACCCATCATCGGCTTTGGTATCAGCAGGAGCCCAGATCAATTGACGGTACGCTAAAAACAAGACCAAGGAACCTATGATTCCAGCACCAATGTATACGCCGAGCTTAAAACGCTTATTGTTTTTCCACTGGTTGTTTAAATTTTCCTTAGACAGGTTAAAATCTTCCATTTCAGATATTTTCACTGCAAAAATAATAAATTTAATTGCAAGGTTGCAAAGATGTTGCTGGGTTATTGGGTTGTCGTACTCTTGCAGTGAAGTTTAACCAAAAATAAAAGCAACATGAAAAAAAGAACGATTTATCAGATGGTCATCGACCAAAGCGGTTCCATGCAAGGGAGCGAGCAACAAGTTATTACAGGATTTAACGAGCATTTACAATCCATGAAGACAACACAGGGCAAACATCCTGAACAGGAAATCATCATGAGTTTGAAGTTTTTCAACAACGAAGTCGGGCCAAATACCGTGAATTTCGAATCAGTTTCCCGCTGTAACGAGCTTACCCCACACAATTACAGGCCCTCGGGCAGTACTGCCTTGTTAGATGCCATAGGAAAGTCCATCTATGACATAAAAACGAAGTACGGAGCAGAAATTCGTGCCAATGGCACCACGGTCGTGTTTATCATCATCACGGATGGATTTGAAAACGCATCGCGAATGTACACCTTCGACGACATTCAGCGTATGATCGGTGAGTTGGAGGCAACCGAAAATTGGAATTTTACTTTTATGGGAGCGGACTTAGACGCCATCAACGCAGCTGGAAGGTATGGAATCCAAGCAAACAGTACGATTTCTTTTGATAAATCGGATTATGCTCGAGTAAGCCGAGATTACCTATCCATTGCTTCGGAAGATTATGCCCGTAAAAAACAACAGGGCGAAAAACCAAAAGGCTTTTTTGATATATTTGATAAAAAAGACTTGCGCAAGAAATAATGAAGGTTCATTTAATTCGAGCGGCTGATTTTTCAGCCCATACTTATCAGGCGGTTCTTCAAATCGTCAATTCTTTCCCAGGGCCCGTAAACTACGTGCCCTCGGAGACGGAGGTTGAAATAAACGAGGCGGTTGAGAAGGATATTGCCAACCGAGAATCCTTTGAAATGGGACTTCAGCCGCCGCCATTAACGAGCATTAAAATGGAACATTCGCTAGAAAACCGCAGTTTTAGCCACCGATCGCCTGTTGAGTTTCCTGTAACAGTTCAATTGGCAACTTGGGACAGTTTATTCGATGTGTGTAGATCCTACCGGTCAATGAAGAGACTTCCAAAAGATGATGTAATTATTTTGCTTACAGATACGGCAAATGAAGCCAATTGGTTTGTTGGAATGGATCAGACCATGACGCACGCATTCATTCATACCGCCGATTGGCATCACTATTTCGAAGGATTGAACGAGCGGTTTCCCATTGCTTATGAAATCGCTGCTACCGTTTTGAGAATGTCGAGCCTAGACTCTCCGGCTACGATACAGCGTCTTTACCATACCGAACCGCGGGGTTGCATTTCGGATTTGTGCCTGCACAAAAAGCAAATCGTCCTGAAAATGCGAACGGCCGATATTTGCACCGATTGCATGAATTTCATAGCCTCTCAAGACTGCGATATGCGCCTTGTCACGCAAGTTGTTGAAACATTTGAAGGAATTCGAAAGAACTTTTTAGCTACGGAAAGAACCAGTTTTTTAAAACAACCGAGCAAGTTGTTGGTAAAAGGGTATATGCACCAACTTATTTTTCCAGATTATGGTAATTTACCGTTGCAATTGAATCCCAAGCAGCGGGCGATTTATTGCTTTTTCTTGAACCATCCTGAGGGCGTTCGTTTGGTGGATCTAGTGGACCATCGTCAAGAAATTAGCGAGCTTTATCACCGATTCAGCAACCAAAGCACCTTGGATAGGATTGAAGAATCGTTGGATTTATTGTTGGATCCTCTGGAGGGTAACCTGAACGAGACTTTATCGCGGATTAAGAGAATTGTTGAAAAAACAGTGGGTAAGCGAGCTGCACCTGTATATCAAATCACGGGAAATAGGGGAGAGCCTTATCGAATTCCTTTGGATTCAAATTTAGTCCTATTTGAAACGGAGATTCACAATTAATTCCTATTTTTGTTAAAAAAATTGGTATGAGTAAATTATTCTTGAGCTATCTAGTGTGTTTCATGAGCGGTGCTTTTTTTGCACAAGCAAAATTAAACCTTGAATCGGCCTCTGAGATTACGGCATGGGTAACCACGCACCAATTCAAAACGGACGAAAGCTTAGGATACACGTTGGCGGTAGAAACCGTAAACCAACAGCCGGTTCTTGTTTTTAGCCATAACACAGGAAATAGAAAAGAATTCACCAACCTCACGTACAGCACAGGCGCAACTTCCGCGATGGTTACCGCCTCTGGAGCAGGAAATAATACCATTGATGTGATGGTTTTAGAAAACGGTAACCTAATGTTGGCGGGTATGGTATTTACAACAGAAGAATAAGTCAAAAATGCGGTATTTTTCGTTGTTCGTATTTTGCATTACGTTTAGGTTGTTTTTCAGTCAGTTTAATTTACAATTGAATCAAGTGCTTCTGGTGAGTAATGCGGTTCAGACAGTACCTGTCGGCAAGGTTTGGAAAATTGAATCGTACATGCAGGCGGGAGTTACCATTAGTGACATGTCAGAATCCTCGGCTACGTGCAATTACCCGGGGCGACATCATGCGTTTTTGGTAAATAACCAACTATACTACTTAATCAACGGCTCTCCAGGGCACGGCAGCAGCGGTACTTACATGGCGGTGGGAAATAGCCTCCCTATGTGGATTCCTGTCGGCACAACCGTTCGAACTTCTTGCGCATCAGACGTTTTAAGCGTTCTTGAGTTTAATCTTGTTCCTTAGGGCATGTTCTCCAAGCAAAAGATTGCTCGTAATCTTTTTAGAAAATATCAAATTAAACGCGAGCAAGAAGCGCAAATTACGGAGCGAGAATTGAAGGAAATTAATCGTCTCTACGTCAAGGCACTGATCATTTCCGGGGCGATTGGGGTGTTTTTTGTTGTGCTTTTTTACCTTCCGATTTACCAGTTTCCATCTTTTTTTAACGAGAATTTTTTGCACATTCAATTTTGGGGTTTAGATTTCAAGCTCCTTTGGATTCGCGAATTGGACAACATCCTCCTAACTTACCTTGAACTTTACGTTTTGAGCATTCTCAGCATTTATGTAATTCAACATCTAGCCATGGTACTTGATTTTCCCGAAATGCAATCAAAACATTACCATTTACACTCTGAAAACATTGAAAAGTTAAGTTTGGAGGTCAGGCAAAAAAAAGAGGCTGAACTGGGCCTTGACCCGTTTCAAGGCCTGTCAAGGATACAACTTGCGCTATATCTAATAATTTCGCGTTTCAAGGCTATGCTGAGCAACATGCTCGTTAAGTTTCTTTTGCAGCGTTTTGCCAGCCGTTACGTTTTAAAGGCCGTAATTGACTTGGCCGGAGCACCGATTTATGCCTTTTGGAACGCTTACGCGACAGCCAAGCTTTTCCAAAAAGCTAAGTACTATATTTTTTCTATTGAACTTACCGACTTACTCGCTGAACAACTCCATAACGACCAACGAACCAACCGGGAGATTGGTCCGGAAATTCAACATTTATTGGTGTCCGTGGTATCGTTAAAACGAGATTACTCAGAAATCAACCATTATTTCTCTTCGAAATTGTTGGAATCCTTGGGCGTATCCATGGATAAGAACGAATTTAAAAGTTTAGATATTACGGCATTGGAGAAAAATGCGAATGGCAAAACAGTCCGCTGGCTTTGTTTGTTACTTGCCACAGGAATCATTTTGGACGGAAATGTAAGCCGCCGAGAACGTAGGCATTTGCGTGAAATGACCCGAAATATGAAACTTAAAGACAACGCATTAACCGACATAGAGGCCTTTCTTAAGGCCTACAGGAGTGGACAAGGGGTAAATTATCTGCATAAAAAAGGATGGATTGCTTAAAACATTTCAAAACCTGGTGGGTTTTATTAGTGGTTTCTCAAACTTGCTTGTTTGCGCAAGTTAACATAAATAATGTTCGTTTTAAACAACTGATGAGCGATTCAAACAACATAGTGCTGGATGTTCGAACCCCGGAAGAATTTGCTGAGGGTTTTATTGCAGGAATTGCAAACACCGTGAACGTGAATTTTTTTACTTCAGATTTTCTGGCGCGTGTGGAAGACCGAATTAGAAAAGACCAAAAAGTATTGGTGTATTGTGCAGCAGGAGGAAGGAGCTCAATGGCCTGTAAAGCATTAAAAAAAGCCGGCTATAAAAAGGTGTATGAATTGGACGGGGGATACAACGGGTGGGAAGAATGAACCCGATAATACCGCAAGCTATTTAACATAATATCAATTATATTACAAAGCAACACTCCATCAACAACATGGGCAATCCTGGTTCCTTTACCGATGCACAAACCCTTATGGAATTGCAGTTCCATGAAATACTGGAACAATTAGCGCAGTTCACGCACTCGCCCAGTGCTGCAATGCTGGCGAGCAAATTAAAACCCATAAACCAACAAGAGGTCATTGCTTACCAGTTGACGCAAACCTACCAGCGTCTGAACATCATTCAACAACGCCGCACAGTTCCCGGAATTGAATTCGATGAATTGCTCACCGAAATTAAGTTGCTGAAAATGGACGACGCGGTCCTTAACCTTGAAGGAGTGCTTCGCATTTATCATGCGAGTGACCTTGTGAACCAATGGCTTCATTTTTTTGAGGAACTTATCTCCTATTCCGAGTTGTCTGAGGTATTCAACCCATGTTTTGCTACAGAGGAGATTAAAAACCTAATATCATCGGTGGTCGACGTCAAAATTACTCAAAACGTTAAAGACGATGCAACTAAGGAGCTGTTTGCCATTCGAAGTTCGATTAAATCCGTCCGTCAAAAAATCAATCGAAATTTTGAGCGCGAAATGCGAAAGTTGGTCAAGGAAGGTTGGTTAGGAGAAACGCAAGAAAGCTTTTTAAGCGATCGAAGGGTTTTGACGGTTCAATCTGGTTTTAAACGCAGAGTACCCGGAACTGTTGTCGGAACAAGTAAAACAGGAAGCCTTACCTACATTGAGCCTCAGGTAAATCGGGAGCTCAACCACGAGTTAGATTGCCTTATCGACGATGAACGGAAAGAAATCTATCGCATTCTGAGAACCTTAAGCCAACACTTGCGCAGTTATCAAACCTTAATCCAAGCCTATCAAAATGCACTGGTCGCTTTCGATTTAATCACTGCCAAAGCCCGTTTGGCCGACACTATGGACGCCTCATTGCCGGCGCTTACTAACGAAACCGCCTTTTCGTGGAAAGAAGCCTTCCATCCTAGGCTGGTAGCCGCAAACCAAGGTCTCGGAAAAACGACCGTTCCTCAAAACTTTAGTTTAAACCAAGAGCAGCGCATTTTAGTGATTTCCGGCCCCAACGCAGGCGGTAAAAGCCTGACCTTAAAAACCTTTGGCCTACTCCAATGCATGTTACAATCAGGATTGCTGATTCCTTTGCACCGCGATTCTACAGCGTGCATTTTTCAGCAATTATTCTCCGATATAGGCGATAATCAATCTATTGAAAATGAATTAAGTACCTATTCTTATCGCCTTAAAAGGATGAAGTATTTCCTCGATGTGGCACAATCCAAAACTGTTCTCTTATTGGATGAATTTGGCAGCGGCTCCGATCCTGAGTTGGGAGCTTCCTTGGCTGAGGTGTGCTTCGAAGAATTGTACCATCAACAGTGTTTTGCCATGATCACCACCCATTACGCTGCCATCAAAGTAAAAGCCTCCGAGTTGCCCTGCGCCACCAATGGCGCAATGAAGTTTGATGTAAAATCGTTAAAACCCCTTTACGAATTAGTCATTGGTCTTCCCGGCAGTTCATTTACCTTTGAAGTTGCGGCTATTAACGGGATTTCAGCCCGGCTGATCAAGGCCGCAACCAACAATTTATCCTCCGATACCAAGAGGCTAAACCAGCTTCTATCAACGATTCAATCTGAAAAGCAGTACTATCAAAAAATGGTTCAAGAACATAAAAACGGACAAATTCAACTGGAACTCGAGCTATCGCGCCTACGCCAATTGGAAAATGATAATCGTACCAAGGCTCGGCAACTTAGCCAACAGGCCGAGGAGCAATCAAAATTCGTTCAGTTAGGCCAGCGTTTTGACAAATACTTAACCCGATACCAGCCCAGCCGTAAAAAACAGAAAGATAATGAAGCGCTGATAGAGGAAATTCGAAATTTTATTGTAAAATCCAGAACCATAAAACAACCAGGTGCTTTAAAAAAGAACCCAAAAAATAAAACGGTAAAAGCCAACGTCGATTACCTTATCGGGGACAAAGTAAAAATTCACGGCAGCAAACACGTTGGGGTAATTCAAGCGATTGAAAAACATAAAATCACAGTGATGGTAAATTCCTTAAAAATGACCTTAACTTTGGACAAACTCCTCCCCTTTCCATGAAATTTCAGCCTCCTTTTTGCTATTTAAACTCAAACGACAACTCGGGTTTACTGGCTCTTGGCAGGGTGGCCTCGTTTACCTTATCATCCCAAGAAGAGCTTCCCTTACTCGACGCTTTCCTCAAGGCGCATGCCGGAAAATATGTTTTCGGATACCTTTCTTTTGCCCTACAATCTCACGTGACCCTTGAAAAATGCTCCGATGATCGCGCTTTGCCTTTGGCTTATTTTTGGGTGAGTTCTGAGGTGGCTCGAATCGATGCCGGTAACCTGAGACTTGTTCAGGGAACTGACGCGAAAGCCCTTTGCGATTGTTATGCGCAAATTACCAATGCAACCACCCTAAAACTCCCAGAGTTCTCCCCGTCTCTCAGTAAGAAAAAGTATCTTTCGTCTGTTAATAAGATTAAAAAATTGATTCAACGAGGCGATCTTTACGAGACAAATTTTTGTTTTAACTATTCCCTCAAAGATTGCCTTCTCGATGAACCCTTCAGTTTATACCGAAAGGTAAATGAGCGCACTAAAGCGCCATTTTCAGCCCTTCTATGCCTAGAAGAGGTTTGGCTGGCTTGCGGCAGCCCCGAACGGTTTTTAAAGAAATCGGGGAAGGTCCTGTACTCGCAGCCCATTAAAGGCACAGCCGCTCGCCACAAAGATCCGTCCTTGGACGAACAATTGAAAACCCAACTTCATCTTTCGCCCAAAGAGCGCTCGGAAAATATAATGATTGTGGATTTGGTCAGAAATGATCTTTCGAAAATTGCGGTTCCCGGAAGCGTAAACGTGGACGAACTCTGTGGAATGTATTCCTTTGCTTCGGTACACCAAATGATTTCAACCGTGTCGTGTGAGCTTTTGCCTAACACCCCTTTCACGGATATTTTAAAAGCCACCTTTCCCATGGGATCGATGACGGGGGCCCCTAAACGAAATTCTCTCAAATTCATGAACGCCATGGAGCCCTTTAAACGAGAGCTTTACTCGGGAAGTGTGGGTTATTTTACCCCTGAAGGTGATTTTGACTTCAATGTCGTGATTCGATCGCTGGAATATTTACCGAAACGACATACATTAACCTGCGGAGTTGGCAGCGCCATCACGATTTATTCCGACCCTGAGATGGAATTCGAAGAATGCCAGTTAAAAATTGACCGACTCATTCGATAGCAGATGATATCCACGGTTGAAAAATTTCTAAAGAAACACCCTGCACAGCACTATGTTTTGGCTTGCAGCGCAGGAATTGACTCTATGGTCCTTTTGGATTTATTTCATCGCTTATCGAAGTCCGTTTCCGTGCTGCATGTCAATTTCGGTTTACGCGGCCAAGAAAGTCTGCAAGACGCTGCATTTGTGAGCGATCGCTGCCAACAACTCGGCATTCACTGCTATAATAAGAAGGTAAATTTACGAGCGAAACTGCGCGAACAGGGCGGCAATCTTCAACAAGAGGCACGAAATATCCGATACGCCTATTTGCACGAAATCCTCCAACAAAAACCGGGCTCTGTAGGTGTTACAGCTCACCACGCCGACGACCAATTGGAAAATTTTTGGTTGCACATCATCCGGGGCAGCGGTCTGAGCGGTTTGTCAGGAATGGAGGAACGCTCTCCCTTGGTGGCCCGCCCCCTACTCTCCCGGTCTCGTTCTTCCATCCTCAACTATGCACGTAAGAACGGCATTGATTGGCGCGAAGACCAAAGCAACGACGATACGAGATATTTAAGGAATTTCTTGCGCAAGAAAGCTATGCCAATGCTCAATAAGGCTCATCCAAGCTTAAAAAGAGAACTCAAATTTTTGATGCAAAAATTGAAAGAGACGCACCGATCCAACCTAAAAATAGCCGCTAAATTGGCGCAATCTTGGGTCAAACGGCAAAAAATTGCCCATAAAGATCTTTTGTGGGATGAAAGCATTTTGATTGAGGCATTAAAAAAATGCAACATCGAGCCTCGGTTCCTTACCGCAATTCAAGCTTTGCAGCACTTAAGACCGGGAAAACAACTTCGTGTTAATAAAAGGCTTGTTCTGATTCAATCGCGCAACGGAGTGCTATTTATCGATGAAACAACCGCATTACGCATCCGTTTTACCCAATCCGCAGTTCACCAACTGCCCGGTTCTTTCGAGGCATGGACTTGGTACCTAAATCCTGGTCAGGTTCAGGAGAAACTTGAACTCGATGCCTATCAGCAAAACGAAAAAATGCGCCCCAACGGATTGAAGAGTGAAAAATCGATCAATGCCATTTTGAAGGCGGCACGCATTCCTAAACACGATCGCCAGCATTGGCCAGTAATGCGCTGTAACGACGAGATCGTAGGAATTCCGGGAATTGCCCTTGCTCACAAATTTCGGGCAAATTCTTCAGGAACCCATTTTGTAAAAATTTGCTTTTCGAAATGGTAACAGTTCCCTTGCCCGAAGCTTTTACCGAATCCATCTTAACCGATTCTCCGTTCGGTGAGCAGTTGTTGCGGGCATTGAACGAAGAGCCGCCTACGTCTGTTCGTGTGAATCCCCGAAAAAAACAAGCTTTTCATGCCGAAGGCCTTGACCCAGTTCCGTGGTGTAAGGATGCTTACTACTTACCGAAACGCCCCAATTTCACCTTAGACCCCTTATTCCATGCCGGAGTTTACTATCCTCAAGAAGCTGCCTCAATGGTCATTTACAGCGCGATTAAAGCTTTGGACCTACCACGAGGATGCCTGGCGCTGGATGCGTGTGCCGCCCCGGGAGGAAAGACGCTGGCGATGATGGATGCAATGCCCGAGTATTCTGCCTGCATTGCCAATGAAATTCATCCTCATCGATCCAATGTGCTTTCCGAAAACGTTACAAAATGGGGACTCGATAATGTGGCAGTTACGAACAACGATACATCGGCCTTCATCCCTTTGGAAACATTTTTCGACCTTGTGTTAATCGATGCTCCTTGCTCCGGTGAAGGCATGTTTCGTAAAGACCACAACGCTCGCTCTGAATGGAGTCCTAATTCCGTAAAACTAAACGCTGAAAGACAAACAGTTATAATAAATAATTTAATGCAATGCGTTAAACCTGGAGGTTACTTGATGTACTCCACTTGCACCTTTAATCGCCATGAGAATGAGGCTCGTATTCAAGGGTTGCTCAATACCGGAAAATTCGAACTCTTTCCGTGGGAAGCCCCTTCCACTTGCACACCTGGCAGAAACAAAATAGGGCATTACTTCCTCCAAGGAAAAAACCGTTCTGAAGGATTGTTTGTTTGCATTTTAAGGCGAAACGGGGATTTAACAGAGCCTTTCAATTTTCCTAAGGCAGGACCCATTGACAATTTTACGGGAATTGAATTTACAACAGCCAAACACCACGAATTGATTCAACAGGGCCATACTGCAATTCTTCGCTCCGCTATTCTGGGGCAATACTTAGGACGCATCACGCATCCCCTCAGGTATGTAAAAACCGGAGTATCTACGGCTGAGACAACGCTCAAAGGCTGGGCTCCCCTGCACGATTTAGCCATGTTGGGAAGTCAAATTCCGGCCATAGCGTGTTCCCAGCAAGAGGCATTGATGTACCTCCGCGGTGAAACGTTTCCAATCCCCTCCTACGTTGCGGGATTTTACACGCTGCATTACCAGGGTGTGCCCCTTGGGTTTATCAAACACCTTGGACATCGCTTCAATAATTTGTACCCCAAAAATTGGAGGATTCGCATGCAACTCCGTTAGTCCTAAGCGCTTAATTTACACAATAATTGTTACCTTAGCTTTCTCAAATTTAATTATGAAAAAGACTTTCCTTGCCCTTACCTTGTTTATTGGATTATTCGTGCGTGCCGACGAAGGCATGTGGTTTCTCATGTTCATTGATCGTTTAAACCAACGGGATATGGAAAAGCTAGGTCTTCAACTGACAGCTGAGGAGATATACAGTGTAAACCATTCAAGTTTGAAAGACGCGGTAGTTCAATTCAATGGTGGATGTACGGCGGAGCTTATTTCCTCTCAAGGCCTTGTGCTCACCAACCACCATTGCGGGTATAATGCCATCGCCGAATTATCTACCCCTGAAAAAAATCACCTAATCGATGGTTTTTGGGCTTCAAGCAAAGAGGCAGAATTGAAACCAAAATCGCTTTTTGTGCGCTTTTTTGTGCGAATGGATGACGTTTCAAAGCGAATCCTAGGAAAGGTGAATGATGCTATGAGTGAGGCTGATCGCGATAAGACCATCAAACAGGAAATTGCACTGATTGAAAAAGAGCAAAGCGAGGGCGGAAAGTATGTGGTCAGCGTTCGTTCTTTTTTTCAAGGAAATGAATTCTATTATTTCGTTTTTCAAGACTATAAAGACGTACGTTTAGTCGGAACGCCTCCGAGTTCCATCGGCAAATTTGGCGGTGACACGGACAATTGGGAATGGCCACGACACACCGGTGATTTCTCCATGTTCCGCATTTATGCTGACGCCAACGGAAATCCTGCAGAGTACTCACCCAATAACGTTCCGTTGGCACCAAAAGTGCATCTTAAAGTCAACATAAAGGGAATCAACGAGGGGGATTTTGCCATGATCCTAGGATTTCCCGGAAGAACCAACCGATGGCTTCCTTCCGCAGGAATCGAACAAAATGTAAAATACGCTTATCCAGCGTGGGTGGAAGCTTCAAAAACAAGTATGGATGCAATGAAAAGGTATATGGACGAAGATGATAAGATCAATTTGGACTATGCTTCAAAATACGCGGGAATTGCCAATTATTGGAAAAATCGCCAAGGCATGATTGATGCGCTAACCAAATTTCAAACAACCAAAACAAAAGCTGCCAACGAAGCTGACTTTGAGCAATGGGCCCAGAAACGAAAAAATCGAAAGGAGTACGGAAATGTAGTTTCAACCATCAATAACTACTACGCAGCCACCAACGAAAAAGCTCGCCACGACAACTACCTATCGAACTTGTTACGCGCCTCAGAATTGGCCGTTATCTCAAGAACTCTCGGCAGTAAACTCTTGGATTTCGATAAAGCGATGGCAACGGCGAATGGAACGGAGAAGGAAAGTTCCGGTAACAACGGCGAATCCATTGTGCAAACCATGTTGCAAACCCTTGATGAATTTTACGATAAACTCTCTTTACCCGTTGAAAAAGATATTTTGATGAACGGAATATGGCTTTACATCACTAAAGCAGCGTACCCCTTACCTGCCTCGTTTGATTCACCAGATGCGATTTCACAACGCGTTGCTACGATTCTTTCCAAAACCGCGTTCAGTAACCCTGACCTACTGCGCGCCCACGTTCGCGGCGAAACGCGCATCGATGTCAGTAAGGACCCCTTGTTCATGCTATCCCAAGAACTCATTGCCCACTTGAGCGCTACAAAGCCCGAAATTGTACAGTTACAAGCGGATTTTTCGAGGGCCTACCGCAAATTGGTCAAAGGAATGAGAGAGTCGGGGTTGAGCGAAGTCCAATATCCGGACGCCAACAGTACTATGCGCCTTACCTATGGCACCGTTAGTGCCCTACCCGACGACAAGCGCAACGATGCAAAAATAAATTACTACACCACGCTTCAAGGAACCATCAATAAATATAAACCCGGTAACGAAGAATTCGACTTGCCGGAGCGGTTAATTGAACTCAATAAGACAGCGGATTTCGGGGAGTATGCCGATAAAAACGGATATATGCCGGTAAACTTTTTAACGAATAATGACATTACCGGTGGAAACTCAGGATCCCCCGTTCTAAATGCCAAGGGCGAACTGATTGGTTTAGCTTTCGACGGGAATATTGAAGCAATGGCCGGCGATGTTATCTTTGATGACCAACTGCAAAAAACAATCAACGTGGATATCCGGTACGTCCTTTTTCTGATCGATAAATTCTCAGAGGCGCGGCATCTTGTTGATGAAATGACCATTGTTCGGTAAGCTTACCCAAGGCGGTGCACCCAGCTTCTTAAAAAGCCTTTTTAATTCCTGTTCTGAGCAAGCAGGGATAGGTGTAACAGGGCCTCTCCGATCTCGCGTTCGGTAAGTTTTGCATCAATCTCTGCTACGCCGGGTTCTTTCAACAAAACAAAATTTACGTGATTGCCCGTGTTTTTTTTATCTTGTTTCATGTGGGATAGAATCTCCTGGAAAGCGTTCTCGGGAATCGGCGGCATGGGAAAGATATCAATCAGGACTTGTTCAATTTCGACATACGCTTTTTGAGAAAGGACCTTGCGCTTGAAGGCAACAAAGGACTCTGCAATCATTCCCAAAGCTACTGCGTGGCCATGAGCTATTGGTTTTTTGGCAATAAAGTAAGATTCAATCCCATGACCAAAAGTATGACCAAAATTGAGCAGTTTTCGCCTGTTCGATTCCTTAGAATCGCTTTCTACCACCTCTTTTTTAAGTTGAATGGAGCGAAGGATGTTTTCGACGGTTGTTAATGCTTCTTCGTTTCGAATCCTTTTTAATTTATTCCAATAACCCACATCGAGAATTAAGGCGTGTTTCATCATTTCGGCCAATCCATTGAATATTTCATGTGCCGGTAGGGTCTCCAAAAATACAGGATCAATAAAAATCGCTTTGGGCGAAGTAAACGTTCCCACAGCGTTTTTAACTCCATTGAGGTCGATTCCCGTTTTGCCCCCCAAGGCAGCATCCACCATGGCCAATAAAGAAGTCGGGATGTGAATAAAATCAATTCCCCGCTTGTAGGTAGCTGCCACAAATCCTCCTAAATCCGTCACCATCCCCCCCCCTACATTGATGATTAAATCTTTTCGCTGTATTTTGCGCTCGAGCAGCGCAGACCAAACTTGAAAAACCACCTCAATGTTTTTGTTTTCTTCCCCGGAGGGCAATAAGATGATTGCTTTGTTTTTTAATGTTGGAAAATCCGCAAATAAGCCTTCGAGACATGCGTTGTGGGTGTTTTCATCGACCATAATAACGATATTTCTCCCCTTGTATTGGTTCAAAATTCCTCCAAATGCCGATGATTTTAACGTTCCAAGTTCTACGGGAATGCCGTTGAATAATAGTTTCATGCCCTCAAAGGTATTAAGAATCTGAGCGAAACGTTCGTAAAAAGCGTTAATTTTACGCATGCTTAATTTCACCGATACGGAGATCGCATTTCAGTCTAAAAATCTAAAGGATTTAAGGCGCGCCTATTGGCTCTTTAAGGTAGTAAGCTATCCGTGGATTGTAAAAACAGCGAAGCAATTAACCCCCGTTTTTCTTAAATTGAGATTGCCCATAAAAGGGTTGATAAAAGCGACGATTTTTAAGCAATTTTGTGGTGGAGAAACCATCGAAGAGTGCAAAAACAGAATTGAAGAATTGGGAAAATTTGGGGTTGGAACCATATTGGATTATTCCGTTGAGGGAAAGATAACGGACGAAGATTTTGAATACACCACCCGAATTATCCTTTCGACCATAGAGAAAGCTAAAGAATCAGAAACGATTCCTTTTGCTGTGTTTAAAATCACAGCATTGGGGCGTTTTGATGTATTGGAAATGGCCTCCAACCCTGCTATTCGCCCTACTGAGACTGCCATGGACGAAATACAAATCGTTAAAAACCGATTCGAACGCATTTGCGAGGCTGCCGCTTTCCATCAGGTACGCCTGTTTTTAGATGCTGAGGAGACGTGGATTCAACCGGTTTTAGACGCGTGGACCTGGGAAATGATGTGTAAATACAACCAACAACGGGCAATCATCTACAATACCGTTCAAATGTATTGCCACGATCGCTTGTCTTTTTTAAAAGAACAACTTGAAAAGTCGCGAAAGGCAGGAATTGTTTATGGGGTAAAGTTGGTACGTGGCGCATACATGGAAAAGGAACGTGAACGTGCACGAGCGCTGGGATACCCATCCCCAATTCAAGCCGATAAACCCTCTACTGATTTCGATTACAATCAGGCCCTTCGCTTTATGGTAGAACATCATGCACATTTTGCGTTTTGTGCGGGAACCCACAACGAAGAGAGCTCATTATTGTTGGCTGAACTCATGCAGGAAAAACAATTAGATAAGAGCAACGAGAAATTCTTTTTTGCTCAACTCCTAGGTATGAGCGACCACATCTCCTACAACCTGGCCAATGCCGGTTATAATGTAGCCAAATATGTTCCATTTGGACCGGTTAGAGAGGTACTCCCCTATTTGTTGCGTCGGGCAGATGAAAACACCTCCGTTGCGGGTCAAACGGGACGCGAACTGGGATTGATCAGTGAGGAATTAAAGCGAAGAGCCCGGTGTTCCGGGAAATTAACCTAAATGATATATGTGCACAAAGGTTCAATACCTGCTTGCCATTTGCTCAATTCCTCGTATTTTAGCTTTTTAAGGAATTAAGTTATGGGCAGTACAAATTTATTGACGGTAATCATGCCGATTGCGCTGAGTATCATTATGCTAGGTCTAGGTCTTTCCCTCACCGTAACCGATTTTCAACGTGTTGTAAAGTTTCCAAAAGCCGTATTTATTGGTCTTTTTTGCCAAATGATCATTCTTCCAGTGGTATGCTTGGGCATAACAAAAATTTTCGGTTTAGGTCCGGAACTTGCAATCGGTCTCATGATTTTATCTGCATCTCCCGGTGGTCCAACAGCCAATCTTTACAGCCACTTGGCAAAGGGAGACGTAGCCCTCAACATCACCTTAACCGCCATCAACAGCGTTTTAACCCTACTTACCCTGCCGCTCATACTCGGCTGGTCACTCCAAGTGTTTGGAAAAGCGGGAGAAATATTCATGCCTTTACATAAAATAGTAGAGGTCTTTTTAATCATTCTGATCCCTGTTACTTTGGGTATGCTCATTAACGCAAAAGCACATATGTTCTCCAAAAAAATGGAAAAACCCGTCAAAATCCTCTCTGCGTTGTTTCTTGTTTTAGTTATTGTAGGAGCGGTGATGAAGGAAAAAGAAAATATCGGAACCTATTTTCAACAAGTTGGGCTGGCGGCCCTTTTCTTTAATGTCATCAGCATGTCAGTCGGATTTTTCATACCCATGCTTTTCAAGGTAGAAAGAAAGCAAGCCATTGCCATAGGTATGGAGATCGGTATCCACAACGGCACCTTGGCGATTTTTATAGCGCTCAACGTTTTGAACAACAGCGCGATGAGCATCCCACCAGCTATCTACAGCCTAATTATGTTTTTCACTGCTGCAATTTTCGGATTTTTGGTGAACCTTCGAAAAACGACTTAATCGCAAAGTTCTTATTAGCACGCTAAAACCCCGCTTTACGTTTTTTGTCGTACTCCCGAATTGATGGACATTGTTCATACTCAGCTTCAAAGGCCCGTAATTCTTCGGGAGTCATTTTTTGGGTAAGTTTGTTACATTCCTCGAAAATGGCTTGATACTCTTTTTTGCCTAAAATGGTGATTTTCTTAATCGGGTCCTTTGTATTATTGATTTCCTTAACCGCTTTAATATGGGCGTCCGCGCATTCACAGACCTTTGATTTGCACGAAATCAAATTAAAGCTTGCCAGGATTAAAAGTATGAACCAACGGTATATCCAATGCATTCCTTTCCTCATTTTAAGGGTTACTTGTTCAAAACAGCATCCTCGGGACTTTGAACAACATGGTTCAATTCAACCCGTATCTTGCTCCCCTCGGAATTTATTAAAACGGTAGTGTCGGTAAGCTCTAAAATTTTTCCATGGATTCCTCCGGTCGTTATAACCTTGTCGCCGGGTTTTAAACCCTCGCGAAATTTTTTAAGTTCTTTTTGTTTTTTGGCCTGCGGCCGGATCATAAAAAAATAAAAAATAACCAACATTAGAACGATCATAACTAAAGAACTCATAGGACTTCCTGGTTGCATAACTACTTAATTTTTGCTTTTATTACTAATACTTTTAAGGAACCTTTCGTATTTGAAACCAAGGTTACCGATTTGGTGATGCTCTTTGCAGAAACGTTAGCAGTTTCGACTTTCGCAACGATGGTCGTAGTGGCGCCCGGAGCAATGGGTTCGCTCGGCTTTTCAGCAACCGTGCAAGAACACGATGGTCGTACCTCGCTGATTACTAAGGGAGCGTCTCCGGTATTTTTTACGAGGAAGGACGCCTTTACTACCTCCCCCTTGACTACCACACCAGCGTCGTACTCCTCATTGACTTCCATTGTGGTCATCTGCCCTACCCTCACCATGGACTTATCCTCACATGCAAGGCAAAAAACCAGCGCAGATAAAAATAATAATGCCTTCATATTTCAACTCAATAATCCTCTTCCTGTTTTAAACAAGCGCTTTTCCTCCTTGAATTTCGCCACTAAATTATCTAAAATTCCGTTGATAAAGATATTGCTTTTCGGCGTACTGTAAAATTTAGAAATTTCTATGCACTCGTTTAAGGTTACGGATATCGGAATGCTAGGAAAATTTAATAATTCTGCGATACCCATTTTCAACAGAATCATATCCATCTTCGCGATGCGGTCTTTTTCCCAATTTGATGCTGTTTCTGCGATCAACCCCTCGTACTCTTGATCGTGTTGAATGGTTTTGGCGACTAGTCCGTGGGCGAATTCCGCTTCATCGTCGTTTTCTTTAAATAAGGGTAAAGGTGTAAAAGGGGATTCCGGTCCTACGGATTTCAAGGACTTGATTACCATGGAACAGCAGAGATCTAAATCATCCGCCCAATAAATGCTTTGCTCCTCAAAAAAATGTTGTAAAATCGTACTATTGGCGATGGACTCCTTGAAATAATGCGTAGCAAATTGCACATCGTTGTAAAACATAGGGTCCTCGTTTAACATATACAAGCAGTAGTTTTCTGTTTCGGTGCTGGCAAGGAACATTTTCTTAAACATTTCCTGATATTCAACGCCTTCCCAATTTACTTTGCGATGCTTGGAAAGGGATTGAAGCGCTGTCGACTTTCCGACTTTGGCAAAAACCGTATTCTTAACAAACCTTAAATTGGGATTCAGATCCTCTCGAGTAGGCCTGATTTTTTTTCGCCTGTCCTCAATTCGGTTCTCTGCAGCACCTACCATTTGTTCAAATGCCAACAGCAAGTACAAATACATATCGTACATTCTCTCCAACGAAATGGTCAATTCCTTTTGCAAGTGGGAAAGGTCTTTACTTGCACCGTTTTGATAAAACGAATATAAAATTTGCAGTACCTTAATTCGAAGATGTCGACGATTTAACATAGCGAAAACTATTTAAGCGTTCAAACTGCCGCGCTGCCTCAACCGCTCCTCAGCCATTTGGTTTGCGATTTTATAGGACGGCACTTTTTGAATTGCTGCCCGACGAAGAATTTCAATAATGGTTTGATAAATTTCCTCAGCTTTTTGCTGAGACCATTCCTGACTTTTTCCGGATACCTCGGAAAAACAATTGATAACGCCGCCGGCATTGATGGCGAAATCAGGAGCGTAGATGATTCCTTTATCCATGAGCAGTTGACCATGCCGCTCCTCATCCTCCAACTGGTTATTGGCCGCACCGGCAATTATGCTACAGGATAATTTTTCGAGATTTTCATCGTTCAACGTGGCGCCCAAGGCACAAGGAGCGTAAATATCCATGGCAACGTTGTAAATGTCCTTGGGGTCGACTGCGATAGCCCCAAATTCCCGAGCCACTTCTTTGAGGGTCTCCTGATGAATATCCGTTATGTACAATTCTGCCCCTTCCGCCGTTAAATGTTGCACCAGGTATCTTCCAACGTGCCCGACTCCTTGAACCGCAATTTTCAAATTTTTTAAAGAATCATTTCCACGGAGTGCGGCAGCGCAGGCCTTCATCCCCATGTAAACTCCGTAAGCTGTTACTGGCGAAGGATCGCCGCTTTTTCCGGGAAGGCCCACCACATTTTTGGTTTCCTTGCTCACATGAACCATGTCGTTTGGATTAATACCAACGTCCTCGGCAGTTATGTACTTCCCCGAAAGCGAGTCGACAAATTGACCAAAGCGCCGAAAGAGCGCCTCTGACTTCATAGTCCTTGAGTCACCAATAATGACCGCCTTACCTCCTCCTAAATCCAAATTGGAAATCGCGTTCTTGTAAGTCATCCCCCTTGAAAGCCTTAAAACATCCATCACTGCGTCTGCTTCCCTTTCGTACATCCACATCCTAGTCCCTCCAAGTGCAGGGCCCAAAACCGTGTTGTGAATCGAAATAATTGCGCGTAAACCTGTCTCAGCGTCGTTACAGAAAACCAATTGCTCGTGGCCCATGCGTTGCATAGTCTCCAAAGGATTTAAAACCTTTTCAGATGGAACTGTAGTTTGATTTTTATCCATAAAATTCTGTCAATCGGTGAACTTAACCTGTTTCCAAAGTACCTTTGTACTTGACGCGTGTAAAATTAGCAATTATATCGAATGAGGCATTTAAAGAGGCTGAACAAATATTTTATCCAATACAAATGGCACTTTCTCTTGGGTACCTTGTTTACCATCTTGAGCAATTACTTCGGGGTTCAAATGCCCCGTTATGTCCAAGAGAGCATTGATGAGTTAAGCGCTTCGGGATTCTCAAACCAACTCGAAAACGCTTTATGGCTTGCGCTTCGAATTGGGGGCCTTTATTTGATGCTGTCTATCGGCAAAGGATTTTTTCTTTTTTTAATGCGTCAAACCATCATTATCATGTCACGACGCATCGAGTATGACTTGAAGAACGAAGTTTTCAAACACTACTTAACGTTGGATAACGCATTCTATAAGAAGAATCGAATAGGTGACCTCATGAATCGTATTT
The DNA here is from genome assembly GCA_016866255.1 of Bacteroidota bacterium. Classification (GTDB taxonomy): domain Bacteria; phylum Bacteroidota; class Bacteroidia; order Flavobacteriales_D; family Crocinitomicaceae; genus UBA952. The sequence goes on along the minus strand of VGMY01000001.1, from coordinate 72,956 downwards.
CAGAGGATATCAGCCAAGTTCGAATGTATTTGGGGCCGGGAGTCATGTACTCCATTAACCTAATCGTACTGTCCGTTATGAGCATTTATCAAATGTTTAAAATCAACTCTACGCTGGCCTTTTTTGCTTTGTTGCCCCTTCCTCTGATGTCTTACCTCATTTACCGCGTTTCCAATCGCATTAATTTATCCAGTAAACACGTTCAGGAGGAGCAATCCAACCTTACCACCATAGCTCAAGAAACTTTCGTTAACATTCGATTGATAAAAGCCTATAACCAGACTGAAAGCGCCCAAAACAAGTTAAAAAATGCAGCGGAAACCTATAAAACAAAAAGCATGCGTTTGGTCTTAATCAACGCACTGTTTATGCCCACCATTCTTTTACTAATTGGCGCAAGCACGCTCTTAGTCATTTACGTTGGCGCCGTACTTACAGAAAACCATCAGTTGTCTTTAGGTTCTATTGTTGCATTTTTATTTTACGTAAATAACCTCACCTGGCCCTTCGTATCCATCGGCTGGGTGACCTCCATCATTCAAAGAGCAGAGGCCTCCCAACAAAGGATTAATGAATTTTTATCGGCCGAGCCAGAAATCGTCAATCCCTCGCTCGCGCCATTCGAATTTAAAGGAAATCTGCGATTTGAAAAAGTAGCGTTAACCTACGAGAATACGGGAATTAAGGCCCTCAATGAGTTGTCTTTTGAGATTAAATCAGGAGAGCAACTCGGCGTTTTGGGAAAAACGGGGAGCGGTAAGAGCAGCATCATCGCAGCGCTTGCTCGTCAAATTGATATCAACGGAGGAACGATCTATGTAGAAGATCAACGCTTGGATAAAATTAACCTCCAAGACTATCGAAGCAAAATCGCACTGGTGCCTCAGGATGTATTTCTTTTCTCGGATACCATTCGAAATAACGTCACCTTTGGGTGCCCTGAACCGATAGACGACACCACGGTAATTGAAGCGCTCAAAATGGCCCACGTTTGGCACAACATTCAAGAATTTCCTGAAGGGTTGGATACGGTGTTAGGGGAAATCGGCGTTAACCTGAGCGGTGGACAAAAACAACGCATCAGCATTGCACGCGCTTTGGTTCGTTTTCCCACCTTGCTAATTCTCGATGATTGTCTTTCAGCGGTCGATACAGAAACAGAGGAAGTGATTTTAAATCAGCTCAAAAATTTACCCTTCAAGCCCAGCGTGATCACGGTAAGCCACCGAACTTCCACCCTGCGAAATTGCGATAATATCCTTGTCTTGCACGAAGGGCAGTGTGTTGAGTATGGAAATCCAGAGGAACTGATGAAGCGTAAAGGATTGTATTACGACTTTGTACAACAACAAAACAAGGAAAATTCAGGAGTTTAAAAAATGCGAATCGCCTTACTCTCAGACACTCACGGGGATTTACTCTGCGATGTGCTCCCCTACTTACAGGATGTCAATGAAATATGGCATGCCGGGGATATTGGCTCGCTATCGGTCATTGACCAATTATCCAAAATTAAACCTTGTCGTTTCGTTTATGGCAATATTGACGACGCTAAAATTCGAAGAACTGTACCTGACTTTCAGGTATTCGAAATCGACGGCTTGAAAATTCTGATGACCCATATCGGTGGACGTCCGGGCAAGGTACCGGCAGGGGTAAATGATAGGATTAAACGTGAAAAACCAGATCTGTTCATTTGTGGACATTCGCACCTGGCTTTGGTTCAGTTCGATGCGAGAAGTCAATTGCTCTGGATGAATCCGGGGTCTTGCGGTATCAAAGGATTTCACAAAATAAGGACCTTGTTTCGGTTTTCCATCCTTGATCGAAAATGTACGAAGTTCGAAGTCATTGAACTGCCCCGTTACCCAAGCCAATCTGTAAGCCAGGAATCCGCGTTGTAGGTCCTTTGATCTCCGGTGATCATGTCTTTGAGAATGAGCTGCTGCTTAGCCGCCTCCTCGTCTCCGTAAAAAACCACCCACTTTATTCCGCGATCATTCGCATATTTCAATTGTTTTTGAAGTTTTACTGCACTTGGATAAACTTCAACCTTTTTGCGACGTTCTCGCAAATATTTCGCCCAAATATCGCACTGGTCTACGTGCTTCTCTGAAAAATGTAAAAATAAAATTTCAGGCCCCATGTTCAGGCTTTCGGGAAATAAATTCAGGGTATTTAACACATCGTAAATCCGATCTGCTCCGAAAGAAATACCGACTCCCGATAGCCCCTTTAAACCGAATAAGGCGGTTAAATCGTCGTAACGTCCACCTGCGCAAATGCTTCCCATTTGAACCGAATGCGCTTTAACCTCTATGATAATTCCCGTGTAATAATTTAGGCCTCTGGCAAGAGTTACATCAAACTCAATGATCTCTCGTTCTGGTAAAAAATCCTTCAATTTGGAATGTACGTATGACAACTCCTCAAGGCCTTTCAATCCCAACTCATTGCCCGATAAGAAAACCCGCATCTGGAGCACACGTTCCTCAAAGTCTCCTTGCAGTTGAAATAGGGGTTCGATTTTATCCAAAACTTGGGAGGAGAAACCTTTTAAGGTTAATTCGTCCTTAACGCCTTGTTTTTCAATTTTATCGAATTTGTCGAGGGTTACCAAGAGAGCGCTGAGCTCTTGCTCCACGCCACAAACTTGGGCAATGCCCGCCAACACCTTTCGGTTATTCAATTTAATGGTGAACCCCGGCAACTTTAAACCTTGTAAGACCTGCTGTATGATTTGAAGTAATTCTACCTCATTGCGCAGGGAATCTGAACCAACCACATCGCCATCGCACTGATAAAATTCTTGATAACGTCCGTGTTGAGGTCTGTCGGCACGCCAGACCGGTTGAATTTGGTAGCGTTTAAACGGAAAGGTAAGCTCGTTCTGGTGTTGCGCCACAAAACGCGCAAAAGGTACGGTAAGATCGTATCGCAATGCTTTTTCAGAAAGTGAATTTGCAAATTTCCCCAATTGACCGTTTTGAAGCGCCTCCAAATCGGCCTTGTTCAGCTTTTCTCCTGAATTTAAAATACGAAATATCAATCGATCTCCTTCTTCGCCATATTTACCGAGCAAAGTACCGGACAATTCAAAACTGGGGGTTTCAATGGATTCATATCCATAACGTTGAAAAGCTTCCGAGATAGCCTTGAAAATATACTCACGCTTGCGCACTTCCACGGGGAGATAATCACGCGTTCCTTTTGCCGTATTTACCTTTTGACTCATCCGTTTATTTTCTGATACAAATCTAACAATACCCCATCTGCAAGGCCCATTTTCGGTACGTGAATTTCCATTAATCCAATCGTTTCAAGCACCATTACATAGATTTCCATGGCTGGGACAATGACATCAGCACGGTCTTCTTTAATACGAAATCGCTGCAAACGCTCCTCAACGGAAAGACCTTTCATCTCGCCAATTAAATCGTTTAATTGGTGAATGCTCACAGGTTCTTTCGACATATTTTCATTCATTTTGTGGACACTGTTAATCGTTCCACCGAGACCAAAGGCCCGAGTTGGCGACAGCGGTAAAATTTTGGATACCAGCCAATTCCGCATTCTGGCCCATTCCGATCTTACTACTCGATTCGTGAATAGCCTCACGCTTCCAATCTGAAAAGACTCAGACGCAAGGATTTCATTTTGGCGGAAGAAGGTTATTTCCGTGCTTCCTCCACCAACATCCACTAAGAGGCAGTTGTTTTCCAAAGCGTTGAAGAATCGAAGTGGAAGATAGACCAATTCAGCTTCTTCCTTCCCGGAAATAATGTTCAATCGAATTCCTGTTTTCTTGTAAATGGTTGATTGAATTTTGCCCGAATTTTTGCTGTCTCTCATTGCGGAGGTGGCCACTGCTCGGTAATCAGCAATTTCGTACAAATCGAGCATTGCTTTAAAAATTTTCATTCCCAACACCAATCGATCGGCTTTTGATGGCGTTATTTGACCTTTTTCGAACACATCATCGCCCAACCTTACCGGTAAGCGCAAGTAGGCAATTTTAACGTATTGCTGTATTCCTGCGTTTTTTTTAACATCAGCCATCAACAGCCGTATCGCGTTAGACCCCACATCAATCGCTCCCAATTTCATACTACAAAAATAGAAATCCTTAACTTTGCGCTAGCCTTAATTGTGAAAAAAAGTCGATTTATATTTGAAAATAGTGAAATGCCTCAGGCAGGAGGCTTTTTGTTATCAGATCCGTTCCAGGGCGATGCCTACTTTGAACGATCCGTCGTTTATTTATGTCAATTCGATGAGGACTCGGTTTTTGGTTTTGTTCTCAACAACCCCTTAAGTTTAACACTTGGCGATGTCTTGGAACCCTCTGATTTTTCTCATTTTCCTCTTCATATTGGGGGTCCTGTCGCCAAGAACCAATTGTTTTTTCTGCATCGACTTGGTCATCAAATTCCCCATTCCTTCTCCTGTGGGAATGGCATTTATTTTAGCGGAGATTTCGATGCGCTGACAGAATTTCAAAAACACAGAAGCATTCCGCAGCATGAATTGCGTTTTTTTGTCGGGTATTCGGGCTGGGACAACGGGCAACTGGAAAAGGAAATTGAAAACCACTCCTGGATCGCTGTGAATAATTTGAATGCCGACTACGTATTCGATGAAGAAACTACCGATTTGTGGAAAAAATGCATGGATGAGCAAGGCTCGAAATTTAAAATAATTGCTCGATTTCCGAAAAACCCAAACGACAATTAGAGTTTTCGCTAGATTTTACAATTATTTCCTTACCTTTGCCCCCTCCTAAAAGGCCATGGTTCGAATTGCATGGTAAAATATTAACCCCTTTCGAAGCGCGAACCTTCGAAATACAAAAAAAATGCCCATGGCAAAAAGTACAAAAAAACAAATTGCACATCAAGGAAACCCTGATTTCGATTGGGAGGCGCTGTCGTTGGATGGATACACCCAAATTGAAAGGTCTGAAATGTCTGACCTGTACGAAAAAACCTTAACCTCAATCAACGAAAAAGAGGTGATACAAGGAATTGTTGAATCCATCACGAAAAAAGAAGTAATTATCAACATCGGCTACAAATCAGAAGGAGTGGTACCGGCGAATGAATTTCGTTACAACTCGGATTTAAAAATCGGCGACACCGTAGACGTATACGTGGAAACCCAAGAGGACAAAACGGGCCAGTTGGTCGTTTCTCATAAAACCGCGAGAATGCACAGTGCGTGGATTCGCGTCAACGAAGTACTTCGCACGGGCGAAGTGATTACAGGACTCGTAAAATGTCGCACCAAAGGAGGACTCATTGTAGACATCTTTGGAATTGAAGCCTTCCTGCCCGGTTCGCAAATTGACGTGAAACCCATTCGCGATTACGATATTTATGTTGGAAAAAATATGGAATTCAAAGTGGTGAAAATCAATGAGGAGTTCCGTAACGTAGTTGTCTCGCACAAGGCACTGATCGAAGCTGAAATTGAAGAGCAGAAAAAACAAATTATCTCCGGACTTGAAAAAGGTCAAGTATTAGAAGGAATCGTTAAGAACATCACTACCTACGGGGTATTTATCGATCTTGGAGGCGTTGACGGTTTGATTCACATTACCGATCTATCGTGGGGCCGTGTCAACCATCCCGAAGAATTGTTGGAATTGGATTCTAAAATCAATGTGGTGATTTTGGATTTTGATGACGATAAAAAACGAATTGCTCTTGGTTTAAAACAACTGCAACCTCACCCCTGGGATTCGCTAGACGCCAACTTGAATGTAGGAGATAAGGTAAGTGGAAAAGTAGTTGTTCTCGCAGATTATGGAGCGTTTGTAGAAATCGCAGCGGGGGTCGAGGGCTTAATTCACGTTTCAGAAATGAGTTGGTCTCAGCATCTTCGCAGCGCACAGGATTTTCTACGTGTAGGCGACACCGTTGAATCGGTTATTCTAACCTTGGACCGAGAGGAACGCAAAATGAGTCTTGGAGTCAAACAATTGATGCCTGATCCTTGGAGCGGCATTGAAGACCGCTACACGGTAGAGTCAAAACACTCAGCGAAAATCAGAAACTTTACCAACTTTGGCGTTTTTGTTGAATTGGAAGAAGGCGTAGACGGACTCATCCACATTTCTGATTTATCTTGGCAGAAAAAGGTTAAGCATCCTTCTGAGTTCTGTAAGGTAGGTGATATGATGGAGGTGGTAGTTCTCGAAATCGATCGGGATAACCGAAGGATCTCCCTCGGCCACAAACAACTTCAAGAAAACCCGTGGGATGTATTTGAAGGGACTTTTGCAGAAGGTACGCTTCATCAAGGCACCATTATCGAAATGAAAGATAAATCGGGAATTGTTTCCCTGCCCTACGGCCTGGAGGGTTTGTGCCCCAGCAAACATCTGAAAAAAGCAGATGGTACCGACGCGGGCATCGATGAAGTTCTTGATTTTATGGTAATTGAATTCAATAAAGACTCGCGAAAAATTGTTCTCTCGCATGCTCGAAGCCATGAGACGGCGAAAGATACAAGTACCGTGAAGCCTGCCAAATCGAAAAAAACAGCAACTAACACCGCCGACGATGCCGTAAGTGCTATCAACAAAGGCAATGAAAAATCTACCTTGGGTGATTTGGATGCTTTGGTTGGACTGAAAAAAAAGATGGACAAAGGAAAATAGTTGTCTTAGGTATTTTAGCTAAAGGGGCCTTGTGCCCCTTTTTTACTATTCAAATAATGTATTGAAGCAATTATTTCAGAAATCCCCGCTTAAAACTGAGTTTGTCCATAACTTTGCCCATGCCTTTCAAATTATCTGCTCCTTTTCAGCCTACCGGGGATCAACCCGATGCGATACAACAGTTGGTGGATGGAATTCGTGAAGGCTTTCCTTTTCAAACCTTGCTAGGCGTTACGGGCAGTGGAAAAACCTTTACCGTTGCGAACGTTATCCAAGAGATTCAAAGGCCTACGCTCATTCTTTCCCATAACAAAACCCTTGCAGCGCAGCTCTACAACGAATTCAAACAGTTTTTTCCGGAAAACGCCGTAGAATATTTCGTTTCGTATTACGACTACTATCAACCTGAAGCCTATTTACCCGTCACCAATACCTATATAGAAAAAGACCTTTCGATCAACCAAGAGATTGAAAAACTGCGTTTAGCTGCAACCTCTGCCCTGCTTTCCGGGCGAAAAGATGTTATCGTAGTCGCTTCCGTTTCGTGCATTTACGGAATTGGAAACCCTCAAGAATTCAAGAAAAGCATCTTACCGGTAGAAGTCGGTATGATCATGCCGCGCAATACCTTTCTTCATCGCCTCGTCGAAAACCTGTATACGCGTAGCGATGAAACGTTTGAAAGGGGGATGTTTCGCGTCAGCGGAGATACCGTTGACATCTTTCTCGCCTATGCCGACTATGTGGTTCGGGTCTTGTTTTTTGGTGACGAAGTCGAAGGATTGCAAGCCATTGATCCCTATACGAACGAAGTGTTTGAGCGTTTTGAGTCGCTTAACCTTTATCCTGCAAACCTCTTCGTTTCGAGTCCGGAAAACACCTTACAAGCCATTCATCAGATTCAAGATGATCTTGTTGAACAAGTTGAAGGATTCAAGCAACTCGGAAAACTCGAGGAGGCAGGTCGGCTTCAAGAGCGTGTATCCTACGACCTCGAAATGATTCGTGAACTAGGTTACTGCTCAGGCATTGAAAACTATTCACGCTATTTCGATAACCGCAATCCCGGTGAACGGCCCTTTTGTCTTTTGGACTATTTCCCCTCCGATTTTTTAATGGTGATCGATGAAAGCCACGTTACCCTTCCTCAAGTAAAAGGAATGTATGCCGGAGATAGGGCGCGTAAAACCAATCTCGTAACCTACGGGTTTCGACTGCAAGCGGCAATGGACAATCGGCCTTTGAAATACGAGGAATTTGAAAGCCTCCTCAACCAATGTATTTTTGTTTCAGCGACCCCTGCAGAAATGGAAATTAGCCGCTCCGAGGGCGTCTTGGTTGAACAGCTAATTCGCCCGACCGGACTCCTTGATCCCTTGATAGAAATTCGACCCAGTTTACACCAGATAGACGACCTGATCGAGGAAATTCAAGAGCGTATACCGAAGGGGGAAAGAACCCTAATAACCACGTTGACTAAACGTATGGCAGAGGAACTTCAAAAATACCTTCAAAAAGTAGGTATTCAAAGCCAATACATACATAGTGACATCGATACGCTTGACCGTGTGGCCATACTTCGTGAGTTGCGTCTTGGCAATTTTGACGTTCTCGTGGGGGTGAATTTATTAAGGGAAGGGTTAGACTTGCCTGAAGTATCCCTGGTGGCCATCCTTGATGCCGACAAAGAAGGATTTCTTCGAAACGTCAAGTCGCTTGTGCAAACCGTCGGTCGAGCCGCCAGAAATATTAACGGGAAAGTGATTATGTATGCCGATAAAATTACCGAGTCCATGCGATTGACCATGGATGAAACGGATAGAAGAAGAAATTTACAAATCAGCTACAACAACGAGCACGGGATAACTCCACAGCCCTTGAACAAGAGTATTGAGGAGGGAATCCTTAAAAATACCGAGCGTGAGAAAGCCTACCAGCGGTCTGAAGCAACGGCCCGAATGGCGGAACCCAAAACCAACTTCACCAATTTGAGAGATCTCGAAAAAGCAATCAAAGAACAAAGAAAACGCATGCAACAAGCCGCCAAAGAGCTGGATTTTATCCAAGCGGCTGCCTACAGAGATAACATCATTGAATTAGAAACCCAAAAAAAACAATGGTCATGAATCATAACACAACTCTTCGTTTCCTGGCAATCGCAGAAGGAATATCGTATTTATGCCTTGGCATAACCGTGCCCCTTAAATACAAATTAGGTTATACACTGCCCAATTTAATCGTGGGCATGACGCATGGAATCCTTTTCATGGCCTATTGTTATTGGATCGTGCTTGTCGGTCAAACAACGCGGCGAGATCGTAATTTTTTCGTCGTCGGTTTGATCATGTCCCTCATACCCTTCGGAACGTTTTGGTTCGATAAGAAGTACTTAAGCACGAAGGATTAACATGAAATCAACCCATAGGGCATTGCTAGAAAAGAGTTACGGACGCAGCAAAGAAGTAAAAGCCTTTCTCCGGAAAAACAGCAAAAATAAATCTTTGGATAGGTTGTTCCATAGGGCACATGAAGCAGTTTTTCAGGAAATCGATTGTTTGGATTGTGCAAATTGTTGCAAGACAACTTCCCCCATTTTTCGAGACAGCGATATTCGAAGAATCGCCAAACACCTTAGGATGAAAGAATTTCACTTTGTGGACACCTACCTCCGTTTGGACAGTGACCAAGACTATGTCCTAAAAGAGTCCCCTTGCGCTTTTCTCAACAGCGACAATGGCTGCAGCATCTATGATAAGCGTCCTTTAGCTTGCAGAGAGTACCCGCATACCCATCGAAAAAACATGTTTCAAATACTCGATATAACCCAGAGGAATGCGTTGATATGTCCAGCAGTTGCGAGCATTATGGATAAAATCATGCCCTAATTTTATACCTTTATTCCTTCATGGGTGTAACTTTAGTCATATCAGTTTATAAAGATTACGAGGCCCTAAATCTCGTATTGGATTCCGTTGTTCGGCAGAGCGTTCAACCCCAACAAATCATATTAGCGCACGATACGATTGACCCTGGAATTCAAACCACCATTCAACGCTTTATTTCTTCCCTCAAAATGGATCACATTGACCAAATGGATTCAGGATTTAATAAAAATCGCATTCTTAATAAGGCCATAATTCGAGCCAACAATGAGCACCTTGTTTTTACGGATGGCGATTGCATCCTTCACCCAAAGTTCATTGAAGAACACCGACGCTACCTGCGCAATGGTATTTTTACGGCAGGAAGAAGAACGGACCTTGACGCTAAAACCTCTGCCGGAATACGCAACCGAGGAATCCATCATCTAGGAATGTTACGCATGTTGTTGAACGGGACGAAAAGACTAGAGGAAGCCTTGTATTTTGGCAGTCCGCTCATATCCAGTTCGAAGACTGCAAAACTCCTTGGATGCAATATGGGCTGGTGCAAGAGCGATTTAGAAAAATTAAACGGATTTGACATGGATTACACGCTTCCCGGATACGGCGAAGACACAGACATAGAATTTCGTGCCAAGCTTTCGGGAATGAAGGTTCAGAATATGCGTTGGAAAGCCCTTCAATACCACCTTCACCACGAACGTTTGGACCGGGAAATTAATATCACCCAAAGTAGAAATCTTTACGAAAGCAAATGTAAAATTGGCTATTTTTACTGCGAAAACGGTTTAACACAACTTTCGTAATTAAATACCGATGGGCAATACAACCAACTATTCAACACCATCGTCCTAAACGCATGAAGCCCTCGTTGATTTTTCTTTGCATTGGTGTCATTTTGGCGTTCAATTTCTCTGCTCAACGAGGAAAAAACGGTTCCTACATCGTAACTACCCCAAATGCTACCTTGAACAGTTACACCGTACTCAGCGCAAATGCTAACGCAGGTCAGTCAACCATTACCGTAGCGTCTAACAGCATGATTGGAGGTTATTTTAACAGCGTTCTAACACCCGGAGACTTAATTTTAATCATTCAAATGCAGGGAGCCTCGCTCAATGTTGATACTTATGCAGCAAATCAGTACGTCACGTCCAACGGTCAATTTTGGGGGCCATACACTACGCCGATTGGTCATTTAAATGATTGGACCCAACACATCCCCTTGTGGGGAGAAATCCTCAATTATAACAATGCCGGCAAATTCGAATTAGCCGAAGTTCGCGCCACAGGAGGGGCTAATGGAATTACGTTGCTTTGCCCCTTGGTGAACAATTATACGTCCCTTGGCCGGGTTCAAATAGTCCGTGTTCCTCGATTTGTAAACCTCACGGTGAATGCGAACACCTCTATTATTCCGACGCCATGGAACGGTTCAACGGGAGGAGTTGTGGCGCTAGAGGTGGACGGAACGTTGACGCTCAACGCCAACAGTTCCATTTCTGCTACCGGCGCCGGATTTCGCGGAGGCAACACCGAAGACCAAACACTTGGAAGTCCGCCAGGCAACGTCAACGACATCGGTTTTTGCGCTTCGCACATTCCTTCACAAGGTGCAGAAAAGGGCGAAAGTATTGCAGGTTTTCATTTTGAGTACGACGCTATTTACTCGAGGTATTGCAAATCCGCTCCTGCCAACGGTGGTGGTGGAGGGAACAATCACAATGCAGGCGGCGGAGGTGGTTGCAACATCGGTAATACCGCATTGTCTTACACAGGTAAGGGGGTTCCTGACCCCATTTACAACGTTAATTGGAATTTAGAAGTTGCCGGTATGGGGGGATCCATCAGTCCCGGTGGCGGAAGAGGGGGTTATTCAGGGGCAACGGCGAATCAAAATGAAAATACAGTTGGGCCCAATAATGTTTTGTGGAGCGGCGACTACCGACGAAAAGAAGGAGGATTAGGTGGTCATCCCCTACAACAAGACAATTCCAGGATATTCTCCGGAGGCGGTGGTGGTGCCGGTGATCAAAACAACAGCCAAGGCGGGAGTGGTGGACGAGGCGGGGGCATTGCTTACGTCAAAGTTTACGGTTCCATCGTTGGTACCGGTTCCATTGAAGCCAATGGAGCGAATGGAATAAATGCAAATCCCAACGGACAAACTGCTGTGCAAGCCTCAACTCAAAAATTTGGTATTGACGGGGCTGGAGGAGCCGGAGGTGGCGGAACGATTTACCTATCAAACGCCAATTCTGTACCCAACACCATTAACCTTTCAGCCAATGGGGGTAACGGCGGTAATCAAGTGCTGAGCATTGGTTTATTTGCCACGAATCCTCAAATGGAAGCCGATGGTCCTGGAGGAGGAGGAGGAGGAGGATACATTTCCATTAGCTCAGGTTCTCCCGCAATCTTAGTCAATGGAGGAAGCGCAGGAACCACCAATTCTACATTTGTTCCCAATTTTCCTCAGAATGGAGCGACTGGCGGACATACAGGCATTTCTACGACGAATTCATCGTTCTACGACATCGTAGCCCCTAATGATACGCTCTGCTCAAGTGGCAGTGTTGTTCTCACGGCCTCTGCTGTTGGTAATGCTCCCGTGGCTGCTTTTACCTGGTACTCAACGCCCTTCGGAAATACCGTTGTTGGCAATGGCAACAACTTCACGACACCCGTTCTAAACTCTACTACAACGTATTATGTGGGATTATGCCCCGGTTCTTTTCGAAAAGCGGTTACTGTAGTCATTGGAAGCCCCCCTGTAATCAGTGGAAATCCCGTGATTACGAGTGCCACCTGTCTTGTACCGGGAAGTATAACAGGCCTTAACGTGAGCGGAGGAGGCCAGCCCTACTCCTATTCTTGGTCTAACAACGGAGGAAATACGCTCAACTTGAGCAATGCACCTGCGGGGACATACACCCTAACCGTTTCCGATGCTGCTGGTTGTTCAACTACGTCTGCTTCGTACACGATTACTGGAACCAACGGACCCACGATAAATACAAACGCTGTAGTGATTACGCCCCAATCCTGCAATGGAACCTTCGGGTCCATATCCGGAATTACAACTACCGGAAACAACCTAACATATTCATGGAGTAATAATGGCGGTAACACCTTAAATCCCTCGGGATTATCCAGTGGAAATTATACCTTAACTGTAACGGATGCGAATGGGTGTACTGCGGTCAGTAGCCCCTTAAACATTCCATTTACATTGGGCCCCAGCCTCGATGCAAGTCAGGCAGTAATTACACCTGAACATTGCGGTCAAAGTGATGCTAGCATAACAGGAATTACTGCCAGTGGAAACGGACTTCAATATCAGTGGACGCCAGGGAACAGCAACAGCGTTTCTCTTAATAACGTATCCGCTGGACAATATACCTTGGTAGTAACCGATCAAAACAACTGTACCGACACCGTGGGCCCTCTTGTCATTCTAGCCACAGCACCTCCTTCTATTGATATTAATTTCATACAAGTAATCGATGAATTGTGTGGACAGGATAACGGAGGAATTACGGGCATCATGGTTACTGGCGGAACGGCCCCATTGAGTTATTTGTGGTCTAATCAACAAACCACCCTAAACCAACCTGTTGGTTTGTCGCCCGGGACTTATAGTCTGGTAGTGACCGATAGTGAAGGATGTACAGACAGTATTAGTGGAATAACCATTGGTTCTATTGGAGGCCCAAACATTGATACTTCGCAACTGGTTATTCTACCCCAAGGATGTTCTGGTGAACCCGGATCCATAAATGGCATATTAACCAATGCCGGTGGAGCAACCTATGCATGGAGTAATGGCGTGAATACCTTAAATAACCCAAGCGTATCTGCTGGAACCTATGTTTTATCTATCACCGATGCCAATAACTGCGTTTCAACCCAGACCTTCGTGGTTGATTCGTTGAGCCCCGTTGTGCTCAACGAAAATCAAGTCGTCCTCAACAATCCAACCTGTTTGGTTGATGGCAGCATTAGCGGTTTAAGCGTTTCAGGGGGCACGAATACCTACACCTATGCTTGGCAACCTGGAAACATCAATACCTTAAATATACAAAACCTAAATGCAGGGAATTACATTTTAACAGTTACGGATGCCAATGGATGCAGCGATACTTCTAGCCTTTTTACCATGGACGCACCAAACTATCCCGTTGCCGCATTTTCTTATTCCCCGGGATTCCCTAATCAAGGCGATACGGTAACCTTTACAAATACTTCGACAAACTACACGAGTGAAAATTGGACCAATTTAGGCGCCATCATTAACCAGTCCCCTTGGAGCTGCAGTTACCCTGCCGGCATCTATCAGGTAAGCTTAACCGTATCCAACCTTGAGGGCTGCGCCGATACTGTGAGTGCCTTCATTACGATTTACGATGAAATCGTTATGCCAAATGTTTTCAGTCCTAATGGCGATTTAACCAACGAGGTACTGTTCATTCAATACCTCAAACCCAATACGGAAATTTCCATACTTAACCGTTGGGGGAATGTTGTTTATTCCTCCAACAATTATCCCAATAATTGGAATGGAACAGACCAAAACGGCAAGGATCTGACAGAGGGGGTATACACGATCATCTTGACCGATCCTCAAGCGAAATCCTCTTACCATTTCATTCATTTAATACGATAAAGACCATGGAAAAAGCCGGACTTATAACAGGAGCATCGAGCGGTATCGGTTGGGAGCTGGCAAAAATTCACGCCTCAAGAGGTAACCATGTTGTTTTAGTAGCACGAAGAGCTGAGAAACTCCATCAATTAGCGCAAGAAATACACCATTCCTACGGCGTGAAAACATGGGTTATAGAATCCGATTTATCGCTGTTGGAGGGCGTCAACAAGGTAGTAGAAAGTACACGACGAGAGGGTATTTTTGTGAATTACCTTTTCAACAATGCGGGATTTGGCGGTTGGGGAAAATTCTCAGACCGATGCGCAGAAAGCGATGCGAAAATGATTGCAGTGAATGTACAAGCGCTAACACAGCTTATGCACGAATATCTGCCACAAATGCTCGAACGGAAAGAAGGCAGGATCCTCAATGTTGCAAGCACGGCAGGTTTTATTCCCGGTCCTCTTCAGGCCACCTATTTTGCAACCAAAGCTTTTGTAATTTCCTTAACAAAAGCCACTTCGTATGAGTTAAGAAAAACCCCGATTACGGTAACTGCCCTATGCCCGGGGCCCGTAAAAACAGAGTTTGATGTTGCGGCAGGAATGAGCAATTCCACGATGTTTGAGCAAGGAGCTGACGCACACACGACTGCCTTAAAGGGTTACAAAGCCATGATGAAAGGTAAGCGCATCAAGATCAGTGAATTCAGTTTTGCTATACTCATTAAGGTTTTTGGTCCTTTCGTTCCAGATGGTCTGTTGATGAATACGGTCGAAAAAATACAATCAAAATAAAATAGTACCTTTATCCCATGGGTGTTCCTTATTTACTTTTCAACGATATTGGCGGCAGTGAAGTAGTCCTCATCTTTCTTATTGTGCTAATATTTTTTGGACCTAAAAGTATACCGGGAATTGCTAGAACAATTGGTAAGGCAATTTATTCCATTCGAAATGCCTCGGATGAATTAAAAGAGGAAATTAAAAAGGCGGGCGTTGACATAAAAAAAGACCTTAAGATTGAACACCTTATAAAAGAGGAAGAGCAGGCATTAGACCAAGCGCTTAATTCGACGCTCTCGGGCCCTGAAAACACCATTCGTTTTGAGCATGAACGAACCAATAATTCCCCGAAAAATTCAACGATGGAAGGAGACTCACCGGCCTTGCCTGCAGAAGGCTCGACCCATAAACAGCCCAATACTACTATCAACAATGCCGAAACCGAGTCTTAAAGTAGCTCTTATTATGGGAAGTTCAAGCGACTATCCGGTCATGCAAGAAGCCGAAAAAATTCTCGTTGAATTTGGGGTGATCGTGGCAAAAGAGGTTGTTTCTGCCCATCGAACCCCCGAAAAAATGGTGTCCTTCGCTAAAACGGCAAAAAGGAACGGAATCTCCATAATCATAGCCGGAGCAGGTGGTGCTGCTCACTTGCCAGGTATGGTGGCGTCATTAACGACGCTACCTGTGATAGGAGTGCCCATTAAATCGAGCAATTCCATTGATGGTTGGGACAGCATTCTTAGTATTCTTCAAATGCCAAACGGCATTCCTGTTGCCACAGTAGCCTTAAACGGCGCTAAAAATGCCGGCATCCTCGCGATACGTATGTTAGCAGTAAGCAACAAGGCTCTCTCCAAGAAGTTGGAGCATTTTCAAAAAACCATGGCCTCAGACGTTGAAAAAAGCCAGGAGCAATTGGATCAGCGGTAAATCAAATATTTAGAACGGATTTTTTGAAAGGCTTTCAATCCTGGCTCCCAAGTTGCACGAATTTCTTTCGGCCCCCAGCCTTTGTATAAAAGATCTTTAAGTTCTGAGTTTCCTGCTAAACGGTTAAAAAATGAATTTTGATTGATAAAAACGGCCGAATCCGCCAAAATATCCCTCGCATTCGTTAGATAGAATAAATTCAATTCGTACGTTCTCGGCTTTGAACTCACGCGAAGGTCAAAACCTGAACAGATTTTATTCACATGTGGAGGATACTTTGATCCTGACTGCATAGTCGGGGTAAAATGGAAACCTTCCTGGGGAAATCTCGGATGTCCATACATCTCAAAAGGCCGTTCAGTTCCCCTTCCCACGCTCACAGTAGTTGCTTCAAACAAACATAAACTGGGATAAAGGGCAATTGCCAAATCCGATTTTAAATTCGGGGAAGGCGGTACGGGGAGACTGTAAGAAGACTTGTGCGTATAATTTAATACGGGAATAACGGTCAGTTCACATTTTATCCCTCCTGTTAGCCAGCCTTCACCATTGATCATTTGTGCATATTCTCCGATGGTCATGCCGTAAACAACCGGAACAGGGTGTAAGCCGATAAAGGACTTGAATTCAGGTTGTAAAATCGGACCGTCTACGTAATGAGCATTTGGGTTTGGGCGATCCAAAAGGATTAAGGGTAAATTGTTTTCAGCGCAAGCCTCCATAACATAATGCAAGGTTGATAGATATGTGTAGAATCGAACGCCTACATCCTGAATATCAAAAACTACTATGTTAACGCCCTCCAAATCTTCCTTGGTTGGTTTTTTATGATTCCCGTACAAGGAAATCACCGATATACCCGTCTTGTCATCAATACCGTTGTTGATATGCTCGCCAGCATCTCCGTCCCCGCGAAAACCATGTTCCGGTGCGAAAATCTTTGATATACTAACACCGACCCTCAAAAGGGTATCCACTAAATGTGTTTTTTTCACTAAGGAAGTTGGATTGGCAACCAAGGCAACCTGCTTCCCCACCAGACTATCCAGGTATTTATTCAATTGATAAGCGCCGGGTATAATTGGTCCTTTTGTGTTGTCGGTATGACTTACGGAGAATGACAGGTTACAGAGCACGACAAAACCAACGGCTTGCCACAATTTAATGTACTTTTGTAAGAAAAGAAATCGACTATTGGCTTTTGAATTTTTCATAGCAAAACGCATGCTTCCTTATCGTTCGCAAGGTATAAAAGTTTCGCGTCCAATACTCCGCATTGCTGTGATTAGTATTTCACTTTCCATTGTTGTTAACCTGCTCACGTTTGCAATTGTCACCGGTTTTAAAAACGAAATTCGACGGAAAGTTACGGGGTTTTCCGCTCCCCTGTTCATTCAAAATATCAACAATTCAGATTTTTATGAATCCGATCCAATACAACGATCGTTGGCCCTTGAATCGACATTAAAAAACCATCCTGATGTACTCGGTTTTAATCCCGTGGCCTATAAGCCGGGGATGTTACAAGCAAAAAATGAAACCCAGGAGGTGCTGGGTTTAGTATTTAAAGGAATTGATTCGATGTACGACCGGTCGTTTCTTCAAGAACATCTTTCCTCAGGCAGAATCCCTGAATATAGTTCCCGCGAGCCTTCAGATGAATTGGTTCTTTCGGCCAATATTTGCCGACGCTTAAACCTTAACTTGAACGACGAAGTTACAGCCCTCTTTGTAAAAAATGCCCCCATAGTTCGAAATTTTAAGTTAGTTGGCATTTACTCCACAGGATTCGAGGACTATGATACGAAATTGGCATTGTGCGACATTCGGGTATTGCAGAAACTGAACGATTGGGGGATTTCAGGACAATTGGAACTGGGTGATTCGCTCGTCAACGACTTACTTCCCGTAGTTTTGACCCTACAGGGCAATGCAGAAAACATGCTTTATGATTGGGGAAAAGGACCCCAAAGATACCGGGGGCAGGTCATTTCACCCCTAATCCGCGATACAACTCTCCGGGTCAAAGTATTCAAAATCGAGCAAGGACAACTCCTCAAGATCGATGAACACGCAATCCGCATTCATTTGGAAGGAGAAAAAGACACCTTATCCTCTGAATTTTATAAGGAAAGCCTCAATCCTTCCGGCACAGTTTACCGTTATCACTTGCCGCTTTCGGAGAGCAAAGAACGTCGATTTTATGTTGAAAGTCGTCCGGGTGATGGAACCTCTTTTCGCTATTTATCGGGTTATGAAATACGAGTCAAGGATTGGTATAAGGTTGAGAAAACGCTTGCTGCTCTCCAGCGAAAAGTCGAACTCATTCCAACGGAAAATAAAGAACTTGTCAAGGTTATCAGCATTTTCGATTTGGAAAAAGATCTGTTTAAGTGGCTGTCATTCCTAGATGTCAACGTACAAATCATCGTAACCTTGATGTTGCTCATTGGGATTATCAATATGGGTTCAGCGCTGTTAATTTTAATCATCATGCGGTCGAATTTTATTGGCTTGATGAAGACCATGGGAGCCAACGATAAATCCTTGCGAAGGATCTTTTTAATTCAAGCGGCATATTTGATTGGTCGTGGATTACTGATTGGAAACGGAATCGCCCTAAGCATTTATTATATCCAAAAAAGCACCGGAGTTTTTCAACTTAATCCCGAGGTTTATTACCTGTCAGAGGTCCCTGTAGAACTTACGCTGGGAACCTTTATTTTACTCAATATCGGAACCTTTATTGTAGGTGTTTTGGCTTTATGGTTGCCAAGTTATGTTATTGCGAGCATCAATCCCATTAAAACCATTCGCTTCAACTAATCCCTCGATAACCTTCTTCGATCGGCCTCTTTCAGGAAAATCTTCCGTATTCGGAGATTTTTGGGAGTTATTTCGACAAACTCATCTTGCTGAATATACTCCAATGTTTCCTCTAAGCTCATAATCTTCGCAGGCACTATTTTAACCTTATCGTCGGAACCCGAGGCGCGCATATTGGTTAACTTTTTCGTTTTTGTAACATTGACTACCATGTCCCCAGCTCGTGAATTTTCTCCAATCACTTGACCTTCATAAATACTTTCGTTAGGATTGATAAAAAAACGGCCACGTTCTTGAAGGTTGTTGATGGAATACGGTATTGCCATTCCTTGCTCTAACGAAATAAGCGAGCCGTTTTGCCGACCGGGAATGTCTCCTTTGAATGGCTCATATTGTAGGAATCTATGGGTAACGATGGCCTCACCGGCTGTTTGCGTCAACAGGTAACTTCTTAATCCTATGATGCCTCTTGAAGGTATTTGAAACTGCATGATCATACGATTGCCCTTTGGTTGCATAATTTTCAACTCCCCTTTCCTTTTAGAAACTGCCTCTACGGCCGTTCCTCCGAATTCTTCCGGTAAATCGATCGTTAAATCCTCCATGGGTTCACATCGTTGCCCTTCCAATTCTTTGAAAATAACCTGCGGTTGCCCCACTTGCAACTCATAGCCCTCACGCCGCATCGTTTCAATTAAAATCGACAAATGAAGAACTCCACGTCCGTGAACGATCCAACGATCCGCTTTATCAGTTTCCATAACACGAAGCGCTAAATTTTTTTCCAACTCCCTCATAAGACGCTCTTGAAGGTGCCTCGACGTTACGAATTTTCCTTCTTTTCCGAAAAAAGGCGAATCGTTGATGGTAAAAAGCATGGACATCGTGGGCTCATCCATTTTGATCGTTTCCAAGGGCTCCGGCTGATCCGCATCGCACACTGAGTCGCCGATATCAAAACCTTCCAAACCGGTCATTGCGCATAGGTCTCCTGGCATAACTTCGACAACCTTTCTACGTTCAAGACCCTCAAAAATATACAGCTCTCTTATCTTATGTTTCTGCAAGGTACCGTCTCGTTTGGCGAGTTGCACCATTTGGTTTTCACAAAGTGTCCCCCTACTCAGCCTACCTATAGCTATCCTCCCCACGTAGGTCGAGTAATCCAAAGAAGTAATCAGCAATTGCGTATTTCCTAAAGGTATAACCCTTGGCTTAAAATGGGATAACATTGTATCGAGCAATGGCTCGATGTTTTGTGTAGGCTTTCTCCAATCGAACGACATCCAACCGTTCTTAGCCGAACCGTAAACGGTAGGAAAATCTAATTGTTCTTCGGTTGCATCCAACTCGAACATCAAATCAAACACCTTTTCATGCACTTCGTCCGGCGTACAATTTTCCTTATCCACTTTATTGATCACCAAAAGAGGCTTGATGCCCATAGCTAGGGCCTTTCCCAAAACAAAACGCGTTTGCGGCATTGGCCCTTCAAAGGCATCAACAAGTAAGCAGACACCATCCGCCATATTCAATACGCGTTCAACTTCGCCACCAAAATCCGCGTGACCGGGCGTGTCTATGATGTTAATTTTGGTGCCTCGGTAACTTACCGAGACGTTTTTGGAAACTATGGTTATTCCACGTTCGCGTTCAAGGTCATTGTTGTCCAGTATCAATTCACCAATGGGCCGATCGCGTTCATTGGTGTAAGACCCTGCGCTAATGATCTTATCCACTAGCGTCGTTTTACCGTGGTCAACGTGAGCAATAATGGCAATATTCCTTATTTCCATTGGCGCAGTATGTTAACGTCGGCGTTTGTTGAAAGAAGGCGGTGCGAATTTCTTTTCCGATCGTCTCCCGCCGAAACCTCGTTGATCCCTCGATTTATTCATGGATTTTTTAGCTCCCCCCTTGGCTTCTGCAGCGACTTCAACACTGATTTGATGTCCCTCGAATTGGGCGCCGTTTACTTTTTTTAGAACGCGATCCACATGCTCCCTGTCTGTATCGAAAAAAGAATAAGAAGCCATAATGTCGATCCGCCCTATATTCCCAGACTTAAGGCCCGTTGCATCGCAAAGGGTTCTTAAAAGTCCTCCTACATTGAGCCCATCTCTTTTGCCCAGGTTCATGAAAAAACGCGTTTTGTGTTCATCGCGGCGTCTTTCCCCTTTTTCACGAGACCGAGTAGGCTTTGAGCTTTTATCTCCAGTTCCCATTGCATTTAAATCACCTGCCCTTTCGTAATACTCGATAAAACGGTTAAATTCTGCCGAGATAAAAAGCTTGATCACTTCCTCTTTACTCAAACCCTGGAAATGCTCAAAGGTTTCCGGGAGAAAGGGCTCGATATCCTTTTCCCTTATCGTCGTTGATTTTATTTTTTGGACTAATTTTTTCAATTGAATTTGGCAAATTTCAGCCGCGTTCGGAATCATTCCCTTTTGAAATTCTGCGTGAATTTGTCGTTCGATTCCCTTGACCTTAAAAACTTCCTTTTGCGTGAGTAAGGAAAGGGATTCTCCTTTTTTACCCGCCCTTGCCGTTCGACCGCTTCGATGGGTGTAATTTTCAATGTCATCTGGTAAATTGTAATGAATCACGTGGGAGATGGAATCCACATCAATCCCTCTTGCAGCAACGTCAGTAGCAACTAACAATTGCACCTCGCGTTTTTTAAACCGATCCATAACCATGTTGCGCATGGATTGTGACAAATCGCCGTGCAGCGGTTCCGCATTGTATCCATCACGGCTCAACTTTTGAGCCACATTGGCCGTTTCATTTTTGGTTCTGCAAAAAATCAATCCATAAATTTCCGGATGGAAATCAATAAGCCTTTTTAAGGCGGGGTACCGATCCTTTTCATAAACCACAAAATACGTATGTAGAATATTTTCATTGCCCTGATTTTTGGCTCCAATAGACAATTCCAAGGGGTTATCCATGTAACTGGCGGCAATGGATGCGACTTCCTTTGGCATGGTAGCGGAAAAAAGCCATACGTTTTTTTCAACAGGTGTGAATTTTAAAATATCGTCGATGTCTTCCTTGAACCCCATGTTGAGCATTTCATCCGCCTCATCTAAAACAACGTAGCGAATTTGGTGAAGCAACACTACTTTACGGTTAATAAGGTCCATCAACCTGCCCGGAGTAGCAACGACAATATCGGTCCCTTTTTTTACGTCCGTAATTTGTTTTTTAATATCCACCCCTCCGTAAACCGAAATGCAGGAAACATTCAGGTACTTACCATAAAGGTTAATGTCGTTGGTAATTTGTAAACAAAGCTCTCTGGTAGGGCAAATAATTAAAGCCTGCGGTAGCTTTTTTGCGCCCGAAATTTTTGATAACAGCGGCAAGCCAAAGGCCGCCGTTTTGCCTGTACCTGTTTGAGCTAAACCTACAAAATCACTGTCTTCGGTCAAAAGATGAGGAATTGCTTTTTCTTGTATCGGGGTCGGTATTTCAAACCCCATTTCTTTAATTGAAAGTAGCACTTCACTGCGCAATCCCAGGTCTTCAAATGTCATTATTCCTACTTATTTTCGGCAAAGGTACTCATTTAATTTTCGCAATAAAGTTCTTGTAGGAAAGATAATAAGTAGGTAATACAACCGCAGTATTGAAGATTTCCTTATTTTTGGCCGAAATTAGCATCATTTATGGAACTCAAAAAAATTGTATCTATTTCTGGAAGACCGGGACTTTTCAAGATTATCTCTCAGGGTAAATCGAATGTAATTGTTGAATCCCTTGTGGAGAAGAAAAGGTTTCCTGCATTCGCGACGGAAAAGATCAGTGCTGTTGAGGACATTAGCATTCTTACGCTGGACGAAGATGTCAAGTTGTCCGAAGTTTTTTCCATCATGTCGACACGGCTCAAGGGTGCCGAGAGCATCGACCACAAATCTCATGAAACAGAACTGCGCAACACATTCGCTACGATAGTCCCAAACTACGATACGGATCGCGTTTATTTATCGGATATTAAGAAGGTGTTCCAATGGTATAATTTACTCCTTAAAGAAGGGATTTTAGGCACTGACGACACAGCGACTCCCGACAAGGAGGGCGAAAAATCGCAACAAGGATCAAAGCAAGCTAACAAGACAAAAGGCGATCGTTTGAAAAAAGTTCAAACCGTGACCCGAAATGAATCTAGAAGTGCAAAACCCGCTATGTCTAAGAGGGTGCCGATGGTCAAAACAGGTAGTTCGCGCGGTAAATAGGATTCCCCATTGTGAACCCTTTTTTACGGAAAGCTTTTACCCAAGAGAGGGCTAACTTATTCGTCGCCTTTAAAAATGCTTCCTACCTCCTTTCCGATTTTACTCAATGTTTTCACCCCTACACCAATGGGTCTGCCCGTTAAGTTTTGGTAGTTTTTATAAGCCAAGTCGGAATCTTGACCCGGATATATGACAACCCAATCGTTTTGCTCGTTGACTTTAAGGGCTTTGGAAATGAAAGCCTCCGACTCAAACTGATAAGAAATCGAACTTTTTCGGGAACCAACAAACACCATTAAATCCTCGGCATCAAGGTTCGCCAAGTGAAAAAAATCGTCCAATGCATGCGTTATTTGGAGCGAGGCTGTTGCGTTAATCTTATTGACTTGTCCAACCTTGACAAAACGTTCGTAGCAACTTTCCGTCATGAAAGCCTCAATCACGATTTGCACCTCGCTGGAGTATCGAAGTAAGCGTTCTGACCAGGAAATGAAATACGGTTCTAATTCAGCGTATTCAGGGGCAACAACCACCATTTTGCGGTAGTAAACAGCAGGCTTTTCAACCTGACAGAAGAATATTGTTTTATCGCACGACTCTAATAAATGTGCCCGATCGTCACCTACAATTAATTTCAACAAACTGGAACGATTTGAGTCATTTACAACAACTGCATCTGCCACTAATTCGAGGGCGACGCGGGATATGCCGGAAGAGATATTTAAATCGATGGTCGCCATTGTGTTCAATTTTGTCTCATAACCCGAGAAGTGCTTAACGATTTCCTCCAAGTTTTTTCGGGATTTGTAGATTATCTGTTGTGCTTGACTTGAGGTTGGGAGCACACTAACAACGGAAATCGGATTGATAACTTTCGGATCCGAAATTTGCAGAGCAAATTCAAGCAGTTTCTCGTTGCCTTCCAATTTATTCATAGCAACCACCAAATGCTTATTGCGAAGTTTCGACTCGAGTGCATCGTCATCCCCTTGGTCTGAAAGAAGGAGTACGAGTTCTTTACCGGCGTTTTCGATAACAAAACTGGCTACCATACAGGTTACTAAGATGAGGAGAATGGTACCGTTAACAACATTTATATCCAAAATTTTTGCGTTAAAGCCAACTACAATAATCGCCAATGTCGCGGCAGCATGAGAGGTACTGAGCCCAAAAATAATTTTTCGTTCAATGGCGGGTAAATTGAAAATAGCCTGGGTAGCATAGGCTGCAAGCCATTTCGAAAAAATGGCAAAAGCAGTAAGGACTCCTGCGATGATTAAAGGCCACGATCCCTGAAAAAGCGCACGATAATCAACTACCATACCGACATAAATCAAAAAAACAGGAATAAATAAAGAGTTTCCAATGAAATCGATTCGGTTCATTAAAGCCGAATTATGAGGAATTAAACGGTTCAAAACCAATCCTGCCACAAAGGCCCCTATAATGTGTTCAACGCCTGCAACCTCTGCGAGAAATGCCGAGAAAAATACGACCGATAAAATCAGAATATACTGCGATGTTTTCTCGGAATCTAGCTTTTTCAAAAACCACCTTGTAATCTTGGGCAACAAGAAAAACATGATGATTGAGAAAAAAAACAGGGACGTAATCAGACGCAACCAGAAAGCAAGATCAAGATTACCGTTGGACGCACTTGAAATGATGGCAAGAATAATGAGCACCGCAGAGTCCGTAAGAATGGTTCCGCCAACGCTAATCGCTACAGAATGGTGCTTTGTAAGACCAAATTTGGCGATGATTGGATAAGCCACTAAGGTGTGCGTAGAGAACATGCTCGCCGTTAATAAACTCGCTAAGGGGGAAAGATTCAATCCGTAATAGCATAACGGAAAACCTAAAATCAATGGAATAAAAAAGGTCATCGCCCCAAAAACCAAACTCTTTTTATAGTAACGTTTGAATTGGTTCAGATCCAAATCCAAACCCGCCATGAACATGATATAAAGCAATCCAATCGTCGAAAATAAGTTAATCCAACCCTCGTCTAAGATGGAATTCGAACCGATGATACCGAGGCCCTTTGGCCCGATGAGCAGTCCGGACAAAATAAGACCAATAATTCCGGGAATGCGTAATTTTCGCAAAATGATGGGGGACAGTAAAATAATGAAAAGAATTAAGGAAAATACCAAAACGGGATTGGTAAAAGGGAGCTGAAATTCTTGCAAAAAATGTTGTAAAAAACTTTTCATGAACTCTTAAGCTTAGGTTAGCCAATCCTTAGTCTTCATCCCAACCTGTATTGGCACTTTTCTTTCCATTGAAATAGCGCGAGTAACCAAATCCAACAATTAAAAAGGAACACACTTTGTTGAACTCAGAAGCAGAATAACCTAAATCTGAGGCCACACCGAGGTTTAAAGGACGAAAGCCGAATCCGTAAAAAGCATATCCCAAAGATAAGCGAAAAGAGGCGTTAACATCGGAGGCCAGGCATATCCCGATATTTGGTTCTAAATAGTTCGAAACTCTGGCTTGGTAGGTGTATCCCAGCTTTTTCAAGGTATCGGTAGAAAACGCTGTTTGCACAAACCCTGCCTTGATGGAAATATCTGTGGCAAGCGAAGGGGTCCAAAACCGTTCATATCCAACCTTAACAAAAACAGCCCCGCTGTGCATTCCACCGTAAACATCCTGATTGATTCGAAACTGATTTACATTGAAGTACGAATAATGCGCTCCTGCTCCAAGTGAAAGCCCATTTTTAAAGGTATATTGGTACATCGGAGCTACGTATACGAGCCCTTGCATAATGTCTTTAAAGGGTTTATTGATAAAACCATTGGGTAACCCAAGTTCAATCACGAAGGAATCGTCAATGTCCATGCGCTCTTGAGCAAACGCCTCCACGGAGTGTAAACCATTTCCGAGGAATAACAAAATAGCAAACACACGATTCATAGGTTAAAATTACAATTTTATATACTTCTTTTTAAGCTCCGAGTAGATGCGCCTGGCAAAACCCGAGACCTCTGGTTCAAGATTGAATAAAATAACGGGAAATATAAATGCCATTGCGATCAACACTTCAATAAAAGCGATACGAAACACCCTTGAAAACGTTGCCGATGCAGGGTTAAACGGGAAAATAAATTCCAACGCAACCACCGCAATAATTACGGCAAAAGAGAGGGCAAACAAGCGAGCGTGGCTGGCTTGAAAGGGATTCAAACCGTACGCTTTATAGATGTAAAAGGAACGGGCAAAATTGTAAAACAGATAGATGAAACCCGTGGCGAAACCCACACCAGCAATTCCATATCCCGCGCTGATCAAAGTATAATTCAAAACAAAAACGCCAACGCACAAAAATAGCGTAAATCCTAAATCGTATTGGTACTTTTTTGAGGTAGCAAAAATAATCCCGTTAAGTCCGCAATACATATCTACTAGGCGCCCGATTAACAGAAAAAACAGAACGGGTATTCCTTGCTGAAAATCAGGATTTATAAATGAAAACAATTCCCTGACCGGCAAGAAAACAACTAAAAACGAACATAAACCGATGAACAAACCCACACCGCTCGATTTTTGATAAATATCTTGCAAGCCTGCAAGGTTTTTATCTTTCCAATGTTTGGCTACGATGGGAGAACTGACCCTGGCTATGGATCGAAATGGAACAAGGATGGCACTGGTTATTTGGACCATTGTAGTGTAGATGCCCACAGCGGCCAAACCTATCATCCCCCCTATCATAACTGCATCCATAGTCACTACAATGATCGTTGCAAGGGTATTTACATAGGAGAAGAGGCTGAATTGAACGAGTATTTTTCGAAATCGGCGAGGAACAGAAATCGATTTGAGGGAAAAGGTGAATTCTTTGATACGCATTAGGTAGAAAAACAATACTAACGCGGGAAGGGTGTTGCTTAACATGATTAACATCAGAAAAACATCAAATGAAAGCCATTTGAGTCCGTAGAGCAAAAGAATTAGCGTAGTAATGCTCCGCAACGCAACGTCTTGTAGAAATACAGGGAGAACATTTTTGTACAATCCGCGCAGGTAATTTTCAAAAAGCAAGAAAAATACATGACCTATGCCGACTGGAATAACCCACCAAGCATAGTTGATGAATAAAGGGGATTTCCTCACAAAATACTGATCTATCTGCTCTTTAAACAGGAAAAACAGGAGCGTGACTAAGATCGCTCCAAACATTACAACGAGAAAATTCAGCAATAAAAAGCCATAATGCTGTTTTGTTTCGTTTCTAAAAAATGGGAAAAAACGCCAAGTAACGTAAACGGTTCCTAAATTACTCAATTGAGCAAATAATAACCCACTCGTTATCAATAGATTGACAATTCCTATTTGAACTGTCGATAGCAATATTACGAAGAGTACTGCCTTGTTGAGGTATCCTAAAACCAACCCTACATAAGATATTACCGTTGTACGTAAGGCGTCTTTTTTTACAATGCCCATCGCTTACTTCGAAAGGTGCATATTTCTTTTTGAGTAAACCTTAGTGAAAAAAGGGTCTTTTAAATTCTTGATGAATTGTATCGCTTCGCCTGTAGATTTCATTTCAGGACCGAGTTCTTTCTTAATATCCGGGAATTTTTCGTACGAAAAAACCGGTATTTTGATGGCATAACCCTCTTTCCGTGGATTGAACACAAAATCCCTTATTTTTTTCTCCCCCAACATTACCTTCGTAGCGTAATTAACATAAGGCTCATCGTACGCTTTCGCAATGAAAGGCACTGTTCTTGAAGCCCTTGGATTGGCCTCGATGACATATACCCGATCATCCTTGATCGCAAATTGTATGTTAATGAGGCCTACCGTTTGCAAAGCCAGGGCAATTTTTTTGGTAATATCCTCGATTTGGGTCATTACAAAATCCCCAAGATTATACGGAGGCAAGACAGCGTACGAATCCCCGGAATGAATGCCTGCAGGCTCAATGTGCTGCATGATTCCTAAAATATACACATCCTCCCCATCGCAGATAGCGTCGGCCTCGGCCTCAACCGCCCCGCTGATAAAATGGTCTAATAGAATTTGGTTGCTCCCCATCTCGTTGATAATGTCCACCACGTGATGTTCCAACTCCTCTTGGTTAATCACAATTTTCATCTTTTGCCCTCCTAATACATAACTCGGCCTTACCAACAAGGGAAAACCTAGGGTTTCTGACAACATTAAGGCTTGCTCGGCACTTTCCACGACCCCGTAGTTGGGGAAGGGAATTTCTAAGCGCTCCAACATTTTTGAAAAGCGGCCGCGGTCTTCAGCCAAATCCAATGCCTCAAAAGTGGTACCGAGAATACGTATTCCATAGCGGTGCAATTTTTCCGCCAATTTCAGGGCGGTTTGGCCCCCAAGTTGAACAATAACGCCTTCGGGTTTCTCGTGTTGAATGATATCGTAGATATGTTCCCAGAAAACCGGTTCAAAGTACAACTTGTCGGACGTATCGAAATCGGTGGATACGGTCTCCGGGTTGCAATTGATCATAATGGTTTCGTATCCGCATTCCCTTGCGGCTAATACTCCATGAACGCAGGAATAGTCGAATTCGATTCCTTGCCCAATCCGATTGGGTCCCGACCCAAGAACTACCACTTTTTTGCGATCGCTCACCTTGCTTTCGTTTTCCCATTCAAACGTTGAATAGTAATAAGGGGTTTGTGCCTCAAATTCTGCCGCACACGTATCAACCAATTTATAAACCCGGTTAATTCCAAATTCCCGACGCTTGCTGTAAACGGCGGATTCCAAACACCTCAACAAATGGGCAATTTGACGGTCTGCATAGCCTTTCTGCTTCGCTTCAAACAGCAACTCCGACGGTATCGTATCGATGCTGAATTGCTCAATTCGGCGTTCCGTTTTGATTAAATCATCAATCTGACGCAAAAACCACGGATCGATTTTCGTTTTTTCGGCAATGGTTTTGAAGGGTATCCCTAATTTTAAGCCATCGTAAAGGTGAAACAATCGGTTCCAACTCGGCTTTTCAAGGCTGTGGAGTATTTCGCTTTGATTGGTCAATTCTTTTCCGTCTGCTCCTAACCCGTTGCGATTAATTTCGAGCGATTGACAAGCTTTTTGCAGCGCTTCTTGAAAAGAACGGCCAATCCCCATAACCTCACCCACCGATTTCATTTGAAGGCCTAATTGTCGGTTGGTACCCGGGAATTTATTGAAATTCCAACGAGGAATCTTGACAATCACGTAGTCGAGTGTGGGCTCAAACAAAGCAGAAGTTGTTTTCGTAATTTGATTCTGCAACTCATCCAAACGGTAACCTATTGCCAGTTTTGAGGCGATTTTCGCTATGGGATAACCCGTTGCTTTTGAGGCTAAAGCAGAAGAACGCGAAACCCGAGGATTAATTTCAATCGCGATTATTTCCTCTTTTTCGTCGGGAGAAATGGCAAACTGAACATTGCAGCCCCCCGAAAAATTGCCAATGGAACGCATCATGCGAATGGCCATGTTGCGCATCCGCTGAAAGGTGGTATCCGACAAGGTCATTGCAGGGGCTACCGTAATCGAATCTCCTGTGTGAATGCCCATAGGATCAAAATTTTCTATGGAACAAATAATGACCACATTATCGTTGCAGTCGCGCAGCAGTTCCAACTCGTATTCTTTCCAACCGATGAGCGCCTTATCAATCATAACCTCGTGGATGGGGGAAAGCTGAAGGCCACGTTCAAGCAAGTTATCAAATTGATCCGGCGTGTACAAAATTGAAGCACCTGAACCCCCGAGCGTGTAACTGGGACGAATGCACAAGGGAAAACCAAATTCCTGGGCTATTTCCTTCCCTTCCAAAAAAGATTTTGCTGTTTTCTGAGGAGCCATAGGCACATCAATTTTACCCATTAAATCACGGAAAGCTTCGCGATTTTCGGTAATTTCTATGGCTTTAATGTCTGCCCCAATAATTTCGACATTATGGTCGGTCCAAATGCCCAATTCATCGCAGGTGATGCACAAGTTTAAGGCGGTTTGCCCTCCCATAGTTGGAAGTACGGCGTCAATGACGTGTTGTTGAAGAATTTCTAAAATGCTCTCTGGCTCAAGAGGCATCAGGTAAACGTTGTCGGCCACGAGCTTATCGGTCATAATGGTCGCGGGATTGGAATTGATCAGGGTTACTTCAATTCCTTCCTCTCTCAACGAACGAGCAGCCTGGGAGCCTGAGTAATCGAATTCACAAGCTTGACCAATGACAATGGGTCCAGAACCAATGATTAAAACCGATTTAATGGAAGAATTTTTAGGCATAAATTCAGGTTTGCATACCTTACATTGGGCAGGTAAAATTACGCTAAAAATAAAGGTTCCATATTTCAACAGGATTTTTTTTTACACATTTTATGAAAGACGGCAGAATAGTGCAACCGAAAGATGAAAAACGTATTTTTGTTCAACCAATGAAATTGCTCGCCCTCCTATCAACCATGTGTTTTTGCTGGATGATTTTTGCACAAACACCAGGAACTTATAAAATTGCTGTGCTCAAATACAATGGAGGAGGTGATTACTACGCGAATCCAACAGCGCTTCCCAACTTGGCTCAATTCTGCAATCAGAACTTAGGCACCCTGATATCGAGGGATGTTCCCTACGTGGAGGTAGGTTCGAAAGACTTGTACCTCTACCCTTTCGTGCATATGACAGGGCATGGAAACGTGGTTTTTACCCGTTATGAAGCCCTGAATTTGAGAGACTACCTCCTGGCAGGAGGTTTTTTACACATCGATGATAATTACGGGATGGACGAATACGTTCGAAGCGAAATACGCAAAGTTTTTCCAGACCATGATTTACAGGAACTTCCTTCGAATCACGAAATTTTTTCGGCGTACTACAAGCTGGGAGGCTTACCCAAAATCCACGAGCATGACGGAAAACGACCGCAGGCCTTTGGGGTTTTCCACGAGGGGAGATTGGTTTTGCTCTATACCTTTGAAACCGATCTCAGCGATGGTTGGGAAGACCAAAAAATTCATAACGACCCAGAGGAGAAAAGGCAGCAAGCCCTGAAAATGGGGGCTAATATTTTATACTACGTTTACACCAGGTAGCGATTTGCGGATTCTTTCAAGATGAGTCTTTATTTAGGGCACGTCGGTGAATAAGATGGATTTATTGCTCATGGCTATGGCAAGAATAACATAAGACCGGCTTGATGCGAACTCAGTAAGTTCTTTACCCGATAATTTTCTCCTGCATTTTTTGATTTTGAGCTACCTTTACAGCATGGATTTTTCAAAATTTACATTAGAAGAGGTCAATGCTTTGAACCGCAATACCCTGATGGAATCCTTGGGCATTGAATGCGTTGAACTTGGGGACAACTACCTCAAATTTAGCATGCCCGTAAATCATCGGACCCATCAACCCATGGGCATTTTACACGGCGGCGCCTCTGCTGCCTTGATTGAAACCGTTGGTTCTTTCGGCAGTTTTTTAATGGCTAAGGGCACCGATGAAAGACCCGTTGGGCTTTCTGTTAGCGCAGAACACTTGAAAGCGCTGCGAAACGGAACCGTCGTGGCTACGGGAACCCTAATCCATGCAGGCAGTTCCACTCATATCTGGGAAGTCAACATCCATGAAACAGCCACTGAACAATTGGTCTGCACTGGACGTTTGACCATTATGAGGATCAAAAAACACGTTTAATGTTGCGCTACAGGATTCCCGGCCAAGAAATTGTGCAATCTTATGGGATTTTTCTTCCCGTTGACTCCCCTCAAAACGTTTCAGGTTTCATTGTCAGTGATGCCGATGCCTCCCATTTTTACGCCTTTCACAGCATGAAACAACCACGGGAAGTTATCCCTACAAAAAAAATAAAACCGCACAACATGGATCGCAACTCTTTTACCCGGGCGGTGCGAAAAATTCAAAAAAACATCAAACAATTGGATTTGGTAAAATTGGTCCTCTCCCGGGCCATCAGCAAACCGCTGAAAAATACGACACCCTCTCACATGTTTGAAGAATTGTGCGACAAGTACCCTTCCGCCTTTGTGTATCATTTTAACGACCGAAATTTGGGAGAATGGATTGGCGCCAGCCCTGAATTGCTCCTACGCCGAATAAAGAACCATTATTTCCTCATGTCGCTGGCAGGTACTCGTTCCAGCACGGAAATCCCGAATTGGCAGGATAAAGAAATTGTAGAACAGCGCATTGTAACTGATTACATTGAGGGAATACTCCATGAAATGCACGTGGATTATGAAACCGAAGGACCCTACAACCACAAAGCCGGGCCGGTCACCCACCTTCGAACCGACCTATGGTTTGAATCCGCAAGCAACATCACCCACGACCTCGTTCGACGATTGCATCCCACCCCTGCGGTGTGTGGAATACCCCCAACCAAAGCACAAGAATCGCTGAGGGTTGTCGAAAAACATGACCGCGAATTGTACACAGGAATCATCGGTTTTTTTGATAACGAACAAACCCATTGTTACGTCAATTTACGCTGTGCACAAATTATTGAAGGTGTCTTGCACGCTTATGTCGGAGCAGGTATTACAGCAGATTCCAAGCCCGAAGCAGAATGGATAGAAACCGAAAACAAGAGCAGCACCTTATTTACGTTGCTGAATTGAATACCTTTGCACCATGATTACCAGCAATAAATGGGTAGTTCAGTTAGTCGTCGATCAGTGCGTTGAACACGGAGTGACTCATTGGGTTTTCTCTCCGGGATCTCGCAACGCACCCCTGGCAATCAGTGCCGACCATCATCCGAAAATTGAAACAATTGTCATTCACGATGAGCGGTCTGCGGCCTTTTTTGCGCTTGGCCTTGCTGAAAAATTAGGGCGACCCGTGGCAATTTGTTGTACCTCAGGATCAGCTCCCACAAATTACCTACCTGCAGTAACCGAAGCCTTCTATCGATCCATTCCCTTGTTGGTAATTTCAGCCGATCGCCCCGAGGCTTGGACAGACCAAGGCGATGGCCAGACCATACGTCAGCGAAATTTATTTCGGGATTTTACCCACCGATCGCTGCACCTTGAGGACCAAAAAGAAGATAAAACCACCCTTTGGCAATACCAGCGTCAGACCGCACTGTTGTTCAACAAATTACACCTGGGTCCTGCTCATATCAATGTGGGGCTAGCGGAACCGCTGTACAAAACCGAGGATAAAAAACGCTTTTTTCATCGCACCATTTCCGTGGTGGAAAATTTTACCGTAGACCCGAGCGTCCTAAACAACTTGAGTAGGCTGATGCTTCAGAAGAAAATCATGGTTCTTTGCGGCCAGCTTCCAGCATCACAGGGTCTCCAGGATGCTTTAGAAAAATTTGCCCACCATGATCACGTCGTCGTCCTTACAGAAAATACTTCCAACCTTAGCTCGAGTCGATTTATTCCCTGCATTGATCGTTCACTCAATTGCATTGATGATGCCGTAGCGTCTGAATTCCTTCCCGACGTCTTGATTTCCATCGGTGGGGCAATTGTTTCGAAGCGCATCAAATCTTTTTTACGAAAAGCGCCCTTGACGGCGCACATAAGAGTGGGGATTGATTTTCGGGAAATGGATACTTATCAACAATTGACCCATTCCATCATCGCACAACCGACTGATTTTTTCACTGGCCTTAGCGGCATGACCATAGGATTGGAGGTTCCAAACTATTTCAACGTTTGGAAAAAGTTGGACTTGGAAGCCAACCGCAAAATGACGGCTTTTCAAGCACCAAAAGATGTTTTAGTGGATTTCAACGTCTATAAATCCTTCTTAAACCGGGTTCCCGAGCATTCGGTAATTCACCTGGGAAACAGTTCCGTTATCCGTTACATGCAATTGTTTGACCCGGCAAAAGCTTGCATTCACCTGTCAAATCGCGGAACCAGCGGCATCGACGGGTGCCTCAGCACAGCCATGGGTTATGCCTCCAAAGACGATCGTCTCAACGTCCTTATTATTGGTGACGTTTCATTTCTATACGATGTCAGTGCGCTACAGCTTCAAGACCTTTCACCGAACCTGAAAATTTTAATAGTCAATAACCAAGGAGGTGGTATTTTTAACATCATCGATGGAGCAAAAGATTCACCGCAATGCGAAAAATACTTCGAAGCGAAACATTCGCGAAACGGGGCTGTATCAGCGTCTTACGGTTGGAAATATGCGTGTATCGAGGAGGTTGAACTGCTCGACGAGGCCATGAACAAATTGCTGCTAACAACTGACATCAATTGCCTCGAAATACGTACAAATAAGCACCAATCGCCTCAAGTATTGAATTCCTTTTTTAACTTTATCAAATAATGGGATTCTTCGAGATTTTTTTCCACCCCCAAGGTTGGTTTTACCTGTTGCTGCTCTCAATTTTGGAAATTATTCTTGGCATCGACAATGTGATATTCATCTCGATTGTTACGGATAAATTGAAAGTGTCGGCCTTGAAGCAACGTGCGCGATTTTTGGGGCTGACCCTAGCCCTGATTTTTCGTTTTGTGCTCTTGGCCATGCTGAGCCTTCTAATCCATTTAATTGAACCTATTTATTCACCTTGGTTCGGTGAATTCAATTACAAGGATCTTGTGCTTTTGGCAGGAGGTTTATTTCTCGTTTACAAAAGCATTTTGGAATTGCAGCGCGGCCTAAAACATAAGGCTGAATTAGCCCTAGAAAACGAGCTCAGTTTTCGAAGCGTAGTAGCGCAAATCGTATTAGTGGATATTGTGTTCAGTCTTGATTCGGTGATTTCTGCCATTGGAATGGTCAACGGTATGCAACAAGAACTTGACGCCAACCCAATCGCCATCGTATATCTTTCGGTGCTCGTTTCAATGCTGGTTATGCTGCGCTTTTCAGGAATTATCAGCGATTTCATTCAGAAAAATCCGAACATTAAAACCATTGCGCTCAGTTTTCTACTCGTTATCGGCGTATTCTTGGTGGCTGAAGCGTTCAAATACCCTTTTCCGAAAGGCTATATCTATTTTGGATTTGGTTTTTCCCTGTTTGTGGAATTATTGAACATGCGCGCTCGGAGAAACAAAGCTCAATAGCGCAACCCTAAGGCCAATTTTAAGTCATCGGATAATAAGAAGGCGGGATCTTTTTTCAATGCTTTAAAAATACCCTGTGACGAACGAACTTCGTAAATAATCGTTTTTTTGTGAATGGATTTCAGGAAATTAACCTGTTCTCGCGTAATCTTTTCATTTCGAATGCAAATTCCTCGAAGTTCTGGTTGGTTTTCAAGGAACGAACTGCTCAAGTCTGAAAAATCTTGAAGGGCAAGATAGGTTGGGAAATAACTTTTAAACAATTCAACATACGCTTGATTTGGAACGATGATCCAAAACTTGGAGGTATCCAAATTCAAGGACAGTAAAGAAGCAAGCAGGGAGTCTTTATTGGTGTTATGGCTCCCTTTAAGATCAAGAAAGGTTACTCCTTGCAGCAATACATCGACCAAATCCGAGGTCAAAGCGGTCACCCGTTCCTTTTTCATGGTGCTGTACCGTCCAGATTCCAGGTAAGTTGTTGTGGAAGCCTCTACGTAGCCGCTTAAATTGGTGGAAGCGTCCAGGGTTTCGTCGTGGAATAACCACAACTGACCGTCGGCATCCATGCGTACGTCGACCTCCACCCCGCTGCAATGGGGTAAGCTCAACGCATAATGAACCGCTTCGCGGGAGTTGTTGTGATAAATTGCGCTCGAAATGTTCAATCCAGAGGCCGCGTGACCAAAAATCCGTGTTGAGCTGTCGCTGCGCTTGCTGCATCCTATTGCTAAAACAATCAAAGCGAAAAATAAACTAATCAAACGCATAACGTACACCGAGGTATAGGGAAAAATCTAAAAAGGTATGCAGGGCTTTATGTTGCTGTTCCCAGGCTTGGGAAATACCTGTTGAAAGAAAGGGATCCAAGGGGAAAAGGTGCCTTCGATGTAGAGGTAAGCTGAGCTGATGTCCGAGTTCCATGCGGTAGTAATTAAAGGCAAAGGGCGCTGCAAGCCTACCATAATTCAACCGAAGATACGGCGAAAACTCCACCACCTTTCGAGCGAATACATAGGAGCACTGCAGACCCGTTTGGGAGAACAAGGTACCGGACGCTGCACTGCGTTGACCAAAAGCTTGTTGGATTTCCATACGGAACGACTGCATTCTAAGCGTCAACCCGAGTTGATGAAAGAAGTCCATTCGTTGCATTCCGAAACTGTAAGAACCATACCAACGACCATCATCTTGAGCGTATATAAAAGAACTTATATGGATGACCAAAAAAAGTGTAAGATGTTTCGGTCGCACCATCGTATCCCTTTAATCAAATAAGCTTGGGGTATTGTCGTCGTTTTTCTTGGTGAAGTCCCATTCTACCGAGGTTTCACCCTTCGACGCGGCCTCGTTAGCGGCCTCTTTTTCAATTTCACCCTCAAGCTCTCCAGTAACCTCAAAGGATCCCTCCTCCTCCATGGGCCAAGGTTCTTTTCCTTCTCCAATGGCATGGGTTAGCGTAATCTCCTTGACTTTCATTTTGGTAACTTGGTTTCCCTGGGCTTTCATGCCTTTAACGTCGATCATGTCGGCCAAGTTCAAGACTGAATCGGGAAGGTTTTTGGTTTCCTTGAATAATTTATTAAAGACTACACGTACCTCGGGCCGGTAGGCGGTTGACACCGCTTGTAAATAAGCTCCTTCCGTTTCGCTGATGAAGGAAACCCGCTTGTCAGATAGAACCTCGCACAAAAAGCGTTTTACAAAATTGATTTC
Source organism: Bacteroidota bacterium (assembly GCA_016866255.1). GTDB lineage: Bacteria > Bacteroidota > Bacteroidia > Flavobacteriales_D > Crocinitomicaceae > UBA952. The sequence goes on along the minus strand of VGMY01000001.1, from coordinate 36,211 downwards.
CTTTTCAGGATCAAAATACACGCAGGAAATCGGACGCCTTGGTATCCATTTTTCCAGATGAATCATGTCCTCATCAAAATGGTTAGAAAGATCAAAGGAACTCAAGCGATAGTCTCCGTTTTTGTAAAGCGTAAGGATGCGGTCATCGCCCTTGAAATCCCCGAGAAAACGACCTCGACCTTCATCGTTAAGGCGCCCCACCACATCGTCGTACCAAATTCTTCGAGCTGCCAAGGTACTGCCCCCCACCTCCTTTTGAACGATTTTATGAACAATTTCTTTGGTCACTCGATTGCCCGCAGAATTGCGTCCTTTTATGAGTAATTGCCCCAAATCGATGTCCCAACGCAAGCGTTTTAAATGCGGCCGTGGGCGCAGTAAAACCGAAATAACTTCGCGCTCTCCGTTGGGATGAACCGAAAAATAAAGCAATTTGGAACTTTTCGTTCCTTTGGTTAAATCGTATTCTGTATCGCGCGTAATGCTATTCACGTAAAAGCGTTTCATATAGGTATCGCCGCTAGCACCGTCTTGATAAAACATGTGGTAAATAGAACGCGTATCTCCTTTTTTCCATACCGCTGCGTACACCAAACCTTTACCGACAAATTTCTTATCCGCAACTTTCGTTACAAGCATTTTTCCGGAAGTAAAAAAACAAATAATATCGTCGATTTCAGAACAATCACTTACCGATTCATTTTTTCTTAAGCCGTAACCAATAAAGCCTTCTTCGATATCCACGTAGAGTTTGCGATTGGCAATAATCACCTTGGTGGCACTTATTGTGTCGAATATTTTTATTTCCGTTTTACGCTCCCTTCCTTGCCCAAAACGCTTTTTAAGATCTTTAAAATATTCCACAGCATAGTCGACCAAATTTGCTAAATGATGCTTCACTTGCGCCATCTCCTCCTCAATTTTCAACAAAGCTTCATCGGCTTTTTCCGAGTCAAAACGCGTGATACGAATCATGGGAATTTGGGTCAACTTGTGTAAATCCTCGTCCACGATTTCGCGAATGAGCTGTTTTTTAAAAGGCTCAAACTGTTGGTATAAATAAGCATATAAGGAATCTCGGTCGCTGTACAACTTAAAGTCGATGTACATTTCATGATTGATGAATAATTTTTCCAACGAAGAAAAATGCCACTGTCTTTCCAATTCGTCCAATCGAATTTCTAACTCGCGTTTTAATAATTCAACGGTATTATCGGTATTGTATTTGAGGATTTCTGATACCCCTAAAAAACGAGGCCTTTCACCATCTATGATGGATGAATTTGGCGAAATAGAAACTTCACAATCGGTAAACGCATACAAGGCGTCAATGGTCTTATCGGGGGAAACACCCGGCGCCAAATGGATGATAATCTCAGCTTCAGAAGAAGTGTTATCCTCTATCTTTTTTAATTTTATCTTTCCTTTATCGTTGGCTTTTAATATCGATTCAATCAAGGAAGTGGTGGTAGTTCCGAATGGAATTTCGTGAACAACCAAGGTTTTAGTATCTGCTTTTTTTATTTTTGCTCGAACCCGAACCCTGCCCCCGCGCAATCCATCGTTATAATTGGTAAAATCCGCCATTCCACCATTCGGAAAATCGGGAACAATTTCCACCTTGCGTCCCCGCAGGTGGTTGATGGAGTTATCTATGAGTTCGATAAAATTATGCGGAAGAAACTTGCACGCCATTCCTACGGCAATGCCTTCTGCACCCTGGGCCAGCAACAGAGGAAATTTCATCGGCAGGTTCTCAGGCTCCTTATTTCTGCCGTCGTAAGAAGCCAACCATTGGGTAGTTTTTGGGTTGAACGCAACGTGCAAAGCGAATTTGGACAAACGCGCTTCGATGTAACGTGCCGCTGCCGCCCCATCCCCAGTAAGCGTATTGCCCCAATTTCCCTGGCAATCGATCATGAGATCCTTCTGCCCAATTTGTACCAAGGCATCACCAATGGAAGCATCGCCGTGCGGATGATACTTCATCGTATTCCCGATAATGTTGGCCACTTTATTGTAGCGCCCATCCTCCATCTCCCGCATGGAATGTAAAATTCTGCGCTGAACCGGCTTCAAACCATCTTGCAACGAGGGAACCGCCCGCTCGAGAATAACATAACTTGCATAATCCAAAAACCAATTCTCGTAGAGCCCACCAACAGGTACAATGGTTTCGTCCACTTTCTTATTTTCGAAAGGATTATGCTCCTCTTGGGCGTCGTTCGATTCCAATTCCTCTTCAGCCATGGCCTATGCTACTTCTTGTTCTGATATTTCTTCTTGGGCTTCACCTGCCTCGTCTTTTTCCACACGGAGATTTTCAATAATGAAATCCTGTCGTTCTTGCGTGTTTTTGCCCATGAAATAAGACAGGATGGAGTCAATGGAAGCTTCTTTACTCAATAATACAGGTTCAAGACGAATGTCTGCGCCGATAAAATGCACAAATTCGTCGGGGGAAATTTCGCCCAGGCCTTTGAATCGGGTAATTTCCGGCGACTTACCCAATTCTTGAATAGCATTCCTACGTTCCTCCTCGGAATAGCAGTAGATCGTCTTCTTTTTATTTCGTACACGAAACAAAGGAGTTTGTAATACATACACGTGATTTCGCTTAACCAGATCCGGGAAAAACTGCAAAAAGAAGGTCAATAACAACATCCTGATGTGCATACCATCTACGTCCGCGTCCGTAGCAATTACAATGCGGTTATACCTCAGGTTATCCAGCTCTTCTTCAATGTCCAATGCCGCCTGAACGAGGTTAAATTCTTCATTTTCATAAACCACTTTTTTCGTAAGGCCATAAACGTTCAAGGGTTTACCGCGCAACGAAAAAACAGCTTGGGTATTCACATCGCGCGATTTAGTAATGGATCCGCTGGCAGAATCCCCTTCGGTAATGAACAGGGTGGTTTCTTCACGTCTGGGGTCTTTGAGATCCGTCAAGTGTATTCTGCAATCGCGCAACTTCTTGTTGTGAACACTTGCTTTTTTAGAACGATCACGCGCAATTTTTCGAATTCCCGCCAATTCTTTGCGCTCTCGTTCTGCTTGCTTGATTTTTTTCTCAATGGTTTCGGCTACACCGGGATTTCGGTGCAGGTAATTGTCCAGTTTGTCTTTTAAAAAGTCGTTGACAAAAGCACGCATTGACTTGCCACCGGGTTCAACTTCCAACGACCCCAATTTGGTTTTGGTTTGCGACTCAAAAACAGGTTCGATGACTTTTACTGAAATCGCTGCAACGATCGACTGACGAATATCCGAAGCCTCATAATTCTTATTGTAAAAATCGCGAATGACCTTGGCCACCGATTCACGAAACGCACTTTGATGGGTTCCTCCTTGCGTGGTATGTTGACCATTCACAAAAGAATAATAATCTTCCCCGTAAGTCCGCCCATGGGTAAAGGCAACTTCGATGTCTTCGTCCTCCAGGTGGACGATGGGATACAATGGATCGCCGTCCATGTTGTTCTCCAACAAATCCTTCAAACCGTCTTTGGACTGAAACTTCTCTCCGTTGAAATAAATGCTTAAACCTCGGTTGAGGTAGCAATAATTCCACATCATTTTCTCGAGATACGGTGTTTTATACACAAACTTCTTGAAAACGGCCTCGTCGGGAACGAATTCTACGTAGGTACCGTTTTGTTCTGTTGTAGCCTCCAATTCCGTTTCTGAGACCAAATTACCCATCGAAAAGGAAGCGGACTTTTTTTGTCCTTCGCGGACCGCATAAACCTGAAAGTGAGACGATAAAGCATTGACCGCCTTCGTACCAACACCGTTCAAGCCCACCGCTTTCTTGAAGGCTTTGGAATCGTATTTTCCACCGGTATTCATGCGCGAAACCACCTCAACCACTTTCCCGAGAGGAATTCCCCTGCCGTAGTCGCGAACGGAAACCGTACCATCCTTGACTTTTACCTCCACCCGCTTACCATTTCCCATGACGAATTCATCGATGCAGTTGTCAATGACCTCTTTTACTAAAATGTAGATTCCATCGTCCGCTGCTGCCCCATCGCCCAACTTTCCAATGTACATTCCCGGCCGCAATCGGATGTGTTCCTTCCAATCGAGGGAACGTATATTATCTTCGGTATATTGATTTTCTGCCATGCTTAAAGGTAGAAAACAAAAATAATGCTTTAACCCTCTTAAAACACAAGCAAAATCAACGATTTATGAACATTATTCCTTTAAAAAGAGGTGGTAAATAACGGTTTGGTGGTTGATTGAAGGTTCCTATCTGGGATTTACAGCATTCAAACCCTCGCCATAATAAAACCCACCTTAAACTCAAGTTGGGCGCCCAACATCAAAGTTTCTAGAAATAAGGGCATAGAACGCCCCTGCAGGGGCATTCTTTACAACTAAGCTTTCAAACGCTTAGAAAAGTCAATCAAAATAGGTGTTGCTACGCAGAGCGACGAGTAGGTTCCAATTACAACTCCTACCAATAGAGCGAATAAAAAGCCTTTGATCGACGAACCCCCAAAGATGAACATGATTAGTACCACCATAAAAAGGATCATAGAGGTATTGAAGGTTCTGCTCAGCGTGGCATTCAGCGACTTATTGATGATTTCATAATGGTGGTCGGTGGCGCCCGTCGAACGCAAATTTTCGCGAATTCGGTCAAATACAATCACGGTATCGTTCATGGAGTAGCCAATCACGGTTAGTATGGCGGCAATAAATGCCTGGTTAACGTCCAAACTAAACGGAAGGTAACCGTGCAGCAGAGAAAAAATGGATATCACGAAGAAAGCGTCGTGAATCAATCCGACTATTGCCCCAACCGAATACTGCCAATAACCAAATCGAAATAAAATGTAGAGAAAAATTGCCAAGAGCGCTACCGACATGGAAATGAACGAAGCATTCCACAATTCGCTCGATACGGAGGCACTCACCGTTCTTTGACCTAAAATTTTGGCTTTTCCCATCGATGGTTCAAGATCTTGAAGAGAGGTCAATAGTTTTGACTTAACTTCTTCCGTTGCTCCGTCATCCCTCAACTTGTAGTTAGTGGTGACTTCTACGTTGTAATCGTTCGAAACCGTCTTAAGCTCAATCGACGATACCTCTTTATTTTCAATAAACGTGGTCTCAAGGGCTTTGCGTATTTTTTCAATATCAGCTCGTTTTTCAAACTTTACCGAAAAGGTTCTACCCCCTGTAAATTCAACACTTTCTTTCAAACCTCTGCTGAATAAACTGATGATCCCAACAACCGTTACCGAAATGGAAAATAGGTAAAAATACTTTCGAGCACCGATCCAGTTAAATTTAAAATTTTGAAATAATCCTTTTGAATATTTCGTATCGAAACTTACCCCCTTATTATTTTCCATCCAATACGTAATAATAAGACGAGAGATAAAAATGGCAGAAAATACGGAAGTAAAAATACCAACGATCAAGGTGGTGGCGAAAGATTCGATCTCCCCCGTACCAAAATACTTTAGAATGATGGCAACCAAAAGGTGGGTCATGTTGGCGTCAATGATGGAGGGAAGGGCTTTTTGGAACCCTATTTCAACTGCTTTGGTGACATCTTTATTATCCCGTTGCTCCTCGCGAACACGCTCGAAAATTAAAATGTTGGCATCTACCGCGGTTCCGATGGTTAATATGATTCCTGCAATACCAGCGAGGGTAAGCACAGCGCCAAATGAGGCCAAGCAACCCATAATGAAAATGACGTTGGCAAATAAAGCAATATTGGCAGCCAAGCCGGATTTTCCGTAGTAGAGGAACATGTAGAGCAACACCGCGAAAAACGCGAAGCCAAAAGAAATCAACCCGGCACTCGAGTTCTCGGCTCCTATGCTAGGCCCCACTCGGTTTTGCTCCTTAATAAGACACGGTGCAGGCAATGCCCCACCGTTCAGCAATCCCGCCAAGGCCTCTGCTTCCTCAAACGTGAAGGTTCCGGAAATTTGCGTGTTACCATTTGTAATCGGGTTAATCACCGTTGGTGCGGAATAAACTACATTATCCATGGTGATAGCAACAATTCGGTCTTTGTTTTCGGTGGTCATTTGCCCCCACTCCGTGGTACCGTCTGCGGTCATGGAGAGGTCCACCGTAATCTTACCTTTGTCGTAGCCCGTGGAGGCACTGGAAATGTGCTTGCCGTTGACTCTGGCCTTTCCATCGAATGGGATCTTACACGCATACAAAAAGTATCCTCCTTGTTTCTTTTTATCGCCCAACTCCTCAGGCTCAGCTCCCCACATCATTCGAATGCTTCGGGTTGCCAAGACCTGCTGTACATCTCCGCGCCGCAATATCTTTTCGACCAAGGCCTTGTCCTTCGTTAAAACAAATCCAATAGCAAATTCCCCAACGGGTTGAATCAATTTGGCAAATCCAAGGCTGTTGGAAGTATCCACGTAAGGGTTCGCTGTGGTGTCGTCCAAGTCTTTTTCCGGCATTTTGCTGGCAAGGTCGATGGCATTTAACTCAGGGCTCATTTCAGAAGGGGCAAAAGTTTCGAAGAACTCTAAGTTGGCCGTAGACTTCAATTTTTGCGCAACGGTATTTTCGTCTTGCACTCCCGGAAGTTCGATGTACAACCGATTATTCGATAAATCTTTTTGGATGTTTGGTTGCGCTACCCCAAACTGGTTGATGCGTCGGTACATGATTTGTTCAACCCCCGTCATTGAGGAATTTAACATATCGCGAAAATACTTCTCGATCTCGGCATTGGTGGAATTGACCCCAATTCCATCTCCTTTAAGCAGCAGACTTAATCGCGTTTTGTTGGCAGACGCTACGGAACTGAAAAGATCTAAGAAATCGCCTTCTCCCTGGTCGTATCTCCGGCTAGCTTCGTTGTAGATTTTTCTAAAAAGCAATGAGTTGGGCGCTTGCGCGTGGCTCACCAATAAATCTCCCGTAGAAATTTCCATGGTAACCGACATACCTCCGACCAAATCCAATCCAAAAGCTAAGGAACGTTTTTTTACCTCGGTAAACGTGGAACCAAAAACAGGATAAACGGCTTTGCCCCCCCGCTCTTTCAATATTTCATTAATGAAAGCCGCCCTTGCGAGGTCCTCCGCTTCGGGACTGTTGAAGTCGATGCGGGTGTTGTTGGGCAGAAAACCAATGCCTTTGAGCGAATCCGGTTGCTTAAAAGCCTCTTCGCGCAATTGCCGCACCCTCAGTACAGCCTCTTTTTCAGCCTTTTTCTCCTCACGAGAACTCACCCATGTGAAGGATAATTGATAGAGGCAAACCACCGTCAACAATATGGTTAAAAACCAAAAAAATCCTTTATTTCTCATGGGGTATTTGTATTTTCTTCAATTCAAGGGTGCAAATATAAAATTTCCCAGCGTCAAAATCAACTTTTCAACTCCCCCAAAAAGAACGTGTTTAAAGTTCCTCAACGAATTCCAATGCTTTTCGCGAAAACTCTTCCCACGAATTGCTATGGTTTTCCGCAGCGATATGTTGGCTCATAGGATCTTTCCAACCTTCGTTGAAGTATTTATTCACCCATTCGACAAGGGCCAAAGCGCTCCTTTCATCGCAAATAAATCCGGATTTCTCGTGCTTTATGGTCTCTGCTAAACCTCCCACGTTTGTGGCAATCATCGGTACTTCAAAGTGTTGAGCAATGCCGGTAATCCCGCTTTGAGTTGCCGATTTGTAAGTCAGCATGCACACATCCGCCGCGGAGAAAAAACAAGGGACCTCCCCATCGGATATGTATCGCTGAAAGACATGACAGCGACTCTCCAACGCGAGGTTTTTTATTTGTTGTTCGAAAGGGCTAAAAGAACCGTAAGCCTCACCCGCAATGATGAGGTGAAAATCCTCTTTCAAGCCCGATAGCGTATCGATCAAAAGATCAAGGCCCTTGTAGTCTCGAATAATCCCGAAAAAAAGCAAGATTTTCTGATCCTCCAAATGCGCCAAACCCAAACGCCTCAGAGCTTCCGAGCGCGGTAGTTTGGTACCGAATTGGTTGTATACCGGATGGGGAATGACGGTGCATTTCGCATCGGGAAGATAGCTCAATAAATCCAACTTCACTTTTTCTGTCATGGCGATGAATCCGTCGTTGCGGCGCAAAAAATAGCGGTTAAAAAAGTTATCGAAAAACCTTCTCTCGTGGGGAATTACATTATCCAGAATGGCGATGCGCTTGGTGAAACGAGATTGGCGACCCAACACAAAACCTAAGGAGGGTCCAAAGAAAGTCATCCAATATTTCGTGATGACCAAGTTGGGCTTATGACGCTTAACAGCCCTCGCGGTTGTCACATAACTGAACGGATTTATAGCATCAAGCCAACGCTCAGCAGGTATTGGATCGGCCGCATCCGTTTCGGTCACGTATTGGGTTTTCCCGGGAAATAAGAGACTTGGATATTGGCGTTTAAACGTTATTGCTTTTACTTCATGGTCTTTCTCAAATGCGCGATACAGCAGAGCATTAAATTGCGCTATGCCGCCTCGGTATGGGTAAAAGGTGGATACAAAGACAATCTTCATTGCTACATCATAAGGTTAAAAGCGCTTCCACAACATCTTCCGCTTCGATGGATTCCATGCAAGGCATCCCTTGCATGCAGGTATTTCCATAATAACAGGTGCACGGATTTGGGGGACCAACGATTACCCCTCGGCCATACAATTCGAACTCGTGAGGGTTGAAAATAGTGTTGATTAAAACCATTTTCTTGCGCAAGGCCGTGGCAATATGCATCATCATAGTTACTTGAGTAACCACGATATCGCAGGCAGAGGTTAGGCTAATGAAGGTTTCTAAATCAAAATGACCCGGATAAAAAATTTGGTTTTTCTCCGACATACTCAAATTTTTGTCGTGTTCCAAAGCACCACCTAGAAACACGGGGAAATATCCCCTGGCGGTTAAGGAATTTGCCAAGGCTCCCCAGCGTTCCTCACTCCATAAACGGGTGTTCCAACGAGGACCGCAACCTGTATTTAACGCAACCACTGTTTTTCCATTGGCGCATTGCTTCAGTTGTTTGGCCCAATGCGCAGCTATATCCTCGTTTAAGGCAATTTGATAGGGCTCTTTTTCAAAAGATTCATGACATATTTCAAAAACTTCTTCCAAGTAATTTTTTGTATTTGCTTTGGATATTTGGTCAAAAAAACCGGTCATTAACTTGTGCTCGGCAGCCATGGTGCAAGGCGCTACAGCTTGATTATTCCACGTAAAACCGTATTTTTCGTTGGCCCTGATTTTTGCCATCAAAATACAAGCCTCGGGATCTTTATCCAAATTAACCGCAATGTCAAACTCGCTGTTTTGCAATACGAATAACGACGAAGCAGATAGCGCATATATAACATCGATGGAGGACTTCGGCAAAATTTCCGGACTTAAGGTTAGCCAACTGATATGGCAATTGCTGTATTTCTTGCGAAACCTCGCCAATAAGGGAGTGGTGCGAATAACATCTCCCAAAGCACCAAGCTTTATGATTAAAATTCGTTTCCCAATGGCTTGAAAATGTCCGCAGTTCGAACAGACACTTCCATAGGCTTTATTGGGCGCACAGGGAACCGAGCCCTTGAAGTGTTTACAATCCCTTCGAACTTCGTTGAATTCCATGAGCCAAAGGTAGCATTATTGGCCGTACTCCAAAAGGTTAAGAAAGAGTTCTTTCCCTTGCTTGATGTTCAATGTATCGAAATTGCTTATTTGTAAGTCTTTAAAGTATTTTGTCATCAAACCGATATTTTTACCGTAAACCTCAAATTGATGTTCATAGGTTACCAGGGTCAATTTTTTAATGGTTACCGCATGTGCGGAACTGTCAGCGTTTACAAACCCCGTGGAGAAAGGGGTATGAATTTTCTCATAGAAAGCTTGCTTTGAAGCCAAAACGTTAAATTGATTTGGATCCCACGTGGTGGCGGTCTTGACGGGAAATCGCAACGCAACCCTCCGAATATTTTCTTCCACGATTTCGGCTCGATTGTCATCAAGAACCGTGGTCCAAACATCAGTAAGTATCCAAGGGTTAAAAATGCCATTCCGTTTATACCGGTTGAACTTGTATACCAAGCGTCCTTCGTTGTCGTAAAGGGTATCCCCTATTTCTGTTTTTAAGTAGTAAACCGAGGTATCATGTGCGACAGGGGCATTTTCATCGTGGGTGATTTCTACCGATTGATAAATCCAATAGGCTCCTTGCTGGATGGGAAAATAACCGTAGTGAAACGAGCCTAAACCGCCGTTCGCTTGCTTTTTTTTACAGCCAAACGCGCACCCAACCAATAAAAGGAATAGAATGACCTTTCGCACCATGGACTAAAGATAATTATTCTTCCGGAGTGACACCGTTTATTTCGCATTGCCGGAAGTACTTTTTCAGTTCCTCGCCTTTGAGAGACTTTCCATCGAGCCAGTAACTGCGGTACAATTCCGCACCGTTTTCATCGAATGCAATGCAATAACCGTAAGCTTTGCCTTTTCTGAATTTCAGGCGGGATGCAACCTGACCTTCCGGGTGATACGATTCCCAACCCCCTGTCTTTAGTCCGTTTTCGTAGCGTCCGTGTTCCTTCAATGTACCTGAGGAGAAATACGCGGTATGCGGTCCGTGCAGTAAACTGTCCTTGTAGGTATCCAATTGCGCAATTTTAAGCTCTCCCCGCTCCCATTGATTCTGCAAATAGTAAATTCTTTTTTCACCGTTTAACCGGTTATTTTTATAGTACTCCGCACTCACCAAAAATCCCTGTTCGTTGTACGTTTTCCACAAACTGTCCTTTTGCATGTTGATGTACTGTCCTTCGCTCAAAAGTTGCTCATTTTCAAAGTAAAACCAAACATAGGCGCGTTCCCGGGTCTCGTTACGAACGATGGATTTTACCTTACCGTTCGGATAGAAATAGCGGAATTCACCAATTGGCAAATCGTCTTTAAAAGTACCTGTGTACAGCGGCGTAATCCCATCGCTGGAGTATTTCGTCCATGCTCCCTGTTTCTTTCCGGCAGCATCGGTTTTGTTTTGTCCGAAAACACCCGCCGAAATAACTAGCCAAAACACGCCTGAGAGGACAAATTTCATAACGCGGATAAAAAAGTGTTCAAAGATTTGCAACGAAAATCTGCACGAACGGTTACCCTTTCCTCGCTTTCAATTAAAACCGTTCGCATCCCTAAGGCTTGACCGAATTGCAGGTCGGTATCCGTATCCCCCACCATAATGCTTTTAGCGAAATCAATTTCAGGAAAATCGCGCTGAGCCTCCAACGCCATCGATGCATGGGGTTTTCTTCTGGACAACCTATCTCCCTTTCGTTCAATGGCTGTATAGACCGCGTTTACTCTTCCACCTTGCCTTTCAATCTCCGCCCTCATCAAGTCGTGAATTCGCTCGACATCTTCCCTTGAAATTTTACCCAAGGCCACACATTGTTGATTCGTTACGACGATTATTCGGCCAATTTTTCCCTCAATGTAGGCTAAACCGTCTATAACGCCGGGCAAAAAATGAAATTCCTCCCATCGCAACACGTAACCACCAAAAATTCGTTCGTTAATGACCCCGTCACGGTCCAGGAATAAGGTCCATTCTTGGTTGACTCCCCAATTACTCAATCCCATCCGCTTTTTTCCTCGATGAGGTAATTATTTCGAGAAGAAGAATTTCTACCAACCAATTCCGCGATAAATCCTGTTAAGAAAAATTGCAACCCCATCAACATGGATATCATAGCAACATAAAACTCAGTCCTGTCAGCCAACTTTACGCCCCGTGTGTGAATGAACAACTTATCGACACCCAAATAGAACGCAAAGCCAAAACCTACCAAAAACATCAAGGTTCCCAGGGCGCCAAAAAAATGCATGGGCTTTTTACCAAACCTCCCCATGAAAGCCACCGTCATCAGGTCCAAAGGACCGTGCAAGAAACGATTCAGTCCAAACTTTGAATACCCGTATTTCCGCGATTGGTGTTGGACTGTTTTCTCACCTATTTTCTTGAATCCTGCGTATTTTGCCAAGGCAGGCATATAGCGGTGCATATCACCGTACACTTCAATGCTCTTCACAACCGAAAGCTTATAAGCCTTCAATCCGCAATTAAAATCGTGAAGGTGAATTCCTGTGATTCTGCGGGCAGCCCAATTGTACAATTTCGTTGGCAAGGTTTTCGTGAGAGGATCGTGCCGCTTTTTCTTCCAACCCGAAACCAAATCATAGCCCTCCTCAGCGATCATGCGATATAAATCTGGAATTTCTTCAGGGGAGTCTTGTAAGTCGGCGTCCATGGTGATTACCACTTCGCCCTGTACCTCTTGAAAGGCGGTTTGAAGCGCAGCAGATTTACCGTAATTTCTTTGGAACTTGATTCCCCGAATGTTGGCATCCAAAGTTCGAAGAGCAGTGATCACCTCCCAACTTGAATCGCTGCTCCCGTCATCAATAAAAATAAGTTCGTAGCTGAGGGCATTTTTTTGAAGCACCGAAACAATCCATTGATGCAGTTCTTTCAACGATTCTTCTTCGTTCAACAAGGGAATGACGAGCGAAACATTTGGGCGCAGAACGGTCATATATTTAGTTAATCTTTAATAAATCTCAAGCGCGAATTTCCGATGTAAAGTACGTAAATCCCCTTATCAAAACCATCAACCCTCAAGGTAAGAAAATCCTCTGAACATGTTCCTTCGAGAATATTCCTTCCCATTCCATCGTACAGCGCATATCCTTCATTCGTAAAAGAACCGGTAAAGGTTACCTCTGTGTAGGCTGGATTTGGAAATACCTTTATTTCCTGATGCCCTTCAACGAGCTCGCTCACGGAATAATTCGTAACGTAAAATTCATCGATGGCAGCTTCTGTAATGTTAATGTCGGGATCCTCATCCGAGATTACGATCGATATTTGCATGGCAGAGGTGATGGGTATAAGTCCACTTAAGGCGACGCTTCTATACTCCCACTGCATAGCGGCTTCTTCAGGAGGAAAGACCTGATCAATCAGCACCGTTTGGGTTCCATTGCTCGCAAAAATTTTCAACGTATCATCCACCAATTGCGGGCCGTAAAAATTGTAATAACCTCTTGCATAATTGAAATGAGGATTGGTAAAGCTCGTTAAATCCATCGGAGGAGAAACCAAAACGGTATTCCCTTGGTCCACGTCGTCGAAATCCGGATGCAAGTTGGCATCGTTGCCGGTCACGTAGCAAGAACTTCCGCAGTCCCAGGGTACATCGCCTTGAACAGTACTTCCGCTGGAGGTTGGATTCGGTACTCCACGCTCCCAGGTTCCGGTTTGGGCGGTGCTGTTGACGCTCCAACCTAAATCCAATTCAAAATCGTCGCCATATCCCGGTTGAAGAACAAGGTTAATAATCCCCGTGTTTGAGTCGATCGTTTGAATAGAACAATAGGGCAAATAACCCCACTTTCCGACAAATATTTGATACGGTTCTTGGTAAAACAGGGTGAATTGTTCCTCGCCGAGGGCATTCGTGGTTCCAGGGTGATCGATTAAGGGATGGCTCAATTTAATTTTGGCATCGAATATTGGCGTCCCATTAGAAGCATTGGTAACGTTGACTTGTAGGTTAAAAGGAGGTAAGGGAGTCATCTGTGCGTCTAAAATCACCTCTTGGCCTTGTACCAAATTTACCGTAGTACTGTAGGGAGCATAACCTACTTTTTCGAATAGCACATTCGCTTGTCCCGTATGATAAATTCCCGTAATGTAATCTCCTGAAATGTTGGTGTTATCGGGTTGCGGATTGTTGAACAACGTTACCTGTACGCCACTCAATGGCAGATTCGTTCCGGTTTCAGTAACGTTTCCTCTTAAATAACTTCCTTTGGAATAGGTTGGTCCTAAAATGAATAAGCCTTCGGTAATATCCGCAGCAACGATGGTACCGCTCGTGAAAAAAGGATAAACTCCCCAACAACCGTCAAAGCCGGTCGTTTGGCCGTTGTAGGTATCAAATTCCCCAACTTTTACCAAATTTTGAGGGTTGGTGCAATCGTGAATAACAATGCCGTCTGAGTAATAACTGGTTACAAGATAATCGCCATTAACATGGGTATTGTGGGGTATGACGCCTGCTCCGGGTGAATTTTGAATCCGTTCGACTTCATGAATGGCATTTACATCAGAGATATCGTAAACCGCAATGTAGGCCCCGGAGACTTCATCCGTTGTAAATACATATTGCCCAATCGTTGAAGGCCAAATGTTGTGCGTGAATAGGTTTGGGGTCACTTGGGTCGCTAAAAGTTGCGGATTGGCTTTAAAAGTAACATCCACAATGCTAAAGAAACCATCGTAGATATGACCAAGGAACATGGTGTCGTTGCGAACGTATCCGTCGTGGCAGTACCAAGTATCGAAGGTCCCTACTTCAACGGGTTGCATCGGATCGGCATTTAAGTTCAGCATAATAACCCCTCCATTCCCGCGATTCGAGCCAAAGATGTAGGCGAAACCTTGGCTGTCGCAAAAACAGGTATGCGCCGAAGTCCAAGTTTGACCTGCCGGTCCCGTGTAAACCGATACAGGTAAGTTGGTTGATTGCGGTAGCGGCGATAAGTCAATGATTAACAAACCGTCATTGGCTTCGGTCGTAATGTAGGCGTGGTCTCCATATACACAGGGGTCCCTCCAAATGGATTCCGAACCAGGATACCAAAACACTTCAACCGGTGATGTTGGGTTGGTGATGTCAACAATCGATGTTCCTTTGCTCGTTCCTACGATGGCATATTCGTTGCCTAATTCATCTTCATAGCCCCATACATCGTTCAAATTTGCACCGTGCAATTGTTGATAATTGATGTGCGACAACGAGTCAACGTTGAGTTGAGCGTTAAGATACCATGACGTGATAAGAACATAAGCGATCAAAAGTACTTTTTTCATGTCTAACTCTCTAGCTCCACTAAGGTATCAACTTCTGTCGAAAGGAAACCTTATTACGTGTTATTGTTTGATGATTTTTTTGGCATACACCTGCTTTTCCGTAAGCACTTTCGCCACATAGGTCCCTACGGGTAGACCTTTCAGATCCAAAGTAACGCTGGCAAAAGACTCTGCAGCCTCCATCGGAGATTCTATCCAAAGTTTTCCCATGATATCGAAAAGCTGAAGGGTGGCTTTATGGCCAACAAAACCTGAAATTTCCACGGTCGCTTCTTGTTGTGCTGGATTTGGAAAAACAGCAATCTCATGGTCGAGTTGAGCCTCTTCCAAACCTACGCCAAAACCAACGGAAAAATCGTAGCGGTGGTAATGGCCAAAATCGCCCGGAAAAAGCTCGATATAACTCCCTCCGACATAGCGTAAACGCATTTGACCGTTGGTTTCTCCTTCCACCTGAGCGGAATACCAAAACGACAAGCCGTCGTGGTCCGAATCTTCGATTATTACGCTGTAACAACCGGGGGATAAATCAAAGGTATCCTTATACTGCGTTTGATTGGTTAACTGGTCTCGTTCAAAAAGTACATTTCCGCTTCCGTCCATGAGCTTGTAGGAATTTTCAATGGCCTTGTTGTTGGTAGAGAGCCAGATGAAAAACGGTCCATTGATTACTTCCGGTGCATCAAATTTTACCTGCTTTACACTGTTCTGAAGGTATTCGTCGTTGCCAAAGGCTCCGTTCACATTACTTACATAGGCTGTAAAGGTATCCGTTGAATCCAAATCCATCCAAAAGCCTAAATCGTTGACAGGAATCTCTACTACCTGCTCCTCAAGAAAACCAAGATTCCCAGTCCAATTCAATTGAATCTCATTGCCGTAGGTAATCCAGCAACGGATAAAGCAAGAAGTAAGGGGATTTGAACCGGTATTTTTTAGCACAACTCTTGGGTTAGAGCATGTTGGATTGAACTTGCTGTAATATTCCCAATTGTTCGGATTTAGAACATCAGCAATGGCAGCGTCGTTTTGAAAGTTGGGTGCAGAATAGGAAATCAAATCGAAGGCCCCAATGTAGTTGCCCCCCGCTTGACCGGGGTCTCCAGCGGGCACTGAGTTTACGGTGTAATCCAACGAAACGGTATCGCCTGGCTGAACGAAAGGGGTTAACTCAAAATCAAAATCTTTCACTCGATCACCGGGGCACCACCCTTCTCGGGCGTAAGGCCAAGTGCCTCCCTGTCCAATGTTGGGATTGTCGCCGCATTCTGTTCCCTGCCAAATATTCCAATTGAAGCGGGGAATCCCGTTTACGGATATTCCATGATCGTTGGGAACCCACTCGCAACAGGCAAAATTTCCTACCTGCCCGTGTCCTGACATACGCGTTTTTACCTTAAACATTTCCGAGGAGTCGGACAAGACAAGAGGTTTGTTCTGAAGAACGGCATCGTTCGCCATCTGCCCGAAATTGTACGAACGCCAATCTGCCCAAATCGGTTCTCGCTTGTGCACATCCCTAGGCGGGACTCCTTTAATGAAAGCGAATTTCAAATCCAACAACTCTTGCGTGTTATGCGCCGCTAAATCCACTAAACCGTGCAAGTAATGTTGGTAATCGGTAACATCGTAAATCCAAGAGAAACCGTTGGGACCTAAATCAAAATTGATTCCATACGGAGTAATGTATCGAGCGATTTCAACGTCCTTGATGATTTCATAAGGCTGCTCATAACACACCACGGTGTCATTGATGAGTTGCTGCCCGTAAACCACCGCTAACGTGTTCTGGACCGCACCCGTCGAACTAAACTCATACACCAATGGTGCTGTCGTATATCGGAAGGAGTTCACGATTTCAAAGTGTCGGTTCACCGGAGCCATCTCAAAAATCACCGTTGGTTCCATGGACTTTTGCTCCAAAACATTCAGCGTTTGTACTGCGCCTGCCACAATCCCTTGACCAAAGGCAACAACCGGACGTTCGTTCACGGATTGTATCCCTGCAAGCGGCGTTGCACTTTTGATCATGCTTCCCGTAATGGGATCGAACCCATCGCTCAACATCAACTTGTAGTCGTTCGGAGAACGGTCGTCGGCATAATTTTCATTATCGAAATCATAGTACACCATCAACGCGTTGTAATTTGGATGGCTATTATTGATTTTCGTCTTATAGTTCGCTAAAATGGTGGCAGAATCCAACGCTGTTTTAAAGACCCGGAATTCGTCTAACTGGCCTTTCCATTTTAATCCATAATCGCGATTCGCGCCCAACATAAACCGATGGATATACCCGACCGTCCGGTTCAAATTGTTACCTGAATGCCAAGTATGACCGTTTTTGTAGATGAACATTTGTCCGGTGCTTTGCTTTTTAACAAAGGCCCAATGGTTCCAGTTGTTATCAATTTCTGCAGCATTCATCGGTTTATTGATGCGATCGTAGCCGGTTTGATTGCCCGCATCCCAATAGACGTTGTTATTGCTCCACGGCATGTGAATGTTCAAGATTCGGTTGTTGAGCGTATCGTATGCTTCCAGGAGGGTGGTATTGGTTCCGATGTTAGCATCGCCCTTGGCCCAAAATTCAATGGTCAAATTGCCGTTTATCAAGGTATCGGAAAGTTCCAACATCGAATAATTGGTTCCGTCGAATTCCATGACACCATTGCTTCCCTCAAAATACCAACTCGTTGCCGTCGGAGCGTTTTCTGCATCAAAAGAAGCTTGACTTTGAAGAGGTGCATCTTGGTTAAAGGTGCATTGAACTATAATATTTTGGAGGCCATCCCAGGTGAAAGGTTGATAAAACAAAAAGCGATTGGCTCCCATTTGTAGGCTTCCAGCCGCAATATTTCGGTTGTATACCTCGGTGAAACCACCGGATGCTAAAGCAGTTAACGAGGCGAGGCTGCTTGCCTTAAGCGCAATTTTCGGAAACGGAAGACCTTCGTTCAAACCCATGTTGCTCACAAAGAGGGTTAGGGATTGTAAGTCGCCTGGTTGAACGCCTGCAGCTAGCAGTTCTTGCGCCGTTACAACGAATTGATAGATGCCTCCATGGCTTTGGGTATGAAAGGGAAGTTGGGTTGTGGCGTTGCCAGCATTCAACACAAAATCTTGCAATGATTCGCCCGATCGATACGACTGCACGTGTTCTTGGACATGGAACCACTGCGCAGCTGCTTGTGCTGTGTTGTAGGGAATAATTACCGGTGTAGCAAAATTAGCCAAGTATTTCCCGGACTCCCTTTTAACAGAATCAAAATCCCCGGTGTGGTCGAAAACGCGGGTGTAAGTTAGGTAATCCCATTCCCCGCAATCGTATTGATCCCAAGTGGTCAAAGGACTGCATTTTAGCTTGTAATACATCAACACTTTTTCAAAGCGCAGAGTATCCAAGGAGGCGGGAAACAGAAATTGATCGTGGCGGTTAGTGATGGAGTCAAAGGTGAAGGTTTGAACCCATGTGGTATCTTGAGCGTTTAGTACGAAAATGCTCACCATAAAGAAACACGTGAAAGCAAAATGGCGCAATGTTCAATCTTTTAACAAAAGTACAATACTTCTTCAGAGAAGCGTAACCTATGACAAAATTTCCGCTAATTTGGATTGGCACAAGTATTGAACCTAGCTTTAGCAACGTGCAGAAAAAAATGATGAACCGTGTTACTGCGCAACTTCATCGATGCTTTCTGCCAATTTGACAAATAATCTTATGGAAGAACATTTATCCTCGTTTCCCTTTTTCGCCCCCATAGATACCGACTCGGAATTCATACCATTAATTACCGCCGAGGAAGAGGAATCCGTGAACCGACAGGCATTCCCCGAAGAGTTACCCATTCTACCCTTACGTAACAACGTCCTTTTTCCGGGAGTGGTGATCCCTATCACTGTTGGGCGCGACAAATCCATAAAATTGATTCAGGACTCCAACAAAGGAAATAAAATCATCGGGGTGGTTTCTCAAAAAAACCAGGAGCAAGAATCCCCCGATTTCAGCGATTTAAACAATGTTGGCACGGTGGCAGAAATTGTGCGCTTGTTGAAAATGCCCGATGGAAGTTCTACGGTAATCATTCAAGGAAAACGCCGCTTTGAAATCCTGAATCCTTTGCAAACCGAGCCTTATATGAAAGCCAGGGTCAACATCTTGAAAGAAACTCCTATTGATAAAAAAGATAAGGAATTTCAGCTAATGATTAGTACCGTAAAAGACTTGGCACTTCAAATCATACGCGACAGCCCCAACATCCCTTCCGAAGCACAATTTGCCATTGGTAACATCGATAGTCCTACTTTTCTAGTCAATTTTATTTCTTCCAACATGAATGCGGACGTTGCGAAGAAACAAGAGATGCTTGAAGAAATGGATATGAAAAAGCGGGTGGTTTTGGTGATGGAACACTTGACCCTCGAAGCACAAATGCTGGAAATGCGTAACGAAATCCACAATAAAGTCAAACGCGATTTAGACCGTCAACAGCGGGAATACTTTTTACACCAGCAAATGCGCACCATTCAGGATGAGCTCGGCGACAATCCACAAGACCAGGATGTTGCAGAATTTCGGGAGCGAGCGGAGAGCAAGAAATGGAATGAAAAAGTTCAGAAAGCCTTTTACAAAGAGCTGGATAAATTGCAGCGCATGAATCCTCAAGGAGCCGAGTACACGGTCCAAATGAATTTTCTCGATGTGTTACTTGACCTTCCGTGGAACCAATTTACCAAAGATAACCTCGACCTAAACCGCGCAAAAAAGATCCTTGAACGCGATCATTCCGGGCTGGAAAAAGTCAAGGAACGCATCCTAGAGTACCTCGCAGTGCTCAAAATTCGGGGGAATATGAAATCTCCAATTCTTTGTTTTTACGGCCCTCCGGGAGTTGGAAAAACCTCACTAGGAAAATCCATCGCCGAAGCCTTGGGAAGAAAATACGTTAGGATGTCTTTGGGAGGGCTTCATGACGAAGCCGAAATTCGCGGTCATCGTAAAACCTACATCGGAGCCATGCCGGGAAGGGTGATGCAAAATTTACGAAAAGCAGAATCTGCCAATCCGGTATTTGTGCTTGATGAAATTGACAAATTGGGAAGAAGCCATCACGGAGATCCTTCCTCTGCCCTTTTGGAGGTCCTCGATCCGGAGCAAAATTTCGGTTTTTACGATAACTACGTAGAAAATGAATTCGACCTCTCGAAGGTGCTTTTCATTGCGACCGCCAACAGCTTAGGCGATATTCAGGGCCCCTTGCGCGACCGAATGGAGATCATCGAGGTAAACGGATATACCGTAGAAGAAAAAATCGAGATCGGAAAAAAGCATCTTATTCCCAAACAGCTCAAAGAACATGGTATTTCAAAGCAACAATTTTCAATCGACAAGGCTGCTTTGGAACAGGTGATTGTTTCCTACACCAGCGAGTCGGGAGTGCGAGGTCTTGAAAAACAAATTGCCAAATTGGTTCGTTCGCGAGCAAAGCAGATTGCGAATGACGAAAAATACACGACCAACGTAAGCACAAATGATATTTTTTCATACCTGGGTGCCGGAAGAAACCCGTCAAAAAGCCTGAACAACGAGGTTGCTGGCGTGGTTACGGGACTTGCATGGACCTCCGTGGGCGGCGATGTCTTGTTTATTGAGTCTTCCATCTCGGAAGGAAGCGGAAAATTAACCCTAACGGGAAATCTTGGGGAGGTCATGAAAGAAAGCGCAACCATCGCGTTAGCCTTCCTCAAGTCTCACAGCAAATGGCTTGAGCTTTCGCCGGGCGTTTTTAATGCTTACGATGTTCACCTGCACGTTCCGGAAGGAGCAACCCCTAAAGATGGACCGAGTGCAGGAATCACCATGCTGACCTCACTTGCATCGCTATTTACCCAACGAAAGGTTAAAAAACA
Organism: Bacteroidota bacterium; assembly: GCA_016866255.1. Classification (GTDB taxonomy): domain Bacteria; phylum Bacteroidota; class Bacteroidia; order Flavobacteriales_D; family Crocinitomicaceae; genus UBA952. The sequence goes on along the minus strand of VGMY01000001.1, from coordinate 15,380 downwards.
CCTGGCGATGACCGGAGAAATTACCTTACGCGGCGATGTTTTGCCCGTTGGAGGCATTAAAGAAAAACTCCTGGCCGCAAAACGTTCAGGCATTAAAGAAATCATTATGAGCCATAAGAACAAGCAGGACGTTGACGAAATTGAGGCACGCTACCTCAAAGACCTAAAAATCCACTATGTAGATACCATGAAGAATGTGCTGGACCTTGCCCTGCTGGAAGAAAAGGTCAAGGAGCCTGTGAAAATTTCACGGAAGAATTAATCCCACTCTTCGGAATCGTTTTCTTTAAGGAGTTTGTACCAGTTTTCATCGGGATCTAAGCGGTCTTTAAGAATTTCAGTGTATTCTTCCGAACTCATCGTGTAGCGTTCCACCTCGTTGCCGGTGTACGTTTCAATCGCATCCAACAGAGCCATTTCGCCGGTACTGCAAAAACTCAAGGCTTGTCCTCGCCGATTTCCCCGTCCGGTTCTTCCGCAGCGATGCACGTAGTTTTCGGGATTATCGGGCAAATCGTAGTTAATCACGTATTCCACCTCGGGGATATCAATGCCTCTGCAGGCAAGGTCGGTGGTCACGAGGATTTTATTTTCTCCTTGACGGAAACGTTGAAGAGTCACGAAACGTTCCTCTTGGGCCTTACCCCCGTGCAAAATTTCCACCTTCAAGCCCACCCGTTCCATGGCTTTTTGAACCCTTTCCGCACGGACTTTGGTACGCACGAAAATCATGAAGCGTTCGTTAGGATATTCCGTCAATATGTTCTCAAGAAAAAAGCGCTTATCGTCCATTTCCACCCTCAAAACCTGGTGGTCCACGTTCTTAGAAACCGGATTCCCTCGGGTGATTTGAATCCGAATGGCATCGCGCACAACATCGTAGGCTAATGATTTGATTTTCTTGTTAATAGTGGCAGTAAAGAAAAGTGTTTGTTTATGTTTTGGGAGCTTGCGTTTCGCATCAACTATATCCCTTGCAAAGCCAAGATCCAGCATTACATCGGCCTCGTCGAGCACCCACGTACTGACGGTTGAAATATCCAAGAATCCTTGGGCAATTAAGTCGAACATGCGACCTGGGGTTGTAATCAGCACCTGGGTCCGTTCTTGCAGTTTTTTAATTTGCTGGTCCTGTTCTACGCCGCCAATGAGGGAAAGAATGCCAATGGATAAGTGCTGGCTGAGGCCTAAAAACACCTGTTCAATTTGACGCGCTAATTCGCGGGTGGGCACCATCACCAACACCTGCACCCCTTTTCGATGCACATTGGCCTGAACTTGATGTATCAGCGGAATGGCAAAAGCCGCCGTTTTACCCGTACCCGTAGGCGCTACCGCCATGACGTCTTCACCGTTTAAAATGTGAGGTATAACTTTGAACTGGATGTCGGTAGGACGCTTGTACCCTAAGTCATCAATTGCCCGCAGAATGGCCGGATGCACTGGATAATCCTTGAACTTCATGGCTCAAAGTTACGGATTCTGAAGCTACTTGGTTAAACAGCTTTTCTACTGCCGCAAAGCGGTAGGTGAAAATGCTCTCGAGTTTCTTCTTGACAATCAACCGATGCATTAACCTTCCAAAAATACCGAGAGGGAGTTCATAACTAACAATGTCGGTCATTTCCACCATATCGCCAAGTTCTTTAAAGTGGTGCTCATGGTGCCACATCTTGTAAGGGCCAACACGCTGCTCGTCCACGAAAAAAGCGTTTTCGCGAACGGTTTTAATTTCGGTAACCCAGCGCATGGGAATGCCAAGTAAGGGTTTAACCGTATACTCAATCATCAGCCCTTCGTACATCTTATCGGGAATTTCAGTGATAACCGCAAAACCCATAGAGGATGGAGTGATTAAGGAAAGGTTGTGAGGAGAGGAGAAAAAATCCCAACAACTTGCAATATCGGCGCGAACCAGTTGCGTTCGTTTTAATTGATACATGCTCCACTAACAAAGAAAGTACGAAAAGGTTTAATTTATCCGATGCACGAAAGGAGTTTAGGCAGCAACCAAAAAGGCACCGAAAAAGCACCGAACAGGCAGCCCACGGCTAAGTGAGTGTGCTGCGTTGGAATTTCCCGAAGTGCCCAAGGAAAAGCATAAAACTGCACCATGGCTACTCCAACGGAAAGTACGGCCAACAGTGTGAAAATCAACCAAAGCGAACCGCTAATATGAATTCCGAAAACCGCTGAACACACCAAAAATAAACCGATGGGAAAATTGATGTTTTCTATGAAAGGCCTTTGCAGTTTAATTAAGAATAAACCAATAAATGCGGCCACAACAAAGACAGGAACATTTAAAGGAAATCCGTTAAAATATTCGTTGGATGAAGACAAACCTATCCCAAAATAGACGGTGGAACCCAACGCAAAACCTCCCAGGATTGGCCATATAAAATGGGATCGTTTTCCAATCGTAGGGATTGAATCGTTGGGAGCAACCTCCTTCGTGTACCTTCGAAAGAAAAAAGCGGAGAGTAAAAGAATTAAAGCTCCTATCAAAAAAGTCATGCTCCCCCCGACAGCATCTAAAAAAAAGATAAGGAGAGGGATGCTCGCGAATAGCAGATTGGTGACCAACGATAAGACGCCCAGAGTGGCTTGCAGGTCCTCGGGGCTGGATGCTTTGAGAATAATTCCCGTAGCCGGGCCGTAAAAGCTGTTCATGCCAACCAGCCAGAGCACCATAAAAACAGGGATGCAGGATTTGAGATAAGGAGGAGATATTTCGAGAAACACGTACGACGAAGCCAGGAAAATGAATGCAGTAAATGCTATGCCCACCGTGAAGATCAGGTAAGTAAATCCGATGCGTTGGTGAAGACGGTCTGCCAGAATCCCTGCAAGAACCGGCATAATCGCAAGACAAATATTTTTGGAATAATCCAGGGTGCTGAGTGCCTCGAGCATATGGAACTGCTCGAGAATTTTTGGTTGGTAAAAATGGTAGGCTTGCCAGCAAATAACAATAGAGCTATTTAATAAGGTAATTGCGAAAATACGAGACCATTTAGCTTGCACCATCCTATTATTACTGCAAAAAGTTATTTAAATTTAAGCAACTTATTCTACGTAACCCACACAAAGAAAAAAGTTTCATGGATATTGCTTTGTTCATCTTGTCGGGCCTTGGCATAATCTTAGGGTACATAGGGGCCTTTGTTCCAGGGCTCAGCGGCCCTCCCATTGCTTGGTTGGGGGTACTCTCTTTATACCTTGTTCCGGGCACCGATATCCCTGCATGGATGCTCGTTGCAACGGCCGTTTTAGCTCTTTTAAGCCTTATTTTGGAATGGACCATTCCCGCCTATGGAACCAAAGTTTTCAAGGGTTCAACATACGGCGTTCGAGGCTCTTACGTCGGTATGTTCGTTGGCATGGTACTCCCCATTCCTTTTTCGATGCTTCTTGGTCCTTTCCTAGGAGCGCTTATTGGTGAATTGATGCACGATCCCGAGGATCGTCAACGAGCCATTCAGGCTGCCTTTGGAACGTTCCTTGGATTTTTGTTCGCCATCTTGTTGAATTTCCTCATGGTTAGCTTGATGGCCTTAGTTTGGGGATATTATGCGTTTATTTGGTTGACTTTATAAATGGGGGCCTACAATCCACTACATGTAGCCCCCTTTATCCTTCTGGTAACCCTCCTCGGTGAATTAACTTCTTTTCAATTCGGTGTGTGGCGAGGTCCATTCCCATCTGCACAACAAAAATGAACAACGTTTTCGGAAGAAAAAAATGATTTTACGAGTATTAATAAAATTTTCAGGGAAACTTAGTTTCTAAGTAAAGATTTAAAAGAAATTAAAAGCCATGGGGTCTTCCTTCAATATTAGGTATTTGGGCTGTTTGCGCTAAATAAATTTCTTCGAATTGACAACACTCCGTATTTGGTATTTCTATTCCAACCAGTCTAAAGTCTTCCGCTAATAAATACTTTGTCCCTTGATACTTTAACTTATTAGATACTTGCGAAAAACGTGTAATCAATGCAACAATATCATTGGCACAATCCTCAGTAGTTTGATCGATACCAAATTGAACTCGTCCGGGCAAAACGTCAGGCGCAACTGCTCTAATACAAAAAACTCCAACTACATGAGGACCATTCATTGCTACTAGAAATCTCATTTGATTTCGAAATGCAGCATCCCTCAATAATCTACCCGTCTTCCATGCTCTATAGGAACAAGCTCGTACGTTTCCACCAGCTGATAGACAATCATGAACTCTTACAACAACTATCATAAATTTATTTTCAGCTAATTTAGCTTATTTTTTCAAGCACAGAGCAATGTTTATTGTATTAATTACCAGGTGATAGACTGCTACTAAAGTTGTTGTCTACGATAAGTCCATAACGAACCATCCCATTTTCTTTGGTAGCAGTAGCACAGAATTCTGTAAAGTTGCATCTGGTTAAAGCTACATCGTCTAAATACAAAACATTTTTAAGGTATTCCTTATACGCTGCAACTAATTTTGCGGCTTCAGCCTTTTCTTCGTTGGCTGTGTTTACCATGCCTCCTTTTTTAGTTCCGTAGCAATCTGGATATCCTGCCCCTGCCTGACTTGTTGCTCTTGCAGCAAAATTTAATGTTGTATCCAAGGTCATACCCGGAAACTGCTGGTACATTTCTTTAATGAGAAGCTTCTCAAATTTTTCCACTTTAAAGTTATTGGCATTTTGCGCTTTCGCTCCTATTGTTGAAGTTAGGATGACAGTTAAGGTTAAAAATAGCTTTTTCATAATTTATTTTTTGATGGATTATACAACTGAAAAAAAAAAGATATTCGGCGAAAAAAAAACGATTCTTTTCAAAATTTGACCAAAAAACGCTTTATACATAAATGAACACGTTTGCAGAACACAGAGGCGATTTTCATCGCTTCTTAGGTTGCATATGATCTAATAAAAACGCTTCGGTTTTTATTGGTTACGAATTTTGTATGAATGGACGACTCTGTTAATATTAACAATCATCTTCTTCAAAATGCCTAAATCTTCTAAGCATACTCGATCCTTTTTGAAGGTCATTTCTACTGGCCTCAGTAATTGAATTTGGTAAAGTAGAATATGTTTTTTTAAAATCTTTTACACATTTGAAATCTGTATATGAAAAAACCTCAGTTTTCTCTAGAAATTGACCTTCATCATTGTTTTTGATAATTATTCGATGAAATTCTTTACTTTCTCTAGATAAAAACGATAAAAATGGTTTTCCGAAATGAATAAAAAAACCATTGATCCTATTACTATTTTTTTTACTTAATATTTCTTTAATTTCAAAAACAACATATTCTTTATCCATTTCAAAATTTACTCCATCTATATTATTGCCCGGATACCAATAAAATTTCAGTTCGTTATTTTCCATTTTTTTTTAGAGATTAGGAGAGACAAAATTTCTGTTCAAATTTCAAAATAGCTTTTGATTTTTCATCCAAAAGCCCATTTAAATTTAGAATACATAGTATGTAATCATATTCAGTATTTTTACCAAAACGGTATGCTATAAATTCGTTTAATATTTCAGTTTTGATAGAATTTAAATCTGCTTTATCTAATTCTAATTTTCTAAGAGAATTTGATGCATAATCAACAATTTCATCTATAATATTTGATTTTATAACATCATAGGCCGTTTCATCTGTTAAAATAGCCGAGCACCCCATGTGTTTGCGAATTAATTTAAGTTTATTCAAAATATCACTCTTGGAATGAGGTATCAATGCTAAATACATATAATAAGGTGATGCCGTATTTATTGGTGTTAAATAATCTTCTAGAATTAATTCATTCAAAGGATTTCCGTCTGAACACCAATAGGCAATAATCTGTGCGTAAGATTCATGAGTAATTTTATCTTTTGCATCATATCCACATTTCCAGTTAGCGCCAGAATCATCAAGGGGCCAATGAGAAAACCAATGTCCTAATTCGTGATATAGCACTACTTCTTTCAGTGAATTCTCTATAACAGACAATCCTAATGCTTGTTTGCCTTCAATCATTTCAGCATAAACTAAGATTCTATCCTTAAATAATACAATAACACCTTCATTAACTATTTTTAAATCACAATTTTCCTCGCACTTTATTTTTGAATAATTTGGAATATATACTCCCAAATAATCAGGAGTTCCCTCCTCATATTTATTTCCTTTCAAGAATGGCCACACTTCACAAGCATTCTCAAAAGTATCATAATATACCTCTGGAAAGCGATCAACAGTATAACCATTTTCCGTAAAAAGATCCTTCAGCCAAAGCATTTTATTTATTTCTTGCGCTGAGAATCGATAAGCTGTCAAACCACTCATATTATTAATTTTGATTGTTCATTTTTTATCAAATATACACTATTTCTTTGGGTACTTTTAAACACCCAACTAATCATTCACAATGGCCACCAAATAGAACTTATTTTCAAACTCAAACTCTTGGCAAAAAAACGTTGCGTTTTTATTGATTAAATGCTGAAGACCGTTATCCCTCATCATTTCGATTAAACCAGTAGCAAGACTATTATGGTCATAGTTGACGGTTGATTCCGACAAAGTCCAAATTTGATGATATCTCACCGGGGTGTTGTTTTCGTAATTTTCATTAGAGTAAATATGCGACAAAAAACAATTGTTGGCTGCTTCATTGAGCGAACTATCTTGTTTAATGATCATGTTAAATTCGTCTTCAAGCATGTTCATGCATGCATACGCAAAAGGCAAGGTTGGATGTTTTCGTAAATACTCCGTAGTTGGAATCAATCTAATTCTTCGATTAATTTTTTCCGATTCCTCTTTTGTGAAAATTTTCGGTGTGTAAGAAATTACCACGCTGCCATCCTCCATTGTTTTTTCTTCTGTTATTTGAGCGTTGATTGCCGAAGTAATTGTCATAATCGCAACACTAAAAAAGATTTTTTTCATTTTGTTTAAATTTAGAATTAGTAATAACATTTCATTTTTTGCTTCGAAGGGATAGGGAGAACCTTCCTCCCTACTCCATCAAATACTCATCCCTCAACTCCATTAAAATTTTTCCCATCATATTTTGACCATCTCCCTCATTTTCACTTATTTTTTTTGCACCCCAAAACTTATGCCTCTCCCCATTTCTATTACCTATATCCTCATAAATAAAAACACCCTTTGTTTTCATTAATTCCTTTTTCAACTCAGGGTGCTGATCAAATTTCATTCTAACACACTTTCTCATATTCTCAACATCCTCGGCAGACATTGGAACCACCACCATTTGATCCTTGAACTTTTTCGCTTTCATTTTTGCCCCCATTGGACTTTTTTCACTCCTAATTATTTCCTTAATACCCACAACATCATACCTCATACCTTGAAACAAAGCTTCACTTGTGAGCCAAACTTTACCATCAAACTTGATGGGATATGGCGCCATATTTCCCATCCAACCATACTCCTCTTTAACTTTTTTAAACCAAATACTCATATATTAACATTTTAGGGGTTACACCTTATTAGAGCATACAAAATGCTTTCACCACCGTGACTCATCGCTACTCTTTCATTAAATTGCTGGAGGACTTAATCGATTGATACGAATCTAGTATTTTGATTCGGAAGAAAAAAATGATTTTTGAAATTTAATCCACTTTTTTTCTTACCGCAAAAACACCCAACGGTTTTCCTCCGATAAATCCTTAACGAAACGGTAATTATCCAGGTCAAAGCCTTGCAAATCGGATAATTGTTGGATGTTATTTTCCAAGACGAAGCGCGCCATTTTTCCACGGGCATTTTTGGCGTACATCATCACTACCTTTGGTTTACCTTCATTCTCTTCCATAAAAACCGGCGTGATGACTTTGGTCTTATCCCAATGCGGCAATACCGCTTTGCTGTACTCGTCGGAGGCGAGGTTGACCAAATATTCAGCTTCCGTACTCAACTGCTTCGCCAACTTATTTCCCCAGAATTGGTAAAGATTCTCCGCCTTCTTCACGGGAAGTTTCGTCTTCATTTCCAAGCGATAAGGTGCGATTAAGTCGTCCGGATGCAGCACTCCGTAAAGCCCGGATAAAATCCGCAGTTGATCCTTCATGCGTTCTTGAGCACCTTCCGAAAGCGTATCCACCGACAATCCTCGGTACACCTCCCCGTCGAACATTTCCACCGCGCGGTAGAGAAATCGGTGATCCCACATTTTAATCATGTCCAAAGACTCCCTTGCCAAGGTAGCCGATACGCCCATTAAATCAACAAGGTGTTGAAATTTTAACTTCGCCAAAGCACGGTGTATGAGCTTTGACTCCGCCATAAAGCTGGGGGTCAGTAACCTTTCCGGTTCGATGGCCGCTTGTTTCTTCAAATTTTTAGCCGGCGATATTAGCATTACGTAATTCATACATCAAACTTTCATTAACACTTGACAACAAGTTATTAACTTATTAAAACCTAATACAAAAATAACCTAACTTTAGCGACAAAAATATGGACTCCATGAAGAAACTTCTCCTTGCGCTCTCGTTTAGCTTGCCCTTCGGCCTAAGCGCCCAAAACTCTGAGTTTTATGGATTTTTCGAACCGAGCATTAGCCACTTAGTTCCCATTCCATTGAAAGACGCGCAGCCAGCGAACACCGTACTCAAACCGAATTTTAAAGGAAGGGAAGACGTACAGGTTGACCAATCGCAAACGCACAATCCCGATTGGGTATGGCAACAGCATGAGTCTACCGAGAAAACGACTGCCGCCACTATTTTGTGGCAAGGCAACGGCTTAGGACAAAACATGTCGCCCCCTGATCCAACCGTAGATGCGGACAGTGCGGTGACCATTGCCTCGACCAATTCCGGAGGAGGTGCGGTTTACCGAATTTTTAATAAGAGCACAGGAGCCACCATTTCGAGCTCGTTAACCATGCAAACCTTGGGTGGACCAAGCGGCCTTGGAGATCCCATCGTGCTGTATTACAAACCCTTGCGAAGATGGTTTTTAATGGAATTCTCCAACGGTGGAAACAAACTGCTACTGCACGTTTCCCAAACCAACAATCCTCAAGGTGCCTATTACACCTACCAGTTCAATTGTCCTGCCTTTCCGGATTACCCAAAATGGGGCTTCTGCCCTACTTCCGATGCCTTCCTGGTTTCCACGAATGAAGGAGGTCCTCCGCGCATCTACGCCATGCGTTTGAGCAACCTGCTCGCAGGAACGGCTTCCCCATTCATCGGAATTCCCGTTGGATATTCCTTGAACGGATTCGGTTTTCAATCCATCACTCCCGTCGATCTCGAAGGAGATCTTGCTGCTCCTGCCGGAATGAAGCCGCTTTTCATTCGCCACCGCGACGACGAATCACACTCCAACGGAAGTCCAGACAGCCCGACCAACGACTGGTTAGAGCTTTGGGAAATGACGATTAATTGGGCCAATACTTCTGCCACCGTCGCCAAAATTCAAGACATCGCTATTGCGGAAATTGATTCCAAATTGTGTGGACTCACGAGTTTTACCTGTGTTCCTCAACCGGGTGTAAATACCAAATTAGACCCCTTGAGGGAAACGGTCATGTTCAAAGCGCCCATGCGTGTTTTTGCAACCCACCAAACCTTGATGGCGTGTTTAGTAACGGATGTTAATGGAAATGACCGATCAGGAGTTCGATGGTGCGAACTGCGTCGTCCTAGCGGAAGTACCTCGGCGAATTGGTCCCTCTATCAAGAAGGAACGTACGCGCCAGGGACCACCAACCGTTGGATGCCAGCCATCAACATTGATAAGCACGGTAACATCATCATGGCTTATTCAACCTCTAGCACTACGGCAGGCGATTTCCCTTCGATCAAAATGACGGGAAGAAAACCGTGCGATCCGCTCGGGCAAATGACCATGACCGAAACCACCATCATCGCAGGAGCCTCCTCAAAAACAGGCAATACCCGATGGGGCGATTATCACCACATGGCGATCGATGACTTCAATGGAGAAACGTTTTACTACACCGGGGTTTACCGCGACGCGAATTCAACCCGTACCCGAGTTGCCGCCATCAAAATGAATCCGGATGTGAACGATGCGGGTGTTGTTGGAGCCTACGTAGTGAATCCAGCAACCCTTTGCGGAGCAACGACACAACTTGGTGTTATTGTGCAAAATTACGGTTCAGCTCCCGTAACTTCAGGAAGCTTCACATGGCAGGTTGGCGCAGGTGCAGCGACCACGGTCAATTTTAATTCCAACCAACTCAACGCCATCGGAAACACGGACACCGTTTTCGTAACCATCAGCGGCTTAGTAGCTGGAAACAATTCCGTGGTGCTAACAACCTCCGAAGCTAACGGCGTTTCCCCGGACGAAAACACCTGCAACGACGCATTTAACCTAAGCATCACGGTGGGAGGCAACTTGCTGAACGTAACGTATGCGGTTAACGCCCAGCCCAGTTGTACTGGCAGCAACGGGCAAATCACCTTAACCGTTAACGGCGGGTCCGCTCCTTACACCTACCAGATTAATGGTGGAGCTGCGCAGGGTAGCGGCGTATTTTCAAACCTTCCCGCAGGAACCATCAATTACACGGTTACTGACGCCAACGCATGCCAAGGTCAAGGAACATTCAACCTAAATCCACCGGTTAGCATAACAGCTACCGCGACAGCATCACAGATAACCTGCAACGGACAAAATAACGGTAGCGTTCAATTATCAGCGACAGGAGGACAGGCGGCTTACACGTATTCGCAAAACGGCGTTACCTACCAAGGTTCCAACAGCTTTACCGGATTAAGCGCCGGAACTTATACCTTTTACGCGAAAGATGCCAACGGCTGTGTGGGTACCGTCAGCGCGACCATTACCGAACCTAATGCACTTACGCTCAATGCCATTCCGACGGCCATTACCTGTTTCGGAGAGTCCAACGGAAGCATCGTTGCTAGCGGTACCGGCGGAACGAGTCCGTATTCCTACAATGTAAACGGTGGTGCATACGGAAACAGCGCAACCTTCAACAACTTGACGGCGGCTACGTACACCGTAGGAATCCAAGATGCCAACGGCTGTACGCAAACCTTTCAAACAACGGTGGTTGAGCCAACGCAAGTTACGCTCACAGGAATTTCTACAGCATCCACCGGCAATAACGGAACCATAACCGTAACAGGAAATGGAGGAAATATGCCGTATACCTATAGCATCAATGGAACCAATTACTATTCAGGAACCCTCTTCACCAACTTGGCTCCGGGAACGTACACCCTTTATATCAAAGATGTTAACGGTTGCATCGGAACGGTAGAAATAACCGTTGAAGCGACCCAAGGATTGGAAAATCCACAGGACGGTTTGACGGTGGTATTGCTCTACCCTAACCCCAATAATGGAACCTTCACCTTGGAAGTGGATGGCGTAGTGGGAGATGTGGTGGAAGGAAAACTCTTTACCACCGACGGAAAATTAGTTTCCGAATTTCGTTTGGGCGCAAGTAACGGAACCGCCAAAAACACGCTTGAAATGTCGCATAAGTTAGCAGCAGGAACCTATTATCTGGGCTTATATAATGAAGAGCGAGCGGCCATTGTTCGCTTTGTGAAGGAATAAAGTAAAGGGTTAGAACTCGACATTGGCTTCAAATACGTACCTTTGAAACCATGGTCCATGCGAATAAAATAACCATTGCCATTGATGGCTATGCCTCCAGCGGAAAAAGCACCCTGGGAAAGGACTTAGCGAAAGCGCTGGGTTATATTTTCATCGATTCCGGTGCTATGTACCGAGGCGTGGCATGGTTTGCACTGGAAAAGGGACTCTTTAATGAGCGAAGGTTGAACGCATCAGCATTGATCGCTATACTTCCTGAAGTTACCTTGCATTTCTCCACCGATGGTTCCCAAGCCTTGATCCTCAATGGCCAAGATGTCAGCGTTGAAATTCGCTCTAAGGAAGTTTCTCAAGTTGTTTCAGAAGTGGCGGCTATTGGTGAAGTCCGGAAAAAATTGGTCGAATCGCAAAGAAAAATAGGCAGTCGCGGAGGAATAGTAATGGACGGCAGGGACATTGGAACGGTGGTATTTCCCGAGGCGGAATTGAAATTATTTGTTACCGCTGACCTCGAAACGCGAAGCCAACGAAGGTTTCAAGAGATGCAAAAAAACGATGCAGCAGCTACCCTTCAAGAGGTGAAAGAGAATTTATTACAGCGCGACGACTTCGATACAAAGCGCGCCATTAGCCCTTTAATAAAAGCGGAAGACGCCATCGTCTTCGACACAAGTAGCATTAGCCGAGAAGAACAATTGAAAAAAGCGTTGCAACTGGTCAAAACCGTTTTAGGCCATGAAGGGTAGCAGCTTTCTATTCCTAGTTGTTTGGGCGGCGAGTTGTCAAAGTGAAGAAAGCCCCTCAATAAATCCTGTTCAACCTTCCCAATCGGAGATACCTCAAACGGGCGACCTCGAAAGCAGGGCAAGAAGGCATGCCGAGGCGCAATTGCAAATACCTGTCAACGAACAATACAGGATGCATCTATACCGGGCACACCTCGACCCGGATGGCAAAGAAGATGGTGTAATAACAGTAAATCGCCTCAACCACGCTTTGTATGCAGCCTCCAAGGATGCCAAGGCAGCCAAGTTGGCAGAAATTGGTTTTATGGGCAACCACAACATCATGTTTTTTTACGATGGAGGCCTTGATAAAATCTCAAACGCCATTGCCATTCCTTCGTCCCCTTATTTACCTTTGGATATCGCTTTTGCATCCATCACCAATCCGGCCTATCAGGACATCTTGGTCACCTACCGCATTCGTAACTCAGGATTCCGAACGTTCTTTACCATCATTAACCACATGCCTTCTCGCTTTTTTGAATGGCCCGAATTTGATGGGATTGGTACACCGAATGCCGAGGCCTTTGCCTTTGAATTCGTTCAAACTGCGCGTCAGTCACGTAAGAACATACAAATCTATGCGGCAAATATTTATTTATCGGATACGGTCAAGAACTATTACATAGCTCGGCCTAAAATCATAAAAAGCCCCATGATGTTGCGTGAGTTCTTCTACCTGCCCGCAAAACAAGCCTACGTAACGAAAAAATAAGATGGAAACCGAACGCGTGAGCGCCTTTTACGACAGTTACGTTCGGGAACAAGCCGCAACGGGAATCAACGACCGCATTTATGGCGTATATGAACGCCTCATCGGACTTGGATTAAATGCTCATAGTTCAGTACTTGAACTGGGTTGCGGCATAGGAATGATGACTTCCCTCCTGAAACGAACCATCAACCAAGGACAAATTCACGCCATTGACCTTAGCGAAGCCTCAATCGCATACGGGAAAGAACATATAGCCACCCCGAACCTTACCTTCAGCACGCAAGACATTACGGCTTTTGAAACTACCTTAAATTACCCCGATTACATTACCTTAATTGATGTGCTCGAGCATGTTCCATTGGAAAAGCACGCTGCCTTATTCGAACGAATTGCAGCAGTAATGGGACCAAACACACGCTTCGTAATCAACCTTCCCAATCCCGATTACATTGCCCACGACATCGCCTTAGAGGCCCATTCTTTGCAAGTCATCGACCAACCTGTTCCATTTGCACCTATGATTCAACAATTGGATGCAGCGAATTTAGAACTCATGCAGTATGAAAAATACGGCATTTGGCACCACGATGAATACCAGTGGTTTGTCTTGCGGTTGAAACGACCGTTCAAGGAAGAAACCATTGATTCGAGCTTAACGCTTTTTCAAAAATTCCTACGAAAAATCAAGCGATTTAGGATTAAGCGCATCAACAACCGGTTGTTGCAATGATTAATTCATGCTACTTCAAATACCAATCCACCCACGCATCCATTTGGGAGATGGAATTAGGCCGAAGCAGGATTTCCCGTTTGGCGTCCAATAAAAACATGGTGGGGGTTCCGAACACGTAATAGGAAGTAGCAATCGGGCTGTTCCATTTGCCGTAATCGCAGTAGGACGTGAAGGGAAACGCTTGCACAAACTGCTCAAATGCTTCTTTGGTTTCGTCCAAGGAAACAAAGACTACCTCCACCCCTTTGCCTTTCCATTTTGGATACAAGTTGGCAATTTTGGGAACCTCTTCCTTGCAGGTTTCACACCAACTGGCACCAAAAACCACCAAGGTGTAGGAGCTTTTAAGTTCCGATAGTTTCTTGAGTTTTGGAACAGACGTCTTCAAATTACCCTTGAATTCCATATCGGGTGCGATGTTCCCTTTTTTCATAGCGCGGTAGGTTTCGAGCTGTTTTGCCAAGTCGGAATTGAGGGTACAACTGCTCTCGTTCAAGACTTTTAAGGCGAGGTATTCCGATGCCTGAAACAAGGAGTGACGTTCGAGGAGGTCGAACAGGTAATCCGTGACTTCGTTCAAGCGGGATTCGTTTTTTACGAGATGTAGCATCATGGAGTCAATGGATACCTTCATTTCGAGATATACCGAATCCAAGGAGCGTCCGGAATTCTCTAAGAGCCAGAAATGGCTTTCGATGGCGTCTTTGAGTAAGCCGCTGCGGTAGAGGCGTTCGTTGGTGTAATCGAGTGTTCGAAAGGCGGTGAGGGTTGCTGGAATTTCTTCGGTTCGGTATTGGGCAATGGTGGAAACGTCACTCACCAACCTTCGCATGGGCAAGTACCAACGCACGTACCACGAAGGATTCAGTGCCTCGAGGTAGGCTTGATCTTCTTGTTGGATGCGAACCTTTTCGGATTGGATGGCCTTGGAGGGAACGGCTTGAACGGCGAAGAGGCTATCAAGGGTGTAGATCTTTTCCAAATAGCCCCACGCACTGAGCGCTTGTTCGCGTCGGGGATGTTGCACTGCGTAAGTGGCGAAGGCTTGGTTTTGCTGGCCCTCCAGGATTTGCACACTTTCGGAAAAGCTGAGATGACCGCCTTGCAAACGAATGCGCTCGTTTTTGTCGAGGATTAAAAAGTAGGGTTTGTTCTCGGCGGTGATGAGGTAGCCAATGGCCGGTTTATCGGTCTTAAAGGAAAACGAAAAGGAACCGTTCGGCCCTACCCTAACGCTGTCGAGGGTGCGCGATTGAATGCCTTGAAAGGTTCCAAAACGCACAAGTTCTCCCGCCATGGAAGGAAAGGTCGCGGTGAGGGTTTGGGCGTGCAACAACATGCCCCAAACTAAACACCAAAGTAAGCTTAACATTTTAATCATCTACAAATTTTTAAATAGCCAATAACCACTGCCAAGCAGGAACAACGTTTATAATACCTTCTTGGACTTCAAGTTCTTTTGTTTCATCGTAGGTGATAATCCATGAATTAGTTATTCCAAACGCTTTCATGGCAGATCGTAATCCAATCACCTCTCTTTCTAATGTTTCGGGATTTTTAA